>VGID01000127.1 GCA_016868035.1 Betaproteobacteria bacterium | reverse complement strand
CGGGTGCCGGCACGGGCGGTGCGGGCGTCACGACGCTCACGCATGTGCGGGACCTTGTGGTGCGCGGTCCGCTGCGTGTCACCGGTCTCTCGGAGTCCGTGAGCCGGCGTCAGATTTTCACCTGCCGGCCGACCAGCGCGGCGGAGGAGCTGCCGTGTGCGCGATCGATCGTCGCGCGGATCGGCGCCGTCGCCTACCGGCGTCCGCTCGAGACGCGCGAAGTCGACGCGTTGCTGCAGTTCTACGCGTCCGGCCGTCAGCGCTCGGGATTTGAAGGCGGCATCCGCGAGGCGGTGGAGGCGGTGCTCGCGAGTCCGCACTTCATCTTCCGGCTCGAGCGGCAGCCCGAGCGTGTGCGGCCCGGGGCCGTGTATCAGATCGGCGATTTTGAACTTGCGTCGCGTCTGTCGTTTTTCCTCTGGGGGGCGCCGCCTGACGAGACGTTGCGGAACGCGGCGGCGACACGCGAACTGACCGCGCCCGGCGGCCTTGAGAAACATGCGCGTCGCATGCTGGCGGATCCGCGGGCCGGCGCGCTCGGTGAACGGTTCGCGGCGCAGTGGCTGCGCCTGCAGGACATCGACAAGGTCCACCCCGATCCCAACTTCTTCCCGAACTTCGACGAGATGCTGTCGAAGGCCATGCGCACCGAGACGATCACGTTCTTCAACGACCTCGTGCAGCGTAATGCGAGCGCGCTCGACATCTACCGCGCCGACTATTCCTTCCTCAACGAGCGCCTCGCGCGGCACTACGGTATTCCGGGCGTGGCCGGCAACCACTTCCGCAAGGTGGCGTATCCGGATGATCGCCGCCAGGGCGTCCTCGGACAGGGCAGCATGCTGGTGCAGACGTCCATGGCGAATCGCACGTCCCCTGTGCTGCGCGGCAAGTGGGTGATGGAAGTCCTGCTCGGCACCCCGCCGCCGCCTGCGCCGGCCGACGTGCCGCCGCTCGAAAATACGAAGGAATCCTCCGACGACGGCGCGACGCTGACGACGCGCAAGCGCATGGAGATGCACCGCGAAGATCCGGGCTGCCGGTCGTGCCATCTGTTCATGGATCCGATCGGCCTCGCCCTCGACAACTTCGACGTGGTGGCCCGGTGGCGCGTGCGCGAGAACAGCGTGTCGCTTGATACGCGCGGCGATTTCTACGACGGCACGCCCGTGTCGACGCCCGGGGAACTGTCGCGCGTGCTGCTCAAGCGGCCGATTCCGCTGATGCGCACGCTGACCGAGAACCTGATGGCGTATGCGCTGGGTCGCCGCACCGAGTACTACGACCAGCCGACAATCCGGGCGATTACACGCGCGGCTGAAGCTGATGGTTATCCGATATCGACGCTGATTCTCGGCGTCATCAAGAGTGACGCGTTCCGGTCCAGTCGGGCCGAGGCGCCCCCCGATGCGAGTACGAACAGTTCCAGGAGCCACTGATGTCATTTCTCACAGGTAAATCGCTGCCACGCCGGACGTTCTTGCGCGGAATGGGGGCCACCGTGGCCCTGCCGTTCCTGGATGCCATGGTGCCTGCGGGCCTGAGCCGGACTGCGCGCGC
>VGID01000126.1 GCA_016868035.1 Betaproteobacteria bacterium | reverse complement strand
ATAGGCAAATCTATCCGCCCCAGGCTGCGTTGCACCGCACGATTTGGCCATTCTCCCGCTCCCTGGTCCCGGTTTGACGGCGCACAATGCAGCTTATGTCGCCCCACGAGCCGCTATTGGTAAAGGCGAAACGAGTTCGGCGCGGTCGATCGTTAATACCTGATCGTGGATTCTTGTTCTTGACCCGAAGCGAACGCCTTTGACGAAGATGCTGCCGACATCCAACCGCATGGGCCGATACCTATCACCGATCGGCGAGCGGCGGTAGACCCGCGCTGTTAGGACAGATTGCGATTACTCCGGATGTCGTAACCGCCGCCAATACGGTGACTGGCGCGCTAACGGCCAAGTCTGTAGAGACGCTCGGCGTTCTCATATCCGATCCGGCGCGCCAGGTCCGGTGGCAGCACCGATAGCAGTTGCCGAATGGCGCGCCGCTGACCTTCACCACGATTTGCGAACAGGCGTGGAGTATTCGGGCCGGTGTAGCGCGCGGCGACGATCATGGTATCGCTGCCGAGCACGAAACGCGCGGGGAAATCTCTCAGGACCGCGATCCATTCCCCGCTTACCTCGCCGTTCGGAAAGACCATCGCTCCAGGCCTGGGGCTGATGGGGCGAATGCTCAGCGCCAGATTGGCGTGTCTTCCGAGCAGCTCGCGCACCAGCTTGGGGGTGAAATAGCCGAGTGGATCGGAGCCCGCGTGGGCCCAGATAATCTTCGCCTTGCGGTTGTGCGCCAGCAGGCGCTCGAAGCCATCGATATTTGACTTCAGCACCGCCGGATTCTGCGTTCCAGCTAGGCTCGGCGGCGTCGCGATGTCGGACGGAACCGGATCGAAATGGAGGTCGATGGGCATGTCGTGGCGCGCTGCGATGTCTGCCAACAAACGCAGCAGCGGATGATCGGGGGACACCGATTCATAAGCATGACCCGGCGCGAGCGACAAGTGGTGCGCGGTGATCTCGCCGAAGCCTTTCGCTCCGCCGGCGATAATGCTCTCGGCGGTTTGCTCGAACGTTCGGCGAACGGCGTCGGACACTTCAGTGGAGTGGCGTGCTTCCTGCAACATCGGATTGAGCGTCCCACCGCCGCCGAGCATGGCGAGACGCGGACCGTAACGATTCACCACTTCGCCGAGGCTTTCGATATCTGGACCCGTGCGCGCTCGCGGCGGCGACATGACAAGCATCGTGCGAATACGCTCGGCATCCATGATCCGCAGCGCGGTGCGCGCAGCCTCGTCGAAGTCGGCGAGCGCTCCCTTGTCCGCGAAGAGATGCACATGCACGTCGATCCACTCGCCCTGTCCTTGCGCATGCGGGGCGGATCCCGTCACTGTGCAGCCGAGAGCCACAACCAACGCGGCTAAGCTGCCGAGCGTCAGATGAGGAGTCCACCGAAGTCTCATGCACTGTTCTCCCGACTGTGGCCCAACGAAAAGACGGATAGGAAAATCTATCCGCCCCAGGCTGCGTTGCACCGCACGATTTGGCCATTCTCCCGCTCCCTGGTCCCGGTTTGACGGCGCACAATGCAGCTTATGTCGCCCCACGAGCCGCTATTGGTAAAG
>VGID01000125.1 GCA_016868035.1 Betaproteobacteria bacterium | reverse complement strand
GCCGCATTGACGTGTTCACGCGCGTGATTGCGGACCGCACCCGCGGCTTCGATCGCATCGATCCCGGCTACCGCGGCCCGCTCTACGCCGAGATCAGCCCGAAGACATTTCCGGTCCTGGTTCGCGAAGGCTCGCGGTTGTCGCAAATCCGCTTTCGCCGCGGCCACGCGCAGCTCGACGCGACGGCGCTGCGCGCGCTGCACGACAAGGAAAGGCTGACCGACGATGCGGATCCCGATCTGACGCTCGGCATCTCGGTGGGCATCGACCTCGCGGGCCTTGGGCCGGACAATTTCGTCGGCTACCGCGCCAAGCGCCACACTGGGCTGATCGACGTCGAGCAGCGCGACGGTCACGCGATCGCCGACTTCTGGGAGCCGATCGCGGCGCGCGCCGACAAGAGCTTGATCCTGGATCCCGACGAGTTCTACATTTTGGCGTCGAGGGAGGCGGTGCAGGTGCCGCCCGACTACGCCGCCGAGATGGTGCCGTTCGATCCACTGGTTGGGGAATTCCGCGTGCACTACGCCGGGTTCTTCGATCCGGGTTTCGGCTATGAGGGCGCCGGCGGACGCGGCGCGCGCGCGGTGCTCGAGGTGCGCTCGCGCGAAGTGCCGTTCATTCTGGAGCACGGACAGATCGTCGGCCGCTTGGTCTACGAGAAGATGCTGGCGCGGCCCGAGAGGCTGTACGGTATGGGCATCGGCTCGAACTATCAGGCGCAGGGCCTGAAGCTCTCCAAGCACTTCAAGTCGTAATGGCTAGGCTGGCGCTTGTTCGAGCCTTGCCCGGCGTGGCCCGCTGAGTGCCACGAACTGCGCGCCCAGGTCTTGCCGCCGCTGCCGCTCGGCCGCCAGCATCAGGTCGACCGCAAGCATTCGCATCACGCGTTCGGCTCGCTTGTTCTGACATGTCGCGGCGAGCTCTAAACAATGCTGCGCGTGCTGTTCGAGCGAACGCACCGCTTTCGTCATTCCCATTCCCCATCCGGCGGCAGGACGTTTCCCCTGGCCAAGCCGCCACTCACGCAACCCCGGCCTTGCCGCACGCCATGGCCAAAAATGAGGACATGCGTACGGAGCTGGGTGGCCGAATACCCCATTTCGGGCTTCGGCCACGCCGGTATCGTAGCGGAGATTTTCTTGGTGCGCACGCAGCCGGGTCGCGCGACCGCGCGTTCACGGCTGGGCAACGATCTGCTAGTATGAGTGCAGCGGCGCGGGCGTAGTTCAATGGTAGAACGGCAGCTTCCCAAGCTTAGTGTATAGTATAAGTCATTGTAATTAAACATTTAATTTCGATCCATAAGTGATATACTGTGATAAACCTGATTATCGAGAGGCTCTGTGCTAGGAAACAAACGATGCGGGTGTAGCTCAATGGTAGAGCAGGAGCTTCCCAAGCTCACGACGAGGGTTCGATTCCCTTCACCCGCTCCATTTCGCCACGCTAGCTCGCCTTCGTTCTAAACTCTGTTCGGTAATCTCGACAGAGCAGCACTCATCTGAGCAGCAGGAGCGACTGGAAGCTGCTTCCCACCGATCGAGCTATTCCAGCTCTCACAGCTGATAGATGTAAGCAAGA
>VGID01000124.1 GCA_016868035.1 Betaproteobacteria bacterium | reverse complement strand
TCGCGGTTGAGCTGTTTCCAGACTTTGCGCGCGCCGTAGACCTGCTGGTTCTCATGCCACACCCGAGCAACCTCGGGCTTGAGCCGGGCGTCACGCTGTCGCCGGGGCGGCAGCCGCCTTGGATCCAACTCCCGCGCCTTGTGCTCGTAGTACGTCGATGGGGCGATCGGCAGCACTGCGCAGATCGGCTCGACCCCGTACCGGGCCTTATGGCCGTCGATATACCGCACCATCACTTCAGTCGGCGGTCGAGCTCCGCCTGGGCAAAAAACGCTGACGCGGTCTTCAGGATCTCGTTAGCCCGGCGCAGGTCGCGGTTCTCCCGCTCCAGGGCCTTGAGGCGCTCGTGCTCGTCCGTGGTCAGGCCCGGGCGCTTCCCTTCATCCCGCTCGCCCTGCCGCACCCACTTGCGCAGCGTCTCCGCCGTGCAGCCGATCTTCGCCGCGATCGACTCCATCGCCGCCCATTCCGACTCGTAGTTCGGTCGCTGCTCACGCAGCAGCCGGACCGCTCGCTCGCGGACTTCCGGGGAATATCGATTCAGTTTGCTCATCGCTCCATCCTCTCAAGGTTTGGAGCCTCCGGGAATCCCGGCGCGATCCACGGCCTTTTCTTTCCTGATCCTTCGGCTCTCTTGCCACGCCTCTCGTCACGCCGAGTTTCCCGTGCGCCAAGTTGATTGATAGTACATCCCAGGCGCCGCTCGGCGGCCCGGTGTTGCATGAGGTGTCGGTATCTTCCCGTTTAGGGCAAAGAAGTTTGGTGCCTACCTTGGTGTTCAGCCATGACTCGGCCAGGTACCAATATTTGGTATATGCTGGCGCGTGCAAGAGAGAGGGCGGCTATGGCGAAGAACACCAGCATTTCCCTCGGCGATCATTTCGAGGGATTCATCAACCGGCAGATCGAGAGCGGACGCTACAACTCGGTCAGCGAGGTCGTCCGCGCTAGCTTGCGTCTGCTCGAAGAGCGCGAGCAGAAAGTGGTCGCACTGCGACAGGCCCTAATCGATGGCGAAGGTAGCGGCGACGATGGCGAACTGGACATGGACGGCATCAAAAAGAAGGCGCGACGTCAGGCCAGGCCGCGTCCTTGAAGCGAAGTATCCGCAAGCATGCGCTTGCCGAAAGCGACCTGATCGGTATCTGGCAATTCACCTTCGAACGCTTGGGCGAAGCCCAGGCGGACAAGTATCTGGATGAACTGGATCGCGGCATCAGGCGGCTGGAAGCCCATGCGGACATAGGGCCGAAACGCGACGACGTACGCGAAGGCTATCGTGTCCTATTCGTCAACAGCCACGCGATCTACTACACCGTTACGCCGTCCATGATTCACATCGTGCGCGTGCTGCACGACCGGATGGACCCCGACAAGCATCTGTAAGCGCGTGGGCGGTTGCAAGGTGGAATCCAGCCGGCCCTCGACCAGCACGTCGTGGATGCGGCTCGGAGAGCGGCGCGGCGGCTCCAGCTGCGGCAGTGGTTCGGCGTCCACTTCGAGGTTCTCGACCGACAGCGCGCGTATCGCCGCATTAGAACGCTGGAGCCAATAGCCACCGCTCTGCGAGCCGGCGTCGGGAAACGAAGTTCGGCGACTCGCGCCGCACGCAGCTTGATCGGGGGGCCGCGGCGCGTCCGCGCATCGAGTCAACG
>VGID01000123.1 GCA_016868035.1 Betaproteobacteria bacterium | reverse complement strand
GCGCGCGCAGTCCGGCTCAGGCCCGCAGGCACCATGGCATCCAGGAACGGCAGGGCCACGGTGGCCCCCATTCCGCGCAAGAACGTCCGGCGTGGCAGCGATTTACCTGTGAGAAATGACATCAGTGACTCCTGGAACTGTTCGTACTGGCATCGGGGGGCGCCTCGGCCCGACTGGACCGGAACGCATCACTCTTGATGACGCCGAGAATCAGCGTCGACATCGGATACCCGTCAGCCCCGGCCGCGCGCGTGATCGCGCGAATCGTCGGCTGGTCGTAGTACTCGGTGCGGCGGCCGAGCGCATACGCCATCAGGTTCTCAGTCAGCGTGCGCATCAGTGGAATCGGCCGCTTGAGCAGCACGCGCGACAATTCACCGGGCGTCGACACCGGCGTGCCGTCGTAGAAATCGCCACGCGTGTCGAGCGACACGCTGTTCTCGCGCACGCGCCACCGGGCCACCACGTCGAAGTTGTCGAGGGCCAGGCCAATCGGATCCATGAACAGATGGCAGGACCGGCAGCCCGGATCTTCACGGTGCATTTCCATGCGTTTCCGCGTCGTCAGCGTCGCGCCATCGTCGGCGGACTCCTTCGTGTTTTCGAGCGGCGGCACGTCCGCAGGCGCGGGCGGCGGCGGAGTGCCGAGGAGAACCTCCATCACCCACTTGCCACGCAGCACGGGGGACGTGCGGTTCGCCATGGACGTCTGCACCAGCATGCCGCCCTGTCCGAGGACCCCCTGGCGACGATCATCCGGATAGGCCACCCTGCGGAAGTGGTTGCCGGCCACACCGGGAATGCCGTAGTGGCGCGCAAGGCGCTCGTTGAGGAACGAGTAGTCCGCGCGGTAGATATCGAGCGCGCTGGCATTACGCTGCACGAGATCGTTGAAGAACGTGATCGTCTCGGTGCGCATGGCCTTCGACAACATCTCGTCGAAGTTCGGAAAGAAGTTGGGATCGGGGTGGACCTTGTCGATATCCTGCAGGCGCAGCCACTGCGCCGCAAACCGCTCACCCAGCGCGCCGGCCCGCGGATCCACCAGCATGCGGCGCGCATGTTTTTCAAGCCCGCCGGGCGCGGTCAGCTCGCGTTTCGCCGCCGCGTTCCGCAGCGTCTCGTCGGGCGGCGCCCCCCAGAGGAAAAACGACAGGCGCGAGGCGAGCTCAAAATCGCCGATCTGATACACGGCCCCCGGCCGCAGACGCTCGGGCTGCCGCTCAAGCCGGAAGATGAAGTGTGGACTCGCGAGCACCGCCTCCACCGCCTCACGGATGCCGCCTTCAAATCCCGAGCGCTGACGGCCGGAGGCGTAGAACTGCAGGAGCGCGTCGACTTCGCGCGTCTCGAGCGGGCGCCGGTAGGCAACAGCGCCGATCCGCGCCACGATCGACCGCGCACACGGCAGTTCTTCCGCCGCACTGGTCGGACGACAGGTGAAAATCTGACGCCGGCTCACGGACTCCGAGAGACCGGTGACACGCAGCGGACCGCGCACCACAAGGTCCCGCACATGCGTGAGCGTCGTGACGCCCGCACCGCCCGTGCCGGCACCCGCGAACGACCAGTCGTGCGGACGGATCAGGTCTTCGTACGGCCCGTCCGACTTGCGCACGAAGGCGGCGGCCACCAGATGCTGCCCGGCGCGCACCGAGAT
>VGID01000122.1 GCA_016868035.1 Betaproteobacteria bacterium | reverse complement strand
GCGAGCGCCGCTTCCGTGTCGGTGATGAAATCATAGCTCGCCAGCGCGCGCGCCATGGCATTGTCCTGCTTGCGCCACCGCCATTCCTCGATCTTCTCCCACAAATAGCGGCGCACCGACTCCTGGCGCACGAAGATCGTCCGCCCCTGCAGCATCGCCGGGGGCGCGGCCAGCTCGCGCGCGTACTCGCACGAGGAAACCAGGATCGTGAAATCGGCCCGCCTTTCGACGCGCAGCAATCCGCCGAGAAAGAACACCGGCTTATGAAACCGTCCGAAGCCGGCGCTGTACACGAAACCCTGCGGGAGCAATTCCCGATTGGCGGCATCCGCTGCCAGCGGATCCACCTCGCCACACTCCAGCGGGAGCGGCAGGAACTCCTCGGCTTCGATGGCGTTCCACTGCCGTTCGCGCGACTCCAGCCAATCACCGAGCTCCTCCTTGGGAAGGGCGCTCGCGAACGGCAGCTCGTTTTCCCAGCGGAAGTATTCGCGCATCTTGAGCAGGAAGGTGCACAGGCCATAGTCGCCAGCGTAGCGTGCATCGGAGATGTCGCAGTTGTGCTGCACGGCGCTCGCAAGCTGGGGAAAGTTGCGCATTCTCATGCCGGGTATATACTCAGTTTAGCATCGTACTCTGCGCTTCCTGTAATGGCCCGGGCAACTTATCCCAAGGCGCATGTCACGCTGGATATGACGGGGGCCGCCTGCCCCGGGCCGATGCTGGGTGCCAGGAGAGTTCTCGACGAACTGCTTGCGGGCGAGGTGATGTTGCTGGTTTCCGATTGCCCCGCGACCAAAGACGACCTGTTTTCCTGGCCCAAGTACGCGGACGTCGAAATCCTGAAAACCAGGAAACTGCCGCACGGCGGAACCGGGTATTACATCCGCAAGGGCAAGGCGCGGTCGGTCTCTCCCAACGCCGTGCTCGACGTTCGCGGCAGCACCTGCCCCGGGCCCATCATCGAGGCGAAGAAGCTTCTCAACGGCATGCAGCAAGGCGAAGTGTTGCAGCTGCTCAGCGACTGTCCGGGTATCCGGGCGGACGTGCGCAGCTGGGTGAAGGCGACCGGACTGGAACTGGTTGATACGCGGGAGAGCGCGCCGGGCGAATTCCAGTTCTTTATCCGCAAGCGCTGATGCGACCTGCGCGTCCCAACGGAGGATGGAGCCATGACGAGTCTGATGGATGCGATCATTGGTAGCGGATCGGATCGAGATCCCCGATTTCGCTACGCGCCGGAAGGCTGGACCCCTGCGGCCGCCGCAGAGACCGCGCGGCACGAAGGCTTGGAAGTCGGCGACGACCACTGGGAAACGGTACGCGCGCTGCAGGAATACTACGCGAGACACGCGGAGACCACCGTCAACCTGCGCGAGCTGCGCGATGCGCTCGACGAGAAGTTTCATCACAAGGGCGGCATGAAGTATCTGTACGCGCTGTTCCCCCGAGGACCCGTCGCACAGGGCTGCCGCGTCGCCGGCCTCAAGGCGCCCGCAGGCGCGGTCGACAAGGGCTTCGGCAGCGTCGCCTAGGTAACGAGTCTGTAGGAAAACCCCTTCGCAGAAGCTTACCACCGCCCGTTTGCGTGCGGCGCGGGGTGGGCAACCGTTCCGTCCTCCCGCCGCGGGTTGCTATCGACCGTGGGCATGCTGATCTTCGT
>VGID01000121.1 GCA_016868035.1 Betaproteobacteria bacterium | reverse complement strand
CTATTCACCACACGAAACGCGCGCGAGGAAAGTGCCCATCACCATCGAAAGCGGCGCGCAGAAGACCGCGCTCAACTTTGACCAAACCCAGCCACTTCCCGCTGGCGAAGCATTCCGCAGCGCGGGATTCATCCAACTCACGGCTGATGCTGAAACCAAGGTCGTCATCAGCAACACCGGCACCGAAGGCTTCGTCATCCTCGACGCGATCCAGTTGCTCGAAGCGAAGGAATGACGAGAGGTCCGGGCAAACCCACTCGCGAGCCGCGGCGCCCGAATGACTGTTTGAACCGGCCCCTTCAAATCCACCCAATGCATGAACTGATGAAACGCACCCTCACCCTCCTCACCGCCCTGCTGCTCGCGCCGCTGACTGTGCTGCACGCCGCTGAACCGCCCGCGAGCAGACCCAACATCGTGCTCATCACCGCCGATGACCTCGGCTTGCAGCTCTCCTGTTATGGCGAGAAGAACATCGTCACGCCGCAACTCGACCGGTTCGCGGCGGAGGGCGTGCGGTTCACGCACGGCTACGTGGCGCAGAGTTCATGCAGCCCGTCGCGCGCGGCGCTGCTGACCGGAAAATGGCCGCACCAGAACGGGCAGATCGGACTGTCGCATCTGGGCTTTGCGATGCACGCGGGACAGAAGACGCTGCCCGTGCTGCTCAAGAACGCCGGCTACCGCACGGGCACCATCGGCAAGCGGCACGTCGAGCCGGTGGCGGATGCGTCTTTCGACTGGGAGAATGTCACTGAAGTCGGCTACGGACGCACGCAGAACGTGCAGTGGGTCGCGGAACAGAGCCGCGCCTTCCTCGCGGAGACGAAGAAGGCTGGACGGCCGTTTTTCTACTACGTCAACTACTTCGACCCGCACGGTCCCCTCAACGCGAAGACCGATCAGATAGACGGACTGCCGGAGAAGCCACTCGCCGCCAGCGACATCCGCGACCCGATTCCCTTCGGTGACGCGGACACCCGCGAGCCGAAGGCTGCCACGGCGCGCCTGCTCAACACGGTGCTGCGCCTCGACACAGGCTTCGGCCTGCTCATGGATGAACTCAAAGCGGCCGGCGTCGCCGAGAACACACTCGTCATCTTCGTCGGCGACAACGGGGTCGTCGCGCCGCGCGGCAAGACCACGAGCTATGAACTCGGCTTGCGCGTGCCGTTCCTCGTGCGCTGGCCAGGCACGACCAAGCCGGCGGTGCGCACGGAACTGGTCTCGCTGCTCGACATCGTGCCCACCGTGCTCGAGGCGGCCGGCGTGCCCGCGCCGGAGGGGCTTGCGGGGCGCTCGCTCCAGCCGCTGCTGCGCGGGGAGAACGTTCCATGGCGCGAGTTCATCTTTTCCGAGATGAATTTCCACACGCCGGACTTCCTCCGCTTGCAGCGCAGCGTGCGCGATGCCCGCCACAAGCTCCTGCTCACGCTCAACCCGCGCGGTGGCGAGCCGGCGGAGAACGTAACCAGGCAAGAAAATGTGAGCGAAAAAGTGAGTAGCGAGATCACCCTCATAGTGACACTTGGTTTACTGATCCCTCATCGCTTCGTAGAGTGAAAAACGACGGTGAACTTCATCCGATGGGTTTCGCCGCGTTTCACCTCCACCCGGCTCGGCTCGCCCTGCTTCATGGCAGCGCGGCCGAAGGGGTTGGCGACAA
>VGID01000120.1 GCA_016868035.1 Betaproteobacteria bacterium | reverse complement strand
CGCCCCCGGCGCCCTCACCATCACCGCGACGAGCCCGGAGAGCGGCAATGCCTTCGATCAGGTCGACGTCGACTACGCGGGCGCCGAGTGCAAGGTCGGGATGAACGCGAAGTACCTTCTCGACGTCCTCGCCGCCATCGATGACGAGGAGGCCGTTTGGGGGGTGTCCGGCGAGTTGGACCCGATCACGCTGCGGCCCGCGACGGAGAGCGCGGCCACCGACTACCTGGCTGTCGTGATGCCCCTTCGCATCTGAGCGGGAATGGTGATGAGCCGCATGGACGCAGACCATCGAATGACCGGAGCCGCGCTCCTTCACGACATCCTGGAGGAGTTCGCGGCGTACCGTCCAGCGATGGAGTCATGGTGGGGCTACAGCATCGCCACGCGCGCGGCGCTGCCCGGGTTCGACATGGAGGACCCCGACGCGATGCGCGCGGAGGCGGCGCACCTGCAAGCGATCGAGGATACCAAGCGCCGCGACGTGACGCCTGTTCGCCCGCGCCCGATTCAACGGTCGGTGTTGGAGGCGCGTGAGCGGCGCGCGAAAGCCATGGCGGAGCGACCGGCTTGCCAGTGCTGCGGCGGTCCGCTACCGGCCCCGAGGCTCGGGAAGATCCCCACCTACTGCGGCGACGCATGCCGCAAGCGGGCGCACTACGAGCGCACCCGGCCGGCGCCCGTGGCGGTGGTGGCGCCCGTGCCCGAGGAGCCGCGCGTCGTCCTCTGCGCCGACGGATGCGGGCGGCCGCGCATCGGGCTTCGAAAGCGCTGCGAGGAGTGCCACGTGGCGTGGCGGCGGAAGCTGACCGCGAAGTGCACGCGGGAGTACAAGCGACGAATCGCGGAGAGGAAAGCGGCAGCGTGACCCCCCGTCTCGTCAAGTTCGTCGGCTCCAAGCTGGGCATTCTTGCGGCGCATCCCGCGCAGTTTCCGGTGCCCGACTACGGCTGCCCTGTCGCGGTCCCCTTCGTGGGCGGCGGCTCCGTCGCGGCCTGCTACGCCTCGCGCGGACATCGGGTTATCGCGAGTGACATCAACGCTCGTCTCGTGAACGCGCATGAGGAGATCCGTCGTGACCCGGAGGCGGTGATCGCCATCCTCGGACGCCTCGTCGGGGAACACCGGGACACGTTGATCGCCGCCGGTGACGGAGAGGAGCACGTCGCGGGTAGGGCCTTCTTCGAGAGCGAGCGCGCCCGGCTGGACGAGGGCGGCGACGCGCTCATGGCCGCTCGCTTTCTCTTCGTGATCCGCGCCGGCTTCAACGGCCTGTATCGCGAGAACGCTGCTGGTGAGTGCACGACCGCGTACGGCAAGCCGGGGGCGAACGTGGACCTCGTCCAGGCCGACAAGCTCCGTGCCTACTCCGCCGCCGTGCAGACCGTGCGGTTCCTTCACGAGGACTTCGCGGTCACGTGTGCTCGGGCGCGCGGCGGCTGGGCGGTGGTGTGCGACGCGCCGTACGAAGGCACATTCACCGACTACTGCGGCGGCGAGTGGCGCGCGAGTCAACCTGGATTGCCGGGGATGGCAACGGGCAACGACCGAGAGCGCCTCGCGGCGATGCTGGTCTATCTCGACGCCATCGGCGCGCGCTGGACGAACCACGATGCGGACACGGCCACCACGCGGAGCCTGTATTCGCGCTGGCCTGTCGTGGAGGTCCGTCGGCGGGGCACGGTGAATAGCGACGCGGAAGGGCGCGGAGACGTGACGGAGCTTCTCTGGAGGAACTGGCGATGATCGACCTGGACACACTGACCATCACGCACCCCGAGGCCGCTCGCGAGATCCGACACCTGCGGGAGCAAAACCAGCGCGTTCTCGAACGCTGCAACGAACTGCTCGCCGAGAGTCGCT
>VGID01000119.1 GCA_016868035.1 Betaproteobacteria bacterium | reverse complement strand
ACACCGGGATGCCCCGCTCGCGCGCGACGGCGATGTCCACATTGTCGTAGCCGATGCCGTAGCGCACGATGGCCCTGGCCTTCGTCATCGCATTGACGACCTCGGCATTCACCGGCGCAAATTGCGCAATTACCGCGTCCGCATCGCGCACGAGTTCGGCAAGTTCCGCAGGCGAACGCTTTTCCTTGAAGGAGACGATCCCAATACCCGCGGGACGAAGCAGAGCTTGCTCCAGGCTGAGGTCGGGAAAGGTGTAGTCGGTGATGGCGATGGTGGGCATGGGTGAAGAAGCTGGTTGGTCTTTGTCCTTTTGTGGAATCAGCGCACTGCCTTCGGGAGGTGCGGCAGCAGTTTGTCGAAGAGGCCCTGCTGCTCTTTGAGCACCGCGGCGTGCTCGGTTTTGCCGGCGAGGTTTTCGCGTTCGAGCGGGTCAGTCTTGTAGTCGTAGAGCTCGACGGACTCGATTTGATCCATGATGCGGGGCGCGTCGGTGCTGAGGTCGGCGCGGCGCCATTCGATGTAGCGGTAGCGCGGCGTGCGCAACGTCCAGCCCATCACGCCATCTTTGCGGGCCCCCGGTGACATCTGGCTGATGGCGGCTTCGCGCGGCGTGATGGATTCACCGCGCACGAGCGGCACGAGGCTCCTGCCTTGTAGATGAGCTGGCTTCGGCAGGCCGGCGAGCTCGCAGAGCGTCGGATAGATGTCGAGCAGATCCACGGTCTCGGTGACGCGTGGCGACTGTCTTTGATGCGGCGTGGCAATGATCAGCGGCGCGCGGGTCGCGTCTTCGTAGTTGGTGACTTTGCCCCAATGACCATGCTCGCCCAGATGGAAGCCGTGATCGCCCCAGAGGCAGATGATGGTGTTGTCGGCGATGCCCGTCTCTTCGAGCGTCTTCATCAGCAAACCCACCTGCGCGTCGATGTAGGAGACACAGGCCGCGTAGCCGTGGATGAGTTCGCGCTGCTGTGATTCGGGAATCGGTCCCGCCTTCGGCACGTCGGAGTAGGCGCGTAGCTCGCCCGAGTGGCTGTAAAACGCGAGGTCGTGCGGACCGCCCTTCGGCATGGTTTGCACCGGAGCCAGCGGAAGCGAGGCTCGGTCGTAGAGGTCCCAGTATTTCTTCGGCGCGATGAATGGCAGATGCGGCTTCACAAAACCGACCGCGAGAAAAAATGGCCGGCCTTGCTCTTTGAACTCGCGGATGCGTTTCGCCGCAGTGAAAGCCACTCCGCCGTCGTGGTAGGCGTTGTCCGCGATGTCGCAGCCTTCCGTCGCGGGTCCGGAGGCGGGCTTGCCCTGTGCGGCAAGCTCGGCCAGCCGCGCTTTGGTCGCAGGGTCCTGGTAACCACCCGGCGCGGGTTTTTCTCCCGGTGCCATCTCCCACGGGCCATAGGGCACCGTCCACGAGGCGCGGTCGTGCCCCGCATCCACCGTGCGGCCATCGAAGACCTTGTGCAGCGGGTGGGTGATGTAGCCGTGATTCCTGAACTGCTGCGGCAGCGTGACGAGATCCGGGAAGCGGGTGCGCAGGATGTCTTGCGGTTGCGTGGGATTGAAAAACACGCGCGTCGAGTCGGGTCGAAGCCCGGTGAGCACGCTCATCCGAGATGGCGCGCAGAATGACACCTGGCAATAGCTCGAGGCGAACAGCGTGCCACGCGCCGCGAGCCGGTCGATGTTCGGCGACTTGATCCACGCCGCGCCGTAGCAGCCGACGAGCGGCTTCAAATCATCGACGACGATGAAGAGGACGTTGGGGCGAGGCGCGGCGGCGAGCGATGCCGCCGGAATGAGGACGGACGGCAAAAGAAGTGCGAGGAGCAACCGCTTCATTGGTTCTTCTTCTTTTTCTTTTTGGCGGCCGGCGTGGGTGCCGGCGCGGCGGCTTC
>VGID01000118.1 GCA_016868035.1 Betaproteobacteria bacterium | reverse complement strand
GGGTTCGGCTTCCTTCAGACCCCACCTCGCGGCGACGCCCTTGCCGTTTCCCTAGCCTTCGGCTCTGCGAAAACCTGGCTGTCGGACTCCCACCGACATAGTTACGTGCCATGCCCGGCACACACGTTCAGCATCAGCGGCGGCGCGCAGCGCCGTCCGCTGCATGCTGTGGTTCGGCGAGAACGCATGGCACCTGCCGTCTGTACTTCGCAGCGCGTGGCTACGTTGTTCCACCCGACCGCCACACGGCCAGGGGATCCCACAAGCGGAGTCTTCCTCTGCGCGTGCGATCTTCGACAACCGCCTCCCAGTCGCGATACGGCTGGGGCGGCTGGTACTTCCCACCTGCGCGGTCATACTCCCCCTCCACACCCGTAAGGACCGCCATCGAACTGGTCGCGGCAGCCTTGACCCCATCGTCGGTGGCGCGAGCGCCTGCGAAGAAGTCGTTGCCAGGCCAGGAGACGTGGTCCCAGGCTACGATGCTGTACAGGGCGCAATCGGAGAAATCGTCGCCGTGCTCCGCGTAGGCAACGGGGCGGCACAACTGCGATCTCCCTTGATTTCCCGGGACCCTTAGCGGGCGGACCATGTACGATATGGCGTGGATCTCGCGGCGGGCGTTCTCGCACTCGCTGTACGGGTCGAAGTAGACAGCCTTCAGGTTCGGCAAGGAAGTGCCGTACTCGGTCAGGAGCCGCTCCAGGACTGCTTGCAACCGCGTCCCGAGTTGCCCGCGGAACGGACCGGAAAACTGCCCACAGCCCAGGCCGGGGACGGTCAGGAAGGCGGAGCGCGGCTTGGCCGCGTGATCATTTATGTAACGGAAGACCGGGAGCAGTCTGCGCCGGTAGAGGTTGTAGTACCCCTCTTCCGACACCTGACCATCGGCCGCGGTCGCTTCCTTCCAGTCGGCCGGCGTATGCCCTCTCCCATTGCGCAGGAGAGCACCGGGAGTGAACACCAGCATCCCCCCAAAGGGGGGTGCATGCGGTGTTGGGGCCGCATGGTTGCCGTCATCGAAAACGGTCACCGGCACAGCAACCGAGACATCACCCAGCAGGCCAAGTTCGGTCAGGTTCCAATCGGAGCGGTCTCCGGCTACCGCCATCTCGGCGAAGATCTGAGGTAGCTTGGTATCGAATAGCCTGCCCAGGAGATCCTGTTCCGTCATCGCTTGAAGGTCTGCGCCTTGGAACCGATCACGGAGAAGGGCTCCCGCCTGTGTCCGATCGACTCGCAGCGCCTGCAGGTAGTCGGCGGCCCGAGCCACGGTATCTTCGGGAACGATGATCGAGTAACCCGGTCTGGCAAGGCCGTCCGTATTCCGCATCGTCTGCAGAGCGCCTTCCTTCGCCGAACGTGCCCGCATCACCCGCGCGCGGCTATATTGCGCGTCGGTGTGGATGCGGTGGTTATGCCGCAGTTTGTAGATGACCTTCCCATCCAGGGAATACCAGCACGGCAGGATGGCACTTGAGGGCTTTTGCGAGCACCTTTGCGCGCTCAACTCCAAGGCGAACGCGATCGTTCTCGATGGCAGAAAGAGTGGCCTGTGGGATACCCGTGCGCTGCGCGAGCTGGTTCTGGCTCAAGCCTTGCAGCTCGCGGACGATGCGCACGGACTCGCCTACCGAGACGGCGATGCGCTTCTTCGCAGGGCGAAACTCCTTCATTTACGGCCTCCGATAATCATGTGGGGTGATGGACACCACCTGAAACAGTTGTTGCTCTGGCGCGGTGCGGTAGATCACGCGCCACTGCAACCCAAGGCGCGAGGAGCGATGACCGACCCACTTTCCGGACAGGGCTTCGTCGTTGAAGCCCCTGATCAGACGAAGCCCCGGCGGGCCGGAAAGCGTGGCGATGTCCTTCCACTTCTCGTACCGCTTGAGGATCTCCCGCGGCGCCGACGCAAGCTGCTTGTCGACTCGGCGGTGCTCCTCGATACGCCACATGCCATATTGTGCCTATGCCATATATGATATGTCAAGGCGCATTTGGTTCTGCGGCATAACGAGTCTGTAGGAAAACCCCTTCGCAGAAGCTTACCACCGCCCGTTTGCGTGCGGCGCGGGGTGGGCAACCGTTCCGTCCTCCCGCCGCGGGTTGCTATCGACCGTGGGCATGCTGATCTTCGT
>VGID01000117.1 GCA_016868035.1 Betaproteobacteria bacterium | reverse complement strand
TTGGGGGTACTTTGGGGGGGCATATACCCCCAGTCCCTCGCGAGATACCCCCAATGCCCCTTACCGATACCGCGGTTAAGAATGCGAAGCCCAAGGCGCAATCCCACAAGCTCGCCGACGGCGAGGGCATGTATCTGCTAGTTCACCCGCGCGGCGCAAAGTAAGTATTGGCGGCTGAAGTACCGCCATGCCGGCAAAGAAAAACTGCTCGCGCTCGGCGTGTATCCCGAAATCAATTTGAAGGCCGCGCGCAAGCGCCGCATGGAAGCGCGCGACCCTCAGCGCCGTTGCAGAGCCGTTCTGGCCCTGGGGGGATCAGGCCGCCTGGAACAGGGCCAGCGGGCGCGCTCTTTACCAATAGCAGCTCGTGGGGCGACATAAGCCTCATTGTTCGCCGTCAAACCGGGACCGGGAAGCGGGAGAATGGCCAAATCGTGCGGCGCAACGCAGCCTGGGGCGGATAGATTTTCCTATCCGTCGAGCTCGAAGTCGTCATAGTCCTGCTCCAGGATCGAGGCGATGCAGTTCGAGAGCAACGCGCCGCCGTTGCGCGTCGGCAGCAGTACCGAAAATCTCATGCGGCCTGCTTCCGCATCACCATCGTGTACGCGCTGCCCTGCGGGTGACGCGCCTCGAACGGGGCGATCACCACGCTCAGCGCCGTCCCGGCCACGTAGGCCGCGCGGCCCGGCCATCGTCCCGGCACCTCGTTCATCAGCAGGCGCTGCCAGCTGAAGCGGTCCCACCGCCGCGCGTCGGCATCGGTTGTCGCGACGTGCACCAGGTCGACGCCGAACCGCGACAGGAACGCGGTAACGACCGACGGCGGCAGCAGGTAGAGGTGCCGCGGCGCATCCAGATGCGGCCAATGCGAGCCCATTATCGTCAATTGCCACGCGTCCGGATTCGGTGCGGCGATGACGACGATCCCGCCCGGGGCAAGGGCCGTGGCGATGTGCTGGAGCAGCATCCACGGATCGGGCACGTGCTCAATCACGTGCCACAAGGCGATGACGTCATACGGTGTGGCAGTCGCGAGCACCTCGTGCGGCGCCGCGGTGCACCACGCGTGCACGCCGACGGTCTCGCGCAGGTGTTCGCACGCCCTGGCGTCCATCTCAATCACGTCGACGTCGAACCCTGCCCGCTTCGCCTGGTAGGCGAACACCCCGTGGGCGGGACCGATCTCGAGCAGGCGGCCGCGCGTGGCAAAGCGGCACACCAGGTCGATCTTGAAGGGATCCGCGTCGGCAATTCGTGCGAGCCGCTGCAGCGATGGCAGCTCGTAGTACTCCGCCTGGTAGTACGGCGCCAGATCCGCCGGCGGATCGGCCAGGCGGACGAGGCCGCAGCGCGCGCACCTCACGTAGCGGAACAGCTGGCGCGAGACGCGGCGGTTGCGATCCGGGGTGGCGAGGAACGGCGATTCGTCGGCGGCGCAGCCGGGAGTGTGAATCGTCTGGATCACGCGACGCCGATCACCCGCCGCAGCTTCCGCGGATCGCCCCAGAACGCCAGCGGCTCGTACTCGGGGTAGGGATAGCGGCCCAGGTTCAACGCGATCGACCAACCGTTCTCGCGAATCCACCGTTCCACGAGTGAACGAACCGAGATCGGCGTCCCGGAGCAGACGTTGACGAGGCCGCAGCCGTCAGTCAGCGCGAGCGCCACGATGTACCGCGCCACGTCCTCGACGGGCAGATAGTCGCGCAGCTGCTCACCCGCCGACATGTTGAACGTGGGTTGGCCGCTCTCGGCGGCCCGCTTCAGTTGCGGCCACAACGAGTTCGGCGCCTGTCCCTCGCCGAACGGATAAAACAACCGCGCCCACGTGAGCGACGCGCCCGTGTAGGTGACCGCGCGCTCGAGCTGACGGCGCAGGAGGTCCTTGCCGAGACCGTAGGCGGTCACCGGCTTCGCCTCGAGATCTTCCGCCAGCGGCCCCGACTGCATCCCGTACTCGTAGCACGTCCCCGTCACCACGAGGTGACGCAGGCCGGCGCCAATGAGCTGATTCAGAAAACGGAAATGCACCGGCGCTCTTTACCAATAGCGGCTCGTGGGGCGACATAAGCTGCATTGTGCACCGTCAAACCGGGACCAGGGAGCGGGAGAATCGGCAAATCGTGCAGCGCCCCGCGGCCAGGGGCGGATAGTTTTCCTATCCGGAGACTCGAGGCAAGAAGAGGAAATTGCGAAGGCGGTAGTCCGCGAGATGCGCGAGTCGGAACGCGCAAGCTACCCTGTGAAGAATGAGGGGACATAGACCCTTGCGCCCG
>VGID01000116.1 GCA_016868035.1 Betaproteobacteria bacterium | reverse complement strand
CGGAAACCTGGCACGCGCTGCGGATGCGATCATCCAGGGCGCAGCGTCGTCTCTCCGACTCGTATCGGTTCCCGGGGTTCCAGCCGCGGCAGACGGTCACCGGCGTATTCGGTGCCCCGCGCGCACCGAGTTCTCCGGCTCGTTCGGCGCTCAAAAAAACGCTCTGCGGTACGTGTGGGCGCCGGCATCGCAGCTTCTACGATCGCACGATACGGCGGGTCCGCGACCTCTCGTGCGGCGGTATGCGGATCTTCTTGGAGATCGAGCTGCGCCGAGTGGCGTGCCGAAGCTGTCGCGCGGTGAAGCGCGAGCGACTCGACTTCCTTGCCGAGAATCCCCGCTACACCAAGCGGTTCGCCTTCTACGTCGGCAAGCGCTGCCGATCGGCGACGATCAAGGAGATCGCCGAGGAACTCGCTCTGGAGTGGCACACGGTCAAGGAGCTCGAGAAGCAGTACATGCGCGAGCAACTGCGACGAGCTGGGAGGCCCGGGCCCCAAATCATCGGCATCGACGAGGTGTCGATCCGCAAGGGGCACACCTACCGCATCACGGTGAGCGATCTCGAACGCCGGCGACCAATCTGGTTCGGCGGCAAGGATCGCTCCGAGGCCAGCATGGATGAGTTCTTCGCCTGGCTGGGAGCCAAAAAGAGCGCGGGGATTCGCCTGGTCGTGATGGACATGTGGAAGGCGTTTCGCAATTCCACCGAGCGCCACGCTCCCCAGGCGAGCATCCTGTTCGACAAGTTCCATGTACTGCGCCACCTGGGCGACGCGCTCGACAAGGTGCGCAAGGCCGAGTACGCGCGCCTCTTCGGCAAGGACCGCCGTTTCATCAAGGGCCAGAAGTACACGCTGCTCGCCCGCCGCGAGAACCTCACGCTCGAGGGCAAGAAGAGCCTCAAGCTCCTGCTCGCCGCCAACAAGCGCTTGAACACGGCCTACGTGCTCAAGGAATCCTTCGGCCAGCTCTGGAGCTACAACCGCGAGGGCTGGGCGCGGCGTTTCTTCGAGAACTGGCGTGCCTCGCTCAAGTGGCAACGCCTCAAGCCCTTCGAGAGATTCGCTGCGATGATCGAGCGCCACTGGACCGGGATCGCTGCCTACTGCCAACCTGAGAACAAGGTCGCGCTCGGCTTCGTCGAGGGGCTGAACAACAAGATCCGTGTCATCCAGCGCCGGGCGTATGGCCTACGCGACGAGGAGTACCTGCGGCTCAAGATCCTCACGACCATGCTGCCGCCCCTCTAGCTTGACGGAACTTGACGAAATGAACCCACACGAATCCCCGAAGACCCAAAAAAGCTGGGCTGCTCCAGTGAGGTGAGGCGGGGATGGATCGACTGGGAGCACTCCGAGCTGAGCGTGAGCCGGCAAAGCGCGCTGCTGGGGCTGGCGCGGTCGACGGCGTACTACACGCCGACGGGCGAGAGCGCCGAGAACCTGACGGTGATGCGGCGGCTCGACGAGCTGTACACGCGGCGGCCGTTTTACGGGCGGCGGCGGATGACGGTGGAGCTCGGCAAGGTGGGGCACGTGGTGAACGAGAAGCGCGTCGCGCGGCTGATGGCCGTGATGGGGCTCGAGGCGCTGTATCCGCGCCGGTGGCTGTCGCTCCCCGCGGCGGGCGCGGGGCATCGGATCTACCCGTACCTGCTGCGCGGGGTGCCGATCGAGCGCACCGATCACGTCTGGAGCACCGACATCACCTACATCCGGCTGCGCCACGGGTTCGTGTATCTGGTGGCCGTGCTGGATTGGTTCAGTCGCTACGTGCTGGCGTGGGAGCTCTCGGCGACCTTGGAGACGGAGTTCTGCCTGGCGGCGCTGCAGTGGGCGCTGCGCGCGGGGCGGCCGACGATCTTCAACACCGACCAAGGCGCGCAGTTCACCAGCCACGCCTTCACCGAGCGGCTGGAAGCGGCGGGCGTGCAGATCAGCATGGACGGGCGCGGGCGCGCGTTGGACAACGTGTTCGTGGAGCGGCTGTGGCGCACGGTGAAGTACGAGGAGGTGTACCTGCGCGACTACGGGTCGGCCGCCGAGGCGCGCACCAGCCTCGGGGCGTACTGCCGCTTCTACAATCACGAGCGGCCGCACCAGGCACTCGGCTACCGCACGCCGGAGGCGGCAGTGTACCGCGCCGCGGCCTGAGCGAGCGCGGAGCGGGAATCGGGCAGGTCATGAGGGAAAGCGACCGCGCAGGAAGCCCCAGGATCGGCGCACCGGAAGCGGTGCAGGGTACGGGTACCCCGGCAGCCGCACGCGGCCGCTGGCGTCCGGGTGGCCGGGGCACTCCGGTTGCCCTCGGGCTCCCTCCGTGCCCCGGCCACCCGGACGTGACACGAAGACGAAACTAGGAGAGAAAGAGCACCCATTCATAGGACCGCCGCCGCAGGGACACTAACTTATTTCGGCCCCGGAACTGTCGAAGAATGGGGACCACCTCACCTTGCCGAAACGC
>VGID01000115.1 GCA_016868035.1 Betaproteobacteria bacterium | reverse complement strand
CTTGATCGACCGTCGCTCAAGATGGCCCCGTCGCGTTCCCTATCTGGCCCTGAGTTCCCTCGAGTCCCACCATGCCGACGTGGGAAGGCCGCGCTCGACCCTGTTGACAGGGAAAGCCATATCAACGTCCCGCATGATCCGCCGCGCAGCGGTCGGTGTCGATGCGGCGGTCAGCGGGCACAGTTCTTAACGGCGCGGCCAGATCGCCGGATTGCGCGCGTGGTGAAGTACCGCGAGTACGGCAACCCGTTCCGGTCGCACAACGTAGAAGACGAGATACGGGAACCGCGACACCACGGCGCGCCGGCTCCCGCGGTAGAGCACGGGGCTTGATTCAGGGTGGGCGCGCACAGCCTCGGGACGCTCGCGCAAAGCTGCCAAGAATTCGGCTCCAAGGCCGGCACGTTGAGACTCATACCACTCGAAAGCGGACTGGATGTCATGTTCAGCCCGGGCTCGAAGGATGAACTGCCGGGTCATGGACCGCGGCGGATACGGACGAAGACTTCTTCCAGCGTTGAGCCGGCCTCCGGATCGGCCTCAAACTCCGCAAGCCGGCGATCCAGTTCCTCTCGCTGCCACTGGGTAAGCGGCAACGCTTCCGGAACCGCCGAAATGCTGTCCCAAATGGCCTCCACGAGGCGTACCCGTTCCTCGACCGGGAGGGCGAGGATTTCGGCCACCAATTCCTGATTCATGCGCATAGGCTACACCTTCCGGTCTGTGCGCTTATAGTTCGCGGTGAACTGCGCGTGCGAGCGGTGACGCTCGCGGAGCGTCATTTTCGACCGCGCGGTTGGCGCACGGTCACTCGACATCCTCCAGCTTCACGCCACGCCCGGCGCGCAGGCTGCTGCGTGCGGATTGCACCCGCTGTAGGAAACGCGGATCGTGCTCGAGCCGATAGTCGAACCAGTCGTCCTCGGACTCGAAACCGATGAGCACTCCGGCCGGCTTGCCGTGGCGGGTGATGACGATCTCGGCCTTCTCGGCTTCGCGAAGAAAGCGCGACAGGTCGTCCTTCACCTCGGAGAGGGGTACTTCCTTTACTCGGGACTTCCGAACTGTGCCAGCCATGACTCAGCCTCCGATTTGGCCACGATCGTCAAAACTTCCACGGTCGAGCCTGAAACGTCATAAAACACCCGAACCTCCTCGACCCGCAGCCGGTATTGCGGCCGGGAGAGGCCGCGCAAGCGCTTGATACGGCTGCGACTGGTCTTTGTTGGTTCGTGCCTCAAGTGCGTTTCGAGTGCTGCCTTCACCGTGGCGCGCAGGTTTGCCTTCAGCCTTCGAAGATCCTCGGCGGCCTCGGGAGCAAGGATGATCTCAAAGCGCATTCTGGCCAGATTATAGCCAGAACTGGAAAAGGCTGCAAATCGTGCGCGCTAACGTCCCGCATGACCCGCCGCGAAGCGTTCGGTGTCGATGCGGCGGTTAGCAGTTTGTTGAAAAATGCGCCGCGCTCACGAAAAACGTCATTCCCGCGGGGGGGAATCCAGTAAGTCATTGATCTGTCATACACCGGATTTTCCGGGCTCCCGCCTACGCGGGAGCGACGATCGTTTTTCAACAAACTGTTAGACCTCATGGTGATTACGCCGCGATCTTTCGCAGTACGCCGGGATTGATTTCCGCAACCTTAATAAGGGTCTTCGCAGCTGCGCTCGGCTCCCGGCGTCCCTGTTCCCACTCCTGGAGGGTGCGCACGGAAACTCCGAGCAGTGCGGCGAACTGGGATTGCGACAACCTGGATTTCTCCCGGGCGCGAACGATCGGGTAGGACTCGACTGTAAAGCGTCGGCCGACGCGGCCGCCCTTGATACTGCGAATGCCGTCAACAATTTCCCGGCCAATGTTCCGGCCCTTTTCCCACTTCGCCAATTGCTTCTCGGTCAACTTACTCATCTTCGATAGCCTCTTTCATCTGCTTCAGTAGATGCGCGGGAATGTTCTCGCGCACGTTCTTGCCATAGAGCGTGAGCATCCAGATCTCGCCACGGGCGCTGCGCAGGTAGTAGATGACGCGCAACCCTCCACGCTTCCCGCGGCCCGCCACCGCCCATCGCAGCTTTCGCACGCCGCCGGAGCGGGGACCATGGTGCCGGCTTCGGGGTGCTCGTTCAGGTGGTGCTGGAGCCTCGCATATTCGTCATCATCGAGATAGTGCTCAAGCGCCTTGGTAAAGAAAGGCGTCTCGATGAACTCGAACATCGGCCCATTCTACGGCATTGACGTATAGCTGTCCAGCCAGCGTACGAATGAGGTCTAATCGGGATAGGGAGAAGTCTCGCGGCTCCCCCCTCCCACACCACCGTGCTTACGGGTCACGTACACGGCGGTTCGATGAAGTGAATTCCGGTCCCGCTGCCACAGTCGGCAGCCCCAAGTTGCTGAAGTAGCGCGCTGGCAAAGCCAACGCGAGCGCCGGAGTCTTCGAGAGCCGCCATGGTCCATGCGCCGATTTGCTGGTGTGCCATGCTTCGCGCACGCTCAC
>VGID01000114.1 GCA_016868035.1 Betaproteobacteria bacterium | reverse complement strand
AGCTCGGCCGCGGCGAGCAGGCGCAACGCCCTCGCCGGACCGACGAGCCGCATCAGGTCCGCGCCCCCGCCCCAGGCCGTGGCGATGTTGAGCCGTCCCTGGATAAAGCCGATGCGCGCGTGGCTCGCGGCGACGCGAAAATCGCAGGCGACCGCCAGCTCCGCGCCCCCGCCGAGCGCATCGCCGTTCAACGCCGCCACCACCGGCACGGGGAAGGAGCGGATCGCTTCCAGCGCATCGCGCGCCTGCTCCGCCATGCGCCGCGTATCCGCACGCGTGCGCACCTGGGCGAGGTCGCGGAGATCGCCCCCCGCCGCAAAGCTCTTCTCTCCCGCGCCGCGCAGCACAGCCACGCGCAGGTCTTGCGCTCCGGAATGGCCCGAGAAGACGCGCTTCAATTCGCCGAGCACCGCGCGGCTCAGCGCGTTGCGCTTGTCGGGGCGGTTGATGCTCACGTTGAGCACCCCGCCGGCACGCTCCGCCACCACCGTCGCGGCCTCTCCCCTCATCGCGCGCGTCCCCGCGTGATCCGCCCCACCGCAACGCGCAGAGCCTCGGCATGGCGGGCAAGCGCGGGCTCCATGCGCTGCAGCGGCCCGGCGATCGCGATCCCGAAGGCCTCGTTGTCGAGCGAGAGCCCCGCCGCGACCGCCAACACGTCCACGACGTTCTCGCCGCGGGTGACGAAGTAGCCGCGCTTCCGGCCCTGCTGGAGGTTCGCCTTGAGCTGCGCGGGGGTGGCGAGCGTGTTCGGCGTCACCCGCTCCAGCGCGTGCGAGGCGAGCCACTCCTCGAGCGCCTCCGGCGCGAGCGCCGCGAGCAGCGCCTTGCCGATCGCGCTCGAGTGCAGCGGCTTGTACTCTCCCGCGTGCGCGGTGTAGCGCACGGTCTTCGCGCTCTCCAGCACATCGAGATAGAGCACCGCGTCGCCCTGGCGCTTGCCCAGGATCACGGTCTCCCCGGAGCGGTCGCGCAGGCTCGCGAGCGCCGGCCGCAGCCCCTCGATCAGCGCATCGTGCACCGCGATCGAGCGCGCGACGTCGTAGAGCCGGCGCGTCGGGTAGTAGAGCTTGCGCCGGCCCAGCGAGTAGAGGTAGCCGCACTCGAGGAGCGTGCGCAGCAGCAGATGGCAGCTGCTCACGGGCACCTTGATCGTGCGCGCGATCTCCGAGAGCGAGAGCGGCTCCCGCGCGGCGCCGAAGATCTCGAAGACGTCGAGCGCGCGCGCGTGGGCGCCCTGCGGGCCTTTTGTTTTCAACATATCGAAAAATTATTCTGCATATTGAAACTCAGTGTCAAGCTCGCCCGCGCCGGGACTTCGCGGGCCCGCATCCGGGATGCCGAATTTCGCTGGTATATTCGGGACTTCCCGAGTCCCGTGCATTTCGATGCCGGGACGGTTCCGGGCTCGATCCGCGGCGGCCGGCCGCTCAACTCCTGGAGGCGCGCATGAAGGTGGGTTTCATCGGACTGGGCATCATGGGCGGCGCCATGGCCCTCAACGTGAGGGCCGCAGGCCACGCCCTCGTCGTGCACGACCTGCGGCGCGAGGCGGGCGAGCCGCATCTCAAGGCCGGCGCAACGTGGGCGGACGGGGCGCGGAAGCTCGCGCAGCAATCGGACGTGGTATTCACGTCCCTCCCCGGCCCGCGCGAGGCGGAGGCGGTGGGCGCGGAGCTGCTCGAGGGCATGCGCCCGGGCGCGGCGTGGTTCGATCTCACTACGAACTCGCCCACCATAGTGCGCCGGTTGAGCGCGCGCTTTTCCGAACGGGGCATCCCGATGCTCGATGCGCCGGTATCGGGCGGGCCGCGCGGCGCGAAAAGCCGCAAGCTTGCGCTGCTGGTGGGCGGCGACCGCGCCGCCTTCGACCGCTTTCGTCCCGTGCTCGACGCGATCGGCGACCAGGTGATCTACATCGGCCCGGTCGGCGCCGGTTCAGTGGCGAAGCTCGTGCACAACTGCGCGGGCTACGCGATGCACGCCGCCGTCGCCGAGGTCTTCACCATGGGCGTGAAGGCCGGCGTGGACCCGCTCGAGCTCTGGTCGGCGATCCGGCAGTGCTCGCTCGGCCGCATGCGCAGCTTCGACCGCCTGGGCAACCAGTTCCTCCAGGGAAAGTTCGAGCCGCCCGACTTCGCGCTCAAGCTCGCGCACAAGGACGTCACGCTCGCCACCGAGCTCGCGCGCGAGCTCGGCGTGCCGATGCGCATCGCCAACCTCACGCACGCGGAGATGACCGAGGCGTTGAACCGCGGCTGGGGCGAGCGCGACTCGCGCTCGTTCCTGCTGCTGCAGGAGGAGCGCGCCGGCGTCGAGATCACCGTGCCCGCGGCGAAGATCCAGGAAGTGCTCGACCGCGGCTGACGCCGCGTAAAGTGCGGCGTCAGGTAGTGATGCGTGACATGAAGGAGCGTGACCTGGTGAGGCGTGACATGATGGGGCGTTACGCGGTACGATGCGGCAGGTGTTTCAAGAACAAAAAACCGCAAGTTAGCTAGTGCACTGTCCGCGAAATAGCTTGTACTTCTGGACGGGTGTTGCTATGCTCAATCATGCCCAAACGCGCGCAAGCTGTGAACCTGGGGGAAGGCGAACGGCAACAACTGGAGCAATGGGTGTCG
>VGID01000113.1 GCA_016868035.1 Betaproteobacteria bacterium | reverse complement strand
AGCCTACTTCGTCGATGCAGAGCAGAGCCGGGTGTCCGTAGGCGCGGAGTTTCCGACGCCGGAGCTCGGGAGAGTCGCACTGCAGGTCTTCGAGGATGTCGGTCGCGGTGCGAAACAGGACGGAGTAGCCGGCCTGGACGGCGGCGTGAGCGATGTTCTTGCCGATCATGGTCTTGCCGAGGCCGTTGTTGCCGACCAGCACGAGGTTGCGAGCTTCGCGGACGAATTCGAGCGTCAAGGCACGTTCGATGACGTCGCGGTCGATCTCGGCAGGCCAGTTCCAGTCGAAGTCGGCCATGGGTTTGAAGCGGCCGATGCGGCACAACCGGAGGCGGCGTTCCATGCTGCGGCGGGTACGTTCGTGAGACTCCAGGCGCGCGACTTCCTCGAGGAGGACGTGAGGGGGCCAGCGTCCCTTGATGGCACGGGCCAGGAGATCCTCGAGGTTTTGGCTGACGGCGCGAAATCCGAGGCGTGTGAGGGAGGAAGCGAGATCAGTCGTCCTCATCGGGGCGGCCGAGGTCATCGTAAGGCTCCAGGTTTTGAGGTTCGACATGCAGGTCGGCGAGATCGGGACGACGGGGGATCTGAACCGGGGACGGGCCCGAATTCCTACGGTTACGCCGGCGTAGGATGAAGGCGACCGACGAGGCTCGGGGGGTATTGCGCTCGAGCGCTTCCTGGACGGCGTAGCGCAGCTGCTGGGCACCATAGTCGTCGAGCAAGCGCAGCAACTGGACGGTTTGGGGTCCGACGGATTCGCCGCGCTGGAAGGCGGCATCGAGGAGGGGCTCGGTCTCAGGGACGGCCAGCGCCAGGCGGCCGACGGGAGTCGATCCGAAAGCCTTCTTTTTCTCGGCGAGGAGTTGCTGCTCGTGCGCGGGGTCGGTGACCAGGGCGTGGCGATCCCAGGAGCGCCGGTGGCGGGCGATTTCCTGGGTGCCGTCGAGGATCCGGACCGTGGTATCGGAGGCAACCAGGGTGAGGGGGCGGCCGACGGCAGCTGGCGGGATCGAATAGTCGTTGCGATCGAACCGGATGTAGATGGTCTTGCCGGACCGGACGGTGACGAGCAGGTCGGTTTCGAAAGGGTGAAGGGGCAAGGGCAGAAGGCGAGATTTTTCCTCCTGGAAGGCGTCGCTCACCTTGCGGGAGTCGTCGCCGGGCCAGGGTCGGGCATGGGCGACCTGGTCGCGCCACAGGTGGGCCTGACGGTTGAAATCCTCGAGAGTCGTGAAGGGCCGGGCGGCGAAGAACGATCCGCGGATGAACTGGATGGCGCGCTCGACACGTCCCTTTTCGTTACCGCGGCCGACGTTGCAGGGGCGGACGGTGAAGTGGTAGTGGGCGCACAGCTCGATGAGGCGCGGGTGGAACTGAACGGCGTCGCCTCGTCGGTCCAGGACGGCCGAACGGAGGTTGTCGCTGAGGATGACGCGCGGGACTCCGCCCCAGTCTTGGAAGGCACGGACGTGTCCGCGCAGGAAGTTTTCGAGGGTCTGATCGAGGAAGAACTCCAGGTAGAGGGCGCGCGAGTACGACAGGGTGAGGACGAAGCAGGAGAGCTTACGCTCGGCGCGACCGACATGGACGGTGCCGAAATGGGCCCAGTCGACTTGTGCCTGCTCGCCAGCAAAGGTTTCCAGGCGGAGGAAAGCCTCCCGAGGCGTCGGGCGCAGTCCGGCCACGGCGCGGCGGACCGTGAGCGGACTGCCTGGATAACCGCGGGCTCGGATCATGGCGTAGATGCGGGTGGCTCGAAGGCGGGGATAGCGTTCCAGCGTCTCGCGGATGAACGGGAGATACGGGTCGATGCAGGAGGCTCGGACTGTCTTGACGCGATTGAAGCGATGGGTTCCGAGCGCATGGCGCACCGCGTCGTGGTGGACGCCGAGCTGGCGGGCAATCGTGCCGATCTTCCAGTGCTCGGCGTAGAACAGGCGGCGGATCTCGGCGACCGTCTCGGCGGCAAGCATGGTCACTCCCGGTGTCGGAAGGGGTTCACCCAGCGCCCGAGGCGCCCGCACACCCAGCACGACAGCAGTCCGATGCGTGCCGGTCTGCGCGATGGGACGCGGAGCGCCGTCGTTTCCGGCGCGAGCCTGAGCACAGTGCCCGAGATGCTGCAGGCGGAGGAAGATTGATCCGTCACGCGGGATCGAGCAGCCAGGCGTCGGCGGTAGGCTCGCTGACGGTCCCGGTGATCGAGACGGCCTTCAGGGCTGGCTTGATGGCGGCGGTTGGCCTCGCGGCGCTGGCGGCGACGCGTCTCGGAGTGGCACGGCAGGCTGCAGTAGCGCTGACCACGGTAGCAGGAATGGCAAATCCAGAAGAGCCTCGCACATCCGGCGCCACCGCAAACTCTTGAGATCAGAACGGGTTCTGAAGCCGCCGCCATCCTGTCGGCAGACAGAGATGGACAAATGGCCTGGCGTCGTGGCAGGTTCAAAGCACTTGCTGAAGTGCTTCGGTTCGCCGGAGCCAGGCCCCGGTCGCGCTAACGGCCGGGGCCACCCTTCCACCGCGTCAATTACCCTACCCGATCAGAACCGAAATGCGCCCCGCCTTCGGCGGGGGATGATGCTGCAGCATTACTGAGACCGGCAGGGGTTCAGAAAAGCGCGGATTCCGATGATCGCGGACAC
>VGID01000112.1 GCA_016868035.1 Betaproteobacteria bacterium | reverse complement strand
CCCCATTTCGGGCTCGCCCATGTCCGGCCATTTGTCATCCGGCGAAGCAGCGCTCGAGGTCAAAGGGCTCGCCACGCTTCAACGTGTGGTAGCAGGCGCGCGCGAGTTTGTGCGCGAGCGCCTTGGTTGCCACCGCACCGTTGGTCTGGGCGTGCTTTCGAGCATAGAAGCGCTTCGCCTGGGGGCAGAGATAGTCGCGGTTGCGGATGCGCCCGATCCAGTGCCATCCCAAGCGGTTCACGGCCTTGAACCAGGGGGCGCGAAAGCCGGCGTCGGTCACGAGGATCGGCCTCGTGCCCTCTGGCAGCAGCCCTTTGAGCCGAGCGAGGAACGCACGATGCACGCGCAAATTGGCAAAGCGACACAAAGGGTGGATCTCCTCATAGAGCGTGAGGGCGCGCCCGCCGATGGGCACCGCGGCGCGCAGCAGTTGCCAGCGCCGATCGAGGCTCAAGTCGGTCCAGTCCACCACGATCAGCGGTTGCGCCCGCGCGCCCACCAGGCGCCGGGCGAGTGCCCGATACAGATCGAAGCGCTCGGCAGCGAGATGTCGGTTGCCGAGCAGCCGGTCCACGCGCTTGATGCTGTGCTTGACATGCGCCTTAGCGATGAGCGCCCGTCCCAGCTCGGTCAGCGTCAGCCGCCGGCCGCGCACCGCAGCGGCCACGGCCGCCAGAATCGCAGTCAAACGCGTGGTGTGGATGTGCGGGCAACACGATCGAAGCAACTGCTGTACGATATTGAGCGCATGCATGGTGCGGTCTCTTTCGAAGGTTGTGAGCCTCGAAAGAGACGGTAAGCGCGCCATGCATGCGCCGTTTTGGACAGACTCTATCAACTACATCAACGAGGTACAACCCCTGTTCGTGGGGAGACCTCAGGGTCAGACTCGATTGATTCGCATTGTTGCTAACGCGGCCCGACATCCACGATCGATCGAGTCTGACCCTGTTGCCTCGATAGAATGACACCCAACGTTCGCGGTGAAATGCGCGTGCGAGCGGTGACGCTCGCGGAGCGTCATTTTCGACCGCGCGGTTAGGTGCTGGATCGCGCCACCAGCGGAAACTTCTCGGGGTGGCGGATGGATTCGACGGCCAGATCCACATCGAGGTCAGGCCAGTAGAGGTGGTGCGGTTGAGGGCGTTCCACCTTCGTGAGCTTTGCGATCGGAGCGTCCTTGAACCAGGGAAACTCCGAAAAAGGCACGAATAGCTCCTCGGCTCCCAGCATCAGCCAGAAGCCGTGAGGCGAGACGTTCGTTACTTCAACGTCCAAAGTGCTTGCGCCAGGCAGCACGGATGTCATGTTCGTGTTTCCGGACCAACGCTTCCGCCGCCCGAATCCGGCGGTCGTTCAGTCCGTAATTCTGCGCCAGTTCGATCTGAGGCTCAAGCCAGAATTTCGCTTCCCCGTCCGCGTGGTGTACATGAACGTGGAGTCGGGATTCCTCGCGCGAAAAGAAGAAGAATCGGAAGCCACCCTCGCGGAAGATTGTTGGGCTCAAGGGCTATTCTTCTAGCACCTAACGTGTCCCGATCACCCGCGCGAGGAAGCCAGCACCGCGCGCACTCGCGACGGTGTGGATCGGGTGGTTATACCGCAACGTCGACGTAATCGACTCGGCTCGAAGGCTGGGGAATGGGGGCGCCGTCTTCGCGGAGCCCGGCGAGATGAAATTCGATAGCTTCGCGCAGAACCTTCTCGGTTTCCTTGACCGTAGCGCCGGTTGCGATACAACCTGGGAGATCGGGCACATAGCCCGAAAAGTTCTCTCCCGCTTTCTCAATCACGATCGCGTAGCGCATATCGGCTCTACTTCTTCAGCCCAGACTGCTTGAGGATACTATTGAGTGTCCCGGGTGCCAAATCATCGCTGGGTTTCCCGGCTACGGTCACGCGGCCAGGCTTCGAAGGATGTTTGAATTGCCTATGACTTCCGCGAGTTGCGATCAGATACCACCCATCGTCGTGCAGCATCCTCAGAACCTCGCTGACCTTCATTTCGCGAGGATATCAGCACGAATCGCGGCGGACAAAATACGCCGAATCTGTTGCGGTATAACGTCCGCGATGACGCGCGCCCGGAAGCGCGCGGCGCTTTCTCGCGTCGCGGTCGATCGCGCGGTTATGCGGCAACCTGTTCGTACGAAAACTGCGGAGCACCAGCGCGTTGCGATGCATGCTCCACCGTAATGGCGCAAATATTTCCTTGGGCGTCTACGTCCAGCAAGGTGTTCTCGTCGAGGTCACGAGTCTCGGCCACCGGTGCATCACGAAATTCGATCAGCAACGTGTCGGTATCTGCGAAGTAACGGACTTTCATGGCACGAACCCTCGGTCAAAGAAAGCATTATGAACAGTCTCGCCGTCGGGGAGAAGAACAACTCGCAAATACCGATTTTCCATCTCCGGCACCTGGACCCACCGTCGAATCCGACCATCAGCCTGAACGGCTTCTCGGATTGGTGATCGGATGGCCCTTTCAATCCACGCCTCCTGGATCATGACCCGATCCGGGCGGGCGCGAATCGCATCAAAATAGAGAGTGAACTTCACGGCATAGACGAGTGCAATAGCATCGGTCTATGTTGCCGTATAATCGGGATAGGGAGAAGCCTCACGGCTCCCCCCTCCCACACCACCGTACGAACGGGTCACGTATACGGCGGTTCGGCAGATTGAGTCAATACGCATGCCTCCATTGTGCCGAAGCGGCGCAGTGGCC
>VGID01000111.1 GCA_016868035.1 Betaproteobacteria bacterium | reverse complement strand
CCCAGCCGCAGATGGAGGGCTTCGCAGTCACGTGCCCGCTCGCCCCGGACGCACCACGCCTCATATCCGGTTTTTGTTCATCGCCCCGCAGCTTCGGGTTCGGCTTCCTTCAGACCCCACCTCGCGGTGACGCCCTTGCCGTTTCCCTAGCCTTCGGCTCTGCGAAAACCTGGCTGTCGGACTCCCACCGACATAGTTACGTGCCATGCCCGGCACACACGTGGGCGCTCAGCCGCCGGCGAAGCCGGTCGGCTGCAGCGTCGGGTTAGGCGATCGTTCCCAAGGTCTGGTGGATGAATCTATCGGTATTTGCTCCCTAGCGCTTCGAGATCTGCGTTCCCCAGATCCTCGGGCGTCATGCAGGGATGGAACGCCACGCTGGCGTTGAACTGCAGGAAGAAGGGTTCCGCTACCGCAGGCAGTTTCGAAGGGTTAGCAACATCGAGCACGAGTGTCCCACCACGCTTTCCGTCGCGTGCAGCGAAATAGGCCGCCTCGGGTTTGAGATCCGCGAGAATCTTCTTGATGATTTGGCCCGCTGTGCCGTTTCTGACGAGGGTGTTGAACGGCTCGAGCGGAAACTGAACATCAACCAGCATACGCATATTGGCCTCCTAAGGATGAGTTGCGTCTTAACCTACTTGCAGTTCCCTCTTCAAAAGGTTCGTGCCTCGATCGCCTAACGAATGGAAGGGACTTCTCCTACTCGAAGCGGGCCGTAGCTCGCACGGCATCGGAGTGCCAAGATTGAATTTCGCATCTTCAATCTAAACGAGAGGGGAAGTCATGGAACAGGTTACTACCGTGGGAATCGATCTGGCAAAGCGGGTATTTGCACTGCATGGGGTGGACAGCTCGGGGCGCGTAGTGCTGAGGAGGACGGTGCACCGCGAGGCGCTGGCTGAGCTGGTGGCGGGTCTGCCGCCGTGTGTCATTGGGATGGAGGCGTGTTCGGGCTCGCACGCGTGGGCGCGGCAGTTTCGCGGGTTCGGGCACGAGGTGAAGCTGATGGCGCCGGCCTTCGTGGTGCCCTATCGCAAGAGCGGCAAAAATGATGGATCCGATGCCGAGGCGATCTGCGAGGCGGTGAGCCGCCCGAACATGCGCTTTGTGCCGGTGAAGAGCGCGGAGCAGCAAGCGCTGCTCGCGCTGCACCGGGTGCGCCAGGGCTGGATCGAGGAGAAGACGGCCACCATCAACCGCATCCGGGCGCTGCTCACCGAGTTTGGGGTGGCCCGGGTGGTGCTGCCCAATCGCGCCGTGCACGTGCGCCGGGGCGCACGCCGCGCCGGGGAAGGCTTGCCCGCGCTGGCGCGACGCGCGCTCGAGGATCTGCTCGAGCAGCTGCGCCTGCTCGATGAGCGCATCGGTAGCTACGACCGTGAATTACAGGCCCAGGCGCGTGCGAGTGAGCCCGCGCAGCGGCTCATGGCTATACGCGGTATCGGGGCGATCACGGCGGTGGCGATCGTGGCGACCGTCGGTAATGCCCGCGATTTCGACAGCGGCCGCCAGTTCGCCGCCTGGCTGGGGTTGACCCCCCGCCAGCACTCCTCAGGGGGCAAGAGCCGTCTCGGGCACATCACGCGCCGGGGCGATGCCTATCTGCGCTGCCTGCTGGTGCAAGGCGCCCGCTCGGTGCTGCACACCGCGATACGTCACACCGATCGCATGTCGCGTTGGGTGCTCTCGGTCCAGGCGCGGCGTGGTTATCACAAGACCCTCGTCGCGATTGCCGCCAAGAATGCCCGCATCGCCTGGGCGCTGTTGAGCAAAGGCCAGCAGCTGCAAACGCCGGCGTGAGTGAGTTCCTCCATCTCCAGACTGCAAGCGTTGATGACACACAGGTCAGACCGGCGCCCGGACACTCCGGTCATCTCGGCGGCAGCATCGTCCTGCCGACTAACGTATGGGAACCGGGCGCGCGGCTTTCATCAGGGCCAGAGCGCTCCACTGCTCGCAAACAGGCCGGTTATAGTTCCGCAGTCGATCCTGTCTACGTCATCAGCCCCGTTGCAGGGAGAGGGAAGTCCTTATAGTTGCAGGGAGAGGGAAGTCCTTATAGTCCGCGTTGAGGCGCGCCCGTAGAGCGTCGACCCTCGAACGCGCGGTTAGACGGAAGCATCCTTGAATGCCCGAAGCACGGCGTTCATCTTGGTCTGATAGCCAGGGCCCTTGGCCCTGAACCACTCCAGAACGTCCGCATCCACGCGGAGAGAAATCGAGGCCTTGCCGGAAACAGGTTTAAGACCCCGGCGCACGATTCCGCGCACGATGTGTCGCATGTCGGCCTCGGGATGCTCGGCGGACAACGCGATGTCCTTGTCTTTCATGCGCCGAACACGCGCCAGATCGGTCTTAGAGGTTTTCGAAGAGGATTGCCGTTTCACGTTTTGTCGCCTTTCGGAAAGAAATGATATGAATGCGGTCCTTGGACTCCGTGTGGACAATAGATACGGGGATGCCCTCAAGCAGGCCAAGCGTCAAGAAGCGTTGCTCTCCGTAGCGGAAGCGATCGTCCTCGTAGGTGAAAGTGGGGCCAATAAATACCCGTTCGGCGTCCACGAAGTCGAGGCCGTGGTCCTTCAGGTTTCGCTTGCGCTTCGCCTCGTCCCACGTGAACCGCATTGCCAAGTGTATAGGCAGAGTGTATATACGTCAACCGGCCGAGATGCTGCCGTCTAACGAGTCTGTAGGAAAACCCCTTCGCAGAAGCTTACCACCGCCCGTTTGCGTGCGGCGCGGGGTGGGCAACCGTTCCGTCCTCCCGCCGCGGGTTGCTATCGACCGTGGGCATGCTGATCTTCGT
>VGID01000110.1 GCA_016868035.1 Betaproteobacteria bacterium | reverse complement strand
GTCGCGCACGACCTCGACGTCGTGTGGCTCGGCCGCAGCCTCGGTCTCGGGGGCGGCCTCCTCTGCTGACCCAGGACGCCGAGCCACGGCGCCGGCGTCGGCCTCGGACGCGCCCGACGGAGCTTCCACCTGCGCGGGCGCCGTGGTCGCGGAGACTGCGATCGGCCCGGCAGGCGCGGCGCAGGAGGCGGCGGCGATCGCGAGCCACGTTGGGAAACCTCGCATCGGCGGAGCAAGGTAGCACCCGGGGTGTCACCCGGGCGTGCCTCGACGCACACCTCCCACGGCACAAAAAGAAAGAGGGCGGCCAAGGGGCCGCCCTCCTCGTGGGACTCGTGCGAGGCTGGCCCTTCGGCCAGCCCGTGAGTCCTTCAGAAGCTCATGCCCGCGCCCGCATTGAGGACCAGGGCGTCGGCGTTCCCGTTGTCCACGAAGACGTGGTTGTAGCGGAGCCCGCCCTGAAAATAGAGACCGCCCAGGTCCATGAGGAACTGCGCACCCGGCGCGACGGCGAAGTCGCTCCCCGAGTCGTCGATGCACTGCTCGCCGCCCCCCAGCGCGCCGAGATCCACGCACACTTCGACCGCCAGGGCCGTGAGACCGACCCCGAGCTGGGGTCGGAGGACCATGCCGTCTCCGATGGCCAGATCGTAGCCGGGCTCGAGCATCATGGTCCAGGCGTTGACCGTGGCCGGACCCTCTGACCCGCCGAGGTAGTAGTCGAAGTTGGCGCCCAGGTGGGGGGTAGTCCCGCAGCCTGTTGAAAGTTGAGTGGCGGTTCCACTCGACCCGATCGGATGATCGGGTTGCTTGACCGAAAGGAACCGCCGATGAAGAAGGTACAGAAGGAAGAGGCTGGAAGGGAAGACGGAGGCGCGCTGGTGCGCGGACTCGCAGGGATCGTGCGCCGGGACCTGCGGGCGTTCGTCGTGGACGCGGGGCTGATGGCGCTGGAGGAGCTGCTCGAACGAGAGCGCACCGCCGTCTGCGGACCGCGGTACTCGCACGACCGAGACCGCCGCGCGTCGCGGTCGGGTCACGCAGCTGGGGAGCTGATCATGGGAGGGCGGCGCGTCTCCGTGCAACGGCCGCGGGCAAGGAGCAGCGAGGGGCGCGAGGTTCGCCTGCCGTCGTGGACGCAGTTCTCCGAGGAGGACCCGCTCACGGAGCGCGCCGTAGAGCAGATGCTGGTGGGCGTGACGACGCGGAAGTACGCGCGGTCCCTGGAGCCACTGCCGGAGGTAGTGGTGGCGCGTGGCACGAGCAAGAGCGCCGTGAGCCGCCGTTTCGTGGCGAAAACGGAGGCCCGCATGAAGGAGTGGCTCGCCCGGGACCTCAGCGAGGTGAGCCTCGTCGTGCTCATGATCGACGGCGTGTACATCGCCGACCACGTCATGCTCGTTGCGGTCGGTATCGACGCCGACGGCAAGAAGCACGTCCTCGGTGTGCGCGAGGGGGCCACGGAGAGTGCGGCGGCCTGCACGGCGTTGCTCTCCGACCTGGTCGATCGTGGCTTGCGAACGGGGCACACGATCCTCGCCGTCCTCGACGGGAGCAAGGCTCTCGCGAAGGCCGTCCGCGCCGTGTGGCACAAGCGAGTGTTCATCCAGCGCTGCCAGGCGCACAAGCTCAGGAACGTCCTCGACCAGCTCCCCGAGAAGGCTCGCCCGGCGGCGAAGACGGCGATGCGTCAGGCGTACAGGGCGGCGAACGTGAAGCGCGCCAAGACGCTGCTCACGAACCTCGTGCGGCGCTTGCGAAGTGATCATCCGGGCGCTGCCGCCTCGCTCGAGGAGGGACTGGACGAGACCCTCACCGTGATGGGCTTCGGGCTGCCCGAGTGGCTGGAACGCACCCTCTCCACAACGAACGTGATCGAGAACCTGATGGGCTCGGTGCGGTACCTCTCCCGCCGCGTGCGCCGCTGGAAGGACGGGAGCATGGTGCAGCGCTGGACGGCTACCGCGGTCATGGAGGCCGAGAAGGGCTTCCGTCGTCTGCGCGGCCACGGTGGCATGCGAACCCTCGTTGCCGCCCTCCGAGCTCACGACGTCAGGCTCGGCAAGACCGTTGACGTCGCACTGGTAGCCGCGTAGCTCATGTCGACCGCCGCTCGAGTTTCAACACGAAGTGGGACGTCCCCGCTGCCCCCAGCCAGACGCCTAGCGCAGCACAGCGTGCTGCAGTCTGGGTGCTGCCCTGCGCATCCTGTCCGCTGCGTGTTGCGTGTTGCGTGTTTCTCGTCATCCCTGGTGCTCCTCCGCCTGACCCCTTGCCGACGTTGTGTCAATGGATAGCCCAGCCCGCCACGCCCTTCAACCTCGATTCGCGGTGTCGGAACGTCCCACCGCGCCGCAGGTAGATGGCGGCGAAGCTCGTGTTGGAACCCGGAACCCGTTTTCGAAGTGTACTTCAAGCCCGCATCTCGCTGCTTCTCCAACATCTACCTGAATGTGATCGAGACACTCTGGACGCACCGGTACTCCCGCACAGGAGTGCGAGTGCCGTGTCACCGGAGAACGCTCGCCGAGGCCGAGCGACGACTGAGAGAAGTTCTCACGCGACTAGGGTCTCGAGCTACATGCGGAAAGGACGGAGGAAGCTCGACCTCTCCTGGAGCAAGGAGGGTTTTCGACCTTCTCGCCTGTCATCCGGGGAAGCGGCGCAGTGGGTCCATCCTGGAGAACAAGGGTGCAGGCTCTACTTTCTCCTGTGGGTTCCGGAGGATCTGGCCGACCTTGAAGGAAGCCAGCGCGGCCCGTGCCGGCTAGACGCGCGCACCCGATATGCGAACAAGTTCGCATGCGTAGAGTCCGGGCAACTCCACGTCCCCGTCTGACGCGGCGACTCCAGCGCGGGTCGAACCCGCGACCCATGACAGGCTCGGGGGGCTTTGGACTTCCT
>VGID01000109.1 GCA_016868035.1 Betaproteobacteria bacterium | reverse complement strand
TTGGCGCGCTCGGCGCGTTCCGCTTCGTGAAGGAATCCGCGGATGCGGGGCCGATGGATGGATGGCTCGGCCGATGTTTCTTCGTTGCCAGCGGACTTAGGGGCACTGCCCCCAAGAACTCAGCAACACCCACGTAATACGGACTATCGGCTACCCCGCTAAGGATAGTAAGTGTATGAACTGCTGTGAGGTTTCTGGACAGAAATCGTCTTACACACCCCATATGGTGCAAAGAATTGCGCCGTTTAGGGTGTCTACTACACGTTCGGCCACCGGAGGGCGTGAGAGGGGATCGGCTGGTGACACCCGGAACATCCGGGCCTCCCCCGGGCGCGGGCTGGGGCCCGTCTTTCGACGAGATAGTAGGCCACCTCGCCCCGACCGACCCGGAGGTCCGGGAGTGGCTCGCCCGGTATCGCGGTACACATCAGGCGCCCGACCGCCCGCTCCCGCTCCGCGACCTCCTCGACTTCGGGTACGGCATGGAGGTCGGCTCAATGTCGGACGAGGGGTACGACCGGCTGGGGGAGGCGCTGGAGGCCGGCCAGCAGTGGGGCCTTGCCGAGTGGCTGGCCCGGGCCGGGCCTGGGCTGCCGCTGCCGGGGCGGGTGGTTAACGCGGTTGAGGCGGCCAGCGCGTGGTGGCTCCCGGCCCTGGCGGCCGTCGATCCCGGCAACGCCGCGGAGGTCCAGGAGCTCCTGGGGCGGGTGGCCGATCCCGACCGCGAGCCCGGGCCGACGGTCGCCGCGTTCCGGGAGGCGCTCGGGATGTGGCGGGGTCTACCACGGCCCAAGCCCCCGCCGCCGTACGTGGGGCACTTCTGCGGCGCCGTCCGGGCGCTGCTGGAGGCCCTGGTGGACCCGCCAGGCTACCCGGCGCTTGCGGAATCGCTAAGCTTCGCCACGGTGGCTCCGGATGGGTCGCGCCGCTCGGAGGCGATCGCGGCCGCGGTCGGCGGGTAGGTAGTCCGGCCGAACCAGTCGCTGCAGCAGACGGCCGCCGCCTTTTCGGTTTCTAGGACTTCAAGCTCACTCGGGCGGCGGCCGCTGCTGAGCTTGTGCGTTCGGCGGCGGAGGAATGAACGATGAGTGAAATAGTAGTTAACGCGAAAAGCGACGTTGCGGCCAAGGAAGCGTTTGTCGCGGAATTGCGGTATCGCGGTTTCGAAGAGGTGCGGGTCACCGGAAGCCCGGCCGACGTCACCGCCCGCCGAGGAACCGAGGTCTATTACTTCGAGATCAAATACACGGCGCAAGTCAGCCAGTATTTTGGCGCTGCTACGCTGACCGAATGGGAAGCTGCGTTGGCTCACGAAGAGCGGTATTGGTTCGTCGTCGCCACAAATCGAGATGGAGCCTGGGCGTTCCACGAGTACACGCCGGCGGAGTTCATGGAGTTCAGTTACATTCCTCCCTTCAAGGTCTTTTTCAACGTCGCTGTCGGTCAAGGGAAGTCCACGCTGGCCAAGCGCGGTAACAAGCGGATCCAGTTGACGCGAGAGCGTGTTGTGCAAATGGTGGAATTGTTCAAGGCGTTTCGTTCGCAGTAAGACGAGCGCCGAACAACGAAATGCACGCGAGCGGTGGGTCGCGGCGGTTCTGTAGTCCAAATCACTTGGCCGCCGCCGCGTGATTTCGAGCGTTAGCCAGCGGAGGTCAAATGAAGCGCATCGTGATAGTTGAGGCCGAGCTCACGCGGCTTGTCGCGGCGCTGAAGCAGTTCGCGGGCAAGGTCTGTCCATCACAGGACCCGGCCTGGTCACGCCCGCTCGCGATCCGCATCGTCGACTGCGTGCTGTCACTCCGACGCAACTACGATCGCTTCGTGGTGCCGCGGCTCGAAGCACTGATGCGCGCCCATCCGGAGCTTCACACCATCGCCCAGCTTGAGGTGCTGGTCGCCGGCTACCAATCTCCCTCGGCCTTCGTCGAACGCGAGCTCAACTACAAGCACCCTGACCGGGCAAGAATCCTCGCCTCAGTGATCCGCTTTGTGGCCGGGCTTGTTCAGGGTGTTTCGCCCGCGCTTCAGGCGGAAGCGCTTGAGCGCTGGGCGACATCCGCGCGCCCCGAGGACTTCAAGGACCTCAACATCAAAGGCTTCAAGCTGGCCGGCTTCCAGTACCTCAGAATGCTGTTCGGCGCGCAGACGACAAAGCCCGATCAGCACATCATCGCCTTCGTGTCTGAATCGATCGGCCGCCAAGTGTCAGATGTAGAAGCCCTTGTGCTTCTCGAGGCGGCCACTGCGCGGCTCAACCTGCCGCTTCGAGACGTCGACACCACGATCTGGGAGTCCCGCGCGCGGAGCGCATCAGCATGAACGCGCAGCGCACTTTTCCTCCCAGGCTAACTCGCCGCTGCAGCAGACCGGCCGCCGGTGACGCGCACGGCCGCGCTACGCAACCTTGCGCGGCCGGACTGCTGAGCGGCAGGGGCGTTAGACGGAATCAAGGATCGTTGCTGTGGCTATGACGGTCATCGACAAGTGCCGTATGCCAGAGGTCGAGGTGGTGTACGGCCATCGGATCCGCGGCCAGTCCGAGTTCTTCCACATTGGATCTGGGTCCGAGCACCGTGCGCGAACCATGACGGGCCGAAGCGCTCAATGGCGGCAGGTTGTCGAGGCGCATGGTGGGGTCGCACGAGTCGAAGTGCGTGTCCTCGAACGACACCGGTGTCCTGCCCGCGCCCGATTCCGCGAGATGGTACTGGTGCACCTGCACCAGCCATCGACAAACACGTTCGGCCGCTCTTCGACGCCGACGGCGATTCTGGCCGGCCATCCCAAAGGTTCCAGGGAGCGCTGCCGGTGTGGCGCACCAGACTGCTACGGTGCCGAGGTGGCGGCTCGTGCCAACGTTGAGCGGAGGCGTCCATGATCGCGTCCAGCGTCTGATAGGGCGTATTATGTCAACCGAACACCCACGTAATACGGACTATCGGCGAGGAGTTTGCCGCCTGGTTGCGGCGGAGCAGCAGGGCCGGC
>VGID01000108.1 GCA_016868035.1 Betaproteobacteria bacterium | reverse complement strand
AGCACCCGCCCGACATCGGCGGCGTGGGCCGCGCCGGAGGCAACAAGGAAGAAGGCCGAAAGGAAATAGCAGGGGATGCGCTTCATGATGCCTCCGTCAGGTGCGTTGTAAGCGTTCCGAGGTAGCGGCGCTTTCTTGCCTGCCGCGGGCGCACCTTTGATCTGCCTAAACCGTGCCTTCGTGCCTCGACGTGCATTGCTCAGCAGGATGGACTGCACTTGAACAGCTGTGCCCCGGCGGTCTGGCCTGCGCTCGAGTGGTCGGTCGCGTACGTGACGGCGAGGCCTTTACCCGCGGTGCCGGTGAACACACCGCCCACACTGTACGCGTTGATCGAAGTGCAGCCGTCGGAGCAGATCGATCCGGCGTTCAAGGGCGCGATGCCGAACGTTGCTGCACCATTCGAGTTCTGGATCGGCGTTGTTGACGGTACCGGAAGCGTGTAGGAATTCCCGCCGACCGAGTAGGCAACGGTCCCGCTCAGGGTCTTTGCGACGAAGTTGACGAGAAAGCCGGAGTACGTGGTGTCGAAAACCCCTACGTTTCCCATGCTGTCGGTAGGATTGGTTCCGGCTCCCGCAAACGTGAAATAGGGTACCGCCGTGGCCGTCTTCGCCGCGATGACGCTGTAGTCGGTCGCGGTCCCGAACATCCAGTGTATTCCGGTGGGCGGAACGAGCGTGCCCTCCACGCTCGACGCGGCAACAGCGCCCGATCCCCAGCGGCCCCAGTACACGGTGCCGTCGCCCGGATCAAAGCTGCCGAGGTCGGCGAAAGGAGCACCGCTTCGGGTGATCGACGCGTTGCCCAGGAACGGGTGGTTCAGCGCGAACGCGCCCTCGAGCTTCGTGCCGGTTGAATCGAGCTGTATGGTGCCGAACGGCGATTTGCTCGCTTCCGCGGTATCTCCCCAGTCCTCGTTCGGCGCGGAAAACGCGAACACCAGCGCGGAGACCGGGGTTCCGCCGCCCACCACAGCGGGCCCGGCTCCCGTGCGCTCTTCCGTCGCGACGAACCGGGGCGGATCGGGCGGGGGCGGGGTGGGGGTGGTGCCGCGCGGGTCCTCGGTCACCCCGCCCGCGGCGGCCTGCTCTCCGCTGGTGCCCCCGGCCGCGCCCTTGGTGCCGCCCTGCTTGCGGCCCTCGAGCTGATTCGCCAGGAAATTCGGCGGCACCAGGAGCTGCTGGATCGGGCTCTTCGCATCGGGCGTGTAGAAGCTCTCGCTGATGCGGAAATTGCGCGCCTCGCGCTCGTTGCTGAAATCGATGCTGCGCGTGCCGTGCGACTCACCGAGCACCTGCCCGTACTGGCCGTCGGGGGCGAGGTGGCCGGGGTTCGCAGTGACGCAATCCTGCTGGCAGAGCCGGGTGACGTAGTCGGTGCCGCGGATGCCGATCGTGGCCACCACCGAGCCCATGCGGTAGTTGGCGTGGTTGGTGCGCCCGATGAGTCCCGTGATGGCGCGCAGACCGCCCTTCACCAGGCGGAAGAAGGCGCGCTCGGTGCCGTCCTCCTTGCCCGTGAAGCGGTACTCCTCGATGCGGATCTCGGTATTCTCGCGCAGCGAGAGGATGCTCTCGTCGGTGAAGCGCGCCTGAAGATTGCTCGCCGGCCCGGTGCGCAGCACGTCCTTGTCCTGCACCATCGTGCCGAGCGCCAGGCGTACGGGCTTGCCATCGCGCACCGCCACCACATCGCCCACCGCAAGCAGCACCCGCCCGACATCGGCGGCGTGGGCCGCGCCGGAGGCAACAAGGAAGAAGGCCGAAAGGAAATAGCAGGGGATGCGCTTCATGATGCCTCCGTCAGGTGCGTTGTAAGCGTTCCGAGGTAGCAAGAATCAAAATGGATAGGAGACGGAAGAATTGCGATCCCACGGCGCCCCCCTCATGCGTACTGGTTACCGCTTTCGATGGTAGCAGGTCGGTGACATCATTCCGGGGCCCGCTGCGTGACGGATTTCACCTTCACTTGAACTCGTAGCGGACCTTGATCGAGGCCACTTCGCGCTTGTACTCGTACAACGCGATGTTGCTCTCGTTCTTCGAAAGCAGCAGCTCTCCCCGGATGCTCAGATTGCGCGTGACCGCGTAGCTGCCGGTCGCATCGAGCGCGTAATACTTGTCGCGGCGCGGGAAGGGCGCGAGCAGGACATCTGGTGTCTTGTAGTCGCTCACCTGGTAGGTCGCCCCGGCGCTCGCCGACCAGCGCGGGGCGGGAGTGACGGCCACCGCGGCGCGAAAACCGTAGATTTCGCGGGCGAGATCGTCGCGGCCGCGGCGGTTGTCCTCTTCCGTGTAGCTCGCGCTCACGGTGGCGAGCGGGCGCCACGGGCCGAGGAACGCGCGCCGGTAGCCGACGCCCAGGCCGTAGAGACGCGCGTCGCGCACGCGGTTGTCCCCGGCGTAGTCGAGCTCGGCGTACTGCACGAGGGCGCTCACCGCCTGCAATTCGTCGATCTGGCGGATCCATTCCCCGGTGAAGCCGGTAACATTGCGGAAGCGCCGGTAATCCACGTTGAGCGTATTGAAGGAGAGCGTGCCGCGGAACAGGTTCTGCTCCTGAAGGTAGCTCACGCCGCCCGCCACACCCCAGTTGTTCTGGTCGAATTCCTGCCGGTGGTCGTGCATCTTGTAGTCGCCGGCGAGCGATCCGAACACGGATACCCCGGGCGCGACGGGATGCACGACGTTGGCACCGCCGGTGAGCTGGGCGAAGCTCGCGCTGACCTTCACCCCGGCCGGGGTGAGGGTGACGAGGCCGAGGTTCGGCAGGTTGACGTTCGCGCTGCTCACACCGCCGTGTGTGCCGGGCATGGCACGTAACTATGTCGGTGGGAGTCCGACAGCCAGGTTTTCGCAGAGCCGAAGGCTAGGGAAACGGCAAGGGCGTCACCGCGAGGTGGGGTCTGAAGGAAGCCGAACCCGAAGCTGCGGGGCGATGAACAAAAACCGGATATGAGGCGTGGTGCGTCCGGGGCGAGCGGGCACGTGACTGCGAAGCCCTCCATCTGCGGCTGGG
>VGID01000107.1 GCA_016868035.1 Betaproteobacteria bacterium | reverse complement strand
AACATTTATTGTTTCGGGGTATGAGCAATGCTATAGATAATTATGTTGTTGGCTTTTGATCAATGATGGGTGGCGCCGGATGGTCAGGTTCGGCATGTTGAAGCTCCTCCATCTTGGTCAGATCCAGTATAACGGCGCGGCACGGGAATTCTTTCCGCATGCCACTGGTTGTTTCATTTAAAGACCGTTTTTACCGAGAAATCATCGCCTGCGAGCGCTTGCGCCTGGGCCGCTAGTCGCGCTGCTTGACATCCTGCTGGTCGTCATCGCTGTGCTGTTGGAGTTGTCCTGCGCTGACTACCAGCGCTATTTCGCCAGCCTGCGCGACTTCTGCCCACTCTTCGTGGTCATGCTCGATCTGATTGCATACGAGCTGGCGTTGCGCCACTTCTTTCGGCCGCCCCCATACAGTAAGTAGATCGCCGGACCCATCTGCTTACGCTGGCCAACGCAGGAAGCGTCACGCTCATCCAGAGATTGGGCTCGGCGGCCAACCTGAACATCCACCTGCACTGCCTGGTGCTCGACGGGGTGGTTCGGCGCACCGGGGGAGAACCGGTGTTCCGGGAAGCGCGTGCGCCCACCGGCAGTTAGCTGCAGGGGCTGCTCGAGAAGAACATCGTGCCGCTCGTGAAGGCACTGACCCGATCTGGGCCAAGGTCGCCATAGTGGGTACCAGCCTGCCACTGAAAGCAACTGCATTTTGCTGGCGCAGCGACCTTGCGGTAGAGTCGCAACATGCTGCGGGCGATCTTGCGCGCGTCGTACTACCGCGACTCAGTCGCCTTGATGCGCGTCGCGCAAGCGGTGCGCGCGCAGCCGGGCGTGAGCGAAGCCGCCGCCCTCATGGGCACGCCGGCCAATCACGAGATCCTCGCCGGCGCCGGGCTCGCCGACCCGTCGCTCGCCACCGCGGGTCCGGCCGACCTGATGCTCGCCGTAGAAGCCGATTCCGCGGCGGCCGCCGACGCCGCGCTCGCGCATGCCGCTTGCTTGCTCGACGAGCGCGACCGCCAGCGCGATTCGGACGGCGCAGGCCGCGTCGCGCCGCGCACGCTCGATGCGGCCCTGCGCGAGATGCCGGACGCGAACCTCGCCGCGATCTCCGTGCCGGGCGCGCACGCGAAGCTCGAGGCGATGCGCGCGCTGCGCCACGGGCTGCACGTTTTCCTCTTCAGCGACAATGTGCCGATCGCGGATGAGCTTGATCTGAAGACCTATGCCGCGGCCCGGGGACTGCTCTGCATGGGGCCGGATTGCGGCACCGCCTACCTCGGCGGGGTCGGGCTCGGCTTCGCCAACGTGGTCCCGCGCGGGCGCGTCGGCTGCATCGCCGCCTCGGGAACGGGCCTGCAAGCGGTCGCCTCGCACCTTGCCGCAGCGGGCGAGGGCATCTCGCACGGGATCGGCGTGGGCGGACGCGACCTGTCGGCCGAGGTCGGCGGCGCGATGACGCTCGCCGCGCTTGGCGCGCTCACCGCCGATCCGCGCACCGAGGCGATCGTGCTCATCTCAAAGCCGCCCGCCAGGCAGACCTTGCGCGCGCTCGAGGGCGCGATTCGCGGAACGAAGAAGCCGGTCGTGCTCTGCTGCCTTGGCGCGCGGCCGCAGGCAGACGCACCGGGCATCTGGGTGGAGACACTGGAAGACGCCGCGCTCGCGGTCCTCGGGGCGCTGCGCGGCGGCGCCTGGTCGCCGCGCGCGTTCGCCGACGCATCAGCGACTCGCGCGCGGCTCGCGCAGGTCCGCGCGCAGCCGGGGAAACGCGGTGCCGGGCTGCTCGCGCTCTACAGCGGCGGAACGCTCGCCTACGAGACGAAGCTGCTGCTGGAGGCCCTTCTGGGGAAAGTGCGCTCCAACCTGGGCGGGGAGGCTCCCGGAAGCCCGCACGAGATCCTCGATCTCGGCGATGACGAATTCACCGTCGGGCGCCCTCATCCGATGCTCGACCCCGAGGCGCGCGCCGAGCGTGTGCGGGCCGCCGGCGCGAAGGCTGACGTGGGCGTGCTGCTCATCGACCTCGTGCTCGGCCGCGGCGCGCATTCCGATCCGGCGGGACCGCTCGCGCGCGCGATCGAGCAGGCGCGCGTCGCCGCGCGCGATGCGGGACGCACGCTGACGGTCGTCGCCTCCGTCGTCGGCACCGAGCGCGATCCGCAGGGGCTAACGCGCCAGGTGGGCGCGCTCGAAGCGGCCGGCGCGATCGTGCTGCCCGCCAACGCACAGGCGGCGCGCTGCGCCGCGCTCGTGCTGCGCCCGGATCTCGAGGCGAAAGTGCTGGCGGTCGCATGAGCACAGTCCTCCTCGAGTCGCTGCGGGTAGTGAACGTCGGGCTGGAGGGGTTCGCGCAGGACCTGCAGGAGGCGGGTGTCCCGGTGCTCCACGTCGACTGGCGCCCGCTCGATCCGAAAATCGCCACGTTGCTCGCCCGGCTGGAGGGCGGGACGAAAATCGGGGGCGATCAGCCCAAGTAGCGATCGGCGAACGCGCCGAGCGCCTCGACGAAGGGCTCGAGCGGCGGGGTGGCGATGCCCGCGCCGATGATGCGCCCGACGCCGGCGTCGCGGTGCGCGATCGCGGTGTTGATCGAGGGTACGATTCCCGACTCGGCGACACGCCGGATGTCGATCGCGGTCGGCGAGCCCTCGCCCAGCGCGGCAAGCGGAAAGAGCGCATTTCGCCCGACGCAGATCTCGCCCATCGCGCGCGAGGTCTTGACCGCGTCGGAGAAGGATTTCGCACCCACGATGGTGACCACGGCGGGCGAGGCGGCCATCGCCATGCCGCCGAGGCCCCAGGTTTCCATGATCGCCGAGTCGCCCACGTCGCGGTTCGCGTGATCGGGACCGAAGCCCGGGAAGTAGCTGCCCGCGACGGCTGCGGCCGGCGCGGTGAACCAGCGCTCGCCGAGACCCGCCACGCGGATGCCGAAGTCTACGCCGTTGCGCGCCATGGTCGAGACGACCGTGCTGCCCTCGACGTTCTCGATCGAGCGCGCCGCGGCCTTGGCGGCGCCCATCGACCAAGCGAGGAAGAACTGGTCGT
>VGID01000106.1 GCA_016868035.1 Betaproteobacteria bacterium | reverse complement strand
GGGTGAAGTCCTAAGCTTGCTGGAAAAACGGTTGGGGTGCACCGTCGCCTGATTGGCGAATCAACGAGGTTCGGTTTGGAGACCGGCCTCAGCGAAGGAGGCCCCCGATGGAGAGGATACAGGCATCCGAGCGGACACGCGAGAAGCTGAAGCGGCTGATGGACGGCGGCGGAGAGAGCGGCGCGGTCGGGGGTTCTCGAGCGGGGAGACCATCGCGTGTCGAAGCCAGCGGACGCTGACGGCCCGAGGCAGCCGTCGTCGCGGGTCACGCTCTCCGACCCGTTGCCCTTTCCGAGCGAGCTGCCGCCCGGCTACGAGACCATGGACGACGAACCGCGCTTCGATGCCGGTCGTCACCTCGCGTTCTCCGCGCCGGCCAGGACCTGGACGCTCGGAGACTTCGGGTACGACAGGAACACCATCGACGCCTCGCCGAGCCCGGTGGCCGTAGCGGGCCCGTTCCGCGTGCTCTCGGACGAAGGCGTTCAGGCGACGCAGGGTGTCGCGCGCCGGCTCGGTAAGTTCAGCAGGCTCAGCCAGCGCACCGCCAACTACCTCGCCGGGGGCGCCTACCGCTCACGCTTCCTCCGTGATCTCTTCCGCGCGCCTGAGCTCGTGGACTTCCTGTCCCGGGTCGCGGGCACGCCACTCGCGCCCCACTCGATGCCTTCGCAGCAGGTCTACGTCAACTACGCGCCCGAGGACATCACGCGCCACGTCGACACGTGGCATACCGATTCGATCGGGTTCGACATCGTGTTGATGGTCACCGACCCAGCCACGATCAAGGGAGGCGAGTTTCAATTCTTCCGCGGCACGCGCGAGGAGGCGGCGGGCCTGCTCGCGACGCCGACCGGTGGGCTCATACGCGGCAGCAACGTCGAACTGCCCGCGGCGCGCGTGGAGGCAGTGAAGTTTCCCAGTCCGGGCTACGCCCTGTTTCAACAGGGCAACCTGGTTCTGCACCGGGCGACGCGCCTGCTCGAGCGCGGCGAGCGCATCACCATGGTCCCTGGATTCGTCGCGCGCGACACCCGCTTCATGGATCCGACCAACGTCGGCTCGATCGTCGACTGGGGCGAACCTGGTCTGGCGGCGGAGCTGGCGCGCCACAAGGCATGGCTTGCGCGCGGGCGCCTCGACGCGCTCATCGACGGACTACCGCTTTCCACCGCGCCCCGCGAGGCGGCGGCGGCACTGCGCCGTGCGGTGGCCGATGTCCACGACATGGCCGCGCTGCTCGAGCGCCAGGGCGATAACGACGCCGTGACGCCGAGCGCAGGAAGGAACGCGCCAACCGCCCGCTGATCCGCGAGCAGGCCTTCGGCGAGGCGCTCGACCCGGACAAGCTGGAGCGGCTCGGCCGCTACGAGGCGCACCTCGACCGCAAGCTGGAACGCATGCTGGCCATGCTGCTGCGCCTCAAGGACCTGCGGGCGGAGGCCGTTCCCGGCTGATCCGTTTGGCAAAACAGCGGCCACGAGCCCGGGGCCTTCCGGGCCGATATCGCATGCGGGAGGGCAAGGCGCGGCGTTTCGCCAGCGTCAGGGCGCGTTTTCCGGGGTAGCGGGCGGAAAACGGTGCCCCGAAACCTGTGAATTGCCCGCCCGGGGATTGATTGCGATGCAATCAACGCTTAACATCGCGAGAACCAGGGAGTACGCCATGGCCAGCATCACGATCCGCAACCTTGAAGACGATCTCAAGCGCCGCCTGCGCATCCGCGCGGCCGAGCATGGGCGGTCGATGGAGGGGGAGGTCCGCGAAATCCTCCGCCACGTGGTGACCGAGCCGGCGGCGCCGCGCAATCTTGCGGCTTCCATCCGCTCGCGGGTGGCGCCGGTGGGCGGCGTGGAGATCGACCTGCCGCCGCGAGACCCGATGCGCAAGCCGCCGCGCTTTGCCGGGAAGCGTGCATGATCGTCCTCGACACCAACGTGCTGTCCGAACTGCTGCGGCCCAAACCGGCGCCGCAGGTCGAGGCATGGCTTGCCGCGCAGGATGGGACAAACGTCTACTTCACGGCTGTCGGCGAGGCAAAATTGCGCCATGGCGTGGCGATCCTGCCGGCGGGCCGCAGGCGTGACGCACTCGCCCAGGCCATCGAGGGCGTGCTGGATGAGGATTTCCGGGACCGCATCCTTCCCTTCGATCGTGAAGCCGCCCGCGCCTATCCCGCCATCGCCGCCAAGCGGCGCGCCGCCGGCCGCCCCATCAGCCAGTTCGCCTGCCAGATCGCCGCGATCGCCCGCGCCCATGGCGCCAGCGTGGCGACGCGAAACACCGTCGACTACGAAGGCTGCGGGATCGACGTGATCGATCCGTGGGAAACATAAGGAAGCCGCTGACCGATGGCTACGCTCGAAGATCTCAAACCCAACAGCGCAGTCCGCGGCATACTGCCAAACGCGATCGTCACCGTCGTCAGCGTGCAATGGTTCGGATTGGGAGCCATCGAGCTCACCTACAAGGATGCGACCGGCGGGGTTGGCAACGAACTTCTGTTTCGTGATCGCGAAGCCGATCTGGAAATTGTCCAGGAAGGGCGGCCTTGGAGCTTCGATGGCGACGGCGCGCTGTTCCGCCTCGTCTCGGAGGCTCACCGCATCCGCCTTGCGCACCTGTTCGATCCGGTGCTGGCCGTGCACACCTCGCTGGTCGAGCCGCTTCCGCACCAGATCACCGCGGTCTACGAAGCGATGCTGCCCCGGCAGCCGCTGCGATTCCTGCTCGCGGACGACCCCGGAGCCGGCAAGACCATCATGGCCGGCCTGCTCATCAAGGAGCTGATCGCGCGCGGCGACTTGAGGCGCTGCCTGATCGTGTGCCCCGGAAGTCTCGCCGAGCAGTGGCAGGACGAGCTGCACCGCCGCTTCCATCTGCCCTTCGAGATCATGACCAACGACAACCTCGAAGCCGCGCTCACCGGCAACTGGTTCATGGAGAACGACCTTGCCATCGCGCGTCTCGACAAGCTCGCCCGTAACGAGGACGTGCAGCGGAAGCTCAGCGCGCCCGACTGCCGCTATGACCTGATCGTGTGTGACGAGGCGCACAAGCTCTCGGCCACGTTCTTCGGCGGCGAGGTGAAGTACACGAAGCGCTACCAACTCGGTCGGCTTCTCTCGGGCCTGACG
>VGID01000105.1 GCA_016868035.1 Betaproteobacteria bacterium | reverse complement strand
ACGAAGTTTGGCCACAACCTGCTCGGGCTTTAAACGCACTCCTTTGGGCATTTCTTGATCCTTTCCAGTGTCAGAAAATCGGAATTTTCTCTCACTCGAACTGGATCAGTTTTTTCACGCCGGTCAATCCCGATGGACATGAAATCCACGCGCCCCGTGGCGACGTCGGTGAGGGCCTCGGGGCCGCCGCGGAAAGGCACGTGCACGGCGTTGAACCCCGCAGCCAGCCGCAGCCGCTCGGCGGCCCAGTGCGTGGCGCTGCCGATGCCCGCCGAGGCGAAGGTGAACGATCCCTTCTTGGCGGCCTCGACCAGCTCCTTGAGCGTCTTGATGCCTTTCGCGGGCGCGACGACCGTCACGTTGGGCACGGTGCCGAAGATGGCCACCCCGGAGAGATCGCGCCCGGCGTGATAGGCGGCGTTCGGATAGGCCGCGGGCGCCGCCGAATGCGCGGAGGCGTGGATCAGGATCGTGTAGCCGTCGGGCTCCGCGCTGGCAACCATGGCCGAGCCGATCGTGCCCCCGGCGCCCCCGCGGTTCTCGACGACGATGTTCTGGCCGAGCTCCGCCGCGAGCGGCTCGAGCACGATGCGCCCGATGACGTCGATGGTCGAGCCCGCGCTGAAGGGCACGATCGCCCGGATCGGCCGCACGGGCCATTTCGCCGCCTGCGCCGAGGCAAGGCCGGGCAGGGCGGGAGCCGCAAGAACCGCTCCCGAAATCTGGAGAAATCTGCGGCGTGTCGTCATGGTCGTACCTCCCGTATTCCGCGGGCACCCGGGTGGATTATACGGCGGAGGGCGGCATCTTCATCATTCCGGGGTTGCCGCGGAAGCGGCCTCGTCCGGACCGCCCGCAGACGATGTCGTCGGGACGGCCCGCGGCCGGAGCCGATGCCGCGCTAGGCGTACTCGGTCCGCTCGCGCAGAAACTGCTTGCGCCGCTCGGATTCGGCCACGAACTCCTCGAGGTCGGGGTCGAGCGCGTTGCGCGCCGACACGATGCCGACCAGCTTCCCGTCCTCGATCACCGGCATGTGGCGAAAGCCGTTCTCGTGCATGAGCAGCAGCGCGTAGCCGAAGGAGTTGTCCGGATTGACGGTGTGTGGGGCGACCGTCATCACGTCGGAGAGGCGCGTGGCGTGCGCGTCGCGGCCGCGCGCGATCACGCGGAACACGGCGTCGCGCTCCGTGAAGATCCCGACGAGCCTGCTCTGCTCGACGACCATGACCGCGCCCACCTTCCTGCGCATCATCAGCCTGGCGGCGCTGCTGACGGTCGTCTCCGGCGGAGCGGTGAGCAGCTTCTTGCGCTCCATCACTTCCCTGATCCGTTGACTGAACATGAGCACCCCCGATCCTGCAATCAAACGTGCGGGCACGCGGGCCCGCACATTGCACATGTTAGGAAGTTTTCCGGGAACCTGATTTGACCTTTGTCAAGAACGCGTGTGAAAACAAAGGCGCAATGCGGGCGGGCGAGGATGCGGCGACTTGCCGTCCTCGCCAAATCCGGTAAGACTCTCGCCTGCACTCGCAAGAGGACCCGCACCCGGCGCACCTTGAAGGGAAGCCCGGAAACCGGTTTTAACCGCATGTCCCGTACCGAACGCAAGAGACAGCGCCGCGAGCTGGCCGCGGCCAGCGCGGATACCGCGAAGCGCCGGCGCCTGCTCATCCAGGCCGCGGTGGTGGCGGGCCTCGCACTGGCTGCCGCGGGCGTCGGATGGTTGTGGTGGGAGGTCGCGACGAGGGAGCCGCAGGCGGGCGCGGGGGGCGCCGCGCGCGTGGAGCGATTCGAGAGCGAGGGGGATGCCCACGTCCGCCCGGGGCAGATCGTGCGCTACCGGACCGACCCGCCGACTTCGGGGCCGCACGACCCGGTCGCCACCGTCCCCGGCTTCTACGACCGGGTGCAGGCGCCCGAGAAGCTGGTGCACGCACTCGAGCACGGCAATATCGTTATCTACTACGACCGCCCGGATCCGGCCGTTCTCGATACGCTGAAGGAGTGGGCCCGGCGCCATCGCGGCACGTGGGACGGCGTGGTGGTGACGCCGTATCCGGGTCTCAAGCGTGCGGTCATTCTCACCGCGTGGCAGCACCGCCTGCGGCTCGAGGAGTTCGATGCGGCCGCGGCGGACGCCTTCATGGACCAGTTCCGCGGCCGCGGCCCGGAAAAGCCGGTGCGCTAGGCGCGAAGGACGGGGGCACGCTGCACGATGATCGATGCCGCGATCGTGGGCCTCGGCCGGTGGGGAAGGAACCTGGTCGATTCCGTGCAGGGAAAGAGCGGGCAGCTGCGCTTCACCCGCGCGGTGGTGCGCTCGCCGGAGAACGCGCGCGAGTTCGCCGCGCGGCACGGGCTCGAGGTCACCACGGATTTCGGCGCGATGCTCGCGGACGGGAAGGTGCAGGCCGTCGTTCTCACCACGCCGCACTCGCTGCACGCGGAGCAGATCGTCGCGGCGGCCGCGGCCGGCAAGCCCGTGTTCTGCGAGAAGCCGCTCGCGCTGCGCACGGCCGATGCCGAGCGCGCGATCGAGGCGTGCCGGCGGGCAGGGGTGACGCTGGGCGTGGGCTACAACCGGCGATTCTGGCCTTCCATGCGCGAGCTTCAGCGCATCGTGGGGGGCGGGGAGCTGGGCGAGATCCTGCACGTCGAGGGGCACTTCAGCAACGAGAGCACCGGGCGGTTCTACACGGGATGGCGGGACTCGGAATCGGAATCGCCGGCCGGGGGCATGACGGCTACCGGCGTGCACGTGCTCGACGCATTCGTCTCTCTGGTGGGGCCGGCGCGACGGGTGCATGCGCAGCTCGTGGAGCGTGAGCGAGGGGGGGAGCCGATCGACACGCTCACGGCGTTCATCGAGTTCGCGAACCGGGTGAGCGGAGTGCTGTGCTGCGTGCGCACCACGCCGCTCTACTGGCGCGTTCACGTGTTCGGCAGGGACGGTTCGGCGGAGGTGCTGGGCGATACCGAGCTCGTGCTGCGCAAAACGGATGCGCCTCCGCAACGGGTTGGATTCGAGCGGGTGGACGCGTTGCGCCTGGAGCTGGAGGCGTTCGCAGGCGCGGTTGCGAACGGGGCTCCGTATCCTATTCCCTTCGAGCAGATGCTCGAGGGGGTCGCGGCAATGGAGGCAATCGTGCGATCGCTCGAATCGAAAGGCCCCGTGGTGCTGCCGCCCCGGTGAAGGCGGCTTAGAGCCGGTATCAGAAAGACCCGGAAGGATCGAAACCGCCGTGAACGCGAATAACAACACGGTAAGCGGTAAGGGGTAAGCGGGCGAATCTCAGCGTTCGCAGAACACTTTTTTGACGTGGACGTGACCGAGTCTCAGCGTTCGCAGAACAGTCATAGCTCGCCTTTAAACGGTTTGTCAGGTCGCTGGTAGGGGATGGTG
>VGID01000104.1 GCA_016868035.1 Betaproteobacteria bacterium | reverse complement strand
CGCTCTTTTCGAGGAGCATGATGAGGCGCGCCGCGGGTCCGCGCATGCCCTGGGCGTCCGTCTCCCACTTCGCCACGGTCACCGCGTGCACGCCGAGCCTCGCGGCGAAGGCCCGCTGTGTCAGGCCAAGCTTGCGACGGATGCGTTTCACGTGAGCGCCGACCACCGGATGAGTTTAGCGAAACGCTATGCCCAGCGTCAATGCCTTGACCCTGATGTGCAGCGCTCCATGCCGACAGCGCATGGGCCGTCACCCGGACCGCGCGACCGTTCCTCACCGCCTGAAGATCGCCGCACCGAATCAACTCGTAGACATGGCCACGCGAGAATCGCAGTACGGAGGCGACCTCGCTCACCGTCATGAGTGCGGGCATGGGAGATTCCGGTGTCGCGACAACAGTCGCGGATGGTGCAAGCAACCTCTGCCAGAGTGCGGCACGGATCTCCTCAAGCCTTCCCAGCACGCGCGGAATTTCATCCGGCACAAGCGAGTCAACTCGTGCGAGATGTTGGAGAAGACTCTCGTCGATTGTCACGATGTGCGGGTCCGTGCGGGCGGCGATGCCTGCGGTGTGACCGGCGGCCGCAACCATCGGCCGACCTTGTCGCGAGCCGTTTTCAGATGCTTCACGGTGGCGTCCCGTATCTGAGGATTTTGCAGCGCCACGACACCGACGCTCCCGAGCACGCCGATGGCCGTGCCCACGCCGGCCGCGAGGCGACTGGTTGATGTGGAGGGAAACGGTTGTTCGGCCAGTCTCCGCTCTGCCCAGGCCATGACGAGCTCCGCGATGCGTTCCGGTCGTTCGTCGCCCGTGATCGTCCGCTCGAGGAATCGATGGAGCCGGGCTTTGAGCGCGATCCCCGAAAACCCCGGTCGCTTCAGCATGGCGGCGACCTGATCTTTAGGAAACCGCCGCAGGACACCGTCGAGGAGCTCGCCCGCACCGTCAACCACCTCGCGTTTGAGCCGCAGCCTTGCAGCACGGGCGGCCTCTGTTGTCAGCCCGCCCTTTACTTCTTCGACGATGCCGCCGACGATATCGCGGATTTCCGCTTCGTCGTCCTCAGGACCGAAACGCACCAAGGCACGCTCGACTGCGGCACGAACGCGGACTTTGTCCGTGCGCGATGTCTCTGGCGGTAGCGCCGTCAGCGCCGAACGTTTCCAGGACGCGAGCCACCGTCTTCGCGCCTCTCCGTCTGGCCCTTCAGAGCCCGCTGAAGCATCTCGTAGCCGTGGTCGTCGCGACATTACAGTCCCCGCGCGGCGAAATAGTTGACGCGCGCCTCGCCACGTGGCGTGATGGAGTAGAAGAAGACGCCGCGCTTCGGATCCCAAGTCCGATTCGCGAGACCGCTACGCACGAGGCGCAGCAGCGCCATGCTGACTGTCGGAAGTGAGATTTCGAGTGCATCTGCGACGTCGCTGGCCGATGCATCTACGATGGTTCTCAGGTAGATGAGCAGAGCGCCCTTGCCGATCTTCATAGATATCTCTTACCGGAGACGTCCGCTGAATATTGGTGCCGACAAATAGGGATAATTGATCCCATGAAACCGAAGGCTTACGAGTTCACCCCAACGGTTACCGTCGTACCAGCACAGCCGATCTTGGCCTCACGGCCGTTGGATTGGAACGAGATCCTTCAAAAGGAAACCGTTTGGACCGAGGGCGTTCAGACCCAATGCTTGACCACGGAGTCGGCACGGCGAGAGGCGGATCGCATGCTGAGAGCATGCCGTGAGCGGCTGCGAAGAGGCGATCGCTACGCGCTTACTGAGCTCCTCGACGACAACCCCGCATTCATCGAAGTGGAGTGGGTGCGCGAGGCACTACTGCGGTTGCTTGAAGGTGGACTGCCCCTGCGACGCCGCGGGCGCATCCGGGGTAAGCACTTCCGGAGCCCGCACATCATCCGCGCGCTGGTCGAGTGTCTTGTCACGCGGGGCGACGTCCCGAGTAGCGAGGAAGCGTTCTGCTACCTCGAAGATAAAGGCTTTGCTTCTAAGCACACGATCCGCCGACTCTTTTACCAAGGCCGTCAAGACAGTCGATTCCGGCCGGTGCAGTTCGAATATCCCGAACGAAGCTTCCGGTTAACGGCGGAAGAGGCCGAGCCGTGGCTTCGTCGAGTGCGCATCCTCGGCGAGGGCGAGCGCCTCGTCTATCGAGGACAGGACCCCACGCTCGGTGAGGTGGAGCTGATTTTCGAGGCAACGTAGGACCGTTAACACCTTAGGTGTGAACCAACTTCCGCCCTTAAATGTCCTTGGAGCCCGGGTTCACGCCAAGACGGGAGTTGCTACGACGTTGAGTGTAATCACGGGCTTGTAGTCCGAGAGATCGCAGTCCAGTAGGCCCTGAGCGGCTGGTTCCGCCAATCGCCTATATTGACGTCCGACGAAATAATGCACGGATCCGGCGCATGCTTAACTATCGTCGGCGGTATGAGACCTCCAGGCACTGCCGAGCAGTTGGAAGCGCGTCGCCGACGGGCGATTACCCTGCTGCACGCCGGGAAGTCGTATCGCGAAGTTGCGGAGACGGTGGGGGCGGCGCCCAGTTCCGTCGTGCGCTGGGAACAGGCGTATCGCCGCGACAAGAAGAACGGGCTCCGGAGTCGCCCGACACCGGGGCGGCCGCCGTGGTTGTCGCCCACGGAGCAGGAGAAGTTGAAGGAGGTGTTACTCCGGGGAGCGAGCGCGGCCGGGTACGCGACGGAACTGTGGACGGCCAAACGGGTGGGGGCCGTCATCCGAAAAGAGTTCGGGGTGCGCTACACCGAGGCCGGGGTGTGGCGACTCCTACGGAAGAGTCTCGGGTGGAGCTGGCAAAAGCCGGAACGTCGCGCCCTCCAGCGTGACGAGGCGGCCATTGCGCAGTGGAAACGGGACGAATGGCCCCGGATAAAAAAACGCCGCTCGCCGGGGCGCGCATCTCGTCTTCCTCGATGAGAGCGGCTTCCTGCTCATCCCCACCGTGGGTCGGACCTGGGCACCGGTCGGGCAGACGCCGATCCTGCGGCACAGCTACCGGCGCGACAAGGTGTCCGTCATCTCGGCGCTCACCGTGGCCCCGCGCCGGCGGCGACTCGGGCTGTACTTCGACCTGCACGGGCACAACATCACCGGCTCCGAGGTCATCACGTTCCTCCGACAGCTTCTCCGCCACCTGCGGGGGCCGAGCGTCCTCTTGTGGGACGGCGGCACAATTCACCGGCGTCGTGACGTGCAAGCGTTCCTTCAGCGTCACCGCCGCCTGGCGGTGCATCGCTTCCCCGGATACGCTCCCGAGCTCAACCCGGACGAACTCGTGTGGACGAAGGCCAAGCAGGAGCTCGCGAACAGCGCTCACCAGGATCTCGTCCCGCTCACGCTGCATGTCGTGCGCAGCCTCCAGCGAATCGGCCGGTCGCAGTCGCTACTCCGGTCGTGCATCGACGCATCGGAACTCCCGTGGTCATGAGCTGCGTATCCATTACTTACTCGGACGTCAATATTACGATACCTGGTGCTATCTGCCCCTCATCGCCACGGTGACGTTCAACACCGAACCCCTCCAGCACGTCGTGGCCGCGCTGCTGCGGCCAGGGACGGGGGCGGCCACCCGGGGCG
>VGID01000103.1 GCA_016868035.1 Betaproteobacteria bacterium | reverse complement strand
GAAGTAGGGCAGCACGATCACCACCGGCGGGATGAACTGTGAGAAGACGATCGCAAGCACGAGCGCTCGGGCCCCGCGCAAGGCGAAGCGAGAGAACGCGTAGGCGGCCAAGGTCGCCACCGGAATTGCGATCGCGACCGCGAGCAGCGACACGATCGCGGAGTTGAGGAGCTTCTGTCCGATATCGAACGGCGCGGCGAAGATGCGCTGGAAGTTCTCCAAGGTCGGCGTGAACACCCACTTGAGCGCGAAGACGTCCACGAGCGACTTGAAGCCGTTCGAGAGAATCCAATAGATCGGCACGATGATGACGGCGCACGCAAGCAGCGTTGCGGTGGTCTCGAGCGCGCGCCCGGAGACCAAGCGATTTCCAGGATCCGCGCTCATGCCGCCGCCTCACGATACGACAGCCGGATGTACATCCAGGCGAGCACCGCCATCGGCACGATCAGGAGAAACGCGAGCGCCGCCGAGTAACCGAGATCGAAATACTTGAAGCCCTGGAAATAGATGTAGTGCGAGAGTACCTGCGTCACGTTGCCCGGTCCGCCGCCGGTGATCGTGTAGATGAGATCGAACGCCTTCAACGCGAAGATGCACTTCAGCACCGTAGCGACCGCGAGGGTCGGTGCGATATGCGGCAGCGTGATGTCGCGAAACACTTGCCAGGGGCGCGCGCCGTCGATCGCGGCGGCTTCGCGCGCGTCCTGCGGCACGGTGGCGAGCGCCGCCATGATCATGAGCGTCACGTAGGGCGCCCAATGCCAGACGTCGGCGCTCACCACGACCCACGGCGCGAGCAGCTCGCTCCCGAGCGCATCGGTCATTGCACCGCCGAACGGTCGACCGAGCGCCGAGAACAGGCCATGCTCCGGATTGAACATGAAGCGCCAGGAGACGCCGATCAGCGCCGGGCTCATCACGAACGGGAGAATCAGAATGGCGCGCAGGAGCGCCTTGCCCGGCCCGCCGCGCGAGAGCAGCATCGCCAGCGCGAGACCGATCGCAACGGCGAGCACGACGCTCGTCACGGTGAAGAAGAGCGTCGCCTTGATGCTGTTCCAGACGAGCGGGTCTTCCAGCATCCGCTCGAAGTTGAGCGCGAGATCGCGTGCATTCTCCAAACCGTCGGCCGGAGTCCATAGCCACGCGGGCGCGTCGCTCCTCGCGAGCTGCCAATCCTGAAACGCGAGCGCAAGCGCCCGTGCAAGCGGCCAAAACGCGGTCGCGAGCACCACGAGGAGCGCCGGGACGACGAAGAGATAGCGCGAGGCGCGCTGCATGCCGGGTCAAACGCGCGGGGCGCCGCGTGGGCGGCGCCCGCTCGATGCGTCGTTACTTGCGCTGTCCGCGACGCAGCACGCGCTCGGCTTGACGCGAGGCGTCCTTCATCAGCTCGTCGGTGTTGCCGCCGAGCGCCGCTTTGTTGATGGCCTGCGAGAGGAGATCACCCACCTGCGGCCACTCGGGGATGAGCGGCATCACGTCTGATTCGCGCAGGCTGATCGCCGCTGCGTACTGGATGTTCGCGTTCGCCGCGTTGATCTGCGGATCGAGGAGCGAGGTCTTGTGCAGCACCACGTTGTTGATGATCTCGCGCCCACCGACCGAACGCTCGATGGCGTTCTTCTTCTCGAGATCGGCATTGGACACCCACTTAAGATACTCCCAGGCGGCCTCCTGCTGCTTGGAGAAGCGGCTGATCGAGAACGGCATCGTGATCGCGTAGCTCACCGCTTTGCCGTACGCGGGCATCGCGATGAAGCCCACCTGCTCGGGCTTCAGGGTCGATTGCTTCGGATTCACCGCGGTGGAGTAATGCCACCACCAGACCGGCACCATCGCGGCTTTACCTTGGTTGTAGGAGGTGCGCGCGTCCTGCTCGACGAACGAGGTCGCGCCCTCGGCACAGAGCTGATGCTTGGTGTGCAGCTCGATGTAGTCGCGCGTCGCTTTCAGCGCACCGGCCGTGGCCCACGCCGGCATGCCTTTCGCGTCGAAGATCCGCTCGCCCGCGCCCCAGAGGAAGTTGAGCCACACGAATAGATTCTGGCGATTGCCGTCGGCGCCGTAGTAGCAGGCAAGCGGGGCGATGCCTTCTTTCGCCTTGATGATCTTGCCGGTCTCCACGATCTGCTGCCAGGTGGAGGGTGCTTTCAACCCATGTTTTTGCAGGATGTCGGCGCGATAGAAGAGGAGCTGCGGATGCCCGCGCAGCGGCAGACCCATCGTCTGGCCGGCGACCGTCACGCTCTTCTTGAACGCGTCGGGGTAGCGGTTCATGTCGAGGCCGTCACGCGCGATCATCTTGTCGAGCGGCACCAGCCAGCGCCCATAGGAGGGGCCCCAGGAGTCGAGGTAGTTTACGATATCGAAGTCGCCGTTCGCGGCGACGCCCACTGCCGACACCTTCTCTTGCAGGTTAGGGAAGGGTACCTCGGTGTACTTCACGTTGATGCCGGTGAGTCTGGTGAACTCGGCATCGCGCAGCTGCAGGCCGTGGAATTGCGGGGTGGCGACCCACAGCACGTTGAGGGTCACGCCCTTGTAGGGTTGCCCCACCTTGAGGCCGTAGGGCACTTGCTGGGCTTGGGTGGCGGTGGCCGCGACGATGAGTGCGGCTGCGCCAAGGAACGAACGGCATCGCATGACAGGTCTCCTCCTCGTGGCTGGTCGATCCGCGGTGAAGCTTAGGCGAGTTTGCATTCGAATGCAAATCTCACCTCGGTCGTGTCCCAGGGTTTTTCGGTCTAACGCGACCAAGGCCTTGATGCATCGGCACAAATCACGCCCCATGCCGGGTCTCGATTTGAACTTCGGGGCGCGGATTTGGCACCCTTCCGGGAGGTATTCCGGAGGGATGATCGATCCATCAGGGCAAGCTCGTGTTCGCGCGGGTCATGGCGCACCTGCCGCTTTCGACCTTTCGTCGCTGCGTCGCACGCCACGGAGGCGAGCTCAAAGTCAAATCGTTCTTGTGCCTCGATCAGTTCTGCGCGATGGCCTTCGCACAGCTGACCTTCCGCGAGTCGCTGCGCGACATCGAAGCTTGCTTGGCGACGAAAGGCAAGCGCCTTCATCACCTCGGTTTCCGCTCGCCCGTCGCGCGCAATACGCTGGCCAATGCCAACGCAACCCGGCCCTGGCAGATCTACCCCAGGTTGGCGCAACACCTGATCGCCAATGCCCGACCGCTGTACGCCAACGAGCCCATCGGCGTCGAACTCAAAGAGACCGTCTAGGCCTCCGACGCTACGACCAACGATCTGCGTCTGTCGGCCTACCCCTGGGCGCCATTCCGGTCGACCAAGGCGGCCATCAAGCTGCACACGTTGCTCGATCTGCGCGGCTCGATTCCGACGTTCATTCACATCAGCGACGGCAAGACGCACGAGGTCCGCATCCTCGATGCCCTCACGCCGGAACCCGGCGCCTTCTATCTGCCGGACCGCGACTACCTGGATTTCGCACGGCTGCACACCTTTCACGAGGCCGGCAGCTACTTCCTTATCCGCGCCAAGCAGGGCTTGCGCTTCCAACGCCGCTACTCGCAACCGGTCGATCGCCGCAACACGGCCATCCTCTGCGATCAGATCGGCATGCCCGAGGTGTTTTACTCCGTGCAGGGCTAGCCGACCCAGCTGCGCCGCATCGTGGTCAGGGAAGAGGCCAGAGCGAAAAAAAGGCCCCGCGTTTCCGCGGGGCCCGCGATTCCGAAACCCGGCGGGGGGCTCCGCCCGGACGAGCCGGGCGGTTGCGCACCCCGGATGCCTACTTGATATCGGGCACGGGGAAGAGGTACCCCCCGAAGAGCAGGTAGGCCAGCAGCAGCGTCCAGAAGACATTCAGGGCCTGTGCCGCGATGAACGCCAGCGCCGGACGACCGCCTTCCATGCCCGCGAGCT
>VGID01000102.1 GCA_016868035.1 Betaproteobacteria bacterium | reverse complement strand
CCCGCCTCGCGCTCGATCACCGCCACGCGCAGCCCGGCGAGGCCGAGCAGGTTGGCGAGCGTCGCGCCCGCCGGGCCGAAGCCGACGATCGCGACGTCGTGGATCACCGCGCGAGCTTCTTCGCCAAGGCGGCGCGCCACTCCTCGACCGGCCTGAACCCGGGCTGGGTAGCGGCGCTCTCCTTCGCCCACGCCCAGAGGGCCTCGTCCGGCAGCGACATGTCCATCGGGATACGCATCGGCTGGTCCACGTACCAGGGCGTGTCCATGAAGAGCTCGATGCGGTTGCCTTCGGGATCGCGGAAGTACACCGAGAGCGCATTGCCGTGCGACACCGGAGAAATCTCCCTCACACCTGCCTCGTTCGCGACCAAGCGGTGCATTTCGCGCAGGCCGGCGAAGTCGGCGACGCGAAAGGAGATCTGGTTGATCGGGTTGAACGGCACGTCCTGCGGCCGCCCGCTCGCGAGCACGATCTGGTGGTGCTCGCGCGCGTCGGCGGTGAGGAAGACGAGCGAGACGCGCCCCCGCGGCGTGTCGAGCTCGCCGCGATCGCTCGCCGTGAAGCCGAGCACGCGGGTATAGAAGTCCTCCATGCGCGCGAGCTCGCGCACGAAGAAACCGAAATGGCTGAACGCGAGGACGGGCCGGGCCATGCGCATCTCCGGAATCTCAGGATGCGATATTTGGCCCCACGAGCCCCGGGTTCGTCAACGCTGCGGCGCGGGAAATCTTGGCATTTGATATTGAACGGCGACTCTTCTAGACTGCACGCTCCACAGAGGAGGAGCTCGATGAAAGCCAGCCTTGCAATCATCGCCGCCGCGCTCGCCCTTGCCGCGCCCGCGGCCGCGCAGCCGGCGAAGGTCAAGTTCGCCGTATTCACCCCCGACAAGGAGCAGACCTTCATCACGGTGATGCGGCCCTTCGCCGAGGCGGTCAACAAGGACGCCGGCGGCGCCATCGAGATCGAGACCTTTCCGAACGGCGCGCTCGGACGCAGCCCGCTGCAGCAAGCGCAGATGGTGCTCGACGGCGTGTCCGACATCGGCTGGATCATCGCCTCGTACACGCCGGGCCGCTTCCAGGAGAACGAGGTGTTCGAGCTGCCCGGGCAGTTCCGCGACCTGCAGGAGGCGACCACCGTCTTCACGCGCCTCGTGCTCTCCGGCAAGGTGCGCGGCTACGACGACTTTCATCCAATAGGCCTCTTCGGCACGGCGCCCTACAGCCTGCACTCGAGGAACCCCATCGCCAGCATCGCCGACATCAAGGGCAAGAAGATCCGCTCCTCCGGCGCAATCGAGGGCGAGACGCTGAAGGCGCTCGGCGCGGTGCCGATCGGCATGCCGGTCACCGAAGTGCCGGAGGCGATCAGCCGCGGCACGGTCGACGGGACCACGTCGCACCCGTCGCCGCTCTTCGACTTCGGCATCGCGCGGGTGACGAGCTATCACTTCTTCACCCGCCTCGGTATCGTTCCGCTCGCGATCCTCATGAACAAGAAGAAGTTCGACAGCCTGCCGAAGGCCGGCCAGGACGCGATCCGCAGGTACAGCGGCGAGTGGACCGCTGCGCGCTTCAACAAGGGCATCGGCGACTACAACGACTCGCTCGTCAAGCAGCTGCAGGCGGATTCGAAGCGCAGGGTGGTGTTCCCGGCGCAAGCGGAGCTCGATGCCATGCAGCCGGCGTTCAAGTCGGTGATCGACGCCTGGGTCGCCAAGTCGCCGCGCAACAAGGAGCTCCTCGGGCTGCTGCAGGCCGAGATCGCGAACGTCCGCGCCGGCAGGTAGCCCCGTGCTCGCGCGCCTGGAGCGGGCGGGGCTGCTCGCGACGCGGGCGCTCTCGGTCGTCGGGCTGGTCGCGCTCATGGCGCTCGCCGCCATGACGCTTGCCGACGGCCTGATGCGCTGGCTCGCCAACCGGCCGATCGAGGGCGTGCGCGACGTGGGCGCGGTGATCGTGGCGGTGGCGGTGAGCTGCTGCCTGCCCGTCGGCCTGATGGAGCGCGGGCATGTCTCGATCCGCCTCGTGCCCGCGCTCCTCGGCGAGCGTGCCGGGCGCATCCTCGACGCGCTCGCCGCCCTCGTGGTCGAAGCGGTCATGATCGCCATCGCCTGGCAGTTCACGGTGTTCGCCGGGAAGATCGCGCGCGCCAACGAAACGACCTGGGTGCTCAAGATCCCGACGGCGCCGTTCTGGTACGTGGTTGCCGCCATCTTGTGGACTGCGGTGCTCGTGCAGGCGATCGTGGTCGTGCTGCAGTTCGCGCGCAGCCGATGACCCCTCTCGCCATCGGCGCGCTGGGGCTCGCCGCGCTCTTCGTCCTCATCTTCCTGCAGGTGCCGATCGGCTTCGCCATGATCATCATCGGCGTCGCGGGCTACGGGTTGCAGGCGGGCTGGGGGCCGGCCTTCACCATCCTCGCCTCCGAGCCTTCGGGGCTCCTCTCCAGCGTCGATCTCGCGACGGTGCCGCTGTTCCTCCTCATGGGGACCTTCGCGAGCGCCGCGGGATTTTCCGCCGACATCTACAACGCGGCGGCCGCGCTCCTCGGCCACCGGCGCGGCGGCCTCGCCTACGCCACCATCGGCGGCTGCGCCGCGTTCGGCGCGGTGTGCGGCTCGTCGACCGCGACCGCGGCGACCTTCGGCAAGGCGGCGCTGCCGGAGATGCTGCGGCGCGGCTACGCAGAGGGGTTCACCACCGGGACCATCGCCGCCGGCGGCACACTCAAGTCGCTCATCCCGCCGTCGATCGTGATGATCCTGTACTGCATCGTCTCGCGCACCTTCATCTTCGACCTGTTCATCGCCGCGCTCGTGCCGGCGCTGCTTGTCATCGCGCTCAACCTGGCGGCGATCTGGGTGGTCGTCCGGTTGCACCCCGAGTACGCCCCGCTCGGAGAACGAATCTCGTTCGAGGAAAAAACCAGGGCGATCGCCCGCGCAGCGCCGGTCCTGCTGCTGATGGTCGCGGTGTTCGCCGGGCTCTACAGCGGCGTGTTCACCGTCAACGAGGCGGCATCCGTGGCGGCGGTGCTTTCCCTCGCCTTCGCGCTCTGGCGCGGGCGCATGGACCGGGAGAGCCTCTGGCAGGGGCTGCGCGAGTCGGCGACCGCGACCGCGATGATCTACGTCATCATCATCGGCGCCTCGGTGTTCACGTATTACATGACGCTCGCGCGCGTGCCCGAGGCGCTGATCAGCCTGATCGGCAGCATCGAAGTGTCTCCCTTGACGGTGATTACCCTGCTGCTGATTGCCTACCTGATCCTCGGCGCGGTGTTCGACGAGATCGCGGCGATGCTGATCACGCTGCCGTTCGTGCTGCCGATCGTCGAGAAGCTGGGCTACGACCCGGTGTGGTGGGGCATCATCAACGTGGTGGTAATCGAGCTGGGCATGATCATCCCGCCGATCGGCATCATCGTGTTCATCCTGCACGGCCTCGCGCCGCAGATCTCGCTTGCCACCATCTACCGCGGCGTGCTGCCGTTCATCATCGCGGACCTCGTGCTGCTCGCCCTGCTCACCCTTTTCCCCGATATCGCGCTCGCGCTGCCGCGGCTGCTCAAATGACGAAGATCCCCGTCACGCACGCAGGGAGCCTGCCGCGCCCGGCCGAACTGGTGGAGCTCAACCGGCGCGAGGCCGGGGGCGAGCCGGTCGACGCCGCCGAGTGCCTCGCGCGATCCGTGAAGGAGATCGTGAAGAAGCAGCTCGCGCTCGACATCGACATTCCGGACGACGGCGAGTTCGGCAAGGCCACGACCTCGGCCTACGACTACGGCGCGTGGCAGAGCTACACCTTCGAGCGCCTCATTTGCCATAAAGCCCCCTTGTTCGACAGCTCCAAACCCAAGTGCTTGACCAATTGTGGCACTAGCGGCCGCTCAGCAGCCCAGATCCGGCCGCAGGAGCGATCGTTGTGCGG
>VGID01000101.1 GCA_016868035.1 Betaproteobacteria bacterium | reverse complement strand
GAAACTTCTAAGCCCCGAGCGGCGGCGCAAGGCCGTGCAGGCTGCTCGGGGCAAATACGGGGTGTCGGAGCGGAAGGCCTGCGGGCTGCTCGCGCAGCCAACGATGGTGCAGTAAAGTAACAATGTTCCTGGTACAAAAGATCGGTCAGGTCACTTGATCCCAGCGGATTTTATTCGACAGGCTGGCGCGTTCCGACCTCACTTGTTTAAGGAAATGCAAAGACTTACCTTGCATTCACGCATGGTAAGAAGTCGCAATAGTTGCGGCCCAGAAGGCGAAAGATCGCCTTGCTATAACTGTGCTTCACATAGGGTGCTCGGACTATGAAGTTTCCATTGATGCGAAACAACATATTGCGCGAGGACCTCGATGCGGTCATCGCTCACCTGCGGCAGGACGATCCGGTCCTGACGAGCGGCGCCAACGTCCGCGCTTTCGAGGCGGAATGGTCGCAGTGGCTGGGCGTCAAGCACAGCGTGTTCGTGAACTCCGGCGCGTCAGCCAACCTGCTCAGCATGGCGATCCTGCGGATCCGGCATCCAGAGGGTGGCGAGGTGATCGTGCCGCCGCTCACTTGGGTTTCCGACATCACCGCGGTGCTGCAGAACGGCTTCACGCCGGTCTTCGTGGACATCGATCCGCAAAGCCTGGGGATGGATCCGAAGCAGGTCATCGCGAAGCTCAGCAGCAAGGTTCGCGCGGTCTTCCTCACCCACGTGCAGGGCTTCGACGGGTTGACCGACGAATTGCTCGGCGAACTGCGCGGGCGCGGCATTCCCCTGATCGAGGACGTCTGCGAGTCGCACGGTGCGACGCATGGCGGCAGGAAGCTCGGCAGCTTCGGCTGGATCTCCAATTTCTCCTTCTACTACGCTCACCACATGAGCACGATTGAAGGCGGCATGATCTGTTCCGACGACGCCGAGGTCTTCCAGCAAGCGCGCATGCTGCGCTCGCATGGCATGGTCCGCGAGGCGAGCGACCTGGCATTGCGCGCGGAGTATCAGCGCCGGTATCCGGAGCTGAATCCGGATTTCATCTTTTCCTTTCCGGCCTATAACGTGCGAAACACGGAGATCGGCGGGATCCTCGGCCGCAGCCAGTTGAAGCGGCTGGACGCGAACGTGGCGCGGCGCAACCGGAACCTGCGGCGCTTTCTGGAGCGGATCGACCCGGCCAGGTACCGTACCAATTTCAAGCTGGAAGGATGCAGCAATTACGCTTTCAACCTGATCCTCCGGAATGCCGATGACGCCCTGGTCGGGCGCCTGACGCGAAAGATGCTCGAGTCCGGGGTCGAGTTCCGGCGCGGCAGCGCAGGCGGCGGCAACCAGATCCGCCAGCCCTACCTGAGGGGGTTCGTGCCCGGCGGGTATCACCGCAATTTCCCGCAGGTCGAGCACGTCCATTTCTACGGCTTCTACATCGGCAACTTCCCCGATCTGCGGGACGACGAAGTCGACGAGATCTGCGCCATTCTCAATTCGGCATGAGCTCCCCGGCGGACGACCGCCATGCGATCGCTGCGGCGGTCATCCTGGCAGGCGGCATGGGCACGCGCCTGCGCGAGGCGGTGCCCGACCTGCCCAAGCCCATGGCGCCGGTCAACGGCAGGCCCTTCCTGGAGCACCAGATGGATTACTGGATCGCGCAGGGAATCCGCCACTTCGTCCTGTCGGTGGGATACCGCCATGAAAGCATTTCCGCGCATTTCGGCTCGGCCTACCGCGGCGTGCAGGTTGAGTACGCGGTGGAGCAATCGCCGCTCGGCACGGGGGGCGGGGTGTTGCTGGCGGCGGGTCGCCTGCACGGCGAAGGCCCGTTCCTCCTGCTCAACGGCGACACGTATTTCGAGGTGGAGCTCGCCGCGTTGGAGGAATTCCACGCCAGGCACAGCGCAGACTGGACCTTTTCGCTGTTCCGCACGGAGGACGCGCAGCGCTACCTGGGACTGAGCGTGGATGCCGACGGGCGCATCCGGTCCCTGCGCGCCGATGCGGGCGCATCACCCCGCCTGGCGAACGGCGGCGTATACCTGGTGGAGCCGGAGATCCTCCGTGCATACGGATGGCGAAGCGGCGACCGATTGTCGTTGGAAGAAGATATGCTGCCGGCACTTTTCTCCCGCGGCGCGAAGCTCTACGGACGGGAGAGCAGCGGCCGGTTCATCGATATCGGCGTCCCGGAGGACTATCGGCGCTCCGCCGGCATCTTAGCCAGCTGAATTTCACTGCAATCGAGGGCGTTACACATGACATACAAGATTCTCGTCACTGGCGGCGCCGGCTATCTCGGCTCGACCATGGTCCCGGACCTGCTGGCGGCAGGGCACGAGGTCACGGTGCTTGACAACTTCATGTTCAAGCAGGCGAGCCTAAACCATGTCTGCCATCACCCGAAGTTTTCCGTGGTCAAGGGCGACATCCGCGTCGATAGCGTGGCGGTGCCGCTCATCAGCAAGGCCGACGTGATCATCCCGCTCGCCGCGCTGGTCGGCGCCCCGCTGTGCAAGCTCGACCCGGTGGGCGCGACCACGATCAACCATGACGCGATCTCCCTCATGCTGAAGCAGCTTTCCCGCGAGCAGGTCGTCCTGATGCCGACGACAAACAGCGCCTACGGCACCGGAGACGAGAACAATTTCTGCACGGAGGAATCGCCGCTGCGGCCGATCTCGCAGTACGCGATCGAGAAGGTCGCCGTCGAAAAGGAGCTGATGCAGCACCCGAACGCGATCAGCTTCCGGCTGGCGACGGTGTTCGGCATGTCGCCGCGCATGCGCATCGACCTGCTGGTCAACGACTTCACCTATCGCGCGGTGCACGACCGATTCGTCGTGCTTTTCGAGAGCCATTTCAAGCGCAACTACATCCACGTCCGGGACGTGTCCCGGGTCTTCCAGCACGCGCTGGCGAATCACGGCCGGATGAAGGGGCAGATCTACAACGTCGGCCTGTCGGACGCAAACGTCTCGAAGAAGGAACTCTGCCAGCACATTCACAAGCAGATTCCCGACTTTGTCTACATCGAGGCAGCCGTCGGCAAGGACCCCGACCAGCGCAACTACGTCGTGTCGAACGCAAAGATCGAGGCCACCGGGTTCAAACCGGCGCATTCCCTCGACGCGGGCATTGCCGACCTGATCAAGGGCTACACAATGCTGAAGAATTCCCTCTACGGCAACGTCTGACCTTCCGGGGGTGCAAGTGGAGAACCAAAGCACGACAGCCGGGCCCATGCCACCGCGGCGGGTGCGGACGCGCGGGCTCACGCTCGCCGGCTGGATCGCCAATCACATCGACCCGGAGATGGCATTCGCCGGCGAGAGCGTGCACGCGCTCAAGGAGCCCATCGGCGCGCCGCGGCTTGCCCTCATCGCGTTCCGGCACGAAATTGACAGCGCGGATGTCGCTGCGCTACTCGATCTGGAGCCGCTGGCCTGAGGCTGCGCGGAACTGCGCATCAGGCTCGGGTTTGGGTGCGGTTTTTTGTTGCCCCGGCGCGGGTGCCTGTGATATAGTCGCCGCCGCTTGACGCGGATATTAAGGAAACTCTTAACAATCGAGCGCGTCTAAACAATCGAGCGCAAAACCGTACCAATATTGAGGTGATAGACGCATGATCCGGAGGTGTTTGGGACCGTTCACCGGCGCCATCGCGTCGCTGGTGGCAGATTCAGCGCTCGCCGGCCAGTACCACCTGCCAGAGCCGCAATCCTTCATCGCGCAGCAGATCTACGACCTTCACGCCTTGATCACGTGGGCTATCGTCTTGATTTTCATCGTGGTGTTCGGCGCGATGACCAGCGCCATCATCAGGCACCGCAAGTCGGCCGGCCGCCAGTCCGAGCAGTTCCACGAGAACATCACCGTGGAAATCGTCTGGGCCGTCATCCCGCTCCTGATCCTCATCGGCACGGCCTACCCCGCGATCAAGACC
>VGID01000100.1 GCA_016868035.1 Betaproteobacteria bacterium | reverse complement strand
GGCGATCTGGGCGCATTTCTTCGTCGGGGACCCTCGAAATATCGACATATTCCTTCGGGCCCTCCTCCTTGAACTGCATCCCACATCGCCTCCGTCGCACACGTGCCTATATATGAAATAGGTTCTAGTCAACGTCTGCTGACTTTCAACTCCTGCGGGCCGGGGCCATCCGGCTCTTTGTGCGCAATCCCGAAATGGCAGTCAATGCAGGTCTTGCCCTCGGCCTTGCCCTTCTCGTGGCGGCTCTTCGCCTTCTCCGACTGCAGGTCCACGCTCATCGAGCTCTCGATGTGGCAGTTGCGGCACTCGAGCGAGTCGGTCTCCTTCATCCGCACCCACACGCGCTTCGCCATGTCGTAGCGCTGCGCCTCGAACTTCTCCTTGGTGTCGATCTTGCCGGTCAGCCAGCCGTAGAGCTCGAAGGTCGCGCGCATCTTGCGCACGAGCATCGGTCCCGGCTCGCGCGGCACGTGGCAGTCGGCGCAGATTGCGCGCACGCCGCTGCGGTTCTTGTCGTGGATGGTGTCCTTGAACTCGGCGTAGACGTTGTCGCGCATCTCGTGGCAGGAGATGCAGAAACTCTCGGTGTTGGTCCAGGCGAGACCCGCGGCGCCGCCCGCGAGCAGAACGCCCGACACGAACAGCGCGGCGACGCCGATCCCGATGCCGAGCGTCACGCGCGAGCAGGTCGCGCACCGGCTCTTCAGGTCCTCCCACCATTTCCGGATCACGGCTTCTTCCCCGTCAACCGTGCGTTCCCGCGATCAGCGCGTAAGGATGTAGCGGACGACGTTGCGGATGTCCGCCTCGTTCTTGGTCTTGAGGTTGTCGTGCAGCTCTTCCTTGTCGTCCACCTTGACCTTCGGATTGGTGGTGAGGTGCTTGAAGAGCTCCGCCTCGGCGTTGGCCTTGCCTTTGTACTTCGTGGCGGTTTCCTTGTACGGCGGACCTTCCTTCTTCGCGGCGACCGCGTGACACTTGGTGCAGCCGCTTTTCTTCATGAGCGCTTCGGCGGCTGAAGCGTCGACTTGAGCGGATGCGGAGCTGGCGGCAAAAACGAATAGCGGGACTGCGGTTGCGGCGATGGTCTTGAAAACGTTCACGAGAAAAGCACCTTTTTTCGCGGGTCTTGTCGGATTCAAGGATACGCCGATGGGGTGGCGGTTTCCTTGATGTACATCAATCGGTGTGCCTTGAAAAACAAGGCCCTATCCGGGAGGCGGCGCACGTGTTTCGCACCGCAGCAATACCCTTGATCTAGATCAAGCCGGGTCTCGGCAGCCGCACGATAATCCCTTTACGGTTCGCTACGTAAACGACCCCGGAAACATGGCGATCGCACCCCGCCGAATCGAGGAAATCCTTCGTGATGTTCCGCTCTTTGCGGGGCTCGGCGAACGCGGGGTCGCACGCTTCGCCCGGCGGGGGGTCGTCGTCGAGGCTACTCGGGGCAGCGTGATCTTCCGGAAAGGCGATCCGTCTTCCGCCCTGCACGTCGTGGCCCACGGCCAGGTCAAGCTCTCGTTCCAGAACGGCAGCGGCGACGAGAAGATCGTCGAGCTGATCGGGGCGGGGTCGACGTTCGGGGAGGCGTGCCTGCTCCTTGGGGAATCCTACCTCGTGACCGCCGAGGCCATTTCCCGCACGAGACTGGTGCAACTGCCCAAGGAAACCGTGCTGGACGAGATCCGGCACAACCCGGAATTCTCGAGGGGCGTGATCGGCGCGCTGAGCCGCCGTCTTTACGAGCGTATGCGCGATCTCGAGAACTGCATGCTGCGGTCGGGCACGCAGCGCGTCATCGCCTTCCTTCTGAATCAGGTCCCGGACGGCGCCGGGGACCGCGGGGTGGCCGTGACGCTGCCCGCCCAGAAGCGCATCATTGCGTCACGCCTCAACCTGACGAACGAGCATTTCTCGCGCATTCTGCGCGCGCTCACCGGCGGCGCCTTGATCGAAGTGGACGGGCGGAGCGTGCGCATTCCTGACCTGCGGCGGCTGCGCATTTGCAGCGCCCACTAGTGATTCGGGACATTGGCAGTTTGTTGAAAAATGCGCCGCGCTCACGAAAAACGTCATTCCCGCGGAGGCGGGAATCCAGTAAGTCATTGATCTGTCATACACCGGATTTTCCGGGCTCCCGCCTACGCGGGAGCGACGATCGTTTTTCAACAAACTGTTAGGTCGCCGCGGCGGGCCCGGCCAGCGACCGGCTCCCGCGTCAGCGGATCTCGGCGTTGATGACGACCGAGATGCCGCTGGCGTCGTTGCGCACCGGCGGGCTCAGCCCCTGCAAGTCCCCGGGCCGGGGCGTTGCGTTGGCGGATCTGGAGATGCGCGCTCCGATGACGACCTGGGGAGCGCTCGACAGGTTCACGCCGGCCTGCATCGCCATGGTGTCGTCGAGGGTGAACTCGGCCGGCAAGTCCCGCGCCTGCCTGCGGGCGATTGCGAGCGGCATGCGCGGTCCTTCCGCCGCCCGCGCGAAAATGAACACGGTATCCGTCGGCGCGACCTTGCCGGCAAGCTCCGGCGCGAGCTTCACCACGCCGCTCACGCCGCTCTTGCGGGCGGCCAGCGCTGGCCCGGGCGCGCTCCCCGCGCCGGCGGAAGCGCCGAGCGTGCGCGCTTCGTCGATGCTCCCCATGATCGAGCGCGCGGCCTCCGAGCCCTGCGGCACGAGCGGCAGCATCCGCTCCCAGAGCCGCACCGCGCCCGCATAGTCCTGTTTCTCGAACGCCACGGTGCCCGCGAGCGCGAGCGCCTTGAGGTTGCGGGGGTCGATCTCGAGCGCGCGCGCGATGAGCCGCTCCGGCTCGCCCTGCAGGCGCTGGCCCTGCGCCATGGCAAGCGTATCGGCATAATCGGCGAGCAGCTGCGCGTCGTTCGGGCGGCGCGCCACCGCGTTTGCGTACGCCTGCGCGGAATCGGCGAAGCGCCCGAGCGCGCCGTAGGAGCGCCCGAGCAGGATCCAGCCCTCGGGATCGTCCGGATGGTCCCGCATGCGGATCGCGAGCCGCTCGACCATGGCCTCGACCTGCGCCGCTGTGAGCCCGTGGCCCGCATCGCCCGCCTGCTCCGGCGCGAGCGCCCCGGGACTGCCCACGAAGAAATATACGGCGATGGCGCACAGCGGGACCGCGATGCCCGCGGCGATCGCCGCCTTGCGGCCGTGAGGAGCGGGCGCCGCCGCCTCGTCCTGCGCAACCTCCTCGAGCAGGCGCGCTTCGAGCTCGCGCCGCGCTTTTTCGTGCTGCTCCGCGTTCAGCGTCCCTGCGGCGAGGTCGGCATCGAGCTCGCGCAGCTGATCGCGGTGGATGGCGAGGTTGGTCGCGCTGCGCGAGACCCGGGCGCGCTCGCGCCGCCTGAAGAGCGGAGGCACCACGAAGAGCAGGGCGGCCGCGGCGAGCAGCGCGCTGATCACCCAGAATACGGTCATCGCCGCCCGGTCTCCGGCCCGGATTCGAGCAGCCGCGCGGCGCGCTCGCGCTCGGCTTCGGTCAACTCGACTTCGGTCGCCGCGCGCCGCCGCGCGAGCCGGAAGAACAGCGTGGCGAGGCCCGCCAGCAGCAGCAGCAGCGGCCCGAGCCACAGCAGCAGCGTCGTCGCCTTGAACGGAGGCCGGAACAGCACGAAATCGCCGTAGCGTGCCACCAGGAACTCGACGATCTCACGATTGTTCAGCCCCTGCTTCATCTGCTCGCGGATCTCGTTGCGCAGGTCCACCGCGAGCGGCGCGTTGGAATCCGCGAGCGTCTGGTTCTGGCACACGAGGCAGCGCAGCTCGGCGGAGAGATCGAGCACGCGGCGCTCGAGCACCGGGTCTTCCGCCGCCGGCGCCGCTTCCTTTGCGAGCACTCCGGAAGCGCCGAACGCAAGCAGCAGCACGAAAGCGATCAGCCAGGATTTCATCGAAAAGACATCGTAAGCGGTAAGCGGTAAGCGGGCGAATCTCAGCGTTCGCAGAACACTTTTTTGACGTGGACGTGACCGAGTCTCAGCGTTCGCAGAACAGTCATAGCTCGCCTTTAAACGGTTTGTCAGGTCGCTGGTAGGGGATGGTGCTTAGCA
>VGID01000099.1 GCA_016868035.1 Betaproteobacteria bacterium | reverse complement strand
GTGGATGCCGACGTAGGAGCACTCCGGAATGTGACGCGAGGTGGCCACGTCGCCGTTGAAGTCCCAGATCACCTTGTACGCGTCGGGGAAGCGCTCGGTGAGGAAGCCGCCGCCGTTCTTGGTGGCAAACACGCCCGTGTAGCCCCAACCCATACCGGAGAAGGGCCCGGAGTCCTCCTGGTCGCAGGAGTCGATCTCGAGAATGTCGACGATCAGCAGGTCGCCCGGCTCGGCGCCCTCGACGTAGAACGGTCCGGACAGGACGTGCACGCCCGGAAGCGGCGCATGCCGGATGTCTTCTGCGGACTCGTCGTTCTTGATGGCGCCGTCGAACCACTCGCGGCAATCCGCGCGGAAGACTTCGCCCGGCTTGATCCTCACGGGCGCCGGAATGTCCGGGTGCCACCGATTGTGTCCGACGTGCTTCTGGTTCGTGAACTTCCTGGTGTTGTCTGTTGTCCAGCGGGAACAGATTCCGGGGCATGGCGAGACCTCCTTGTCGTTAGCGGCTTACCGTTGTGAATGGTCGACGCGGCTAAGCGTCCGTCCTCCGATCTCCTCTCTCTTTTGCGATCTCGTCTCCTTTCCCGGTCCGGGTCGACTCATGGCTTGGGGAGGCGCGCGAGCGCGGGCGTCATCTGCGCCCAGCGCACCGGGTTGTTCACTCCGGCCGACGGCACCGAAGTGACCACCTCCGGCTCGTAGCGGCTCTTCTCGGCGTGCTCGATCGCAGCACTGTAGAGGTTGCGCGTTCCGCACCTGACCGCAGGCACCGAGATGACCCGCCGCGCTTCGCTGCCGCATGCCGGGCACGCGACCGACGGGGGCGCGGTGCCGAGCGCGCGCGTCACGTCGAAGGTCCCGTCCCGATCGCACCGATACTCGTAGGTCGCCATCGTGCACCTCCTGCAAGGCGTTGGCAACGGCCCGAATGCTACGGCGATCGCGACGCGCGCGAATCCCTCGAATCGGGCACACCGACTCACCTGCGGAGGCGATAGCAGGATCACCCGTTTGGGTGAGATCGGATCGATCGGCGGTTCGGGACGGGACCGCCGGGCGCGGTGGACGCGGGGGCCGCGAGCGTCGCCGGCGCTGGCTTCGTGTTCGCGGCGCCCGCGTGCGCAACGGCGCGGCGAACCCGACGTCACCCGCCGGCGTGCGCGGTCCTTTGCGAGCCGTCAGGCCGGGGGAGAAGCTGCGCGCAGCGCCGCGAAGGCTATTCGGACCCGATGCAACACCGGGCGTGCAGGTGGACGAGTTCCAACTGGCCGTGCGTGTTGGTCTTCTGGAAGACCTGCTTCAGATGGCTGCGTGCGGTGTTCTCCGACACGTGCAGCCGATGCGCAGCGTCCGCGAGCCTGTGACCGGTGACGATCAGCACGCTCATGCGCGCCTGGGCCGGGCTCAGGCGGAACTGCTTGACGAACGTACACGTGCGGAAGTCGTGGTCGAGGTGCGGATTCGTGGCGGAAACCCAAACGAGCTCCTCGAGGTCGCCGGTTTCGGGGCGGAAGACGCCCCCCGCCGTGTGAACCGACACGATGGCCGGAAGCGCCGCTCCCGGGACCGAGAGCGTCACGGCCCGCGCCGCGCCGGCGGCATCGCCCTTCGCGGCGCCGGCGACCTGCCTGATCGCATCACGGAGCACCGCGCGATCGAGCGCCGTCGCTGCCGCCAGCCTTCCTCCGTCGACGCAGAGGCCGGTCCGCAGCGCGGAGAGCGCGGTCGCGCTGCGATTGCAGTGCACGATGCGGCCCTCGCGATCGACCAGCAGCGACGGCTGGGGGCGGCGATCCACGATCCCGGTCAGCACGCTTTCCATGTCGCCCGCCTGGCGCAGGCGCCAGCGGTTCTCCAGCGCGAGCGAGAGGTGCGCGAGCACGGTCCTCAGCTCCGCCTTGTCGCGCCCCCCGAACGGCGCATCGCCGTGGCTGCGATGGACGTTGACGCAGTAGACGAGCGAGCCTCGGCGCACGGCCACGCCGGACAGGCAGTGGAGGAGGTCGTAGGGCTGCAGCAACTCGCGGTAGAAATCGGTCTTGAGCAGCTCGCGGTTGCTGAGCAGCTCGTCCCCGGTCATGACGCTGCCGGGCGCGAACTCCTCGCTGGAAAGCAACCACGGATTGCGGGACGCGTACCGGGGGTAATCGGTCCGGAACCGCGCGGTTTCCGGGAACTCGCAGAGCACCGCGCCCTCGCCGCTGGCGAAATGGTGGCGCCAGAGCGTCGCCAGCCGGCCGGCGAGGCGCTCACGCAGCAGCTGCAGGACGCCACGCCAGTCGGCATCCGCATCGCTCGCGGCGTGAATGCGGTAGAGGAGCGGCTCGAGGTCGACCCTCGGTTCGGCGCGTGGACGCAGCGCTGGCATGACTGCAGCGACCTCCTTCGGGAAATTCGCGTCCGCGCACCGACGCTTGCGAGCCGTTCCGCTCGCGCGGCGAGGGCCGGACGCGAGCCGGACGACGATTGTTTCGGCTAATGCCGCGAATGTCAACCCCCGGTCCGCGGCCCGGGAGTGCGTGCTAACCTTTGCGGCGCTCCCCTGCCCGGCTGGCGACGTCGCCCGCGGCGCAGGAACGCCGATTCGAGGCTCGCCGTGATCCGCGTCAGACGCGAGTACCAGTCCTGGGTCGCGAACGAGACCCTGGAGGACTATGCGCTTCGCTATGCCGCGAAGGCGGCACGGCGCTGGTCGCCGGGGATCCTCGCGAACACCGCGATCGGCGGGATTTCCTTCCTTGCGCTCGAGGCGATCGGCGGAAGCCTCACCATCAATTACGGCTTCCACAACGCCTTCGCGGCGGTCGTCCTCGTCTCGATCCTGATCTTCCTGATCAGCCTGCCCATCGCGTACCGCTCGAGGGTCGCGAACGTCGACATCGATCTGCTCGCGCGCAGCGCCGGGTTCGGCTACATCGGGTCCACGATCACGTCGCTGATCTACGCCTCCTTCACGTTCATCTTCTTCCCCCTCGAGGCGGCCATCATGGCGCAGGCGCTGGAGGTGAGCATCGGGCTGAACGTGGTGGCGGGCTACCTCGTCTGCTCGCTGATCATCATTCCGCTGGCGTTCTACGGGGTAACCTTCATCAACCGCCTGCAGCTGTGGACGCAGCCGTTCTGGGCCGTGCTGATGGTGCTGCCGTTCCTGTTCATTCTGTACCGCGAACCGGGCGTGCTCGCGGCGTGGGCGTCCTATCCGGGCGACGCCGGGGCGGAAGGCGGTTTCAACGCGCTCGCGTTCGGCGCGGCTGCCGGCGTCCTGTTCTCGCTCATGGGCCAGATCGGCGAGCGGGTCGACTACCTCCGCTTTCTGCCGGAGAGGAGCGCGAGCAACCGGGTGGCGTGGTGGACGGCGATGCTGTCCGCGGGTCCCGCACACGCGCGGTCGCGCCATACGTGGAAGAGCCGATCGGGATCGTCGCGCGGGCGCCGGATTCACAGCATCACCTCGTAGAGCTGCGCGCTTTTCCCTAATGGGCAACGGTACTCCCATGCCGAGAGGAAGTCCATTGCGGCCAAGCGTGCGCTGTTTGGCGAAGACTCCCCGCTCTCGATGAGGATCCCCCCTTGAGTGAGGCGCGCGGCCAAAGCGCGATGGGGTAGGTAAAACTGGCCGCCTGCAGGGGCGCGAGCGGGTTGTCGGGATCGAGCTCGGCCAAGTAGCTCATGCCCTCCTCTTGCACGAGATAACCCAGTCGGGTTAGCCGCTTCAGAAGGCACGCGATGATCTTCTCGAGCAACCCCTGCAGCTCCCTGCCGGTGGGCGCACGCGCTTCCTGGAACACCGGTTCTCCCCCGGTGCGCCGAACCACCCCGTCGAGCACCAGGCAGTGCAGGTAGGTGTTCAGGCTGGCCGCCTGGAGTCCGTTGACTTGACACCGATAGGGCCGCTTGACGCCCCGAATACATTGTGGAAGACTTGACCCAGCATCAAGAGCCGTTTTGACGGCACCAACCTGCCTCCCCGGGCAAGGTGGTCAGCGAGAGCAGATGCGGCCTTGGGGCAACCAAGCGGGATCAAACCCTCCCTCTTGGCGAGGGTTTTTTATTGGGCGGATTTATTCCTACTTGCCACGCCCA
>VGID01000098.1 GCA_016868035.1 Betaproteobacteria bacterium | reverse complement strand
ACTGGTCTTCGGCACGCGCGGGCTTCACGGGCAGGCGTTTCCCGGTATCTCCACGAACGTGCAGGGTGTCGCGCTGTTCCAAGTGTTGCCCAACCGGAAGCTGAAGTTCGAGGCGTTCCCCGGAAAGGCGCTGTCGCAAGTCAACGGATTCACCTCGAACGCGCGATTCTATGAACGTTGAACTTCTGAAAACCTCCGCGGCGTGGCTGCTCACGGCGCTCATCACGTCCGGCGCCGCGCCGCTCGCCCGCGCCGCAGACGAATCACAGCGACTGTCCCGGCATGTCGCCGCCGACGCCGGCTCAAGCAACGCGCCGCTCCTGTTCTGCATCGGGATGCACATCGAGCCCTTTGGAGCGACGCCGAGCAAACTTCTCGGCGACGCCGCGCCGTTGCCGCAGCGCCCGCCGGGCGCGCCCAAGGGCGGCGGTCCCGGCGGACCGGGCGGGCGACCGGGGCCGAGTTACAACACCGAGTTTTTCTTCCGCAAACATTGCAGCGAGATCCGCGAGGTCGCGGGCATCGTCGAACGGGCGGGTGGCAAGCTCACCGTCCAGGCGCAGACACCGTTCACGAGCCAGTGCGTGGCGAAGGGGGAAAAACTTTTTGGTGAACTCGAGGCGCGCGGGCACGCCGTCGCGCTGCATCTCCACGAGGACGCGCACCTCGGCCGCGGCAGCGAGCGCCTGCCGGTGGAAACATGGGCCGCGGTGATGAGCGAAGAGATAGACCTCCTGCGGAAGTGCGGTGCAAAGAGCGTCCGTTATTGGAGTGGCGGGAACTTGTATCGCGGCGTGCTCGATGCTGCGGCGCGCGCGGGGTTGGACGTGATGAGCGACCACAAGAACCCGCGCCAGCAGCAGACCGACAAGCGGTTGCTCGCCGTCAATCCCTGGCGTCCGGCGGGCGGGCCGACGGAGACGGACCTCGACCAGTTCACGCGGCACGATTCGAAAGGGAAAATCATCTACCTGCCGGACGGGCTGTTCTCGCGCACCGACCACGCCGGGATGCGCCGCTCCGAGCAGACGGGCGGCGACTGGAAGTATTTTGATTTCCTGACCGAGGGCCTGGAGATGTCGCTGCGCGCGGCGCGGCCGGACCGGGTGAACGTGTTTCATTTCACGATTCACGCCGGCGAGTTTCGCGGGCGCACCGGGCCGCCGTTCGCGGTGATCGAGGCGTGGCTCAAGGAGGTGCTCGCGCCGCTGGTGAAGGCCGGCAAGGTCAAGTGGGCGACGTTCCCGGAGATGGCCGACGCTTTCGCGAAATGGGAGAAGGCAAACGCGGGCGTTGACCCGCGCGGGCCCACGACGCGCGGCGAGGCGTTCGCCGTCACGCCAAAGACCGAGGCCAGCGCCGCGCCGAAAGGCTTCATCACGTTCGTCGTGAACACGCACGACTGGCGTTTTACGGACGACAGCGCGGAGACGGTGCTGAGGCTTGTCGGCATGTTCGAGAAGCGGCAGGTGCGCGGCGATTTTTATCTCACCGCGCCGCTGGTCGAGAGCTACGTCGCCAAGCGCCCGGATGTGATCCGGCGTTTGAAGGACAGCGGAATGACGATCAGCTACCACACGCGCGCGCCGCATGCGCTGTGGCGCAGTTTCAGCAAGCCGCTCGCCGACAAGGAGGGAACGGCGCTGGCCGGCGTGCTGCGGGATTATGAAACGTTCCAACTCGACCTGCGCACGGGCGGGTTGAATCGCGCTCAACCGGGCGGCTACCGCTACGTCGAACAGGTGTTCGGTCGCAAGCCCGTGGCGGTGGGGACTTCGGATGCACCGCCGCCGGTCAAGGCCGCATCGAGCCGCGTCTTCGCGGAACTCGGCGCGAAGGTGGCGGTGTATCACCATGAGACCGGCACGAAGCTGGAGGAACCTTTCGAGTTCCACGAGGGGTTGCTGGCGCGGCCGAGCGATTTTAGCGTCACGCGCTTTCCGTTGCCCAATAACCCACAGGGCACTTTCTGGTGGAGCATGGTGGGCACGCCACGTGAAGCAGAGTTTGACCCGGTGGCGTCGCTGAAGAAGCAGCTCGCTGAGTGGCGCGGGCCGCGCGCGCCGTTCATCACGGTGTTGATTCACGAGAACGACTTCTATCGCGAAGGCGGGCCGGGCTGGAACTCCATCTACTTCACGGGCCAGGGAGCACAGGCCAGGCCCCGGCGCGCGCCGTTCGATCTGGACACGCCGCCCACGGGCCGCGCGCGGCCCGCGGAAACGCGCGAAGCCATCTTCAGCAAGTACGAGGAGTTGGTCGCGCGGGCTGCCGCGACGCTGCGGATTGTGACCTCGGAAGACATTGCGGCGTTGGCGCAGAAGCAGCAGCCAGCGGACAAGCCCTCCTCTGTAACGCCGCCTCGGCAGAGCGACGCCGTTGCGCCGGTTGAGAACCAACGGCGCTCGGCCGAGACGCCGCTACGAACACCTCGCGCCAGCGGAGAATTGCCGCAGTCTGAAAGCGCTTTCATTCGCATCCCGTCGAGCGCTGCCGGAACGGAAGGCGTGGCGGCGAGCGTGTTGATTCCGCGCCAACCACGGTTCACCAACGGCGCTCCGGTGGTCATCAATGTCACCGGCGGCGTACAGGCCGGCAGCGCACGCGGCCGACCGGAATATGTGGGGCATGGCTTTGTGGAAATTCACTTCGCCTTCCCTGGCGGCGGCGTAGGCGACGAGCGCAGCGGCGGCGCCTACGACTTCCGCGGCTCGAACTGTGTGCGGGCGCTGGCGGATGTGATCCGCTTCGCCACCGGCCGGATTGCCGCAAAGGATGGCCGACGCATCGGCGAGCTGGCGCGCGGCTTGACGGTGCTGACGAACAACGTGGGCCTGGTCGGGTCCAGCCACGGCGGCAACGCCAGCGGCATGGCGATGGCAAAGTTCGGCGACGAATTTCCAAACCTGGCGTGGTATGCCTCGATGGAATCCCCGTATGGCGAAGGCGCGGCGAATGTCGAACTCGGCGGCCACGAGAGCGGCCTGAATCCCGCCTACGATCCCAAGACCGGTCTGCTCGACTTGTCCAAATTGGCGTGGTCCAGCGAGCTTTCGCCGGGCCTGTTCCGCAAGCCCATGCTCGTTGCGACGCGCGAGATGAACGGCGCGTTTTACTTCGACCTGAACGGCGACGGGCGATTCTCGCGCGACGACGATTTTCCCTGCAACTGCTTCGTCGGCGACGCCGGCGCCGGCGTGAAGGCGTGGTACTCGCCGCGCATCCTTGCGGAGGCTGAGAAGCGAGCACTGATTCGCAGCGACCGCCCCTCACATGTCCCAACGCTCGCCGAGGCGCGCGAATTCTGGTCCTGGCGCGATGCGGCGCCGAGCATTCCCGAAGCGGTTCGCCGTTGCACGAATCTCGCCGTCATCGTGTATGCCAACGAGCGCGACCACGTGCAGGCGGACCCGGCGCACACGCACATTCTCGAGCAGGCAGAAGGTTTCCGGCAGGCCGGCGCGAGGTTCGTGCGTCTGAATCCCGATCGTGCCTACGTCGAGCATTTGACCGCCAGTCTGCCGCCACGCCTGCGCGCCGGGGTGAAGTTTCCGGACAATCCCGCCGGCAAGACCTGGACGCGCAGCAACATCAACGAAGGTCTGGAACCCTCCGGGCTGCCGCTCGGACTCTACATGCAGGCCGCCATCTGCGAACTCGCCGACCGCACCCAAGCCGGCAACGGCTCGGCCAACCTGGCGGCGGTGCTGTTCCCTGACGCGCCCCGCGCCCCGGCGCCGCCGCCTCGATTGCGCTGATCCACTGCGAACAACCAGCCGCGAATGACAGTGTCCGCCAGCCGTCCGCAGCAGTTCTTCCGGCTGCAAAGATCGTGAACCATTCCAGCAAGCGCTATGACCAAACCTCCCCGTCAGTTTTCTCCTCAACGAAAGGCACACGTCGGGCAGGTGAACCGTCGCTCCTTCCTCACCACCGCGGCCGCCGCCGTCACCGGACTGGCCGGCGTGTCGGGAATGTCGAACCTGCTCTCGGCCCAGCGGCGGGGGTGAGGGTAGTGTCAATGTGTGGGACTGACCCGTTTATTGCATGAACGGCCCAGCGGCGGGGGTGAGGGTAGTGTCAATGTGTGGGACTGACCC
>VGID01000097.1 GCA_016868035.1 Betaproteobacteria bacterium | reverse complement strand
CAGCGTGGAATCGATCACGGCGAAACTTGCGCGCTGTCGCCAAACGCTCGAACGCATCAAGCCGGGTTGCACCGCGCCACGTAGCAGAAGAAGCAAACGACCAGTCATTTACCGGACACAACACTAGGTCCCGGGCCGACGAGAGATCTTCTCGTCGCCTCTCGCCTCTCGTCTCTCGTCTCTCGGTCTTGGGTCAGTCCTCGCCGAGCAGTCCCTTCGCGGTGAGCTCGCAGATCCACTCGCGCTCGCTCGCCACCAGTTCGGGGATCGCGTCCACCGCCCCGACCGGATCGTCCGGCCCCATGTCGAAGGGGTGGTCGGTGCCGATCACCACGTGGTCCGCGCCGACCATGTTGACGAGATGGCGCGCGGCCTGGGGATCGTGGGTAAGCATGTCGAAGTAGAAGCGCTTGAACAGTTCCCGCGGCGGACTCGGGTTGTTCGCCTTGGGCTCGGAGCGCACCTTGTGGCCGTGCGCGAAGCGCCCGATCTGGTAGGGAACGTACCCGCCGCCGTGCGCGAGCAGGATCCTGAGCGTCTTCAGGTCGTCGAGCGCCCCGCTGAACATGAGATGCGCGACCATTATCGTCGTGTCCAGCGGAAAGCCGATGAAATTGGACAGGTGATAGTCGCCCATCCCGCCCTGCGCGAGGCACTGGTAGGGATGCGCGAACACGAAAAGCCCGCGCTGCTCGATCGTCTTCAGCACCTTGCGGAACTTCGGGTCGGAGAGCGGCGCGCCCTCGATGGAAGTGCCCAGCTCCACGGCCTTGAACTTGTACTCCTTCACGGCGCGCTCGAGCTCCGTGATGGCGGCATCCGGGTCCTGCATCGGCAAATGCGCCATGCCGCGCAGGCGATCCGGGTACTTCGCCACCATCTGCGCGATGCCGTCGTTCGCAAGCCGCGCCGCCTCCAGGCCCGCCTCGGGCTTCAGCCCGTAGAAATAGATCGGCGGCCCGACCGAAATCACCGCGACATCGAGTCCCGCGCGGTCCATCCACTCGATCTTGGCATCCGCATCGTAGAACGTCGGAAACAGCTCCGCCAGGCGCCCGTGGGCGTCGAAGTAACGCTTGCCTCCCTTCTCCTCGATCTTCGTCCCGAAGCGTTCGGGATTCCGGTTGATCGCATCGATCACCGTTTGAGGGATGACGTGATTGTGCAGGTCGTAATTCATTCTTCTCCTCGGTTCAGTGCGTGATTGGCGCACAGCGAAACAGAGAACACGATGTAGCGTTCCAAGGTTGCCCTCCTCTGTGTTCTCTGTGATCTCTGTGGCTGATCTGCGCCTTTCGTCGGCGTAAATCGGCGTCCATCGGCGGCTGATTCTTACTTGATGGCGAGGGGATTCACGGGGGAGCCGACCGCGCCGGTGATCGGCAGGGCCGGCGCGACGAACAGGAACTCGTAGCGCTTGTCCTCCGCGCAGTCCTTCGCGAGCGCGCCGAGGTCGAAGATCTCGCCCACGGCAAGACCCATCATCGGGATCGCGATCCAGTGCCACGGCTGGTTCGCGTCGCTGGTCTCGTTGGGCCGCACTTCCACGCCCCAGGTGTCGGTGACGATCGCCGCCATCTGCTTTCCCTGCAGCCAGTCGAGCGTCTCGAACGCAAGCCCCGGCGCGTCCCCGCCGGAGTACCCGTCCCAGCTCTTGGCCGCGAGGCAGCGCTCGAGGTGGCCGGTGCGCACCAGCAGGTAGTCGCCGCGGCGCACGGTCACGCGCTGCTTCTCCGCCGTGTAGTCGAGCACCTCGTTGGTGATCGCGAAGCCGTCGGGCAGCCACTTCTTGCGCAGCGCGCGCGCCACGTCGAGCAGGACGCCGCGCCCCACCATCTTCTCCCTGGTCTTCTCGATCCCCGCCTTCTGCGCTCCGGCCGAGGTCACGTTGCGGCAGTCGTACCCGTTCCACATGTAGTTGCCGTAGAGTATGTGGCCGAGCCCGTCCCATTGCGTGCCGCACTGCAGCGGCATGATGATGAGATCGTCGGTGCCGCGGATCTTGCGGTGGTCGAGCACCCCCGAATAGGCATCGGTGCCGGTGCGCAGCATCATGTGTACCGGGTTGAAGCGCCCGAGCGCCGGGTACTTGCTCTTGCCGCCCTGCGGCCCGTGCTGGTCGTAGTTCAACGCGAGCGAGATCACCTTTCCTTTGCGCACGAGCTGCGCGGCGGCGACGATGTCTTCCGCGTTGACGTGGTTCAGCGTGCCGATTTCGTCGTCGTTGCCCCACCTTCCCCAGTTCTTAAGCCGGTGCGACGCGGCACGGATATCCTTCATCGTGAGCTTGCGGTAGCGCTTTTGACGGGTGTTCCTGAGCTTCAGCTTGATTGCCATGCGTGATGTCCCTGTTCTTCGGATGCGGGAGAGCCCGGGAGTCTAATCGCCGCCGCGAATCAGTGTCAACGAAGGAGAGCGCGGCGAGCGGCGCCCAATCCTCGATCCTCACTCCTCACTCCTCAATCCTCATTCCTCAATCCTCAATCCTCAATCCTCAATCCTCATTCCTCAATCCTCAATCCTCAATCCTCAATCCTCAATCCTCAATCCTCAATCCTCATTCCTCAATCCTAGAGGGCCATCAGGTCCACGAACCCGTTCACCGGCATCGCCTCGAGCTTCTTCTGATCGAGGCATGCCTCGAGGATTGCGTCGCGCTGCTTGGACGCGAACACGCGCGCGACGTTCACCTCGAACTTTTTCACGAGCGCCGGCACGCCTGCCCTGCGCCGCCGGCGGTGGCCGAGGGGATAGAGCACCTCGGAGAGCGGCGTCTTCGTGCCGTCCTTGAAGAAGACCTGGATCGAGTTGGCGTTGGTGCGCTTGGCGGGGTCATGGTACTCGCGCTCGTAGCGCGCCGACTCGGAGAGCCTCATCTTCGCGCGCAACGCGTCGATGCGCGGGTCGGCGGCGATGTGGTCCTCGTAGTGCTCGGCCGTCATGGTCCCGTAGATCATGCCCACGGCCATCATGTACTGCATGCAGTGGTCGCGGTCCGCCGGATTGTGGAGCGGGCCCTTCTTGTCGAGGATCACCATGGTGGAGTTGTGGCACTTCACCTCGACGCGCTTGATGTCGTCGAGCCGGTCCTTCACCAGCGGGTGGAGCTTGATCGCGGCCTCCACTCCGCTCTGGCCGTGGAACGCGGTGGGATAGGGAATCTTGAACAGCACGTTCTCCATGATGTAGCTGCCGAAGGGCCGCTGGAACCGGAAGGGCTTACCCTTGAACAGCACGTCGTAAAAGCCCCACGTCTTCGCGGTGAGCGCCGAGGGATAGCCCATCTCGCCGCGCATCGTGAGCAGGGCGAGCCACACGCCGCGCGCGCCCGCGTCGCCCGCCGCCCACGACTTCCGCGACCCGGTGTTGGGCTTGCGCCGGAACGCAGCGATCGCGTGCCCGTCCACCCACGCGTTCGAGAGCGCGTTCGCGATCTCCTCGCGCGTGCCGCCCAGGAGCTTCGCCACAACGGGGCAGGTCGCGATCTTCACCAGCAGCGTATGGTCGAGCCCGACCGCGGTGAAGCCGTTCTCCAGGGCGAGCCCGCCCTGGATCTCGTAGGCCTTGATCACCGCCTCCAGCACCTCGCGCATCGTGAGAGGCGGCTTGCGGCCCGCCGCCCGCACGCGGCTCAGATGGTCGGCGGCCATGAGGATGCCCGCGATGTTGTCCGACGGGTGGATCACCGTCTTGCCGTAGAAGGCGTCATTGAAGTCGAGCCAGCGCACCAGCGCCCCCAGGTTGAAGGTCGCGGTCACCGGATCGAGCTCGAACGGCGTGCCGGGAACCTTCGCCCCGTTCGGCACCACCGTGCCCGGAACGAGCGGGCCGAGCAGCTTCGTGCACGCCGGGTACGAGAGCGCTTCGAAGCCGCAGCCGAGACTGTCGATCAGCGCCAGCCGCGCGGTGTTGAACGCGAGCTTGCTCTTCACCTTGTAGCCGTCCACGTAGTCGGCAATCTGGACGAGCACCTTGTCGGGCGCGGGGCGGGCGTTGGTGGGATTCGTGGCCATATCGGTCTCGGGGACGAGGAATCAAAAAGGCGCATTGTATAAGCAAAGGCAATGTCCTACTTAATGGGTAAAACGCTCGCTGCTACGGTGGAGCCCTGGGAGGTCTTCTCATGGGGCTCTACGACTACCGGCATGTCATTGCTAACGAGCGAACCTGCTTCTGGTTTATCCACC
>VGID01000096.1 GCA_016868035.1 Betaproteobacteria bacterium | reverse complement strand
ATCCCATGGTCGATCGCCACCGTTCGCCATCGGCTCGCGCGCGCCATCGCGCGAGGACTCCCACACTGCCCGTGCTGCGGGAAACCGTATCGGCGGGTAGCACGTGATTAGGAACACAGTACGATTAGAACCTATTTCATATATAGGCGCGTGATGCGTTGCGGCCAGGACGGACCGGATGCAAGGCGCCCGACGAAGGCCATATGTCGATATGGTCCAGGAGGGCAACGACGCAGCCGGCCGTCCTGGCCGCAACCCGCAGGGACGGGGCGATCTGGGCGCATTTCTTCGTCGGGGACCCTCGAAATATCGACATATTCCTTCGGGCCCTCCTCCTCGAACTGCGCCCACATCGCCTCCGTCGCACACGTGCCTATATATGAAATAGGTTCTAGTGATGGGTCATGAGTGAGGGGTGCAAAGCGGTCATCGGAATCCGTACTGCCCGAATAGCCCATTGCCCATTGCCCATTACCCATTACCCGTCATTTAAATGAAGATCGCGGTCCTCGGGGCCGGCGCGTGGGGCACGGCGATCGGAATCAGCCTCTGCGCCCGTCATGAAGTGACGCTGTGGGGGCGCGACGGCGGGCTGCTCGCCGAGATGCGCAAGAGCCGCGTCAACCAGTGCTATTTTCCCGGCCATACGCTTCCCGCGGGGGTGGCGCTCTCGGAGGACATCTCGGCGGCCCTGGCCGGCGCGGAGCTCGCGCTTGCCGCAGTCACGGTGAATGGACTGCGGCCGACCCTGAAGCGCATCAGGGCGGCAGGAAGCCGCGCGCCCCTGGTGTGCCTGTGCAAGGGATTCGAAGAGCGCGACGGCAAGCTTCCGCATCAGGTGTGCGCGGAGGAGCTCGCCGGCTCCGTGTCGAGCGGCGCGCTTTCCGGCCCGAGCTTCGCGGAGGAGGTTGCGCGGGGGCTGCCCACCGCGCTCACGCTCGCATCCGCGAACGCCGGGTTCGCGCGCGCGGCAGCGCAGGCGCTGCACGGGCCCGCCCTGCGGGTGTACCTGAGCGAGGACGTGATGGGAGTGGAGGTCGCGGGCGCCGTGAAGAACGTCATGGCGATCGCGGCGGGCGTCAGCGACGGCCTTGGCCTCGGACTCAATGCGCGGGCGGCGCTGATCACGCGCGGGCTCGCCGAGATGACGCGGCTCGGCGTCGCCCTCGGCGGGCGCGCGGAAACCTTCATGGGGCTCGCGGGGGCGGGCGACCTGATCCTCACCTGCACGGGGGACCTTTCGCGCAACCGCAGGGTGGGGCTCGCGCTCGCGCGCGGCACCCCGCTCGCTTCGGTGCTCGAGGGCATCGGGCACACCGCAGAAGGCGTGTACACGGCGCGCGCGGTATCGCGCGTGGCTGCGTCCAGAAAGGTGGACATGCCGATCACCGACGCGGTCTGCCGCGTGCTCGATGATCCGTCAGCGGCACGCTCCACGGTCCAGGAATTGCTCGCCCGTGAGCAGAAAACGGAGTATTAGCCCCGGGGTGTTGGATGTTGAGTTTTGGGTGTTGAGTTGCTTTGAGCCGTAATTCAACTCAAAACTAAACACGCATCACTCAACATTGTTTTCCCGGCAGCTTTTCGTTGCCGGGAAAACCCAGTTGGCGCCATGCCTCGTAGACCACGACCGCCACGGCATTGGCGAGATTGAGGCTGCGGCTCGCGCCGAGCATCGGCACCCGGATCCGGCGCTCGGGTGCCACCTGTTCGATCACCGGCCCGGGCAAACCGCGCGTTTCCGCTCCGAAAACAAGGGCATCGCCCGGTCGGTACCGGGGAGACCGAGAAGAGGAAGCTCCTGCAGGTGGTGCTCTTCGGCCAGCCCGAGCTCGACCGCCAGCTCGAGCGCGAGTCGGTGCGCCAGCTGAGGCAGCGCATCACGTTCCAGTACAACCTCACCGCGCTCGAGCGCCACGAGGTGGACCACTACATCCTCCATCGGCTGCGGGTGGCGGGCTACCGGGGGAGCCGGCTGTTCACCAAACCGGCGACGCGACTCCTGCACCGCTACAGCGGAGGCGTGCCGCGGCTCGTGAACATCCTCGCCCACAAGGCGATGCTGCTCGCCTACGGCGACGGCGCGCAGCAGGTGCTGCCGCGCCACGTGCGCCGCGCGGCAGCGGACACCCCGGCCACGCGCGCCCACCGGCCGTGGTGGTGGCTCGGGTTCGCCATGGTCGTGCTCTCCGCCAGCGGTGTCGGGCTGGCGCTGCTCGCATGAGCGCCATCAACCAGAAGCTGCTGGACCTCGAGAAGCGGCGCGCTTCCGGCGCCGAAGTCCAGGCGTTGCCCAGCCACGTGCGGGCCCTGCCGGAAGGTGAAACCGAGACGAGCTTGTGGCTGGTTGGCGGTGGTGCATTGGCGCTCCTTGCCGTGGCCGCGGGAGCATGGGCACTGCTCAACGGCCTCGACGCCACGCGGAGCCAAGCGCCGGCGGGGATGGCTGCGGCGGGAGTGCCGGAAATCACGATCGAGAAAGTGCTCGCCGCTTCCGCCGCCGGGACCGCCGACGTGCGCCCGCAGGATGCCGATGGCGCCGTTGTTCCGCCGCCGGTTTCGAGGATGAGCCTGGAGCTGTCGACTCTGCCCGTTGCGGTGGAACCGCCGCCGCCCCCGCAGGGCGCGCGCGCTCAACCGGTGGCGCAGCAGGCACCCATACCCGCCGCACGCGTGCTCGCGCGCGCAGCGGGCGAGCCCTCGGCGCGCACCGAGGCCCCGGCCCGCGCTCCCGCCGAGACCGCGCGGCGCGAGGAACCCGCTGCCGCGGCCACCCGTGCCGAGCCGGCCAAGACCGCCATGGTGGCCAAGCCCGCGCCCGCGCAACCCGCCGCCAAGACCGAGATCGAGAAACAGGTAAAGCAACCCACCCCCCGGGAGCTCGCCGAGAACGAATACCGCAGGGCGACCGCGCTGCTGCATCAGGGGCGTACGGCGGAGGCGCAAGAGCAATTCCATGCCGCGTTGAGCGCGCTTCCGGGACACCATGGGGCGCGCCAGGCGCTGGTCGGCCTGTACGTGGAAAGCAAGCGGTTCGCGGAAGCGGAGCGGCTGCTGCACGAGGGCGTGCGGCTTGCTCCGGAGCAGACCGGGTTCGCTACGACGCTTGCCCGCCTCCAGGTTGATCGCGGTGACAATGCGGGCGCCATCGAAACGCTGCGGCGAGGTCTCCCGCACGCACATGCGAGCGCCGACTATCTGGCGTTCCTGGGCGCGCTGCTGCAGCGGCAGGGGCGCCACGAGGAGGCGGTCGAGCAGTTCCAGGCGGCGCTCCGCCAGAAGCCGGGCACGGGCGTGTGGCTGCTCGGTCTCGGCATGTCTCTACAGGCGCTCAATCGCAACGCGGAGGCGCAGGAAACCTATCGCCGCGCGCGGAGCACCAACACGCTCAGCGCCGAGCTGCAAACCTTCGCCGACCAGCGGCTACGCCAACTGCAATAGCAGTTGCAGTTGGCGCGTTTCGAGTTCGGAGTTTCGAGTTTCGGGATCAACCGCCCGTTTCGAATTTCGCGAGTCGACCCTGTGAACCGGTCCCGGAACTCGGAACCCGAAACCGGGAATCGCGCGCGTTAGCGCGGTAGCGTCCGGGCCACGACCCACCCCGCCACCGAGATTGCGCCCGCCCGGCGCAGCACGCGCGCGATTTCGCTGAGCGTCGCGCCGGTCGTGAGCACGTCGTCCACCACCGCGACGCGCAAGCCCGTGAAGTCGGCGTCGCAAACGAACGCCCGCCGCACGTTCTTCGCGCGTTCCTGCCACGGCAGTGCGGCCTGCGGCACGGTGTCGAGCACCTTGCGGCAGGCGTCGGCGGCCAATGCGATTCTGGTGCGCGCGGCCACCACGCGCGCGAGCTCAAGGGCCTGGTTGAAGCCACGCTGCGCGAGGCGCCGTGGTGCGAGCGGCATCGGCACGATGACGTCCGCATCGCGAGGCACGATCCCGGCGAGCGCTGCGGCGAGCGGTGCCGCGTGCGCGAGCCTCCCGCCGTACTTGAATGCGTGTATCAGCGCGTCCACCGGAAACCGGTAGGCGTAGGGAGCGCTCACCCGGTCGAAACGCGGCGGGCGATTCAGGCACGCGCCGCACACCGCGCCGCTCGGCAGGGGAAGCGCGCACACCGTGCAGCGGGCCGCGGCGAGCCGGGGCAGATCGGCGTCGCAATCCGCACACAGCAGCGCGTGCGCGGCAGGTGCGCCCGCGACAGGGGACGCCGGTGGCGCGGGCGCGCCGCACAACAGGCACCGCTGCGGCAGCATGGTGTGCACAAGTTGTACGCAGACGTTCAAAAATCCGTGTCGGACAATTGACAACATGCGACCCTTGGCTGATGATTCAAGTCGTTAATTGTACTGTGTTGAAAATAATGGTACCGTCGCGAGGTCTTCATCGTAACCGTGGAGGTGGGCGATGGGTAGCGGCGTGGAATCGCGATTCGAACGCTATGCCGGGAAGATGGTCGAGGCGCTGGGGC
>VGID01000095.1 GCA_016868035.1 Betaproteobacteria bacterium | reverse complement strand
CGTAAGCTGCATTGTGCGCCGTCAAACCGGGACCGGGGAGCGGGAGAATGGCCAAATTGTGCGGTGCAACGCCGCCTGGGGCGGATAGATTTTCCTATCCGTTTGACGTGATGATGGAGACAGCAAGGCAGGTTTGGGGATGATTCGACCGCGAATCGGTCTGCGAAACGCCAGTTGCACCGCGCGGCCGCTGCCGTATTCTGGGCAATTTCCAATCCACCCGGACCTTCGCACATGACGTTCACCATAGTGGGCCGCTGCAAGAGGACCGGCCGCCTCGGCATCGGAATCGCCACCAGCTCGCCCGCCGTGACGAGCCGCTGCGTGAACGTGAGCCGCGACGGCGCGGTCGCGTTCCAGTCGGTTCCCGATCCGCGCCTCGGAGCGCTGGGCCTGCGTCTCATCGAAGCCGGATGGTGGCCGCAGAAGGTAGTGGATGAGCTCGTGTCCACCGACAGGTGGCCGGGCAAACGCCAGATCGGCGTCGTCAGCAGCGACGGCCACGCGGCAGCCTATACCGGCGCGGACAATGTCGCCTGGGCCGGGCACATCGCGGGCGACAACCATGTCGCCATGGGGAACGTGCTTGCCGGCCCGGAAGTGGCGCAGGCGATATCCGAGGAGTTCCTCGCCGGCGGGCAGTTCGAGATCGAGGAGCGGTTGCTGCGCGCCATCGAAGCCGGCCGTGACGCCGGCGGGCAGGAAGAAGGCCAGACCTCCGCGGGCCTCCTCACGTTCGGACGCGAAACGTACTCGCGCTGCGACCTGCGCGTGGACCTCTCGGAAGAGCCGATCGCTGAGCTGCGTCGCATCTACGACTGGTACGAGCCGCTGATCCCCTACTACGAGGAGCGCGGCCGCAACCCTCTCGTCCCGCGCTTCAAGGACTACCTCGCGCAGAAGGGCATCAGGCGCGAGTACGGCAAGCCGGTTCCCGTCAGCCGCGGCCCGAAGGCGCAGAAATCCATGAACGCCGTGTCACACACGAAAAGGTGATTGCCTCATGAACTTCCTCATCCGTCTTGGCGCGCTTCTGGCGCTCGCTGCTGCCTCGACTTTCGCGCACGCCCAGGCCTACCCGAGCAAGCCGATCAAGTTCATCGTTCCGTTTCCGGCGGGCGGGGATCTAGAACCCGTGGCGCGCGGCCTGGGCGATCACTTCCAGGCGACCTGGGGCCAGCCGTACATCGTGGACTTCAAGCCCGGCGCGCAGGCCCAGATCGGAACCGAGTTCGTCGCCAAGTCCCCGCCGGACGGCCATACGCTCCTCATCTGCTCCGTCGGCCCGATGACGATCAATCCGAATCTGTACGCGCGGGTCCCATACAGCGTCGGGAAGGACATCATCCCGGTCTCGCTCGTCGCCACGACGCCGATGGTTCTCGTGGTCGGCCCGAAAATGCCGGCAAGGACGTATGCCGATTTCCTCTCGTACCTGAAGGCGAATCCGGGAAAGGCCTCGTTCGCCTCCGCCGGCCTCGGCAACGTCACCCATCTCACGGCCGAGCTCTTCATGCGGCAGGCGGGTGTGTCGATGGTTCACGTGCCCTACAAGGGTGCCCAGGCGGTGATCGCCGACCTGCTGGGCGGACACATCGAGATGTACTTCAACCCGCTGCCCTCGGCGCGCGGTTACGTGAAGTCGAACGCGGACAAGGTTAGCCCGCTCGCGGTGACGTCGATCGCACGCTCGCCGCTTCTACCCGAGGTACCCACGCTCGACGAACTCGGCATGAAAGGCTTCGATGTCAACTCCTGGTACGCCCTGTGCGCCCCTGGCGGAACACCGAAGGACGTCGTCAACAAGCTGAGCGCCGAAGTCGCGCGCGCCCTCGCCGGCGGACCATTGCCGGAGCGCTTGCGCGGCTACGGCATGAATCCGCGCGCCAACACGCCCGAGCAGTTCGCCGAAGAGATCCGCAGGGAAAGCGCGCAGTGGGCGACGATCATCAAGGAAAAGGGTATCAAGGCCGAATAGCGGCGGCCGCGGCCTAGCGTGCGACCGGCTGCTGCCCGAGTACCACACCGGGCGCGCCGGGTGCGGGAAAGCGCCTGATTACCAATAGCGGCTCGTGGCGCAACATAAGCTGCATTGAGCGCCGTCAAACCGGGACCAGGGAGCGGGAGAATGGCCAAATCGTGCAGCGCCCCGCGGCCTGGGGCGGATAGATTTTCCTATCCGTTGGTGGTGCGCGATCTCGATGCAGCGTTTGCACTTGTCAATCGCATCGCCCCGGAGCATCTCGAGTTATCGCTCGAGAACGCGGAGACTTGGTTACCGCGAATTCGAAACGCCGGCGTGATTTTCCTCGGACGGCTCACCTCCGAAGCGTTGGGCGACTACTGCGCGGGGCCGAACCATGTGTTACCGACCTCGCGCACGGCCCGATTCTCTTCGCCCTTGGGCGTCTATGACTTCCAGAAGCGTAGCAGCCTGATCGGGGTTTCCGCGGCGGGGGCGGATCGGTTGGGGCGGATCGCCGCCCAGCTTGCGCGCGGCGAGGGCCTGCCGGCTCACGCCCGGTCAGCCGAACTGCGGCTTACGCGTTAGTCGGCGCACCCGTGCGCCGCCGTGGTGCGCGTGTTGACAAACCGACTAGCCGCGTCCAACATCGGCCCGGCTTCCTAACGTGAAGGATCAATTCATGCGTACTCTTGCGTCAATCGCCGCCTTCGCGCTGGCCTTGTTCTCCGCCGGCGCTGCTGCGCAATCTAAATGGGACGTGCCCACGCCCTACATCGACAACGAGTTCCACACGCAGAGCTTGCGCCAACTCGGCGAAGAGGTGAAAAAGGCGACCGGGGGCAAGCTGGAGTTGGTGGTCCACAGCGGCAATTCGTTGATCAAGCACCCCGACATACTGCGCGCGGTCTCGACCGGGCAGGTCAACATGGGCGAGGTTCTGCTCGGGCAATTCGGCAACGAGGATCCGGTATTCGCGGCCGACAACATTCCCTTCGTGGCCGTTGGCTACGAGCAGGCATTCAAGTTCTACCAGGCGCAGAAACCGGTGCTCGAGAAGGTGCTGCAGAAGCGTGGCATCCGTCTGCTGTATTCGGTGGCGTGGCCCGGGCAAGGGATCTATACCAAGGCGCCGCTCAAGTCGCTGGACGACTTCAAGGGGATCAAGTTCCGCACGTACAGCCCGCAAACGGCGCGCTTGGCCGAGCTGCTCGGTGCAAGTCCGACGGTGATCCAGGCGGCGGAGATTCCCCAGGCCTTCGCCACCAATACCGTGCAGGCGATGATCACCTCATCGGCGACCGGGGTTACGCAAAAGTCGTGGGAATTCGTCAAAGCGTACTACACGACCAGTGCTTTCCATCCGAAAAACGTGGTGATCGTGAACGAGCGCGCGTTCCAGCGTCTGCCCGAGGATCAGCGCAAGGCGCTTCTCACCGCCTCGGCGGTGGCGGAGAAGCGAGGCTGGCAGCTTTCGGCCGAACGTGAAAAGTCCGGCAACGAAACGCTCGCCAAGAACGGTGTGGCCGTGATCGAGCCCGATGCCGCGATGAAGGCGGCTATGGCGAAGATCGGCGATACGATCCTAGCGGAATGGTCGAAAACCGCCAGCGCAGAGGGCGAAGCGATCATCAAGGCCTACCGCAGCAAGTAGCGACCGGTCTACCGCTCGAGCCCTCGCGGCGCGACCTGCAAGTGACCTCGCAGCCGCGAGCTCGTCGGGGCCTGGATGGCGTTTACGTCGCGTCCGGCGCGGCCGCTTGCCTTGCCGCCATCTGCGTGGTCAGGCTCGCGCAAGTGGTCGGTCGCGAGACCGGATTTTACCAATAGCGGCTCGTGGGGCAACATAAGCGGCATGTGCGCCGTCAAACCGGGACCGGGGAGCGCGAGAATGGAAGCGCTGCCCGTGCGCGTTGACGTAGAACACGATCACGCGCTTGCCGCCCAGTGCCGGATGAGCGCGCAGCCGCGCCGCCAGCGGCTCGAGGTGCGGCGCGAAGTCCAGGGTGCGCTCGCCGCGCCAGCGCTCCTTCACCGCGCCGAACGGCACCTTCAGCGCGTAGCGCAGTCCCGCCCACAGGAAAGGCAGCCGCTCGCGCAGGCTCCCGGCGGGGCGTGCGACGACCTGTGCGTACGAGCGCTCGGCGGCCTCGCGCGAGGGCGGCACGAAGGCGAGGTTCTCGTCGCGGTCGTTGTCGCAGTACTGCACCAGCACCGTGTCCACCGCGTCCAGCAGGTCGGAGCGCTCCAGCGCGCCCAGTTCGCGCGCCGTGCCGTAGCTCGACACCGCGAGGTTGTGCACCGGCCGCCCGGCGAGCGCCTGCAGTCGCGCCGCGAAGGTCTGGTGGTCGTCCACGCCCCAGCCCATCGCGTGGGAGTCGCCGAGCACCGCGATGCCCTTCTGACTTTGCGCGCCTGATCTGGACTCCTTAGGCCGGCTGCGCGAGCGTTGGCGCGGAGTCTTCCAGCGTCATCCGGCGCATGTCGCGCTTGTATTTTCGGTCGTCGAAAGGCCGGGCGCGATGCATGGTGCAGCGATTGTCCCAGATCAC
>VGID01000094.1 GCA_016868035.1 Betaproteobacteria bacterium | reverse complement strand
CGCGCAGCCGCTCGACGTCGAGCGCCGCGATCGCGAGATAGGCAAAGGCCGCCGCCGGGTGCAGCACGGCGGCGCGCAGCAGGTGCCTGAGCCTCGCGCGCAGCGCGGCGCGCGCCGCCCACGCCGCCTCGGGCGCGGTCGCGGGGAACGCGGCCAGGTGCTCCCCGATGACGGCCGCAAGCTTGCCGATCAACGCGGGATCGGCGTGGCGTGGGAGGCGCCGCCGCCACTCCGCAACCCAGGCGCTGCGCAGTGCGGAAGGTGTCTCCCAATGCGCGGCGAGCGGAGCGAGCCCGCCGCCGGCCATCGCGTGCCGGCGCTTGGCGAGCTCGGGATCGAGAAATGCGTTCAGCACCGGATCTCCGCGCATCCACGCGAGCGGGGCTCCGCCGTGGTAGAGGTGGTAGAGGGCGGGCAGATCGGGGAGCACCCCGGTCCAGGCGCAGGCCGCGTGCCACCTTGCGGGCATCCAGCCCGCGACTTCCGCCACGAGCGCGCGGAACCTGGCGCGCAGCCGGGATTCCACCGCATGGATGTCGCTATAGGCGGAAAGGCCGGCGGTCCACGTTGAAAAGAATGCCGATGCGCGCGCCGCGTCCAGCGCCGCACCGAGATCGCGCGCGGCTTCCATGCGCTGCCACGCCGGCTCGCCCGGGTGCCGGCCGAGGCAGGCGTGCACCCGCGCGTACGCATAGTCCACGCCGGGCTGGGCGATCATGGCGACTCTCCGGTGAGCTCGGCGGCGAGCGCTGCAACCGCCGCTTCGAGGCGCTCCCGCTCCTTCGCATCGGGCGCCGATGGCGGCTCGTGCAGCGGCGCCCCGGCGTCGAGACGCGCGACAGTTTCGGCCGCGCGCGCCGCGAGCCCGGACTTGAGCCGCGCACACCGCGCCTCGGCGCGCGCGCCAATCTCCTGCACGCGTGCTCGCACGCGCGCGGCAAGCTCGCGGGCGGCCTGCTCGCAGCCGCCGACGGCCTCCCGTGCCTCTTGCTCCGCCTTCAGCACGCGGTCGATCGCCAAATCCGCCGCTGCGCTGGTCTCGAGGTTGGTCGCGGTCATAGCTGGCTCCGGGAGCAGGCGCTACCGCCGGGGCGTACTCGCACCGGGCGGACTACGCCACGAAAACAATACGTTAGCCGTTGCGCGGGTGAGCGTGCTTGATCTGTATCAAGGGGATATCGAGGCGGGTCGCAAACGTGCGCAATCCGGCCCCGGGATTGCGCTTCCCCGGAAAAAAGAAACGGGGCGCCTGCGCGCCCCGTGATCACGATCGTCCGTCTGGAGCTACTGCCAGCGGTGATAGACCGAGATGCCGATGAAATGCACCTTCTGGACCGGATTCTGAAGCACCCTCGTGCCGTCCGTGTATGTCCACGTAGTCCAGGTCCAGTCGTTGGTGTCGAACCGGTCGTAGACATAGTTGACCCGGATCGAGGTGTTCTTCTCAACCGCATACTTCGCAAACAGGTTCAGTTTCGTCAGCTTGGTCGTGAAATCCGGGATCACGCTCGTCGCGGCGCCCGCGAGCGCCTGCTGGCGGTTTTCATCCGTGATGTTGGAGTAGCTGAGATCCCCGCCCGCCTCGAGCCAGCTGTAGGGCTTGCCGCGCAGGCCCAGGCCGAAGGAATCGCCCACGTTGCGCAAACTGGCCTGCCAGGGGGTGGTTCGGGTCAGCTGTTCGAAACGGGTATCGTCGCGGGAAATCCAGGCCGTTCCCTGCCATTTGTCGCTGAACGTGTAGGCGGCGTCGACCGAATACGCACTTGCCTGGCCTTTTTGCGCTCCCAAGATTGAGCCATCACGCTGGCCGTAGTTGTCACGCGACTCGTCCGCCCTGAACTGCAGCGACAGCTGCTCGGTCGCTTGCCAGTTCACCGACAGGCGCACCTTGTCCCGCTTGCGGTCGGACAGATGTATGGGCGCGATGAGGTTGCTGCCCGTGGCTCCACTGTTCACGATCGTGGTCAAGAACGGCGAACCGTCGCGATCGCTGTGAATGTAGGAAAGTCCGCCGGTAACGCTGTCCGACATCGAGCGCCGTATTCCGACGCTGTAGGAAATTTCTTCGGTCTCTTGGCGCTGCGTGACCGATGCCACACGGAAAGTGTTGCGCTTTTTCTGGTCGTATTCGATGCCGCCGCTCAGGCGAAAACTCATCGGCAGGGCATAGCTGGCTTCCAGCTTTCCGGCGAGCGTTCGAATGGAACGGGGCTCGTTGAAACCGTCAAGCGTGCTGCCGCCGGCGACAACGGTGTAAAAAGCGAGCGGCGTCTTGTCGTTCTTGTCTTCGTAGCGAACGTTACCGGTCAACGAAAGCTTGGGCAGGGGCCGGGCTACGATGCCCATCTGCACCAGGGTCGTGTCAACCCGCCCGCCCAGATCACCGCGGGAATTATTCGTGGGCGTAATGAAGAAACCATCGGTCTGGCTCGCCTTCGCATAAGCGACTTTAAAGTTGCCCCGCGTAGTCGGCGAGAAGGTGTAGCCGCCGGACAAGTGCAACTGATGGGACTGGTTGCCCGGCGGGAGTGCCCTCTGGGGAAACCCGGCAAAAAGGGTGCTGTTGGAAGTCAGGAAGCTGTTGTGGTTGTCGAAGAAGGCACCGTAATAACCGCCCGAGAGCTGGAGCTTCTCCCCGGTGTAGCCGAGGATGACTTCGAGTTGCCGGGTGGTCTGATTGATTGGATCGGTCAGGAAATTGGTAGGAGCTCCGCCCTCACCCCACAAGCGCGCGCCATCCTTCTCCTCGTTCTTGTAGCGTACCTGAACGTCCCAACCGGCCGGAAGATACTTGCTGGCGCCCAGCGTCACGGCTTCGCGCTTGACCTTGAGGTCGACATTCCTCAGTCCGGTGCCATTGATGGTCTGGATGGGGGTGCCGATCCCCGTCAGCCCCGTATTGATCGTGTACGGGTCGAACCGGGTTATTTCACCATACTCGATGAAGTAGCCCCAATTCCCCTGGCGATTGTGCTCCAAACGGAGTTCGCGCGACTCGAGCCCGAGGTTGCGGCCGCTGAGGATGAACCAGGTACCGGCGTCGTCGCGCTGGATCAGGGTCCCGCTCAACAGACCGTACGCGCCCTTTTCGTTCAGCCCACTGTACTGGCCGAAGCGGCGGCCGTCGCGGTCGGCATGCCCGATACCAAATTCAATAGTGCTCTCGGGCTTGGTGAGCCGGGCGATCTCCTCGGCGTCGGCCGCCAAGGCCGGGCCGAATACGGCAAGCAGGGCCGCTGCAATCGCTGTGAGCGGGACAGCATGTGTATGCCTGTTCATGATCGATCTCCTGTCAGCGATCTCGTTATCGGCGGAAGACCCGTTGGCCGGAGGCGGGCGTATCCAGCGGGTTATTCGTGCCGTGGATGTTGGTATGGCAGTTCACGCAGCCCCGGGCCACCAGGTTCGCGGCGGAAGTACTCGTGGGGCCACCAGGAAACGATCCGGGGGACGAACGATGCCCGGTGGGCTCGTGGCACGACTGGCACAGGAACGGCGGACGCTGCTTGAGCAGGTTGGGTGCGGTGGTGCCGTGCGGGTTGTGGCAGATCGCGCAGTTCTCCTGCACCGGCTGGTGGTTGCGCACGAACGGCCCCCGCTTCTCCATGTGGCACGCGTAGCAGGTGTCGTTCACGTTGTCCCGAACCATGTTCTTCGGGCCCGCCGAGCCGTGCGGGTTGTGGCAGTCGGCGCAGGTCACCTTGCCCTCCCGGATCGGGTGGCGCGAGGGGCGGTTGATCTGCGCGCGCAGCTCCTTGTGGCACGCGAGGCAGGTCTCGGCCTGGGTGAACTTGTCGCGCGCGCGGTCGTGCGCGAGGTGCACCTGGTGGCAGGATGCGCAGGTGACGTCGCGCGAGGCGTGCATGCTCGACTGCCAGTGGATGCGCTTGCCGCCCTGGTGGCAGGTGAGGCAGGCCTGGTTTTGCGCTTCCGCGGGCGAGCCCGTTGCCCTCTTGAAGATGCGGTCGGGCTTCGGTCGCTCCTTCGCGTCGGGGGGCTTGTTGGCATGGGTCTCGCTCTGGCCGTGGCAGCTTACGCAGGTGGGCGTGCGCGCGTCGGCCCGGACGCCGTGGCGGGTCTTCGCGATGCCGAGCACCGGGTATTCCTCGGTCTCGTCGTGGCAGCGCGTGCACGCGGCGTCGCCCTTCATGATCATGTCCGGCCGCGGCTTCTTCGCTTCCTGCGCGTGCGCGGCGGGCGCGATCACGGCGAGGCCCAGCGCAAGCGCGAGCGCCTGCAGTGCGGCGGCCGGCAGTGTTCTCCCGCGTTTCATCGAGCGTTCTCCTTCCCCAAAAAAAGAGCGCGGCGCCGCTTCCACGCCGCTCCCTAGAACCTATTTCATATATAGGCGCGTGATGCGTTGCGGCCAGGACGGACCGGATGCAAGGCGCCCGACGAAGGCCATATGTCGATATGGTCCAGGAGGGCAACGACGTAGCCGGCCGTCCTGGCCGCAACCCGCAGGGACGGGGCGATCTGGGCGCATTTCTTCGTCGGGGACCCTCGAAATATCGACATATTCCTTCGGGCCCTCCTCCTTGAACTGCATCCCACATCGCCTCCGTCGCACACGTGCCTATATATGAAATAGGTTCTA
>VGID01000093.1 GCA_016868035.1 Betaproteobacteria bacterium | reverse complement strand
CCTGCGACGCGCTCGCTCAATATGGAGTTTTTAGCCATGACCCACCCTCCACAAAAAACCAAAACCTTACTGCAACTGTTCTGCGAACGCTGATACATGGGTGTTCTGCGAACGCTGATACTTACCCCGTGAATCGTGACTTGTGGCCAGCCACTGGTCACCGTCAGTGATCGCCTTTAACGCATTTTCCCGGTAGGAGTCGCAATTGAACACTTCCGCGCTGCTGTCAAATCCGTTGGCCGAACGGCTGCGTAAAGGCGAGCTCGCGCTGACGCTCATGGTCCGCCACGCGCGCACGGTGGACATCGCGCTCGCGGCGAAGGCGTGCGGCTTCGACGGGCTGTTCTTCGATCTGCAGCACGGGGTTATCTCCGAGCACGAGATCTCGCAGATGTGTGTCGCGGCGATGAACGTCGGCGTCGCGCCGATCGTGCGCGTGCCGGAACAGGACTACGCCGCCGCGCTGCGAATGCTCGACAACAGCGCGCTCGGCATCGTCATGCCCGAGGTGACCACGGTGGAGGATGCGCGGAACGCGGTCGCGGCGTGCAGGTTCCCGCCGGTCGGAAACCGCGGCGCCTTCGGCAGCTGGCCGCATTTCGGATACCGCGCGGTGCCAGCGGCCGAGGCGCGCAAGGCGCTTAACGAGGCGACGCTGCTCGTGCTCATGATCGAGAGCAAGGCGGCGCTGGAGAACGTCGAGGCGATCGCGGCGGTGCCGGGCGTGGACGTCGTCCACATCGGGACCAACGACCTCTCGACGGACCTCGGGCATCCCGGCGAGCTCACGCACCCGGAGGTGCTGGCGGGCATCGAGCGTGTGGTGAAAGCGTGCCGCGCGCACGGCAAGCACGCGGGCGTGGGAGGGCTCACCGGCGGCGACGTGGTGAAGATGGTGACGCCGGTGGTCAAGCTCGGCGCGCGCTTCATTACCGCGGGCACGGAGTGGAATCTGATGCTCGCAGCAGGCCAGGAGAGGGTGAAGGCGTTGCGCGCGTTGACGCCGTAACCCGGGGCGCGGTCAGCTCCTCATCCCTCCGCCCTCATCCCTCATCCCTCGAAAACCCCTTCCTCGTCGGCAACGCGGCACCCCGTCAGCCGTCACTCCGTCACTTCATCACGCTTCTTCTCCGCTTCCTGCCTGGGCGCGAGCGCGATTTCCTCGCCCAGGTCCGGCTCCCCGCACAGCCGCAGCATTTCGGCCCGCGTGCGGTCGCGCAGCCGTATCGCCGCTGCCCAGTCCGAGCCCTCCGGCTCGATCGGCTTGCTCACCGTTACGCTGATCGCCCCGCGCCGGAACAGCCAGTGCCCCTCGCGCAGCACGGAGCGCGTGCCGCGCAGCGTCACCGGCACCACCGGCGCGCCCGCCTGTGCGGCGATCGCGAACGCCCCCATGCGAAACGGCAGCAGGCCGGGGTTGCGGCGGAAGGTCCCCTCGGGGAAGACGATCAGAGAATCGCCCGAGCGCGCGGCCTCGACGAAGCGCGCGGTGTCCTCGATGCCGCGCTGGACATCGAAGCGCTCGACGAACGCAGTGCCGATGCGCGAGAGGTAGATGCGCGGGACGAAATGGTCCAGCAGCTCGCGCTTCGCCATGAAGCGCCCGGGCTCGGGCAGCGCGGCGACCACCACGATGCCGTCGAGATAGCTTGCGTGGTTAACGGCCAGCACACAGGCGCGGTCGGCGGGCAGATGCTCGAGCCCCCGCACCGTGAAGTGTATCCCCGCGAGCCTGAAAAACAGTCGCGCCATGCGATGGCTAAACCGCCAGCACCATTGCGTGCGCGGCAGCAACGCGCAGGCGAGCCAGGTCAGCGGTCCCAGCGTCCCGAGCAGTAGCAGCGCGTAGGCGCCGTAGAGCAGGTCGCCGGCCGAGCGCAGGGTGCGCCTCGCCTGCGGCACGGCCGCCACCAGGGCGAGCCTCGCGATCTGCAGCCAGACCGCGCGCGTCCCGGTGTGGCCGCCGCTCTCGTATACGTCGCGGCTCGCCGCGCGGCGGATCTTGCCGCTCGAGGTTTTGAGCACGGCGTGCGGCGGCGCGAGCACGATTTCGTCCGCCGGCATCCCGATCAGCGAGACCGCGAGCTCGTCGATTCTCGCTCGTAGGCGCTCGCGCCGCGCCGTGTCCGTTTCGCGCGTTTCGGCGAGGATCACCACGCGTTCCGTACCAGAGCGCTCGTCCTTCGTCCCGAATACCGCGACGCAGCCCTTGCGGATGCCCTCGAGCGTGCCCACCGCCTCCTCGAGCTCGTAGGGCAGGATGTTGCGCCCGCCGCGGATGATGACGTCCTTGACGCGCCCGGTGATGTAGATCTCGCCCTCGGCGACGTAGCCCAGGTCGCCGGTGTCCACCCACTCTCCGTGCAGCAGTTCACGCGTCGCTTCCGGGTTGCGGTGGTAGCCGCTGGTGGCCGAGGGCCCCGAGAACTGGAGGTGGCCCTCCTCGCGCTCGCCGAGCTCGCGGTCGGCCCCGTCCACCACGCGGATCTGGTGGCCGGGGATCGGGTGTCCGCACGCGACGAAAGTCAGCGTGTCGGTCTCGCTGTCGGGGACCGGAATCGCGCGCCCGCCCTTGGTGAAGCGCTCGCGGTCCACGCGGTCGAGCTTCGGCCCGCGACCCGGGGGCGGGAAGGCGAGCCCGAGCGTCGCCTCCGCGAGTCCGTACACCGGCGCCATCGCCTCGGGTTTGAAACCACAGCGCGCGAAGCGCTTGCTGAAGGCGGCCATGGTTTCGGGAGACACCGGCTCGGCGCCATTGAACGCGAAGCGCCAGCTCGCGAGATCGAGGCCTTCGAGCTGCGCATCGTCAACCTTGCGCAGGCACAGCTCGTAGCAGAAGTTCGGCCCTCCCGAGAGCGTGCCGCGGTGGCGATGGATCGCCCACAACCAGCGCTCGGGCCGCACGAGGAAGGTGAGCGGGGACATCACCGGGTACTTGAACCCGTATTTCAGGCTCCCCATCCACGCGCCGATGAGGCCCATGTCGTGGTACAGCGGCAGCCAGCTCACGAACACGTCGCTCGGAGTGACGCGCAGCGCCCGGCCCATGGCGCGCAGGTTCACGATGAGGTTCTCGTGCGTGAGGATGACGCCTTTCGGCGTGCCGGTGCTCCCGGAGGTGTACTGGAGCATCGCGATATCCTCGGGCTTGGGGCGATAGCCCGGCGCGAGTGCCCCGGTGCTCGTCAATTCGGAGGGCACGACCACGCTGCGCATGGTGGCCACGAGCGGCTTGAGCAGGGAGGCAATCGGCTTTGCCTGCGGCACGGTGATCAGGATCTCGACCATCGCGTTGGACAGGATGCCGGCGTGGCGGCGCAGATGGTCCTCGATCTGGGAGGGGCGTGCCGGCGGGTAGATCGGAACCGGGATGCCGCCGGCGAGCAGGATGCCGAGGAAGCTGAAGAAATACTCGGTGCTCGTCGGCAGCATGATCGCGACCGTGCGCCCCGGCTCGAGCCCGCGGTCGAGCAGCCCGGCGGCGATGGCGCGCGCGGCTTCGGCCAGCCCTGCATAGGTGACCGTCTGCTCCGCTCCCTGCTCGTCCTGCAGCACGATGTGCGGCCGGTCGGGATGCCGCTCGAGGTGCCATTCGAGCACCTCGGTGAGCGTGCGTGCCTCGTTGGGTGTCGCCGTCTCCTCGGCGAGACGCGCGGCGCGCTCGACGCCAACGGCGGGCGCGCGTCTCGTCGCGGCGGAGGCCTGTATCGCGCGCAGCAGGTCGCGCGGCGTCTCCGCCGCCGCCATGACGCTTTCCGTCAGGCTGGTTCCGAAACGGCGCTCGATGCGAAGAAAAAGCTCGACGCGGGAAAGACTGTCGAAGCCGTAATCCTCCGCGAGCCGGTGATCGAGCGAGCCGGGCGCGGCGCGTCCGGGATGCAGCTCCACCGCGAGCTGGCGGACGGTCTCCAGCAACGCGTCGGCGCTGACCGCGCTACCGCTCGCCCCGTTCTGTTTCGCTGCGGCGGTTTCCACGAGGGGATGGGCGACGGGAGGGATACGTTGATGTTAGCACAGCCCGTTTCGGGTCCCGCGCGGGGTTTCGTCCAGCTTCGCGCAATGCCAATGCCCGTGCTGCTCGCATTTTCGCTCGGCCTTCAGCGCCGGCCGAGGCGCTCCAGCGCCCGGTCCACCAGCATCCACAGCCATTCCGGGGCGCGCCGGTACCAGGGCCGCTGCTTCCATGCTTCGTAGAGACATTCCGTGGCGTCGCGGAAATCCGCCACGAGCATGGCATGCACTGCGCGCGCGAACGCGGAATCGTCCACTTCCTGGTTGGCCTCGAGATTCCAGCGCAGGTTCCAGCGGTCGAGGTTCGCGGACCCGATGGACACCCAATCGTCGCAAAGAGCTACTTTCTGGTGCAGGAAGCGCGGCTGGAACTCGAAGATGCGCACGCCGTGGCGAAGCAGGCGGTGGTAGAAACGCCGGCCGGCGTGGCGGACAGCCGGGTGATCGGTGATCGGGCCCGGCAGGAGCAGCCGTACATCGGCCCCGCGGCGCACCGCGGCGAGGAGGGCGCGACGCACCTTCCATGAAGGCAAAAAGTAAGCGGTGGCGATCCAGACCCGCGTGCGCGCGTTGTGCACGCGCCGGAGCAGCGAGCGCTGGATCTCCTGGTTGAGCGGGCCCTGCACGGCCGCGACACGCCCGCGGCTCGCGCCCGCGGGCGCCGCCTCGGCCTCCGG
>VGID01000092.1 GCA_016868035.1 Betaproteobacteria bacterium | reverse complement strand
ACGCCACGGAAACCTCGAGCGACGAGGACGGAGGACCCTGCAATGAAGCGGCAGCATGGCATCAAGACCAATGGGCCAGGCGCGCACAGCGCCTTGAAACGGGAGCGCGGAACTTCGCCCCGCCGCGCGCCACGGGCAATCGGGCAGTGGTAAGCTTCTCCGAAGGAGTTTTCCCACAGACTCGTCAAGCCCACCCTCCTCGCAAACCGCTGGCGTCCTTCGTCGCGAGTAGGAGCAATGAGCGATTCTGCTTTGCGTCGCCGCGGCCGATCGTGGTTCGCTTTCTTCTGCGCTCCTCCGCGCCCTCTGCGCCCTCAGCGATGAGAGGTTGCAGTCACCTGCGAGCTGTCACGGCGTCGATGGCCAGTCGTGAGTCGTCAGCCGTCACCTCGTCTGCCGGAGCAGGCGCTCGATCTCCTCGGCGGCCTCCTCCTCCGTGCCGGGCGCGTCGATCGGCGGGATCCGGATTTCCACGTTCGCGGGGTCCTTCACCGCGCCCGCGCTCGTCAGCTTCGTCACCAGGCCGGGGAAACCGATCACCAGCGCAAGCACCAGCAGCTGCACGCACACGAACGGCACGACGCCGCGGTAGATCTCGAGCGTGCGGACTTCCCGGGGCGCCACGCTGCGCAGGTAGAAGAGCGAGAAGCCGAAGGGCGGAGTGAGGAACGAGGTCTGCAGGTTGATCCCGATCATCACCCCGAACCACACGAGGTCGACGCCCATCTTCGCCGCGACCGGCGCGAGCAGCGGCAGCAGGATGAAGGCGATCTCGAAGAAGTCGAGAAAGAAGCCGAGCACGAAAATGAAGAGGTTCACCACGACGAGGAAACCCCACACCCCGCCCGGCACGAGGCTGAACAGGCGCTCCACCCACAGGTCGCCGTCCACCGCGCGGAACACGAGGGCGAACACCGTCGAGCCGATCAGGATGAACATGACGAAGCTCGCGAGCTTGGTGGTGGACTCGAGGGCCTCGCGCAGCATGGCGTAGCGGAGCCTGCCCTTCACCCCGGCGAGCGCGAGCGCGCCGACCGCGCCCATGGCGCCCGCCTCCGTGGGCGTGGCAATTCCCATGAATATCGAGCCGAGGACGAGAAAGATCAGCAGCAGCGGCGGCACCATGACGAGCAGGACGTGGCGGTACAGCAGCCAGCCCGCGAGCGTGCGCGCCCCGGCGGGCAGGGCGGGCGCGGCGCCCGGCCTCACGGCCGAGACGAGCGCGACATAGAGCATCAACGCGCCCACCAGCACCGCGCTCGGCAGCAGCGCGCCGAGGTACATGTCTCCGACCGAGGCGCCGAGCACGTCGGCAAGCACGATCAGCACGATGGAGGGGGGGATGATCTGCGCGAGCGTGCCGGAAGCGCAGATGACGCCGGTCGCGAGCGGGCGCGAGTAGCCGTAGCGCAGCATCACCGGCAGCGAGATCAGCCCCATCGCGATCACCGAGGCTGCGATCACGCCGGTGCTCGCCGCGAGCAGCGCTCCGACGAAGATCACCGCGAAGGCAAGGCCGCCGCGCACGGGCCCGAAGAGCTGGCCGATGGTGTCGAGCAGCGCCTCGGCAATGCCGCTGCGCTCGAGTATCAGCCCCATGAAGGTGAAGAACGGGATGGCAAGCAGGAGCTGGTTCTGCATGATGCCGAACAGCCGCTGCGGCAACGCCTGCAGCAGCTCCGGCTGGAGCAGCCCCAGCTCGATGCCGATGAAGGCAAAGAGCAGGCCGTTCGCGGCCAGCGCGAACGCCACCGGATAGCCCAGCAGCAGGAACGCGGCAAGGCCCGCGAACATGAGCGGGGCCATCAGCTCGAATGCCATCGCTTCAGAACCCGTGACCCGTGACTCGCGACTCGTGACTCGGGAGAACGGCGTGCGCCCTATGCATCACGCCTCGCTGTTTCCTGCCCCGCCGCGGGAGCCGCGCCCCGCAGGAAGGCGATGCGCTTGATGGTCTCCGATACACCCTGCAGGATCAGCAGCAGGAAGGCGAGCGGCACGAGGAACTTGACCGGCCAGCGCGCGAGCCCGCCGGCGTCCGTCGAGACCTCGCCCACTCGATACGACTCGAGAAATGCGCTCCAGCCGTACCACAGGATGATCGCGCACACCGGCAGCAGCATGAACACGCCGCCGAAGATGTCGATCCACGCGCGCCCGCGCTGCGAGAGACGGCCCGAGACGAGATCCACGCGCACGTGGGCGTTGTGCTTCAGGGTGTAGCCCGCCGCGCACAGGAACACGATCGAGTAGAGGTACCACTGTATTTCGAGGAAGGCGTTGGAGCTGAAGTTGAAGCCGTAGCGCGCCACCGCGTTGGCGGCGCTGATGAGCACGCAGGCGAGCACCAGCCACATGCTGAAGCGACCCGCGCCCTCATTGAGGGCGTCGATCAGCCGCGAGAAGGCGAGCAGGATTTTCACGATCGGGCGCGCGGTGCCGGCGCTGAAACGCGCCCATCATACGCGGCGCGCCGCTCCCCGCCAAAGCCGGCGGGCGCTGCGCGGATGCGCCGCGCGCACCGCCGCCGCGGGCCACGGGAGGATACTAAGCGTGGTAAAATCAGCGACTTAACTCAAGACCCGCATGTACTCGCCGAACGACACCATCGAGCGCTTCGATCCTGAAGTGTGGCGCGCCATCGAGAAGGAGCAGCAGCGCCAGCACGATCACATCGAGCTCATCGCTTCGGAGAACTACGCGAGCCCCGCCGTGCTGCACGCGCAGGGTTCGGTGTTCACGAACAAATACGCGGAAGGCTATCCCGGAAAGCGCTACTACGGCGGTTGCGAGCATGCGGACACGGTGGAGAGCCTCGCCATAGACCGCGCGAAGAAGCTCTTCCATGCCGGTTACGCGAACGTTCAACCGCATTCCGGCGCGCAGGCGAACCAGGCGGTCTATGCCGCCGTGCTGCATCCCGGCGACACCCTGCTCGGCATGGCGCTCGACAGCGGAGGCCATCTCACGCACGGTGCGCGGGTGAACCTGAGCGGGCGCTACTACGACGCGGTGGCCTACGGCCTGGATCCGGAGACCGAGGAGATCGACTACGCCGAGGTCGAAGAGCTCGCCCACGTGAAGAAGCCCAAGCTCATCGTCGCGGGCGCATCGGCGTATTCGCTCATCATCGACTGGAAGCGCTTCCGCGCCATCGCCCAGAAGGTGGGCGCGCTGTTCATGGCGGACATCGCGCATTACGCGGGGCTGGTCGCGGCGGGCCTCTATCCGAGTCCGCTCGGCATCGCGGACTTCGTCACGAGCACGACGCACAAGACGCTGCGCGGACCGCGCGGCGGCCTGATCCTCGCCAATGCCGAGCACGAGAGGGTGCTCAACTCGGCGGTATTTCCGGGCACGCAGGGCGGGCCCCTCGTGCACGTGATCGCCGCCAAGGCGGTGGCCTTCAAGGAGGCCATGAGCAAGGAGTTCAAGGAGTACCAGGAACAGGTGCTCGACAACGCGCGGGTGATGGCGAAGGTGCTGCAGGAGCGCGGCTTCCGCATCGTGTCCGGCCGCACCGAGTGCCATCTTTTCCTCGTGGACCTGCGCGGCAAGAAGGTGACCGGCCGCGACGCGGAACTTGCGCTCGGCAAGGCGGGCATCACCCTGAACAAGAACTCGGTGCCCGACGACCCGCAGCGGCCGACGGTGACGAGCGGCGTGCGCATCGGCTCGCCGGCGATCACGACGCGCGGCATGAAAGAGCTGGAAGCCGAGAAAATATCCCACCTGATCGCCGATGTTCTGGAAGCGCACGAGGACGAGCGGACGATCCGCCGCGCGGCGGGCGAGGTGAAGAAGCTGTGCGCAAAATTTCCCGTTTACGGTCAATGAGGGAATGGGAAATCGGGAACGGGAAATGTTGACGCACCCGGTGCGTTATCGCTCCGACGATTCACCATTCACGATTCACCATTCACGGGTGTTATGAAGTGTCCGTTCTGCAATTCCCCGGACACCCAGGTCATCGACTCGCGGGTGAGCGACGACGGCGACAGCATCCGGCGGCGCCGGCGCTGCGCGGCGTGCACCAAGCGCTTCACGACCTACGAGACGGTGGAGCTGCGCATGCCGCAGGTGGTGAAACAGGACGGCAGCCGCGCGGAATTCGATCTCGACAAGCTGCGGACCGGGTTCATGCGCGCCCTGCACAAGCGGCCGGTGCCCACGCAGCTGGTGGACGAGGCGATCGCCACGATCAGCCAGGACGTGCTCGCGCTCGGGGTGCGCGAGATCGAGTCCCGACGCATCGGCGAGATGGTGATGCGCGAGCTGCACAGGCTCGACGAGGTCGCCTACATCCGGTTCGCTTCCGTCTACCGCAGCTTCCAGGGAGTGGACGACTTCCAGGACGCGATCAAGGAAGTGCAGAGCCCGCCGGCGGGAAAAGGTGAATCGTGATTCGTGAGTCGTGATTCGACGCGCAAGCCTTGTCCCGCCTCTCCCGTTCGCGGATAGGCTCTGCGCAAGGATCGATTCACCGATCACCATTCACGACTCGCGAAGTTCATGTTCTCCGCCGACGACCATCGCTACATGGCCCGCGCGCTGGAGCTTGCGCGCCGCGGGCTCCACACCGCCTGCCCGAATCCTCGCGTGGGCTGCGTGATCGTGCGCGAGGGGCGCGTGGTGGGCGAAGGCTGGCACGAGCGCGCGGGCGCCGCGCACGCCGAGGTCGGCGCGCTCGC
>VGID01000091.1 GCA_016868035.1 Betaproteobacteria bacterium | reverse complement strand
GCCCCAGCGCCTCGACCATCTTCCCGGCATAGCGTTCGAATCGCGATTCCACGCCGCTACCCATCGCCCACCTCCACGGTTACGATGAAGACCTCGCGAAGGTACCACGATCCCTGACACAGTACAACTATGACATGAGCGCAAATTCGCCCCGGCAGCTGCCGCGCCTCGACGTGGTGATCGCCAACAATTTCGGCCATCTGCCGATGTTCATCGGGGCCGAGAAAGGCTACTTCAGGCAGCACGGTGTGGACGCTCGCTTCAAGGTGGTGGACACCGGGACCGATATGGTCAACGCCTTGCACAACGGCGAAGCACAGATCGGCGACATGAGCACCACCACATACCTGAAAGCGGTGCATGCCGGCGAATCGTTCCTGATCATCGGCCTCATCATGAACGACGCGACCCGCGACAATGCCGACGACCCGCTCGCCATCGTCACCAGAAAGGGACGCGGCATCGAAGCGGGCAAGGTGACGGACCTCAAGGGCAAGCGGATCGGGCTCGCGCGCGGACAGACCTCGGACGAGTATTTCAAGATGGTGCTTCGCCGCGCGAAGATGAAATACGGGGATCTCTCGATCGAGAATATCTGGTCGCAATTCGGCCTCGCGCCGGCGCTTGCCGAGGGCAAGGTGGACGCGGTCGTGACGTGGGAGCCCTACGTGAGTCAGGTGCTTACCCAGGTGCCGGACTCTTATCTTGTCATTCGGGGCGGGCAGCACATGTCCTATGTGATGGTCGCGGTTGCGCACGGGCCGACGGTCGAGACGAAGCCGGCGCTGATCAAGAGCATTGCCGCGGGCCTTGCGCAGTCCTCGCACTTCACGCGTAACAAACCCGACGAGGCGGTGGAGATTTTTGCCAAATGGGTACCCGGCACCGACGTCGAAGTCGGCAAGAAGGGGATTCGCAACATCCGGTTCGATCCGCGCATGTCGCCGAATGTGCTGCGCGCCTTCGAGAACGCCGAGGACGAGATTCTGATGAACACCTTGCCGGGCGCGCCGCGGCTCGACGTGCCGAACCTGTTCCGACCGCAGTTCATGGCCGAGGTCGAGAAGGCTCATCCGGAATATTTCAAGGATCTTCCGGCGTTGAAGCGGTAAGCGGTGAGGAGAACATCCGTAAACAGTGAGCGGTGAGCAGTGAGGTGGAAATCCGTAAACGGTGAACGGTAAGCAGTGAGCGGGGAACTTCGGAAGAAACCAAGTCCAATCTTACCGCTTACCGCTTACCGCTTACCGCTTACCGCTTACCGCTTACCGCTTACCGTGTTCTCATCTGCACCCTTCCCGTTAGAGGCCGGGCCTCTGACGGAGTCCATCGGCGGTTTCATTTTTCATCTTTGATAGTCGGGGCCGATTCTAGTCCCCGCGCTGGGCGCCGGGCCTGCCGTCTTCCACCGTGTAGGTCGCGAGCGTTCGCGCGGGAGAGCTCGGGTCGCGCACGTCCGCGACGGCGCGCAGCCGCGCCACGGCGCGATTTGCGGTGAGGTCCATCGTGGTGTAGCCGCGGCGCGTGCTGTTCGCGAAGCGGATGTGAGGGTTATCCTCGCGCCAGGACTCGAGGCGCTTCTGCGACATGCCCTGCGAGGTGATCGAGGTGGTGACGAACTCGGTCGCCACCACCGGCGCCTTCGGCTCGTCGAAATGGGTCTTGAGGTCGGCGACGACGAACATGTGCACGTCGCCGCCGATCACGACCGGGTTGGCGACGCGGTTCCCGGCGATCGTGCCGAGCAGCCGCTCGCGCGCCCTGGGATAGCCGTCCCAGCCATCGGTCCAGAACGACTGGCCCGCGCCGGGCGTGCGGTCCACTTGCGCCATCAGCGTCTGCTGCGCGACCACGTTCCAGCGCGCGCGAGAGCGGGCGAGACCTTCGTAGAGCCATTGTTCCTGCCTCTCGCCGAGGAGCGTGAGTTTCGGGTCCAGCCGCTCGGGGCAGTCGGCGGCGGCGACCGTGTTGCTGCCGCCGCGCCCGGGGCGCGTACAGACCTGGTGGGAGCGGTACTGGCGGTCGTCGAGCACGTAGAATGCCGCGAGTGCGCCGAACCCGGCGCTTGTGTAGATTCTCATGTCGGGTCCGCGCGGCTGCATGTGCGCGGGCAGCGGCATGTGCTCGTAGTAGGCACGGTAGGCGGCGGCGCGACGCGCGAGAAATTCCGCGGGGGGGTCCAGGTCCTGCGAGCGATCGGCCGCGTAGTCGTTGTCCACCTCGTGGTCGTCCCACGTGACGATCCACGGGGCCGCGGCATGCGCGGCCTTGAGGTCCTCATCGCTCTTGTAGAGCGCGTAGCGGTTCCGGTAATCAGCGAGCGTGTAGGGCTCGCCCGCATCATGGGCGCGCACGTGCTCGCGGCCCCACGAGGACTCGTAGATGTAGTCGCCGAGGTGGATCACGAGATCGAGTTCTTCGGCGGCCATGTGCCGGTAGGCGACGTAAAATCCCTGTTCGTATTGCTGGCAGGAAGCGAATGCGAAGCGCATGCGCTCGACCGCGGTGCCCGCCGCGGGCGCGGTACGGGTCCTGCCCACGGGGCTCGTCGCCCCGCCCGCGTGGAAACGGTAGAAGTACGGGCGGGCGGGCGCGAGTCCCGCAACCTCGGCATGGATCGAATGCGCCCATTGCGGATCGGCGAGCGCCTTGCCACGGCGCACGATGTCGCGGAAAGCTTCATCCGCGGCAACTTCCCACGCCACTTCGACCGCCGCCTCCGGCATGCCGCCCCCCGCATGCGGTTGGGGCGCGAGCCGGGTCCACAGCACGATGCCCTCGGCGGACGGGTAGCCCGACGCGATGCCCAGCGTGAACGGATACCGGGCAAACTTCGGCTGTGCCCACACGCGGGGGAAGGGCAGCGCCGCAGCTGCAAGGCTCGCGGCGCTGCGCAGAAAATCGCGGCGGGACAAAGGCATGTGCGGAACTATAACGTGGGAACCCGGCTGCCCGCTGACAGAGGGAATTTACCGGGCCGGGGCGCGACAAACTCTCCAACGGGAAGGGCTAGAATGAGTTTTCACCGGGGGTCGAGGTGAAAACTCTCAACATCATCGGTTCGGGGCGCGTCGGGCGCGCGTGCGGCCGGCTGTGGTCGCAGGCGCGCGTGCTCGCAATCCAGGACGTGCTCACGCGCTCGCGCGACAGCGCGGCAGCAGGGGCGGCCTTCATCGGCGCGGGCCGGCCGGTCGCGAGCCTTCGGGAAATGCGACCCGCGGACGTGTGGATGATCGCGACCCGCGACGATGCCATCGTAGCGAGCTGCACGATGCTCGCTCAATCGGGCATGCTCGCCGCCGGCAACATCGTGTTTCACGTGAGCGGGGCACGCCCATCGAGCGATCTCGCGCCGGCGGGGAAGAGCGGTGCGCTCATCGCGAGCGTTCATCCGATCAAGACCTTCACCGATGCGGAGAGCGCGGTACGGAGCTTCGCGGGCACCTTCTGCAGCGCCGAGGGCGACCCGGGTGCGCTGGCGGTGCTGCGTCCGGCGTTCGAGGAGATCGGCGCAAGGGTGTTCGACATCGCGACCGGGTTGAAAAGCATCTACCACGCGGGCGGGGTGTTCGCCTGCAATTACCTGGTGGCGCTGATCGAGGCGGCGGTGCGTGCGCACGAGCAGGCGGGCATTGCGCGCGCGGACTCGCTCCAGGCGCTCGAGCCCATGGTGCGCGAAACCGTGGATGCGATCTTCGCTCAGGGACCCGCGCGGGCACTCACGGGACCGATTGCGCGCGGCGACGTGGAAACCGTGAAGCGGCAGCTTGCCGCCGTGGATGCGTGGGACGCCGGCGCCGGGGCGATCTACCGCAGCCTGGGCCTCGTCGCGGTGGACGTGGCGCAAGCCGCCGGTCTTGACGCGGCACGGGCGGATGAACTGCGCTCCGCTCTCGAGAAGTGATTGAGTGATTCAGTGATTTAGTGATTAAGATAGCGGTCTAAACGTAATTGCGCGCGCGGCCACCGAGGCACGCTGCGAAGTTGCGCAATCACTAAATTACTCAGTTACTTGATCACCGGACCGCGATGCCACTGAAGACCGTAACCGGCAAGCACGCCGATCCGCGCAAGGGGCGCGGCGCCGGCATCAACCCCGAGGGCCGCTTCGAGGCGGTCACGCGCGAGGCTTTCGACGACGGGTGGAACACGCCGCCGGACGACCTAACGCCGCTCAAGACACACGTCACCGCGGAGCGAGTGAGCTCGATCATCTCGCGCAACGACTCGCCCGACATCCCCTTCACGCAGTCGATCAACCCGTATCAGGGGTGCGAGCATGGATGTGTTTACTGCCTAGCCGGCGACACGCCGATATTGATGGCCGACGGTAGGCACCGGCCGCTAGCAGAACTGCGAGCCGGAGACGAAATTTACGGCACGGTACGCCACGGCTGGTTCCGCCGCTATATAAGGACACGAGTGCTTGCGCACTGGAGCGTCATCAAGCCGGCGTATCGAGTGACTCTGGAAGACGGAACCTCTCTTGTCGCAGGACCTGACCACCGGTTTCTTACCGAGCGCGGATGGAAGTTTGTCACCGGAACCATGGGCCGAAGCGATAAGCAGCGGCCATATCTCACCACGAACAACAAATTGATGGGGACCGGTGCTTTTGCGGCCCCGATCGAGAAAGACCTCGATTACCGTTTCGGCTACCTGTGCGGGATCATTCGCGGCGATGGGCTGCTGGCGTCATATCACTATCAGCGAAAGGGACGAACGCATGGCGACCAGCATCAGTTCCGCCTGGCATTGTGCGACGTGGAAGCGCTCCGGCGAACCCAAGAGTATTTGCGCGATTGTCAAATTACCACTCATGAGTTCGTGTTTCAAAAGGCCGCTGTAGGTTATCGGCGAGGTAAGATCAAAAAGTGTGTAAATGAGGAAGGCGGCGTAGCCTTTCGGTTGGAAGCTTGACTTCAACCAACGCCCGGTTAGCGCCGGGGTGAAAGGAGACGCCACCCATGAAAGAGAAGACCACA
>VGID01000090.1 GCA_016868035.1 Betaproteobacteria bacterium | reverse complement strand
CGAATGTCTTCAACGTGCCCCGCTTGATTGACGCCCGGTCCGGCGCGCGATAATGTGACCCTCAGAGAGAAAAAGGCGGTTTGAAATTTCTATCCGCCGCGGGAAGACGGCGCGCCGATTCGAACGGTTTCAGAATTTCTCGGATAACGAAACCTGCTGGAGCAGAGGGGCTCTCGATGGCAAGACTGCGGCTCAGCATGGCTCTGGAGGTCAACGAGATCACGGAGCCGATCCATCACGGCGCCGTGGCCGTGCAGGGCATCGAATTGCTCAATTCGGATGTGGCTTCAGGCGAGCTCATCTGGCGGCAATTGCGATTCGCCGAATTCGACGTCGCGCAGATGTCGCTGCCGTCGCTGTTCATCCTGGCCGACCGGGGCGCATCGCCGTGGGTCGCGCTGCCGATCTTTCCGCAGCGCCTATTCTGGCACACGCGCATCGTGGTTCGCGCCGACTCGCAGCTCTCGCACCCGCGCGAGCTGAAAGGGCGGCAGATCGGGGTGCCCGAATACATGATGACGGGCGCCGTGTGGATGCGCGGCATTTTCAGGGACGAGTTCGGCCTCGCGCCTGAAGACCTGACCTGGCACGAGGAGCGGCCCGACGAGCGCAACATCGGCGCGGCCTTCGGTTATCGTCCACCGCCTTCGGTAAGCGTGCAGCGAGTGCCGCCGCACAAGAGCGTCATTACGATGCTGCTGGTGGGAGAGATCGACGCAGCGTGCATCCTGATCCCAACGACCACCCTGCTCGACCGCAGCCAGCCCGAGCTGCAGCGCTCGGGCGGCGTTCGCCCGCTGTTTCCGGATCCGGTGGCCGAGAGCCTGCGGCTCTACCGCAAGACCGGGCTCTATCCCATCAACCACTGCATCGCGGTGCGGCGCACGGTGTTCGAGGAGCACGGCTGGGTCGCGCTCAATCTCTATCATGCTTTTCTCGAGGCCAAGGAACGCGTGGTCGAGAAGACCCGCGCGTTGCTCGATCCGTTCCTGCGCCTCGGCATGCTGCCGCACGAAGGAGCATCGGGCATCGCGGGAGATCCCTGTCCGTTCGGCCTGAAGCACAACCGCAAGACGCTGGAAACCATGGCGCGCTACTGTCACGAGCAGGGACTCACCTCGCGCCAGCTCGCGCTCGACGAGATTTTCGCGTGCAATACCCTCAACCTGTAACCGTGCGGCATGTTCGGTGCCCCGCCGGCGAAGGCAGGGAGCAACGAGTGCCCGGAGGCCGCCAATGATCGACAGGACCATGCGCGCCGTGCTCACCTACGGACCCGGCGATCTGCGTTACGAGTCGGTGGAGACCCCGACGCCGGGCCCGGGCGAAGTCCTCGTGAAGGTTGCGCGCGTCGGCATGGGAATCAACGACCCGACGATCGCCGAAGGCCACTGGCCGATCCGCACGGACCGCCCCACGATCGCGGGTCACGAATTCGTCGGCACGGTCGCCGTGCTCGGCGACGGCGCCGCGGCGCGACACGGCGTTGCGCTCGGCGAGCGCGTGCTTGCCGAGCAGGTCGCCTTCTGCCGGACCTGCTACTACTGCCGGCGCGGCTGGTACCACCTGTGCGATCGGCCGATGCTCTTCGGGCTCAATCTCGACGGCGGCTGGGCCGATTACATGATCTTCCCGGAAAACTCGATCGTCCACCGCCTGCCGCCGGAGATTTCCGACGGCTCCGCCATCGCCCTCGAATCGACCTCGTGCGGGATTTACACGGTCGAACGCGGGGGCCTTGCCCTTGGAGAAACGGTCGTGGTGCTCGGTGGCGGATTCCTGGGCCTCATCATGGTGCAGGTGTGCGCGATCATGGGCGCAGGCCTCATCATTTACTGCGAGGACGACGACCATCGGTTGCAGACCGGAAAGTCGCTCGGCGCCCACGTGACGCTCAACCTGCGGCGGGACGACGTGGTCGCCGAAGTGCGCCGCGTCACGGGAGGTCTCGGCTGCGATCTCGTGGTCGATCACGGGCAGACTGAAGCAATCGAACTTGGATCGAAGATGCTGCGCAAGCGGGGCCGTTTCGTCGTCGGCGCCGCCTACGCGAACCTGAAGGCCCGCGCCATCGAGTTTGGCGCGATCTGCAACCAGAACGAACTGACCTTCATCGGGCGCACCATGTCCGGCGGCGCCGAAGCCAACTGCTTTGCGCGCGCGATCGAGTACGTGCGGCGCGGCGCGATCCGTCTTGATCCTGTCGTCACCCACAATCTCCCGCTCGCGGACTTCCAGCATGCGCTGGACGTATCCCGCCGCCGGATCGAGCACGCGATCAAGGTCTCGATGACGCCGTGAGCATGCGGAAACCACTTCAACAGCAGTAAGTGTAGCCATCGAGGCGCGCATTCAAGACGCCGGCGGCCAGGTCCACGAGGAAACCGTCGAAGAGCACGCAAGGCGCCCCGCGCCCCTCGGCATCCTTGGGCGCCACGCTCACCTCGTTGTGCACCGAGAAACCCCCGTGGCGCCAGCCGAGTACAGCACACACAAACACCCTGGTAAGGATACCGGGGATAAGCTGGCGTCCCCACGGGGACTGGAGCCTTATGCAAGCCAGATCATATTGCCGTGGGCTGCTTGAATCTACAGTAGCCAACACCCTACCTGACGGTCACTTCTAGCCTTGCTTGTCCTCCCCGCTGGCTGCGGGAACGACGGCCTTGACCGTTTTTCGATCTAGCCAAAGCCAGATTGAACTCCCCTGGAAATCCCTAATCCAATGGATTACCATACGACATGTTGATGACAGTGGCTGAACTGCCGGAGTATCAACGGCGGGCAGGAAAGCTGCTATCAGAGGATGAGCGGCAGGACCTCGTGAGCTACGTCGCCGTTTTCCCAGGGAAGGCGATGTGATCAAGGGCACGGGCGGCGTTCGCAAGCTACGGTGGAGGCGAAGCGGGCAAGGTAAGAGCGGAGGCGTGAGGGTGATCTACTACTTTCACAGCGAGCGCATGCCGCTCTAGCTGCTGACGGTTTTCGCGAAAAGCGAGCGTGTGGACCTTACGCAGAGGGAGCGTAACGATCTTTCGAAGCTGGTTGACGTGCTGGTTGAAACAGCATTGGGTGAATGACATGGGCAAAGCATTTGACAGCATCAAGCGGGGTTTGCGCGAGGCTATCGCACACCAGAGGGGGAAGGCGCGAGGAGTGAAGGTCCACGAACCCTCGGAGATCGACGTCCAGTCCTTGCGGAAGCGGATCGGTCTGACCCAGGAGAAGTTCGCGGCAAAGTTCGGGATCAGCCTCGGCACGCTGCGGCATTGGGAGCGCGGCGATCGCAAGCCTCATGGTCCGGCACTCGTGCTGCTTCGCGTCATCGAGAAAGACGATCGGGCAGTCTTGCGTGCATTGTCGTGAGCGCACGGATTCGCGGGTCGACTCCCACCACCCCCGCCGCTTCGCTGTGCGACCCCGTCCGTCCCGCCGCGCTGCATCGCGGCGGGCGTTCGCCGGCTCGGAGCAATGCTCCTCGAATTCCCGGCTCACCCTCCGGCAGGAGGGGAAACTGATATTTGTGTGGCGTCCCCACGGGCCAACCCCCGTGTTCCTTTCCTAAGGGCTGTCTCAACCATTAGGGTGGCACTCCACGGGGCGTAGCCTTCCCCTCTGACGCCTACCAACCCATAACGCGCTCGATCAGCGGCTGCGAAGCGTTCCGCCGCATCGGATGGTTGGGCGGCAACCGCGTCACTTCTTGCTTCTTGGCCCGAGTGATCTGGTGATCTGCGCTGACCTAGGTGCACCTTGCGTGGATCCCGGCCGACTACCCGTTGCCCGGGTTGTACCACCCATCAATATGGCTGCGCTCGTAGCACTGCGTAATCAGCTGAGAGAACACGCTCGCCCGGACGAACGCTCACCAGACCCTACGTGCAACGATCCAATAACTGCGTCACTCGATCTTCGCTCCGGTAGCCTTAACCACTTTGCCCCATCGTTCATACTCCGCTTTTATGAGCGCGGCAAATTCAGAAGGCGTGCAAGGAGAAGGCGTTTGACCTGCCTCGATTATGCGTTTAGCTGTTCGTGGGTGCCTAAGCGCATCCACAACCGTTGCATTGATCCTTCTTATTATTTCAGGCGAGGTGCCAGCCGGCACGGCTACGCCATACCAATCGACTATATCACTTAAGTCGGGATAACCCGCCTCACGTGCCGTCGGCACATTTGGGAGCGCGTCATTTCGTCTCTCTGTCATAACGGCCAATGCACGCAGTCTTCCAGATTGGGAATGTGGTACTGCAACGGTCGGGTTCGAGAACATGATCTGAATATGCCCCCCGAGAAGGTCTCGTACTGCAGGCGGCCCACCTTGGTATGGCACATGTAGAATGTTTGCACCCGTTGAAAGCTTAAAGAGCTCTCCAACCATCCAAGGCCCGGGGGAGCTCGATCCAAACGTCAGCTCTCCGGGCCTTTTTCTTGCTAATTGCTCAAGCTCCCTCATGGTCCTCACCGGCAAAGAGGGATGCACGACTAGGATAAAACCCATCACTGTGCCGCAGGAAACCGGAGCAAAGTCTTGAAGGGGGTCGTATCCAACGCCGCGCGTGAAAAGATGTGGGTTTATTACTAACGCTCCTTGATGCGCGAATACAAGTGTGTAGCCATCTGGTCGCGCTTTTGCACCGTAAGAAGTACCTACAACGCCCTGAGCGCCGGTCCGATTTTCGACGATCAGCGGCCTGCCCCAGACTTCCGACATTCTCTCGGCGAGAATACGTGCCAGCACATCTACCCCGCCCCCTGGAGGAAACGGGATAATCCAACGCACAGGCTTATTGGGGTAGTCGTCCGACGCGAAGGCTAGCGGCGCGGAAAATGCAAGGGAAACTATAAGCGCCTTCAGACAGCTCTTCATGACCTTCTCCTCCTTCAAGTGGGCTTCTAACAGCTGATCCTGCGACGTGATCCCCAATTTCAGTAGCAGTTTGATTTAGAGTCCACCCCGTCAAACTGTAGCCGATTCGACCGTTTCCTGGTTCGCCTGTAGGGCAAGCTTCGCGGCGTAGACTGCGGGTGGCACCTTG
>VGID01000089.1 GCA_016868035.1 Betaproteobacteria bacterium | reverse complement strand
ACTCCGTCCGGCCGCACTCGAGCCTCGACAACCTCACCCCGGCGGAGTTCGCCGCGCGGTGTTCAACCCCGACCCAAACAGAGGCCGTTCTCTAGGAAGCCGTGGTCCGAGGATCTCAGGCAGGTCACAGGCGCCTCGGAGATAGGAAGAACAAGCGCGATTTCCCGCTGCGTCGCGAACGAACGTTATGACAAATCCAGCCCCGCCGAGAGCGTCTCGTCGCCTATGGGCGGAACGTCAGCGCCGCGAACGAGAGCGGCGGAAGCTCGAGCGTGGCTGCGCCGTCGCGCAAGCGCACATCGGGATACGGCCGCGCGACGATGACGTCCTGACACTCGAACGAGTTGGCGGCCTTGGCGTTCGGCCCCGTGAGGAGCTCAGCGCTTGCGAGCGCACCCAGCGGGCGATCGCCGCGCTCGATGCGCAGCGGTGCCGCCTGCGTGAGGCTGCGGTTCACCGCGAAGACGTGCAGCGTGTCTTCACCGAGAACTGCACTCGCATCGATCACCGGCACCCGCTCGAAGTGCTTGCTCGCGTAGCTCGGCCCCGTCTGCGCCACGCGCAGCGAAATGCCGTCTCGACGCGTCGAGAACATTCGGAAGGCGTGGTAGATCGACTGCACCAGCAGCTCGTCGCCACGCGTGACGAGCGGCGCGATCACGTTCACGAGCTGCGCCAGATTCGCAATGCGCACCACGTCCGCGTGGCGCACAAAGCTGTTCAAGAAGCTCGCCACCACGAGCGCATCCTCGAGGTTGTAGATCTCCTCGATGAGGTGCGGCGCAAACACTCCCGCACCGCTCATTTCCATGTTCTTGTACCAGACATTCCACTCGTCGAAGCACAGGTAGGCGCGCTTACGACTCTTGCGTTGCGCTTGCACGGCGCGGCACACGGCGTCGATCTCTTCGATCTGGCGATCGATCGCGAGGCCCATGGCGAGGAAGCTCTCGCTGTCGTCGGCGCGGTTATCCACGTAGCGATGCAGGCTGATGTAGTCCGCGTAGTCACCGAGCCCTTCGAGCACCTGGCGGTCCCACTCTCCGTAGGTGCGAAGCCAGGGTCCCGACGAACCACACGCCACGGTCTCGAGCGAGCGATCGGTGTCCTTCATGAGCTTCGCCGCCTGTTGTGCGCGAATCGCGTACTGCGCAGCCGGTACGTGGCCCAGCTGCCAGGGCCCGTCCATCTCGTTACCGAGGCACCAGAGCTTCACGCCGAATGGCTCGGTGTGACCGTTCTTTGCGCGCAGATCGGCTTGCTGAGTGCCGGCAGGGCAGTTGCAGTACTCGACCCAATGGCGCGCTTCTTCGGGAGTGCCGGTGCCGAGATTCACAGCCAGCATCGGCTGCCAGTCGAGCTTGCGGCACAGGCGCATGAATTCATCTGTGCCGAAGTGATTGGGCTCGATGCTCTGCCACGCGAGCTCGCGGACCGTCGGCCGCTGCTCACGCGGGCCGACGCCGTCGCGCCAGTGATAGCCGGACACGAAGTTCCCGCCCGGGTAGCGCACGATCGTGAGCCCGAGGCCGCGCAGCGCCTCGAGCACGTCGCGGCGGCAACCGTCCTCGTCGGCGTGCCGGCTCGACGGCTCGTACACGCCTTCGTACACCGAGCGCCCCATGTGCTCGAGGAATCCGCCGAAGAGCCGCGGATCGACGCGCCCGATCGCGAAGCGCTGATCCACGCTGAGCTCAGTCGTCTGCATACGATGTTAGGCTCCGGTGGGGCGTGTGAGCGACGCGAACAATGCCGCACCTTGATTCAGGTAACGGTGGAACGGATCGCGGCTTGCGTCCGTGTGCCGCTCGTACTCCGTACCCGTCGCCACCAGCTCGGGGGGTAAGAAGAACAAGCGCGATTTCCCGTTGGGTCGCAAACGAACGTTGTGACAGTCCCGCTGTGCCGAGGCGCTTTCGTCGCCCATAGGGAGGCCACCTCACCCGCGCAGACGCGGGGCATCCGCACTGGGTTTACTCCCCAACGCACACCTGAATCTCGCCATCCACCACGCGCGTCTTGAAGGTCTTGAGCGGTTTGTTGGTGAGCCGACCGAGCGCCTCACCGGTGGCGAGCCGAAAACGCATCCCGTGAAGCGGGCAAGAGATGTAACCGTTGCGAATCCGGCCGCCCTCCAGGGTCTGCGCCTGGTGCGGACATCTGTTCTCCACCGCAAAGAAGCCGTCCGCCGTCCGGCAAATCAGCACGCTCGATCCGTGGACGTTCACAACGGACGTGCTGTTGTCAGCCAGATCGTCCACGCGCAGAACCGACTCGAACTCAGCCATCCGCGGCCCTCCGGACGCGCCCCGTGTTCAGAGGGTCTTGTCCAGATAGTGATCCCACGGCAGAAGATGATGCGTGTCGACGCGCTTCGCGATGAAGTCGTCGACCGTCTTGTGAAAGTGGCGCAGCCGAATCTCCTGATCGCTCAGGATCATGCCCTTGAACGAGTCGGACGCGACACCGGTCTGCATGGTGGGCATGTTCGAACCATCCTGTGCGAGCACGTTGGCGAGCACCGGATCGAAAGTGCCATCGAGGGGATAGGAAGAACAAGCGCGATTTCCCGCTGCGTCGCGAACGAACGTTATGACAAGTCCAGCCGCGCCGAGACCGTTTCGTCGCCTATAGGGCGCGCCTCGCGGCGCTGACGAAGACGTTCCGTGTCCCAGATGTCACCCTCAGCCGAACGGCGCACAAGTCCAAGGCGGATCAGCGCGCGATGTAAGTAAGCCGCCACCGCCAACGTGCGCCAATCACTTGCCCGACTGCAGCGATCTCCATAGCCACGACCACCAGCGTCCCGATCCGTGCCTTCGCCCTCACATCAGTACGTTGCCCAAAACGACGATTCGGCGGGTTGAGTCGCTTAGCCCCCGGTGATGCTCCGAAGCGGCAGTGCGTTCCGTTTACGCCCTCGTCAGCTCCATGAATCGATCATCAGGCGGATGACCGAGGAACGTGCGCCCTAGATCCTCGTAGTTTCGATAGGAAATCAGTGCATGGGTTGCGGCTTGGTGGGCATCGCGTAACTGCCGCTCGAGTGGGCTGTCCATCCTGCTGCCGGTGGTGCCCGCCGTATTGTTGATCGTGTCGACAACCGAACGGCACGACTGCGCGGCATGCGCGCAGGCCAGCACCGCCGGCCAGTAATGCGACCACTCCGGCAGCAGCCGCCCGCCCTCCGAGGGCAACGGTCCGAGATGCGCTTCGAGTCGGTCCTGCGTGTCGAGCACGAACGTGCGCGCGGCGAGTAGCGTCGCCTGTGCTTCACCGATCCGGTAGTGAATCAAACCCTGATCCTTCAACATCGACGAAAGACCCCACGGGGTTTTCTGTTGCGCCAGCTCGATAAACGTATCGATGGCACCGCGGCAAACCCCGAGCGCGACGGCTGCCTTGTTGTAAATCGCATGGGTCGGATTGCGATAGGTCGGGTTGGCAAATGTCTCGCTGGGCGCAAGCGAGCGAAACGGCAGCAGGTGTTCCGGTGGCACGAAGCGATCCTCCATGCGTACATCATGGCTGCCCGAACCGCGCATGCCGGCGGTATCCCAGGTATCGATGATGTCGAATTCGCCACGCGGAAACATGAAGGAAGCCTGCGCGGGTTTCCCCGTCGCCTCATCGACGGTCATGGGTCCCATCAGATAGTTCCACGTGGCGTTGTGACAGCCGCTGGCGAATGATCCCTGGTAGTTGATGCGCCAGCCATCGCCTTCGCGGCGCGCCTTGCGCCCTGGGTTCGGGCCATTCGCCGGACCATGGCCCGAACACACCAGCACATCCCAATCGTTGAAGATGCGCTCGATCAGCGGTTGTCCCATGCGACGGATGACGAGCGCGTTGATCTCCGAGGAAATCTGCGTGCACCAGCCCACCGAGCCATCGATGGCAGAAGCCGCTTCGACAACCTCGATCTGTTCGCGCGCACACAGATTCTCGCCACCCAATTCCAGCGGGAGGGCAAACCGGTACAGGCCTTGATCAGCCATCAACTTCGACGCCCAGGCTGGCAAATGGCGGATTTTCTGTGCTTCGTGACCAGCCGCTTGAAGCGACTCTTTGATCCCTTCGATGCGCTCGAGGATTGGCGTCTTTGCGACTTCGTCGCGCCGTTCGAGGATTTCTTTCCGAACCATGTGTCTGTTCCAGTTTCAGAAGTAAACCGATTTGCCAGCTCAGCGCGTCCGAACACGCCAGCCCGCCGTCAGATGCCCGCGCCGTCGCGGTAGTTGTCCTCGACAGGGCGCTCGCCCGGCGTGCGCGACGAACGTCCAGCGGGCATAGACGCCGTCGAGCACGAGCGAGTGGAAGTGCACGTTCATATTAAGCGCGTCGCCGAAGCGCTGCACGAAAGTGACCGCGCCCGTCTGCGTGCGCTGGGCTCCAAGGCGTGCGCGGGCGCGGCGGCGCAGCGACGCGAACACCGTGCGCACGAAGAGCGCGAGCACAGCGCTCGTGAGCGATGCGTCGTAGGCGAGCCGGTAGCGGAGCGCGAAGGGCAGCGAGAGCACCCACTGCCGCACGGGAGCCTCGGGCAGCACGCTTTCCACGAGGTGCGCCGCGGTCTCGGCCATTCGCCGCCCGCCGCACGACGGACAGAAGCCGCGGCCCTTGCACGAGAACGGGACGGCGCGGTCGAGCCCACAGGCGTCGCAGTGCACACGCACGAAACCGTGCGCGAGGACGCCGCAGCGCAGGAACGCCTCGAGCTCGCGCGCCACGAAGCGCGGGACGACGCGCTCGCGCGCAGCGGCACGCGCGAGGAAGGTCTCGAGCTCGCTCCGCACGACCTCCCGCAGCAGACTCGGCTCGGCGCAGCGCGGGGCGTAGCGACGTTCCGCGCAGGGATCGCCAGCCCGAGGCTCGGGCGAAGGACTCGGGGGGCGCGGCAACACCCGCGCGAGCCCCTGCGAGGCGCGTACCGCGATCGATGCGCGCTCGCGACTGCGCAGGCGGCCGCCCGAGCGCGCGGCGCGACCTGGTGTTCACGCGGCGTGGCCGATCCGCGTGCATGCACCCGACTCTCCTTCGCTCCGCCGAGGTCTGCGCCCTGTCGGTGGCGCGGTGCGCCGCGCTACCTGCGGAGCGACAACGGCCCGGAGTTCGTCTCGCGCGCGATCCTGCACTGGCTCGCGAACGAGGCGAAGATCGAGACGGCGCTGATCGATCCGGGCAAGCCGTGGCAGA
>VGID01000088.1 GCA_016868035.1 Betaproteobacteria bacterium | reverse complement strand
GCGCGAATCGCCAGCTCCGCTACGCTACGCCGGCGATTCGCCCTGCGCATTGGATGCAATCGCAGGACATGGAAATCTGTAACCCATGTCCCACGACGTTTCTGTTACCTATCTCCCCGGCCGCTCAGATCACGCGAATCTTACCGCCTGCTGCTTGACCCAACGCAGCCGTGGAACTGGTAATGGCTATCGGGATCTGCCCCCCCTATTAGATCGGTCAGCGCCGGCGCCGCACCTTTATAGGGCACGTGCGTCATCACAATACCCATTTGCTTCTTTATGAGTTCTGCGCTGAGATGATGAAGCGTGCCGATCCCCGGGGAGCCGTAGCTGTATTTTCCTGGATTTGCTTTTAGGAGCGCGATCAGCTCCGCGGGAGTACTCGCAGGGACCGATGGATGGGTGGAGTAGGCAAGAGGCAGCCAGGCGACATTGGCTACGGGAGCGAAATCCTTGCTCGGCTCATAGGGTAGTGACTTGAAGATGCCTGGCGCCGTAACAAAGCTTGCATCGGAGAAATAGAAGGTGTATCCGTCTGCGGGCGCTTTCGCGAGCGTTGCTGCAGCTATAGTTCCGCCAGCGCCGGGGCGGTTGTCCACGATGATTGGTTGACGTAGCGCCTCCGATAGTCTTGGCTGAAGTAGACGGGCCAATACGTCTGCTCCGCCACCAGCTACGTAGCCCACCAGGATTCGGATGGGTTTGTCCGTGCCCTGCGCGGACGCGAAGCCAGCCGCGACAAAGAGCAGCACACTCGCAATTGCCTTCACTGCACAAGTCATCACTCCTCCTTCAGGTGACCGTTACTCTTCTCGCTCGATACCGAAAAACACGATCATGCGGCCAAGGCCGATGAACATTGCGATCGCCCAAACAAGTTCCAGCAGCTGTGCATCCGTGAAATGCTGTCGCATGCAGTCGCGCAAACTCACGTCCTGTCCGGCGGCCGAGGCGTTTGTCCACAGTGCCTCCGCGAGATCAAACGCGGCCAGTTCTTGTTCCGTAAATAACCCTGCAGGGCGATGCTCAAGCTCCGCAATGTGTCTATCAGTTACGCCCTCCTTTTCTGCGAGGGGAGAAAGCGAGCCTAGGCAATACCTACAGGTATTGAGACGCGCTATCCGCAATCGGACGAGTTCCTTGAGCTTCGCCGGAAGCAAGCCGGCACCACGCAGGCGTATATAGAAATCGAAGAAAGCCGGCACGAGATCTGCGCGGTGGTTCAACATCCGCAGGAAGGTCGTGTCGCTACCCATCGCCTTCCAGCTCTTTGCCAAGTGAGCGATCTCGCCCGTGAGCTCGTCTAAAGGTGATAACTCTATGCGCGCGTTCACGCGATCCTCCTTTCGAGTGTGGTGGACTCATTCGGACGTGCCATGCTGGTCCGTAGGGAATATACCATCGAGGTCCTAGCCTGAGGCGCGTAGCCTGCGAATAGAAGGAAATTCAAACAACCTTTTTCACTGTCCGCGAATATATCGCCGGCCCGGCAAGCGGTCAATCGCACGGTGTTTGGTGAAAATTTCCCGCTCGCGTGGATTCTTCGGGGCCCTAAATCAGCCCGAATCGCCTCACGCCAACGCAGTTTGACCGCTTCACGCGAGCGCGGGCCGAGCGGGGGCATCGGCCTGGGTCGCAGAACCGTTGTGGCGCTTTCGGATCAGGCCGCCTCGATGAGTTCGGGCAACCGCGCCGGGGCGCGTGGCGGCGCACGCGCGGGCAGCCCCGGATGCGAGAGGATCCTCACAATCAAGCGATTCGGCGACATGGTCATTCTCGTTCCGATGCGCTACAGCTATCGGGGACTGATGGCCCAACTCCGCGAGATGGGTCCGATCGGGCTGAGGCGCCGCGCTCAATCTCGCCGGCGCGACAAACGCGATTTCTGATCCCGCGTGCGAACGTAGCGCTTCCGGTCTCGGGCTCCGAATCGGGGGAATTTCCGCCGGTGATTTTCATTTCTGTTGTTCCGGATAAAAAATGCCGCTGTTAAGCGGCATTTTTTGGCGCGCCCGGCAGGATTTGAACCCACGACCCCCTGGTTCGTAGCCAGGTACTCTATCCAACTGAGCTACGGGCGCGTGCGCGAAATTATACCAAAACGCCTCGCGCGGCCGTGATCCGCGGACCCTTCGATGAACCCCGTGGCAGGCGGTATGATTACGCCTTTTTTGGCATCGCTGCGCCGCCCGCATCACGATCCCGATGAAGCCAATCTCGATCCGCTTCGGCGGCTACCAGAAGCCGTCCTCGATCCACAACCGCGCCGCTTCGCGGTTCGGAGAAATCCTCGGGCAGAAGCTCGGGGGCCGCATCGCATTCGAACTGGTCGGCGACGTGCTCGCGCTTGGGCGCAATTCCGGCGAGTTGCCCGAGATGGTAAAACGCGGCGAGCTGTCCCTGTGCTACATGTCCACGGTGCGCTTCACGAAGGCGGTGCCCGAGTTCAGGATCTTCGAGCTTCCGTTCCTGGTCGAGGATCGCCGGATCGCCTACCGCGCGCTCGATGGCGAATTCGGACGCTCGCTAGAACGCCGCATGCGCGAGGCCACGCCACTGCGCGTGCTCGGCTTCTGGGACAACGGATTCCGCCAACTCACGAACAGCGTGCGGCCGATCCGCGCGCCCTCGGACTGCCGGGGTCTGCGTATCCGCACGCAAATGAGCGCGCTGCACGGCGAGGCGCTTCGCGCGCTGGGCTTCGAGCCGATCGCGGTCGACATCAAGGAGTTCACGGAAAAGATCGCAACCGACCGCTTCCAGGCGCAGGACAACCCGCTCACCAATATCTACAGCTTCGGCGTTCACAAGTACCATCGCCACATCACGCTCACCGGACATTTCTTCGGTGCGAGCGCACTGATCTGCAACGAGGCCCACTACCGGAGCTGGCCGCAGGACGTGCAGTTGACGGTGGAAGAGGCCGCGCTCGAAGCGACGGCGCTCCAACGCAAGCTTGCCGCCGCAGAGGACACGGAAGCCCTCGGCAGATTCGATCCCCGTGAGAACGAGATCGTCAGGCTGACGGATGCCGAGCGCGCGGCCTTCGTCAATGCGGTCGAGCCGGTACTCGCGAAGTACCGGAAGGAGCTCGACCCGCAGCTCTTTGCCTATCTTGAAAAGGCGTGACTGGTGCAGCGTGACTGGTATTGCGTGACTGATGATTCGTGACTGGTAAGTGCGCTCCTACGAGTCACGCCGTATCAGTCACCCTTCATCAGTCACGTTTTATGAGTCACGCGGTTCCGGCTACTGGGGCTCGATCTTCGCGATGCGCGCGATATCCGCGAAACGCTTGATGTCCGAGCGGTACATCTTCGCCCACTCGGCCGGCGGATTCGCCTGGGGCTGGTAGCCATTGGACACGAAATGATCCCTCACCTCCGGCACCCGCAGCGCTTTCTGGATCGCCGCGTGCACCCTGTTGACGACCGCGGCGGGCGTCTTCGCCGGAGCGAATACCGCGTGCCAACCCGCATCGGCCACGTAGCCGGGCACGCTCTCGCCGACGGTCGGCACGTCCGGCAGGGATACCAGGCGTTTCTCGCCGGTGAAGCCTAGCGCCCGCACGCGACCCGCCTTGACCTGGGGCGCGCCGACGGAAGCCGCCGGGTAGTGGATCTGGACTTCCCCGCCGATCACCGCCGTCAACGCCGGACCGCCGCCTTTGTAGGGGACGTGCAGCATTTCCACTCCCGCTTTCTGCTCGAAAAGCGCCCCGGCCAGATGCTGGCCGTTGCCGATGCCCGCCGTGCTGTAACGCACCTGCTGCTTCTTTGCGAGCGCGATGAGTTCCTTCACGTTCTTCGCCGGCAGGGTGGGATTCGCCACCATCAGGTAGCCCAGGCCCAATGCCACGTCCGTCACCGGCACGAAATCCTTCACGATGTCGAAGGGCATTTTCTTGACGATGGACGGGTTGACCGCAAAGGCAAAGGAGGTATTGAGCAGCGTATAGCCGTCGGGGGTCGCATTTGCAACCACGTCCGCGCCGAGGATGCCGTTCGCTCCACCGCGATTGTCGAGCACGATCGGTTGCCCGAGCTCGATTTCCACTTGCCGGTACAACACCCGCGCGAACGTGTCCACGTTGCCGCCGGGCGGGAACGGAATGACGACACGGATTGGACGGCTGGGGTACGCCTGTGCCCAGGCGTTGGACCAGGCGACGAGAGCGCTTGCCGCAAACAGTAAAGCGATGAGCCGGCGCATGGGTATCCTCCTCGTTGTTCGGGCCATTACGGCTCGTGCAGAGACCCCCTATAGGATGCCACCCGGCGCCCGGGGAATCCAGTGTTTCCCGTACCGCGCGCTCAGAACCCAAACAACCGCTGCGGATTCTCAACCAGGATCTTGCGTCGCGTCGCATCGTCCGGCGCCCATTTTCCGAGCAGGTTGAACAGTTCGACCGAGCCCACCTTGTCCGCGAACGAGAGGTGCGGATAGTCGCTGCCCCAGATGACGCGGTCGGGAGCGGCTTCGATCAACGCGCGCGTCATGGGCGCGGCATCGGCAAAGCCCGGCGCAACCGCCATGCGGTAGACGCCCGTCAATTTCACCCGGCAGCGCCGCTCGCCGTGTTTCAGCAGCTCGAGCAGTTGCTGGAATCCCGGCTGGGCAACCCCCTCGCGCGCAAGGAACATGCCCATGTGTGCCAGCGTGAAGTCCACCTTGAGTTGCTTCAGCGTGCCCATCAGCTCGCTCGTCAGCCATCCCGGTGTGAGGAAGTCGAGGTGCCAGCCGATTTCCGCGCAGCGCGCGTTCAGGCGCTCGATGCGCGGGAGCAGCTTCGCCGCGAAACCGGATTCGGGCGGCTTGACCGGAGATACGTTGATCCGAACGCCGCGCACGCCCAGCTGGTGCAGCCGCTCGAGCTCGGCATCGGGCACGTCCTCGTCCACGTCCACGATCCCGCGGCATTTCGCTCCGACCACGCGCATCGCGTCAAGCATGCAGGCGTTGTCCCGCCCGTATGCGCTCGGTTGCACGAACACGAAGCGCTCGAACCCGAGCTTGCGCGCGAGCGCGAGGTATTCGTCAAGGGGCGCAAGTGGTGGCGCGTAGCGCAGACCGGTTCCGTGAGGATAGCGATCGGCGGGACCGAACACGTGGAAGTGAGCGTCACAGCCCAGCGGCGGCGCCTGGAAGTCCAGCGTCCCCTCGTCATGTAGCGACAAGATTTCCTCCGTTGCGATCGGAATCGGCTGCAACGCACGGACGCCCTGCGAGCTTACGATTCAGCGCGCCGGGGCGAGTCTGATCGACCCTAGGGCGCGCGATTCTGGCGGAGAGAGAGGGATTCGAACCCTCGATGGGATTTTGTCCCATACGCCCTTAGCAGGGGCGCGCCTTCGACCACTCGGCCATCTCTCCGGTTACCGCCGTGCCAATCTATTAGATATTCGTTCC
>VGID01000087.1 GCA_016868035.1 Betaproteobacteria bacterium | reverse complement strand
TTTGGCACCTCGATGTCGGCTCATCACATCCTGGGGCTGTAGCCGGTCCCAAGGGTATGGCTGTTCGCCATTTAAAGTGGTACGTGAGCTGGGTTCAAAACGTCGTGAGACAGTTTGGTCCCTATCTGCAGTGGGCGTTGGAAGTTTGAGGGGGGCTGCTCCTAGTACGAGAGGACCGGAGTGGACGCACCTCTGGTGTACCGGTTGTCACGCCAGTGGCATCGCCGGGTAGCTAAGTGCGGAAGAGATAACCGCTGAAAGCATCTAAGCGGGAAACTCGCCTCAAGATGAGACTTCCCGGGGACTTGATCCCCCTGAAGGGTCGCGGAAGACTACCGCGTTGATAGGCCGGATGTGTAAGAGGAGCAATCCTTTGAGCTAACCGGTACTAATTGCCCGTGCGGCTTGATCCTATAACTCTGAGTGGGCGCGATGCGCCCGTGAAGGGTGAAAAGTGAACGGTGAAGGGTAGCAAGACCTCCCCGTCACGCTCGTGTTCGATACATTCAGCCCATTTACTTCTTCCGATCGCGAGCATTCAGCCGAAGGCGGAACGCCGCCAGCTGAGCGCTCAACAGCTACGTCTGACGACCATGGCGAGGTGGCACCACCCCTTCCCATTCCGAACAGGGCCGTGAAACGCCTCAGCGCCGATGATAGTACGGTGTATTCCGTGCGAAAGTAGGACATCGTCAGGCACCCATGCAACAAGAAAGCCCGGCCTCATTGAGGTCGGGCTTTTTTGTTGCTCGCATGGGCGCCTTCCGATGTCCTACTTGAGCGTAGCGACAACACGCCGCCGACCTATCATTCGTAAGCGTCCTGTAGAGGCCCTCTTCCCGCCAGCGGGTTAGGTGTTCACGATCAGCGGGTTGCGGGCGCCGGATAGGTGTCCGCTTATTGGCTAAGTGGACACCTATGAAGCAGGACGCCGAGCGCACCGCACAGCGTGAGACTGGACGACGCCGACGCTTCACCCAGGAGTTCAGGCGTCAGGTGGTGCAGGAGACGCTGGCCCCGGGTGTATCGGTGGCGGGGGTGGCGCTGCAGCATCGGTTGAACGCCAATCAGGTGTTTACGTGGCGGCGCAAGCTCTTGCCGGCTCTGGCGCCGGCGCGGGCGAAGTCGGTGAAATTGCTGCCGGTGACGCTTAGCGAATCGCCTGTTGTGGTGCCGGCAGTGGCTGCCGGGCCGGGCGCGGCAAGCCAACCGCGGCGCCGCTGTAGGGCGCGCGGGGCGATCGAGGTCGAGTTCAATGGCGCCCGCCTCGTGCTGACGGGCGCGGTTGATCGGCAGGTGCTGCGCGTGGTGCTGGCGGCGCTCGTTTCCCGATGATTGCACTGCCTGCGGGCACACGCGTGTGGGTGGCCGCCGGGGTGACCGACATGAGAAAGGGCATGGACGGGCTCGCCGCCCTGGTGCAGACGGCGCTCTCGGAGAATCCGTTCTCGGGCCATCTCTTTGTCTTCCGCGGCCGGCGCGGGGATCTGGTGAAGCTCGTGTGGTTCGATGGCGACGGGCTGTGTCTGTTGGCGAAGCGCCTGGAGCGCGGGCGCTTCGTGTGGCCGCAGGCTCAAAGCGGCACGGTGGCGCTCTCCGCGGCGCAGCTCTCGATGCTCTTGGAGGGCATCGACTGGCGCCGGCCGGTGAAGAGCTGGCGCCCGGAGATCGCGGCCTGAAGGGCGAGCGCAATTCTCGCAAAGCCCTTGTACGCTGGTGGCGCCTGAGGTAATCTCGTGGCGTGACCGAGCGCGACGATCTTCCCGAGGATGTTGAGAAGCTCAAAGAGCTGGTGCGCTCGGCGCACGCCGAGATCGAGCACCTGAAGCTCATCATCGCGAAGTTGAAGCGCCTGCAGTTCGGGCGCCGCTCGGAGAAGATCGATCGGGAGATCGAGCAGCTGGAGCTGCGGCTCGAGGAGCTGCAGGTCGCAAGCATCCCGGCCGCGCCTGGCGCAAAGCCCGCTGCTGAAGAGAAGACACAGCCAGCGCGCCGGGCGCTGCCCGAGCACCTGCCGCGTGAGCGCGTGGTGCATGAGCCCGCCTGCAGTTGCCCGGACTGTGGGACGCCAATGCGCAGAATCGGCGAAGACGTCTCCGAGGCTCTGGACTACGTGCCGGCGCGCTTCAAGGTGATCCGCCACGTGCGCCCGAAGCTCGCCTGTCCCGCGTGCGAGCGCATCGTGCAGGTTACAGCGCCCTCGCGCCCGATTGACCGGGGGCTCGCCGGGCCGGGGCTACTCGCACACATCCTCACCTCGAAGTATGCCGATCACCTGCCGCTCTACCGCCAGGCGAGTATCTACGCCCGCGAGGGCGTGGAGCTGGATCGTTCGACAATGGCCGAGTGGGTGGGCGGCTGCACGCAGTTGATCGAACCGCTGACCGAGGCGTTGGCGCGCTATGTATTCGCGGCGGGCAAGCTCCACGCCGACGACACCCCGGTGCCGGTGCTCGATCCGGGTCGCGGCAAGACCAAGACCGGGAGGCTGTGGACCTACGTGCGTGATGATCGGCCGGCGGGCAGCCACGAGCCCCCGGCGGTGCTGTTTCGTTACGCGCCGGACCGGCGCGGGGAGCGCCCGCGGGAACACTTGGCACCATTTGCCGGCATCCTGCAAGCCGATGCTTATGCCGGGTTCGGCCATCTCTACGGGGACCGCATCCGGGAGGCCGCCTGCTGGGCACATGCCCGGCGCGCCTTCTACGAGCTCTACCAGGCGAACCAGTCCCCGGTCGCGGCCGAAGCCTTGGAGCGCATCGGCGCGCTCTACGCGATCGAAGCCGAGATCCGCGGCCGCCCGCCCGATGAGCGGGCAAAGCTTCGCCAGGCGCGTGCCGGACCGCCGCTCGATGCACTACGGGAATGGCTGCGCCAGACGCTCGCGCGAGTGTCGAAGAAGTCGGAGCTCGCCAAGGCCATCGGCTACGTGCTCTCGCGCTGGACGGCGCTCACCCGCTACCGCGACAATGGCCAAATCGAGATCGACAACAACGCCGCCGAACGCTCCCTGCGGGCGGTCGCCCTGGGCAGGAAGAACTACCTCTTCTGTGGCTCGGACGCTGGCGGTGAGCGCGCCGCCGCGATCTACAGCCTGATCGGCACCGCGAAGCTCAACGGCCTCGACCCGCAAGCCTACCTGCGCTACGTCCTGGAGCGCATCGCCGAACACCCGGTGAACCGCGTCGAGGAACTCCTGCCGTGGAACGTCGCCCGCGCCCTGCACAGCAACGACCCACTCGAACTCGCCGCCTGATCTACCCACCCGGCGTCAAGAGGGTACCCCCCGGACGCTTACTATCATTCTGGTTCGGACATCGCTTGAGCCCGCTGCCGGGATCCAGGCTTGACCTGGTTCGTGCGCGGGGCGCATGATCTGCCGTAACCTTGCTGCGTCGCGCCCGCAACACGCCGATTCCGTCTCCGAATGCGCCCCGAGGCTGCGGTACAGGCGAAGTGCCCGAAGTCGCATCCGAGCTTACGGCGGTCTCGGCCAAGGAGCGGACTCCCGCGACGGGCAAATTGAATTTCTTATCCGTCACCGGGACCCGCTGCCAAGAACATTTCACATGATGACGCTGATTCACGGCGGCCGCGTGCTGCTGCCTGGCACTTGCGCAACGGAAGCGCTCGATATCGTCGTCGACGGGGAGAGCATCGCGGATCTCGTGGTGCCCGGTTCCGTTCCCGGCGAGGGCATGCGGCGCCTCGATGCGTCCGACAGACTCGTCATTCCAGGCCTGGTAAACGGCCATCATCACGCCCAGGCGCAGCTCGCGAAGGGGCTGTTCGATCGCACCACGCTCGAGCTGCTGCTGATTGCGCATCCGTGGGCCAACGGCGCACGCGTGCTGGAAGACAAGTATCTGTCGGCCGTGATCGGCGCGGCGGAGCTCGTTCGCAAGGGCTGCACTGCGGCCTACGACATGTTCGCGGAATTTCCGCTACCGACGGTCGAAGGCGTGGAAGCGGTCGCGCGTGCCTACTCGGACGTCGGCATGCGCGCGACCATTGCCCCGATGATGGCTGACCGCAGCTTCTACGAGGCTATTCCCGGTCTCCTGGATTTCCTTCCGACGTCGCTGCGCGAACAGGCCCTGGCCATCAGGAACGCGCCCAGCGACGCATCGCTTGCCGCCTGCCGCAAGGTCATCGGCGGCTGGCGGTTTCCCCGAGACCGCATTCAGCCCGCGCTGGGGCCCACGATCCCTCATCACTGCACCGATGCATTCCTCACCGGATGCCGGGATCTCGCGGCGGAGTTCGGTTTAGGCGTACAGATGCACGTAGCCGAATCCAGGACCCAGGCGGTCGTGGCGACGCAGCGTTACGAGAAAACGCTCGTCGGACATCTGCACGCGCTCGGCGTGCTCGGGCCGCGTTTCTGCGCGGCTCACGCGGTATGGCTGGACGATGGCGACCGCGGAAGACTGGCGGATACGGGCGCTTCGGTCTCGCACAACCCGGGAAGCAACCTCAAGCTCGGTTCGGGTGTCGCCGACTTGCGCAGGATGCTCGATCGCGGCGTGAACGTCGCGATCGGGACCGACGGCTCGTCGTGTTCCGACAATCTGAACGTGTTCGAGGCGATGCGCCTGGCGTCGTACCTGTCGCGCGTGCAGGACCATCCGGTCGAGCGCTGGATCACGGCACCCGAGGCGCTGCGCGCGGCGACGGAGGGCGGTGCCCGGGCTTTGGGTTTCCGGAACATCGGCCGCATCGAGAAGGGCTATCTGGCCGATCTCGTCCTAATCGACCTCGGCGCGCTGCATTACGTGCCTGCGAACAATGTCGTCGCCCAACTCGTCTTCGGGGAAGACGGCACAGGCGTGGACAGCGTCATGGTCGGGGGGCGCGTGGTACTCGACCGCGGACGGCTCGTGAACGTGGACCTCACCCGTGTCAGGGCGCAAGCGGAAGAAGCCATCGCCCGCCTTGCTGCGGCAACGTCCCAGGCGCGCGCGGCGGCGGAAGCGCTCGCGCCCTACGTCTCGCAGTTCTGCAGCGGGCTTGCGGCCGCGCCGCTTTCAATCCACCGGTTCTGCGGGCACGCGCCGGCGCCGGCTTAGCCGGGCGCGCCCTCGGACGAAATGCCATCATCGGGAGGGCCACATGACCATCAAATGGGCGCTTCTTCTACTGGCGGCTCTGGTCTCGGTAACGGCGGCCAATGCGCAGCCGTACCCGTCGAGGCCGATCCGGATGATCGTGCCCTTCCCCGCCGGCGGCGCGTCCGACACCTCCGCCCGCATCGTCGCCCAGAAGCTCTCGGAGACCCTGAAGCAGCAGGTGGTCGTCGAGAACCGCCCGGGCGCAGGCGGCACGATCGGAGCCGGGCTCGCCGCCAAGGCAAGCGCCGATGGCCACACCTTGTTGATGGGGTCGTCCACCGAGATGGTGACCAGCCCGCATATCTACGGAAAGGTCGCCTACGACACAGTCCGGGACTTCGCCCCGGTGACGCACGTGGCCTCGCAACCGCTGCTCCTGGTCGTGCATCCGTCCGTTCCCGCGAAGTCGGTGGCGGATCTCGTCGCGCTGGGAAAGGCGCGGCCCCGCGAACTGAATTGCGCCTCCTCCGGCAACGGCTCAACGCTGCACCTCGCGCAGGTGCTCTTCGAGAACGCGACCGGAGCGCGGTTCCTGCACGTTCCATTTGGCGGGAGCCCGCAGGCCGCGGTGGCGACTTTGTCGGGCGAGGCGCAGCTCACGTTCGGAACCGTGCCGACGGTAGCGGAGCACGTCCGTAGCGGCCGGCTGCGCGGCCTGGGACTAACGAGCCTGAAGCGCAGCGCGGCGTACCCTGGCATGCCCACCGTCAGCGAGTCGGGCGTTCCCGGCTACGAGATGCTGATCTGGAATGCGCTGTTCGTGCCTCGCGGCACGCCGCCCGCGATCATCACCCGGCTGCACGCGGAGACGGTGCGGGCTCTGGCGGCGCCCGATGTGCGCGAGGCGTTTACCAGGTTGGGCGCCGAGGTATCCGGCAGTACCCCGGAACAGCTCCGGACCTACGTGGCGTCGGAATGGGCCAAGCTCGCCAAGGTCGTGGCCGCTGCCGGGGTCAGGATCGATTAACTTCCACCATCTTCGCGCGCGCGGAGGTGAGGCGCGAGCGCATGGGCCGGGCTGTCCTCTTCAGCAAGAAAATTCTCACGCGCCGACTTAGTATGGCAGTCGGACGAGTGGCAAAGTTACAGCCGGGCCTCACCGGGAACGTTGAATCTGTAGAAAAAGTCCGGAACTCCTGGGAGAAATCGCCGTACTAACGCTTTGGAAGGGGTCGCGACCCCTCAGCGCGTGGGAGGCGGCGATGGCGCGGTTCAAGCCCTACGACTACGCTC
>VGID01000086.1 GCA_016868035.1 Betaproteobacteria bacterium | reverse complement strand
GCTCACTGCTCCCTGTTTACTGCTGTTCTTGAAGTTCCCCACTTACCGCTCACTGCTTCCTGCTCACCGCTTACGGGGTTGTGGCAACATTACTGTCGACCCGCACGGGAGGGCGACTTTGAGCCTGGTTGAAAGCGATGGCGCACAATAACTCGAGCCCCAAGGTGGGCCTGGTCATGAGCGGCGGCGGTGCGCGCGCCGCCTACCAGGTCGGGGTGCTGCGCGCGCTCTCCGAGCTGCTGTCCGGTAACGGCCCCACGCCTTTCCCGATCATCTGCGGCACCTCGGCGGGCGCGATCAACGCCGCGGTGCTGGCGATCAACGCCGGCAATTTCCGCACCGCGGTGCGGCGGCTGATGACGGTGTGGAAGAACTTCCGCGTACATCACGTCTATCGCGCCGACCCCTGGGGAGCGTTTTCCAACAGCGCGAACTGGATCTTCACGGTGCTTACCGGCGGCGCATTCAGCCGGCGCCCGGTGTCGCTGCTCGACAATACCCCGTTGGTGGCCCTGCTGCGGCACTACCTCGATTTTTCCACGATCCAGCGCGCAATCGAGGCCGGCCATCTGACCGCCTTCAGCGTCACCTGTTCCGGCTACACGTCGGGGCAGTCGGTCACCTTCTACCAGGGCAGCGTGGACATGCAGCCGTGGCAGCGGGCGCGCCGCGTCGGTGTTCCGATGCCGATCACGCTCGAGCATCTGCTCGCGTCCAGCGCGCTGCCCTTCATCTTTCCTCCGGTGCATATCAACCGCGAATACTTCGGCGACGGCTCGATGCGCCAGATCGCGCCGGTCAGCCCCGCGCTGCATCTCGGCGCAGACCGGCTGCTGGTGATCGGGGTCGGGCGCCAGCTCACCGTCACGCAGCGCTACAAGACCGAGGACCATCCTTCGCTCGCGCAGATCGCGGGCCATGCGTTGAACAGCATCTTTCTCGACAGCCTGGAAGTGGACCTGGAGCGGCTGCAGCGCGTGAACCGCACCATCGAGATGATTCCGCCCGAAGTGCTCGAGAGCCACAACTATCCCCTGCGCCGCGTCGAGTTCCGCGTGATCTCGCCCAGCGAGGAGCTTGAGCTCATCGCGGAGAAGCACATGGACGAGCTGCCGCGCACGATCCGCGCCCTGCTCGCCACGGTGGGCGCAACGCAGCGCAGCGGCTCGAACCTGCTCTCGTACCTCCTCTTCGAGAAGTCCTACTGCCGGGATCTGATCCGGCTCGGCTACGAGGACACGATGCAGCGCAAGGAAGACCTTATGGTCTTCCTCGGTCACGGGGGTCAGTGAGACGTTGCCCGCCTGTGCCCCGCAGGGAGAAGCCGGCTAGGGACTGTTCGCGCGGTCGTCCCGGGCGTATCAGCGGTTCGCGGTCGATTGTCTTGCCTTGTACGGCGTCTGCCGGTATAAGTAGCGTTAACCGGGACGCGCTGCGCCCGGTTAACTCGCCGAATCGCACCGGACATCCGACGGCCGATGCCGGTGAATTCGGCGTTTGTCTGGAAGGGTGGTGCGTAGGCCGGGAGCACGGCGCCCGGTTAACCCGCTGAATCGCACCGAACATCGGGCACGGCTGATGCCGGTGAATTCGGCAGTGTCCCCAGCGGGGTCAGGAAACTCCATGAGTCGAGCTTTTGCCAAGGAGAGCGACGAGGATCTGGCGGCGGGCGAAGTGCCCGAGCGCCCGGTTTCCGCGCACCCCAATTACGTGACGCCCTACGGCCTGGAGCTGCTTCAGAGCCGGGTGCGGGAGTTGCAGGAGCAGCACGAGCAGCTCTCCGTGCAGGCGGACGACGACCCGCTCGCCAAGCAGAAGCTGCGCGAGATCGAGCGCGACCAGCGCTATTTCAACGCGCAGCTCGAGCGCGCAACCGTCGTGGATCCGTCCGGGCAGCCGCAGGACAAGGCGCATTTCGGCGCCGAGGTGGAAATACTCGACGAAGAAGGCAAGCGTCACCGTTTCGTCATCGTGGGCGACGACGAGGCCGACGTGGCGGGCGGCAAGATCAGCTGGGCCTCCCCGCTCGCCAAGGCGATGATCGGCGCGCGCGTCGGCGACACGGTGATGTGGCGGCGCCCTGCGGGGGACGCCGAAGTGGAGATCGTCGACATCCGCTATACCAAGCGGTAAGCGGGATCGGTAAGCAGTAAGCGGCGGAAACCGGAAGTTTAATGACCGCTCATCGCTTGCTCCTCACCGCTTGCCCGGCCAGATGACGTTTTTATCCCTCCTGGCGGCACTGCTGCTGGAGCAGCTGCAGGCGCTGCGGCAGGATAACCGCGCCTACCTGGCGTTCAGCCGCTACGCAGAAAGCCTGGAGCGCCAGTTCAATGCCGGCGGCTACCGGCACGGCGTGATCGCCTGGGCGCTCGCGGTGATCCCGGGCGTGGCCGTAGCCGTGGTGGTGTACCAGCTGCTCTACGCCCTGAGCCCCCTGCTCGGCTGGATCTGGAACGTCGCGGTGCTCTATCTCACGATGGGCTTCCGGCAGTTCAGCCATCACTACACCGATGTCCAGCAGGCTCTGCGCGAGAACGATCTCGTGGTCGCGCGCGATCGTCTCGGCAGGTGGCGGCGCGAGAGCGTGTCCGAGTTCAACGGGAACGAGATCGCGCGCGTCTCCATCGAGGAAGGGCTGCTCGCCTCCCACCGCCACGTCTTTGGAACGATGGTGTGGTTCGTGGTCCTGGGCGCGGGGGGCGCGGCTCTCTACCGCACGTGCGCGATGCTCGCGGAACAATGGGGCGCGCGCAGCGATCCCGAATCCCGGGAGTTCAACCGGTTCGCCGTACGGTTCTTTTACTGGCTCGACTGGGCGCCGGCGCGCCTCACGGCCGGGAGCTTCGCGGTGGTCGGAAACTTCGAGGACGCGATCTACTGCTGGCGCACGCAGGCGCAAACCTGGCCGGGTGAAGCACAGGGCGTCATACTCGCGAGTGGCGCGGGAGCGCTCGGTGTGCGGCTCGGCGAGCCCGTGCACCAGTACGGCACCCTGCTATACCGTCCCGAGCTCGGCGCCGGGGACGAGGCCGACGCGGACCTCATGCAAAGCGCGGTGGGGCTGATCTGGCGCACGCTTGTGCTGTGGATGTTCCTCGTGTTCATCGTGAGCATTGCCTACGCACTGGGTTGACCTGGCGCCGCACCCCGGCGCGCCGGGTAGCGAGCGGGGGTTCCATCCCTCATCCTTCCGCCTTTCGCCTTTCGCCTTCCGCCTTAGCCGTACAGTCCCCTCGCGGGGCCTGGTGCCTTTCTTTTGCGCGCCCAAGTATTGTTAAACACGGACGCCTTCGGCGCCGGTTTAACTCCGCGTGTTCGAACGGACGGAGGTAGCGCCGGTCAACACGCGGGGATTCACTGGTCACCGGTCACGGGGTACAGGCTGCTCGGCGGCGAACAGGGGCCCCCAAAGGCAAACAAGGACTGTTCGTGGCCTGATTCTTCATTACCGCTGGTGCCGAACTGAATTCAACATTGCCAGCCCTACGGCGGGCACGGTACTATCACCGCCCAACAATCGGGTGAATCATGGGGAGAGTAGCGTTCACTGAGTGCGATCTGCGGGAACTTCCCGCTTACGGCATAGTTGAGGCAGCCGGATACCTTCGCCTTCCGGTCTCCACGCTTCGCGCCTGGCTGCTCGGACAGCGGTATCGGGCGGGGGATATGCCCAAATTCTTCCGACCGGTAATTGAGATCGCCGACCGCAAGGGGCGATCGCTGTCGTTCATCAACCTGGTCGAAGCGTTTGTGCTTGCTGGCATCCGGCGGGAGCATGGTGTCCCCCTGCAACATGTCCGGAAGGCGGTTGAATACGTTCGCAAATTATTCAATTCCCGCCGTCCCCTTGCGGAAGAAAGATTCGAGACGGATGGCGTGCACCTCTTCGTGCGGCGATTTGGCGAACTTGTCGGAGTTTCGCAGGACGGTCAGATGCTCATGGAATCCATGCTCCGCGAGCGACTCGCGCTCGTGAAGCATGATCCGATGGGTGTTCCGGAAAAGCTCGTGTTGTTCCCGGCGCCGAAGGACAAGAAACGTAGCGCGGATGTCGTAATCGATCCGCGCCTCTCGTTTGGCCGACCAGTGCTGGACGGACTTGGCGTACGCACGTCCATTCTGTTCGAACGCTTCATGGCGGGCGAAGATGTACCTGACCTGGCGCGTGACTACGACGCTCCGCCAGAGGCAATTCAAAATGCCATCCGCTGCGAACTTCGAGCAGCGTGAGACAGAGCGGCTCGCTTCGCTCACTTTCTTCCTCGACTACCAGATCGGCCGTTACGTCGTCGCCGAGGCGCTACGCGCAGCCGGCGCGCGCGTGGAGGTTCACCTCGATCACTTCAAGCAGGTTACCCCGGATACCGAGTGGATTCCCGAGGTCGGCAAGCGCGAATGGGTGCTGATCACGAAGGACCAGAACATCCGCCGTAATCCGCTGGAGCGCGCCGCCTATGAATCGGCGAAGCTGCGCGGTTTCATCGTGACCGGAAAGAACATGGACGGAAAGGAGCTAGCCGAGCTGCTTGTCCGCTGCCTCCACGGTATGGCCCGCCGAGTGGCGGGAAAGGCGGGGCCGCTGCTCTTTACAATTTCGCGTGGGGGAACGTTCACTAAGCTGCTCTAGGGACTGGTAACCGGTCAGGGCGGGGCGGCTGCGCAACTCACGGACCATCCCCGTTCTCAGCACATGGTCGTGGACGGTTCCCCGCGACACTCGAATAGCGGCACCCTGGTTCGACAGTGCTCGTCGACGACCCCCCGCCTTGTCTGCGCTGCTCGGCGGCTCGCAGGGGCCCCGAAAGACCAAGAACCGCTGTTCGCCCGCGCAGATAGGAGTGCGGCAGCCTATCTCGGCGTTCCTGCATGTAGGCGCTGTTAGCTTTATCGAGCGGCCTAATACGTTGACGCCGCGCCGGATCGTTTCCGCAGTGCCATAATAGGCAGCAATTCGGAAGTTCAATAAAGGTGGCAAGCATATCGCGCCATGTCTGGGACTAGTTCTCGCCTCATCGAGCAAACGCGTCGCCTAGCTAGCCACGACCTCGATCCTATCCGCCGCTCCCAGTTGGGTCAGTACCTAACTCCGGCCACGATCGCGGATTTCATGGCTTCGCTGTTCGCCAACTGGCCCTCGTCAATCCGCCTGCTCGATCCGGGCGCAGGCGTCGGCTCACTTACGGAAGCGTTCTGTGAGCGCTTATTGAAATGCGCCTCAGCCGAAACTGCCATGTCGCTCGACTGCTACGAAATCGACGCGGACCTTACCCGGTATCTGCGCTATCACATTGATGCGATTGGAAATCGTCTTCGAGCCCAAGGCCACCGATTATCTGCGACGATCCACGAGAAGGACTTCATTTCTGAGGCGGCGTTCTTTGCCACTATGGGCGGTCAAGGCTTCACACATGCGATCCTTAATCCCCCATACAAGAAGATCAACAGCGGTTCCCAGCATCGAAAGTTGCTGCGTGCTGCTGGCATAGAAACGGTAAACCTCTACACGGCTTTCCTCGGACTGGTGATCGCATCCATGCGAGACGGCGGTGAGATCGTTGCCATTGTGCCGCGGAGCTTCTGCAATGGCACCTACTTTCGTCCATTCCGAAATTTCTTGCTATCGCGCACAGCGCTGTCGCATTTGCATGTGTTTACTAGCCGCACAAGGGCCTTTCAAGATGATGACGTATTGCAGGAAAATATTATCCTGCGGCTCGTGCGCAACGGCATCCAGTCGGACGTGGTGGTATCAGATTCCAACGACCAGAGCTTCTCTGACTATCGGCAACGCGAATTGCCTTTCAGCGAGATCGTTAAGCCAGGCGACGTCGAGCGCTATATTCATATTCCCGTACTCGATCTTGATGGGCCGGCACATCTCTTCTCCAAAACTTTGCAAGACCTCGATCTCGAGGTATCCACCGGGCCAGTAGTTGACTTTCGAGTCCGCGATTTCTGGCTGGCTGAACCTCGCCGGGGTAGCGCACCGCTGCTGTACACGCATCATTTCCGAAATGGATCCTTTGCGTGGCCGAAGGAACACAAGAAGCCAAATGCGTTACGTATTGTTGATGAGACAGAAAAGTGGTTAATGCCTCGAGGCTACTACACGCTAACCAAGCGGTTTTCCTCTAAGGAGGAGCGCCGACGCCTAGTAGCGTTCGTGATTGAGCCCGACACACTCGACTATCCGTTGTATGGCTTCGAGAATCACTTAAATGTTTTTCACAGTAGAAAGACTGGGCTCGACGTGATCCCCGAAATTAGTAGCACCTGAGATTAGAGTCCGATCTATTATGCAACGGGAGGTCGGACATGAAGAAGCGGTTTACGGAGGAGCAGATCATCGGTTTCCTGAAGGAGGCCGAGGCGG
>VGID01000085.1 GCA_016868035.1 Betaproteobacteria bacterium | reverse complement strand
TCCGAAGGGAATCCCGTGCAGGGGACCGCGGTAGCTGCCTTTCGCGATTTCGCTCTCCGCTAGACGCGCCTGCGCGAGCGCGAGATCGGCGGTCACGGTGATGTAGGCGTTCAGCTGCGGGTCCAGCTCGCCGATGCGCTTCAGGTACGCGCGTGTGAGTTCCACGGGCGAGAGCTCGCGGCGGCGAATCAGCGCGCCCAGCTCGGCGACGGTCTTGAAATGGAGCTCATCCGTCATGGTTCAAACGAACCCGGTTCAATGCGGATTAATGCTACGACATCAGCCTGTTTCGCGGCACATCCCCCCGCCCCGCGTGCCGAATTTTTTTGAGCATAAGCCAAGCCCGGGCCGGACCACTCCAACATTCTGATCTGGCGGAACAACTCCGCTAAATCGGACCTGACAATACGCTGGGACGGCCGTTTTTCGGCCCGAATCGCCGGCTGTGGCGCGGAAGTACGGTGCGCAGTGATAAGCGACGAGTGACGGGTGACGAGAGGGAAGAAGAAATAGCGGCCCTCGCCGCCTCGCCAGCTCATCCCGCAGCGGGCGCGGGCTCGATCACGGGTTTCGAACCCGCAGCGGGCGGCTTCTTGTGGCGCGGCAGCGCGAGCGCCAGCGGGATGCCTACGCAGGTCGTCAGGATCGCGGCGACGATCGACCACGTGTACGCGCCCGACACGTCGAAGAGGAAGCCGCCGAGCCAGCCGCCCAGCGCCATGCCGGTGCCTGAGCCCACCATCTGCATGGAATAGATCGTGCCGAGCGGCGCGGTCAAGCCGAACAGCTGGCGGTTGATGATCGGAAAACCCACCATCTCGCCGCCGTAGCACAGGCCGAAGATGAGGGCGAACGCATAAAACGCCCAGGCCTCGTCGGCGAAGAACAGGATGACGATCGGGGCGCTCTGGCCGATCAGCGCGGCGGTCAGCAGGATCCGGCCGCCGAAGTGCGCCGCGAGGATGGCGGAAGCGAAGCGGCTCACCGCCGAGGCGCCCGCGATCGTGCCGAGCACGCCTGCCGCCTCCATCCCGGAAATGCCCTTCACGATCGCCATGGACACGATATGGGCGAGGATGATCGAGTGTCCGACGCAGCCCACGTGATGGATGGCGATCAGGAGCCATACCGGCCGCCTCCTTAGAACCTCGCCCAGACGCGCCGGCGCGACGGCGACTGACGTGGTGACGTGGGGCTCCGGGTGCGATTTTTCCTCTCCGTACGGGGCGAGCCCGATTTCCTGCGGGCTGCTCCGGATCAGGAGGGAAAACGCCACCAGGATGACGCCGACGACGATTGCGATGAGCGTGAACGCCTGCGCCCAGCCGCGCGTTTCGATCAGCCAGCGGAACACGGGCGCGAAAATCATGGGGCCGATGCCCATGGCGGCCCAGTAGATGCCGACCGCGAGGCCCATGTAGCGATCGAACCAGCGCGTGAGGATCACCGGCAGCAGCACGGTGAACGCCGCGTGGCCCATCGAGCCGACGAAGAACCCGTAGTAGACGTAGAACTGCCAGAGCTCCGTGATGCTCCCGAGCAGATACGTGCCCGCGGTGATCAGCAGCGCGGCCCCGATCATCAATGGACGGGCCCCGTAGCGGTCGCCGAGCCAGCCCATGATCACGACGGCGGGCAGGCCCACGATGTAGCCGACGGAATAGGCGACCGAGATGTCGCCGCGCGACCAGCCGAAGCGCTCGACCAGGGGCTCGACGAAAACGCCGAACGAGCCGTGGTCGGCGCGGCTCGCGATATTGAGCATGCACGCCGCGAACAGGACGACCCAGGCGTAGTGCAGCTTGAACTTCCCGATGGTGACCACTAAGTGGACTATTCTTACCGGCGTGTTTGCGCGACAGCGGCGATTATACGGCCCGGGAGATCGCGGGATCGATCGCTCCCGCCGGCGCATTCACGATCCCAAACCAGACGGGATCAGTGGAACCCTTCCGTTACGAGGGTCCAGCAAGGGAGCCGCGCTTGAAATTCAGCCGCTCGCCGGCGGCGCCGCGCAGCGCTGCGGAAATTGCACACCCGGGCGCGGCTACTCGCTCTTCGCCCCGGACGCTTTTACCACCTTAGCCCACTTCTCCTTCTCGTCGCGTATGTGAACCCCGAACTCCTGGGGCGTGCTGCCGACCGCGACCGAGCCTTCGCCGATCAGCCGCGTTCGCAGCTCGCGAATCTGCATGATCTTCACGAGCTCCTTGTTTAGGGCGGCTACGATCGCCTCCGGCGTTTCCCTCGGCGCGAGCACGCCATACCACTGGAAGGCGGCGAATCCCGGCAACGTCTCGGCAAGAGCCGGCAGCCCGGGCAACGCCTCGGAGCGTTCACCGAGGGTGATCGCCAGCGCGCGCAGCTTTCCGGCTTTTGCTTGCGGAAAGACAGCCGATACCGGCGCCAGTATCACCTGCGATTCACCCACGATTGCCCCAATGGTCGCGGGCCCGACTCCGTTGTACGGCACGTGCACCATGTTGACGTGCGCCATCATCTTGAACAGCTCGGTGTTCAGGTGGGGCGACGTGCCGACGCCGCCGCTCGCGTAGTTGAGCTTGCCGGGGTTCGCTTTCGCCAGCGCGACGAGCTCCTTGACCGACTTCACCGGCAGCGAGGGATGCACCGCGAGAACGCTTGGTTCCTTGACCAGCAGCGACACCGGCGCAAAATCCCTCACGGGATCGACCGGCTGCTTGGGAAAGAAGCTCAGGCTGAAGACGAGATTTGCGGCAGTGAAGAACAGGGTGTAGCCATCAGGCGCAGCCTTTGCCACAGCCTCCGCGGCGATATAACCGCCGCCGCCGGTCCGGTTCTCGATGACGACGCCCTGACTCAAGGCTTCTGCAAGCCGTGGCATCGTTAAGCGGGCAATGATGTCGGTGCCACCGCCCGGCGAGAAAGGTACCAGCACTCGAATGGGTTTCGTCGGATAGCGCTGGGCAAGTGCGCTGGCTCCAGCGCAGGCAAAAACACCACCGAGAACCGCGATTGCAAGAGAGCGCGAAGTTGTCATGCATACCTCCTCGGTTTTCTGATCACGCAACCATGTGAGTTGAAAGGCCCGGCGTCGTCTCTCACTCGCTCGCCGGCGGCGCCGCGCAGACCTGCTCGTAGCGATAGCGCTGCTTGAGCTCGCGGTTGTACTCGTAGACATCGAGCGTTTTTTCATACGCCGCGCGCGTGATCTCCACGTGCGGAGTCCAGCAGCCGAGCTTCTGGTAGGTCGCGATGCAGTCGGCGAGCACGGCCTCGTCAATATCGGGAAAATACGGCTTCTCCGCCTTCGCGATCTTCGCGGCCGGCGTCGCATTCATGTAGGCGCGGGTCTTCTTGTAGGCGCGGATGAACGCTCTTGCCATGTCCGTTTTGAGCCAGTCGCGGGTCGCCGCCAGGCTCGAGAATCCGCAGGGCCCGATCTGCGGGCCGACCTGCGCCACGACATGCCCGACGCCGTCGGCCTGCAGCTGCTGCGGGTACGGGCCCTGCTGGTGAACGTAATCGCCCCGCCCGTCTCGGAACGCGCGGTCGATCTCGGCGGCGCCGCCCGGGCACACCGGCTTGATCTTGCCGAAGTCGATGCCCGCCTTGTGGCACGCGTACTTGAACATCGCCGCCGGCTGGCCGCCCTTGAACATGACGACCGCAGCGCCCTCGAGCTTTTTCCAGTTGAACGCGGGATCCGGCTTGCGCGCGGTGAGGAAGAACCCGTCCATCTCGTTCACCTGGGCGAAATGGACCGCTCCCGGCGTCTCGCCCTTGTCGAGCGTGGTGAAGCCCTGGGAGAGCGCCGACTGCACGACGTGCGCCGAGCCGTCCTTGAGCGCGGCGAGCGCGGACACGCCTGCCGGCGAGACCGACCACTCCGGATCGAGGCCCTCCTCTTTCAGGAATCCCCCCGACATCGCCGAGATGAGCGGGGAGTAGAACGCCGAGAACAACGTGAACTGGATCCGGATCTTTTCCAAGCCGATGTCCTCCTCGATCAGGCTCGACAATACGCGAGCCCGGCCCTATCTGTAGTCCTGCATAAGGATAACTCGAGCCCGGTCCCTTTCGGCCAGTCCGTTCGCAGCGCCGGATCAAAAGCGGCCGGTCAGCTTCAGGACACGGCCCGCATCGCTTTCTGCAACATACAGATTGCCCATTGCATCAAAAACCGGATCCCTGGGCGTCTTCAATCCGTCAAGTAATACAGTGCGCTTGCCGCTGAGCGTAATGCGCAGCAGCTGACCCGCATTGCGGGCCGCCACGTAGAGATCGCCGGAAGGTCCTATCACGACCCCGATCGGCAACTCGATCTTGGCTGCGATGACGTCGACCTTGCCATCGGGCGAGAGCCTTATCACTCGGCTGCCGGTTATATCATTCACTATGGTGCCGCCAGACCGGGGGAACGCCAGTCCGTGCGCGCGGAATCCCGAAATCAGGACCCTCCGCTCCGTGGGGGATTTGAACGCGATCACTCGTTCGCCTAAAAATTCACAGACGAGTAGCTCTCCTTGCGGATTGAACGCCAGATCCACGGGCGCATTCAGGCCCTCGATGTAGGACCGCACGACCCCCTTCGGAGTAATCCGGGCAATCCGGCTTCTACCGGCCTCCACGACATACAGGTTTCCATGTGCGTCACTTTCAAGATCCTTGGGGTCCTTCAAGCCGCTCGCGATCTCGACGATACGTCCGGCACTCGTGATCTTCACGACTCGTCCGGCAGTTTCTTCCGCGACCGACACGCTGCCGTCTTGATTTGCCAGAAGCCCGCGTGGACCGGACAGGTTAGCGGCGAACACCGTGTAGGCCACGCCCGGAGCAGCCGTTATTCCCGCGATGGCGCCCGTGTCGCGAGCGACTCGTTCGGCAGGATCCGCGTGAAAAGCCGCACCCAACGCAAAAATGCAGGCGATACTGCGGATCAGCAAACACGCTTTCATTACGCCCTCCTCATGGTTGGCCAGACTATCGCACCTCGGTGGACAGGCCACTAACGGATGAAGGTGGCTGGTCCGCCGCGGTATTTTTCTTAATGGTCTGTCCCCTAAGACACTGAACTAGCGCCGTCCGACCCGCCTCGGCTGCCAGTGGTGCGACCGGTGGTCGGCGAGACGGCCTGGCTTCTCGAAGAGCTTGATGAGCGCCACTCCGGCGAGAAAGCCGCCCAGGTGGGCCCAGAAGGCGACGCCGCCCTCCTGCTCGGCGACGATGCTGCTGAACCCGCCGAATAACTGCAGCACCGCCCAGTAGACGAGCATCGCCCATGCCGGCAATGCGAGCGAGGTCATGTAGAAACCCAGCGGCACCAGCGTGAATACCCGGACGCTCGGGAAGAGCACCAGGTAGGCGCCCATCACGCCGCTGATTGCGCCGGAGGCGCCGACCATCGGCACCGTGGACGAGGGATTGGCGATCACCTGCGCCAGCGCGGCGGCGAGCCCGGTCAGGAGATAGAACGCGACGAAACGCGGCCGCGTCGTCGAATCCTCGATGTTGTTTCCGAAGAGCCACAGAAACCACATGTTACCGAGGAGATGCATCCAGGAACCGTGCAGGAACATGGACGTGAGCACGTTCTGGACCTGGCGGCCCGGATCGGTGAGGCACACCAGTCCTTGCCCCATGGAAAAGCCGGTACCGGGAGAAACGGATGCGGTCAGCTCCCCGGGTATGAGGCCGAGCTCGCACACGGAGCGCGCGAGCGGGAGCGTGGCACCCGCGCCCTGGACGAGCAGCCACGCGGCCACGTTCGCCGCAATCAGGACGAGCGTGACATACGGCGTGCGCTGGGTTTCGTTCTCGTCGTGATACGGAATCACGGCGCGCCTGAAGTCGAAAGGCGAAAGTCGAAAGGCGGAAGGGAACCCGAAGGCACAAGGATTGCTCCCGCGGCGCGGGGGGCCTGTCCTTTCGACTTTCGATTTCCGCCTTAGGGCTCGCCCGTCACCTGGTGATGCTGATATTCGTCGCCTTCACGATCTCCGTCACGCGCTTGCGCTCGCTCGTGCGGAAGTCGCTCAGCTCCTTGCGTCCGCCGACGATGATCTCGATGCCGAGGACCTTCAGCCGCTCGCCGAACGCTGGTGCGCGCGCCGCCTTGACGATCTCCGCGCTCGCCTGGTTGAGGAGCGGCGCGGGCGAGCCCTTGGGCGCCACGATGCTGTACTGACCTGCGTTGAATTCTGATCCAGTTGGTGTGGGAGTTTTCATTCTAGCGTAGAGCTAATGCAGGTTCAATCGTTGGCTCACCTCCTAGGGCGTTGGGATGGCTGGAAACAGGCTCTGATGCAATCGGGATAGGGAGAAGCCTCACGGCTCCCCCCTCCCACACCACCGTACGAACGGGTCACGTATACGGCGGTTCGGCAGATTGAGTCAATACGCATGCCTCCATTGTGCCGAAGCGGCGCAGTGGCC
>VGID01000084.1 GCA_016868035.1 Betaproteobacteria bacterium | reverse complement strand
ATCTTGGTGCGGTTATAGTACTGCCCACCGGGGACATGGTAGATGCGCTCCCCTGACGATGAGATGTTGCCTTTAATGATGCACTCCCCTTGGGCGGCCGGGGCCGCGCCATCCGTGCCGTGCCGGAAATCCCACGGCGCGACGAAGGTGCCGGCCCACATGCCGGCGCCCTCGGCCTCGGCCTGGGCTTCCTCGTCCACATAGTCCGTCGAGTATTGGCGGTACGCGAGCGCCCAGCCTTCACGCACCATGGCTTCGGCCACGTCCACGCCGGCGGCGGCGTGGCCTCGGCGGCCTTGTCGAGCAGCGCCTCGGTCTTGAGCACCTAGTCGAAGACCTCCGCCGGCTTCTCGGGCGCCTTCGGCTTGGTCTTGGGTGTCGGCGCCGAGGCCTGAACCTCCGGTTCGGGTTCCGGTTCCGGTTCGGGTTCCGGCTCAGGCAGTGGCGCCGAACCGGGCTCGACGAGCAGCTTATAGAAATGCTGCTCCACGACGGACAGGTGCTTCTTGTAAAGCTCCTTTTCCGCGTCGCCGGTGCGGTCGAAGACGCGCACGACGAACCGGCACTCGCGTTGTTCGCTCCAGTCGAACAGAGGGCGCGTCTGCGCGATGAAGGCCGGACCGTCAAGCACGGTGCCAAGCCGCATTGCCTCAACTGGCAACGCGGCCTTATCCGTGCGCCGGTGCGGTATGTCGAGGTCGTACACGATTAGCCCTGCGGAATTGAGTTCCACGTCAAAGATGTATTCGGACTTCTTGGTTTCCGGGTGAATCCAGCACGGCGGAAGCTCGTTGCTCCGGCCGCGGGCGCGCTGTTGCCAGTCGGGTTGCTCCCTCGTGGTTGACTCTTCCGCCGGCGCTTGCTGCAAGATATCTCGTGCGTCCCGCGCTTCTACGAGTTGCGTCCGCAGGACCTCCGGATCGGCCGCGTCGAAACCGGTCGCCTCCAGAATTTCGCGCAGGTCGTCGCGCGTGGGCGCGAGGCCGAGCGGCTCCGGAGCCTCATTCTTCTCGGTGAGCGCGGCAATCTGCTTCCGCAACCTCTGAATCTCCCCGTTGGCGAGCTCAAGCTGATACGCGAGTTGCTCCCTCGTGGTTGACTCTTCCGCCGGCGCTTGCTGCAAGATATTTCGTGCGTCCCGCGCTTCTACGAGTTGCGTCCGCAGGACCTCCGGATCGGCCGCGTCGAAACCGGTCGCCTCCAGAATTTCGCGCAGGTCGTCGCGCGTGGGCGCGAGACCGAGCGGCTCCGGAGCCTCATTCTTCTCGGTGAGCGCGGCAATCTGCTCCCGCAACCTCTGAATCTCGCCGTTGGCGAGCACAAGCTGTTTGAAGAGGTTGTCTATCGGATTGTCGCTTCCGATGATGGCCCTGACGCTCGCAAGCTCCTCCCGCAGGTCCGCGTTCTCGTCCTCAAGGCGCTCGACCTTTCCGGCCAGCCGCTCGATCTCCCGATCCTTGCGGTCGATTAACAGGCCGAAGAGCAGAAGCAGGGTGAAAAGGACGAGGATGACCGTCTCGGCCATCGTCAACCCGAGCACGAGTCCGCGCCGGTAGAAGCGGTCTTCCCTGATCGGCGCGGTCATGACCGTGCGGTCTCCGGCGGCGACCCTATGCGAGCCGCCGGGTGACCGTCTCGGCCAGGCTCACGAGTTCGTTTTGAACCTCCAAGGTCACCCTGCGCGAGCGCTCAAGTTCGGAATCCAGTTCCGCATTGTGCGTCCGCACCGCCGACACCGCCGCCGCTGCGCTCTCACTCAATTCCTGGAGCGCCCTCGTATGGACGCGCACAGCATCGGTCAGCACTGCAAGCGCCTGCCCGGGCTGCGACTGGAACTCGTCCCGGAATCCCCGCAGCACCTGTTCCTGCGCCCCGATCGCCCGCGCGAAACTTGCAGCCGCCTCGACCGCGCGGGCTTCAGCGGCCTGCCTGCGTCGGGCAAGGTGCTGATCGACGAGCGGCCCGAGGAAGTGACCGACATGCAGCGCTCGGTGAAGGGCGAGGTGGTGTCGTCCACCTTTGACGAGCCGGCGACGCGCCACGTCCAGGTCGCCGAGATGGTGATCGAGAAGGCCAAGCGCCTGGTCGAGCACAAGCGCGACGTTGTGATCCTGCTCGATTCGATCACCCGGCTCGCGCGCGCCTACAACACCGTGGTGCCCTTCCAGCCGCTGCCCCAATTGATCGATCAGGCTGCAAACGTTCAGCAGTGTCTGAACCCTGCCGTCGAGGTCCGCCGTCGCGCGCACCGCCTTTGTGACGAGATCGGAGAGGATTTTCAGTTCGTCGGCGCCGGCGCTTGCCCGCATCTGCGCCGCTTCCGCCGCCTGCTCGATCTTCTGGATCGCGGGTGCCAGCTTGCGCTCGATCAGATCCGACGGCGGCTCAAGGCGCTTAATCCGGTCGAGCAGGGGCTCGAAAGCCGCCACAGTGTTGCCTGCCAGTTCGTTGATCCGCCGCGAGCTTTGCGCCCGCGCCTCGTCCACCGTTTCAATATGTTTGAGAAGCGCGTCGGTCACTTCCCGAAACCGCTCCGCTGTTCCGGTCACGCTGTTGCTGGCGCTCTCCGCGACCGCCGCCATGCCTTCCTCAATCGACTGCGCGATCTGGCGGCGGAAATGGTTCATGTCCAGCACCACGGTCCCGAGCACGCCACGCAGCCGGGTCGCGGCGTCGGCCAGCTCAAGTCGCGCCTCGCGCTCGATTTCAACCGGGTCCTCACGGAGCTGGACGGCGACTTGGCGCAGGAAGATGCCCAGGATTGTCGTGACCAGCGCCACACCAAAATCGGCGACAATGTCTTCTGGGTCCCGCCCCGGAAGCATAAAGACGTAGAGCGCGTAAGCGAGGCTGGTCAGCGTGAACAGGAATCCCAGGTAGTAGAGGTTGTCGCCCGTCACGTCCTCGCGCAGGCGGAACCGCCGCGACAGGTGCACGAACGCGAAATACAGAATCATGAGAGCGCCGGGCAGGAGCGGAATCCACTCGCGCTGCAAGCCTTTCTCCTTCATGAAGATGATTCCGGCCACGCCGCCGAAGAACACCACTCCCAGAGCGATCTTGTCGGCCCGGTTCGCGATCCGCTGCACGCGCGGAAGAATTCCTGATGCCGCCACCGCTACCCCTCCACCCGGTTGACAGACGCCAGCACGGCGCCCTGGTCCGCGAAGTATCGCTGCCAGAACGCAATATGCTCCGCTCCCTGCACGTTGTTCCCGGTGTCCCGCCGGACATAGAGGATCGTCACCATCACGCCGTCGAGCTCGGCGCGCACTTTTGCATATGCTGGGCTCGACCTAAATTCCTCAAAGTCTGGGACGCCCTTGTAGTGGCTGGACGCCTCGGAGTGCTCCAGCATGTCCGACACAATGATGAGATTGTGCTCAATTGTCGGGTCGGTGATCCTGCCGAAGGCGGTCAGCGCGACCGACTGGATCGATTGCATGATCGGCGAACTGCTGTCTTCGCTGCCAGGGATCATGCGATCGAACACCGCCTGGAGCGGCGCGCCGAAAACCTGGTTCCATTTAGCGGCCGCGAACTTCCTGTTGCCTGTCCACTTGTCCTGCTCGCCCGCTGGCCCGAGGGGATTGCACTTCCTGAATTCCGGCGTGATAAGGCGCTCGTCGGTGCTGCCGATCGAGTACACCTCCAGCCGGGCGTATTGCGGCACATGCGTGCGTACGCTTTCGAGTTCCAGCTGCACCGAGGCCTGTTGCACCGCGCTGAGCACATCGGTGCCGTCGATCAGCACCGCCGTCACCGATACCGGTCCGGAAATCGGGCAGAAATCCTCCTCGCGCAGCTCCGGCTCCCCCGCCTTGTACGACACAAAAATCACCATGACGGCAAGGAGGACCAGCGCCACCAAAACGACGAGCGCCACCCCCAAGCGTCGCTTCGCCCGTCCTTCGTCGTCGATCCGGTCGCTACGGCGCCGTGTTGACCGGCGCGCCATCCCGGAACTCCCTTGCCGTCATCTGTTCGATCCGCTCGTACTGCGCGATCGCCTCGTCATAGGCCCGGTGCACATGCGCAATGGCCTCATCGAGCGCCTGCGTCGTTTGGGCGATAAGACCCTTGATTTCCGAGTCATCCGTCGGCGGAGGGTCCGCGACCACGGCGTACCCTGGGTCCAAAAGGCTCCACCGCTCGCCAAAATGGCGTGGGGCTGGTTTCTCGCGCGCCGCTTGATTTGCGTCCCTGTAGGTCATCAAAAGCTGATTGGCAGCATCCTCAAGGCTCTTCACCTGTCCCCGGAACCGCCCCACGAATCGCGACTGTCCTTCGGCGGCCTGGACCATCTCGTCGCGGCGTTTCTCAAGCTCGCCCATTGCTTCCCGCATCGCGCTGACCGCGTTGTCGCGCACGTTGCGCAAAAACTTCAGCAGGTCCGACTTGGTGCGGCCGAAGCGCTCGTTTCGCTCCCGCCGATCCCTGTCGCGCCGCCCGTACCCGGGATACACGTCGTTCAGCATTACGCCGTCGACCGCCGCAAGTAGGGCGAAGAACACGCCCAGCGCCCACAGCATCCAGGATGGCGCCTGCTTCAGGTGCAGCGGGCTTTGCGTGAATGTGACAAGCGCGGTGAGTCTTGCCTCCTGCGGCGCGACGCCTTCGAAGGCTTCCCTATAATGCGCCACGAACAGGTTGAACCCGAGCGCGGCACAGAAGAAAAGCGCCACGCCGAGCACGCCTGTGACCCGCCTTAGGAAACCCCGATGATGCGCCAGGCGCCACATCGTCGGAGCGATCAGCAATCCCAGGAAAAGCACATTGATGATAGACACGAGGATGGCCTCTACGACCCCTCCCAGGATTCCGCCGAGATGCCCAATGGAGAACATGCCCGCGTTGATTAATGTCTCGATCAGGAACAAAACCGCGATGGCACCGTAGTGGTACCAGTGGTTTTCGGGGTAGGACGCCGGGCGGTTCAGCCTGTGCGCGCGCTTGAAAGCTTCAAAGGCGTCCTCGAACTCCACCACGTCACGACGCACGTTATAAATGTCATCCCGTCCCTGGCTGACTTCCAGCTTGAACTCCGACTGCGCGCCGAGCGCATACGTCTTGATTTGCGAGACGAACTCCTGGAGTCCCATTCCGTGCAGGCGCTGGCCGTAAACGGACATGGCGCTGTCGAACGTTTGCCTGTCCGCCTTGAGATGCGTCGTGATCCGGTAGATCACCTCCATTTCCACTTCATCGAACGCGCTGCTCTCTGCGGGCGGCAGATTCGCGGCGCCCCGTCTCTGGCCGCGGTCGGCAAGGTCCATGTCGCACCGGACTTTCTCCAGGTCGAGCGACATGAATTCTAGCGTCGAAGGCGCGAAGTCGTGGGGGTGGGTGTCCAGGAACTTTATCAGCTTCTTGATGGAATCAGCCATGTGCGCTGACCAGTCCCCGAGGACGGAACCACTCCTTAAGTTAGTTCAGAACCTGCTCGTCGGCCAAGACCGTTCGGGATCGTCGCAATGCGCCTACTGCGGCGGGTGCGCGGCGATCCACTTCTTGGCGAGACGCTGGGCTTACGCGATCTGGTCGGGGGTCATTGTGGCGGCGATGGCGTCTCTGAGCTTCACCGCGTCGGCATACCCCGCAGAGCCTGCGAGGTTAAACCACATGTGAGCTTGGACGTAGTCCCGGGGAACACCCTCGCCGTTGTGGTACATACCGCCGAGGTTGAACTGCGCCTCCGCATGGCCCTGCTCGGCCGCCAGCCGGTACCACGTCACGGCCTCGGCATCGTCCTCGGGAACACCCCGGCCGTTGGCGTACATCCAGCCGAGGTTGTACTGCCCCTTCGCAAGGCCCTGCTCGGCCGCCAGCCGGTACCACTTGGCGGCCTCGGCATCGTCCCGGGGAACACCCTCGCCGTTGTGGTACATACCGCCGAGGTTGAACTGCGCCTCCGCATCGCCCTGCTTGGCCGCCAGCCGGTACCACTTGGCAGCCTCGGCATAGGCCCAGGGAACACCCTGGCCGTAGTAGTACATATCGCCGAGGTTGTTCTGCGCCTCCGCATGGCCCTGCTTGGCCGCAAGCCGTACCCAATTCACGGCCTCGGCCCAGTCCTCGGGAACACCCTCGCCTCGCACGTACATAAGTCCGAGGTAGAACTGCGCCTCCGCATGGCCCTGCTTGGCCGCACGCCGGAACCACGTCACGGCCTCGGCAAAGTTCTGGGGAACACCCTCGCCTCGCACGTACATAAGGCCGAGGTTGAATTGCGCCTCCGCATGGCCCTGCTCGGCCGCCAGCCGTAACCACGTCACGGCCTCCGCCAGCGGGTCGGGGCCGAACTTGTTCGGGCCCTCGGTGCCTTTGAGGAAGCCGCACTGGATCAGGTACCAGAGATTGCCGATGACCGGCACGAGGTTGATCAGCACCCACCAGCCCGACTTGTCGCGATCATGGAGGCGCTTCACGCCGATCGCCACGTATGGCCAAATCATCACGATTCGGATGGCAGCGGAGATCACGATGCCGGCCATGCTGAAACCCAAATTCCTCATCATGTCGGCACGGATATTGTAGAGAACTATCTCGACCAAAATTAAGCCGAGGTTCCCGAGCCAGTACTTGGCGCGGTTGATCCGGCCTTCGAAGCTGAAGAACAGGTCTTTCATTGGGTCTTCTCCCCCCCCCCCCCCCCCGGGGGGC
>VGID01000083.1 GCA_016868035.1 Betaproteobacteria bacterium | reverse complement strand
GCCCCAGCGCCTCGACCATCTTCCCGGCATAGCGTTCGAATCGCGATTCCACGCCGCTACCCATCGCCCACCTCCACGGTTACGATGAAGACCTCGCGACGGTACCATTATTTTCAACACAGTACAAATAGACACCAAGGACACAAAGGACACGAAGGAAAAGCGGAAACAGGACTCAGGATCAGCAGACAGAAAAAGATCGAGAACGTTGTTCCGCAGGGTGAAAAGCCATTGCCCTCGTTTGTTCGATTCGTGTCGTCCTTCGCGTTCTTTGTGTCCTTTGTGTCTGAGCTTTGCTTCTATAGACAACGTCTTAAATAATGCCGCATGAGCATCCGGCGGTGGCTGCAGGGCTGGCTCGCGCGCGACGAAGGAGCGCCGGCCGCGAGCGGCTTCGAGCGAGCTCCCGAGGCGCAACAGGCGCTCGCGCAACGCTATTTTTCCGAAGGTGCGCAGCACCTCGCGTCAGGGCGCCTGCCGGACGCGGAGACCGCGCTCGCGCGCGCGCTCGAATGCCGGCACGACTACGCCGAGGCGCTGCTGCTGCAGAGCCTGGTCTACCGGAAGCAGGGACGCTCGACAGACGCGGCCGACAGCCTGCTGCTTGCCGCGCATTTCAACCCCGACTACGCGGAGGCGCATTTTCATCTCGGGGTGTTGGCCGAGGAGGAACGCCGCGGCGGCGAGGCCATCGCGAGCTATGATCGTGCGATCGCCGCGAATCCGGGCTACGCCGGGGCTTACAATGCGCGCGGCGCCGTGCGGCTGCGCAACGGCGATCTGGACGGCGCGGTGAACGACTTCCGGCATGCGCTCGAGCTGAAGCCGGACTTCCACCAGGCGCACGCCAACCTGGGCTGCACGCTCATCACGCGGCTGGACCGCTTCGACGAGGGCGCACCGCACATCGAGCGCGCGTGGCGGCTCGCCCCGGAAGACCCGGACGTGATGTGCAACCGAGCGATGCTGCTGCAGTACCGCGGCTCCCTATCCGAGGCGCTGGCGCTCTACGACCGCCTGATTGAGCACGACGCGCAGGCCGACGAGGCGCGGCTCAATCGCGCGCTCCTGCTGCTCAAGCAGGGTGAATTCGCCCGCGGCTGGCCCGATTACGAGGCGCGCAAGCGCATCGGGTGGGGGTACACGCCGCGCGAGTTTCCGGTTCCGGAATGGAGCGGCGAGCCGCTCTCCGGGCGCACCGTGCTCGTCCACGCCGAGCAGGGTCTGGGCGACCAGATCATGTTCGCTTCCTGCATACCGGATCTTGCGCGGCGGGCAGCCCATTGCGTGGTGGAGAGCCCGGGCAAGCTCGAGGCGCTCTTCCGCAGGTCGTTTCCCTCGACGACCGTGATCGAGACCGGAGCGGTCGCCGCGGGGAAGCCATGGCCGGGCGGGGTGCCCCGCGCGGATTGCCACGTGGCGATCGGAAGCCTGCCGCGGCGCTTCCGGAATGCGCTGGCGGATTTTCCGGCGCACGACGGCTACCTCGAGGCGGATCCCGGCAAGGTCGCCGCGTGGCGCCGGCGCCTCGCCGGGCTTCCGGGCGCGCGCAAGATCGGCATCTCCTGGCGCGGCGGCATGAAATCCTCGCGGCAGTCGATGCGATCCGTGCCGCTCGAGCGCTGGCTTCCGATCTTCGGCCAGCCCGATGTCGCCTTCGTCAGCTTGCAATACACGGAGTGCCGCGCCGAGCTCGGCGAGCTCGAGCGCATACACCGCGTCCGGGTCCACCACTGGCAGGAAGCCATTGACGACTATGATGAGACGGCGGCGCTCGTGTGCGCGCTTGATCTGGTGCTGTCGGTGCAGACCTCGATCGTGCATCTGGGAGGCGCCCTGGGCCGGCCGGTGTGGGTGATGGTTCCCGCGGTCGCCGAATGGCGCTACCTGCAGAGCGGGGAGCGCATGCCTTGGTACCCGTCGGTGCGCGTGTGGCGCCGGCACGAGGCAGGCGACTGGGACACCGTGATCGGGAGCGTGGCGCGCGCGCTGGCAGCGCCCGCGCCCTGAGCCGCCGCGTCCGGCCGATGCTCGGAAAATCGCTGCGGCGCACGATCGGCTCGGCGGCGCGACGCTGGGCCACCAGGCGCATCCTGGCGCGGGCGCGCCGGGCGAAGGCCCGGGATGGACCACAAGCGGCCGCGCGTGTCCTGCAAAGCGGTATCGGGCGCTTTCCGCGCGCGGGCGAGTTGTGGAACAACCTCGCCGCGCTCCAGATCGAGCAGGCGGACTATGCGGCGGCGCAGAGAAGCGCGCGCACCGCGCTGGCGTGCGCGCCCGAGCTGCCGCAGGCGCACTGCAATCTGGGTATCGCCGTGGCGCAGCGCGGGTTGGAGGCCGCGGCCCTCGAGTGCTTCGGGCGCGCGATCGAGCTCGATCCCGGTTTCGTCGCGGCGCGCGAGAACCAGGCCGCCCTCCTTACGAAGCTCCAGCGCGTGGAGGCGGCGATCGCGGCGTGGGAAGCCGTTCTGCGCATGGAGCCGGATCACGCGCGGGCGCACGCCGGCAGGGGAGTACTTCTGCTGCGCACGGGCGATCTCGCCGAAGCGAGGGCCTGCCTCGACCGGGCCCTGGTGCTGGGGCTCGATGAGCCGGAGGTGCGCCTGCACCGGGCGCTGGTTGAGGCGGCGAGCGGCGATTCCCTGGCCGCGCAGCGCGCCATGGAGTCGCTGCGCGGCCGGATCGAGGACGCCGAGCTCGACTGGAGTCTCGCCGTCATCAAGCTCTCGCAGGGAGACTTTGGCGGCGGCTGGCCGCTCTACGAGGCGCGGCTGGGCAGGTCTTTCGAGTCGCCGCGGCGCGCGTACCCTTTCCCCGAGTGGACCGGTGAGCCGGTCGGGCCGGGCGCGCTGCTGGTCATGGCGGAGCAGGGACTCGGCGACGAGATCATGTTTGCCTCGTGCTATTCCGACGCGCTGGAGCGTGCGCCGCGTTGCGTGATCGAATGCGATCCGCGCCTCGAGCGGCTGTTCGCGCGGTCGTTCCCGGGCGCTTCGGTGGTCGGTGCCGCGCGCGACAATGACCGGAGCTGGCTCACCCGGCATCCGGAGTTGCGCTGCCAGGTCCACGCGGGGAGCCTGCCGCGCTGGTTCCGCGCGGACGCGGCGCGGTTTCCGCGGCATGCGGGGTATCTGCGACCCGATGGAGCGCGCGTCGCGCATTGGCGCGGCCGGCTGGCAGGCTACGGGGAAGGGTTGAAAGTGGGCATCGCGTGGAAGGGCGGCCTCGTCCACACCCGCCGTTCCCTGCGCTGCGTGCCGCTTCCGGAACTTGCTGCACTGTTGCGCGGCTCGGGGCGCGTTTTCGTGAGCCTGCAACACGATGACGACGGGACCGAAGCGGCGCAACTCTCGAAGCTCTCGGGCGCCACGGTGCGGGCGTATCCGGAGGCGCTCGTAGATCTCGATGAGGCCGCCGCGCTCACGTGCGCGCTCGACGTGGTGGTGACGGCGTGTTCGAGCGTCGTGCATTTGAGCGGCGCGCTCGGCGTGGCGACCTTCGTCCTCACCCCGCGTGTGGCGGAATGGCGCTACCTGCGCTCGGGCGATGCGCTGCCATGGTATACGGGCGCGAGACTGCTGCGGCAGCAGCGGGACGGCGAGTGGGCTCCTGTCATTGCCGATGCCAGCGTCATGGTGCAGGCGCTCGAGCGCGGTCGCGGATGGGGTGCGCCCGTGGGGCCGGGCACTGTGCCGGGAGTGTGACGTAGAGCGTCACCTTGTGACGTCGCGCGCCGAGGCGCAGACGGAGCGACAGCGGGAGAATCGTGAGAAAAATCACACGTTTGCGACGCGTCCGGGTGACCAGCGAAAACCGGCTCGCCACGGCTTGGAGGATCGTGAACTTTGGCACACAAGCTATTACGCCGCGCGCATTTCTCCACGCGCGGGCAGCTGATCGCCCCGGGAACGAATACCGCTTGAAAGACCGTGAGGAATTTTGCGCGTTCGCATGACGCTGGTATGGAACTTGCTCGAAAGGGGGTGCGCAGACGAGAGTTTGTGTGACATGTTCATACTCAGGAGATCTCTATGAAGCAAGTCCAGAAGGGTTTTACCCTGATCGAGTTGATGATCGTGGTTGCGATCATCGGCATTCTGGCGGCGCTCGCGCTGCCGACGTATCGGGACTACATGATCCGCGCGAGAGTGTCGGAACTCGTGTTGCAGGCTAGCGGTTTCAAGACCTCGGTCGCCGAAGCCGCGCAGTCGAACGCGACGCTCACGAACTCGGGCGTGGGTCTGACCGTAACGGTAAGCGGGCGGGTGGCGGGCGGCAGCGTGACCGACAACGGCGTGATCACCATCGCGGGCAGCGGCGCGGCGACTTCGGTCGGCACGGTCGTGACCATCATCCTGACGCCGAGGCTCGACCCGGCGGACGGCAAGGTCATCTGGAGCTGCAAGGTCGGGGCTCTTGCAACCCAGGGCCGGTACGTTCCCGCGGAGTGCCGTCACTAAAGCAGCATTGCTTCGGCTGATTCCAGCCGGGCCGAGAAACCCCTCTTCGGAGGGGTTTTTCTTTTCCGGTCCGGCCCGGCGCCAGGGGCGGTGCTGGTACGACCCTTGCTTTTCCTGTGGTATTGGACGTTGAGCAGGCGGGGGCGCCATGGCGCAGGTCACGAAGGGCTTCACCTTGATCGAGCTGATGATCGTGGTCGCGATCATCGGCATCTTGGCGGCGGTCGCGCTGCCGGCGTATCAGGACTACACGATCCGCGCGAAGGTGTCCGAGCTCGTCGTGCAGGCGGGCGCGTACAAGACGCAGGTTTCGGAGAAGGCCTTCAATGACAACACGCTCGCGAGCGCAGGCGTCGGGCTCACCGTCACGGCGAGCAGGAAGATCACCGGCGGCTCGGTATCGGACACCGGAACGGTCACGATCGTGGGCAGCACCGCCCCGACCTCGGTCGGCGCCGACGTGACCTTGATCATGGTCCCGACGATACAGATCGACAAGGTGGTCTGGAGCTGCGGCGTCGGCAACGCCGCGATGATGAAATTCGTGCCGCCCGAATGCCGGCATTGATGCGGGGTACCGCCGTGGCTACTTGCGGCGCGCCATCACTGCCTCGGTGCGCGGTAACGGCGAGGTCCAGACGCCCCTTCGCGCAGTAGTCCTCGATCGCCCGGCGCGCGCCGGGCCAGCCATAATAGTTTACCGGCGCGTCCGGGGTAGTAGTGCCCCGCTCGCGCGGCTCGGCGAAGTCTGCGAGCTAGGGCGGGCGTTCCGCTCCATGATATCCTGTACCGCGCATTTTTCGTGATGGGTGCGACGTGACAATGGCTGCCGATATTGATACCCGAAGCCGGTTGCGCTGGCCGGGCCGCGAAGCGAGAGGCGGCGCGCTCGCTCGCACGGCGCGGGCGTTGCTGTTTGCGGCGCTTGCCGCTGGAGCGGCCGGGGCGCACGCCGAGAAGAACTTCGAGCAGCGCTTGAACGCGCTGCTCGGCCACTGGCTCGCGCAGTCGAAGGATGCGACCCAGGCGCGGGTGTTGCGGCTCACCAACGTGGTCTTCGTGGAGCCCCGGACCGCAGTGCTGGCGGGCCTCTACGGCCCTGCTTCCGCGCCGGCCTGGCCTGAGGCACGGGACATCAGCGTCCGGCTGGAAGGCACGAATATCGTTCTCGATGTCGTCGCCGCGGACCAGGGGCGGATCACACTCACGACGCAGGCGGATGGATCGTTGCAGGGCGCCATGCCCCGGGCGGGCGCCGCCGCCGTGACCCTGCGCTTTGCGCGCGTTCCTCTCTCGGAAATTCACCGCTACGCGGCGGAAAACCCGCTGCCCGAGGCACGGGCGGGCCGGAACGCGAGAATAGAGCTCGTATATGTGGGCGCCCTGGACTGCTCGCTGTGCCTTAGGTGGGAGGGCACCTATCTCGGGCAGGGCAAGCTCGGCGGCTCGGCGGACTGGAAGCACCTGCGGTTCACGGAAGTGAAGCTCCCCACGTTGAAGAATGCGTTCCGGGTCGAGGATGCCCCCGCGCGCCTGCAGCCCGTCTTCCACGAAATGGGCGCGAACGGCATCCGGATCCAGGGGGTGCCTTCGTTCGTGCTGCTGGTGAACGATACGCTGCGCGCCCACGCGCTGGGCCCCGCCAGCTTCGAGACCCTGATCCACGCCGCGCTGCGCTCTGCGGTGCGCGAAAAGCTCGCCGCCGAGCGGCTCTAGCTCCGGCACGCTGCCGGCTTTCCTGCCGATCAACCTATTTGGTGCGCGTCCCGGGCGGCGAGGGCGCGCGCTGCGGTGCCTCCATGCCGAACACGGGCACGGCGACGGTCTCGGGTGGCAGGCACACCTCGTCGCTGCACGCCTGCACCCGGATCTGCGCCGTGATGCCGGGGCGTGCGAGCGCCCCCTTCGCGTAGAACGCCTCGATCGCGATGCGACCCTTGTAGACGTCGATCGCCTCGGGCACGAAACGGGCGGCGAAGCGCGCCGATGCCGGATAGCGTACCCGCAGCGGGGTGATGCCCTCGATCACGACTTCGGTCGGGATGAGGTAGGCGTAGGTCGCGGGGTTGGCGTTCACGTGCCAGCCGCGCTCGATCGCGAGCTCCACGCGCAGGAGGTCCTCGGTTGCCCCGCTGCTGGCGACCGCCATGGCCTTGACACGGTTGGCGCTGGTGGGCCACTCGGGGTCGGCCGCCCGCGCGCCGCCGGCCGCGGCGAGCGATCCGGCTTGCGGCGCGGCCGCCG
>VGID01000082.1 GCA_016868035.1 Betaproteobacteria bacterium | reverse complement strand
GCGGCAGAGGGTTTTCGACTGGCGGGCTTGCGGTAGCTGGCTATCTTGCTGCGGCCGTTTCGCGCGGAGCGATGGGCGGCAGGAGAAGGGCACATTGATCACCAAAACAGAGGCGATGTCGAAACAATCGAGTCCGCGGCAAGATCATCGCGGACTACACCGCTGCGGGGTGGGTCGTGAAGTACTGTAGTGATCAGCGCGACGGTGCCTATCTCGAGTTCACCTAGCCGACCACTGCGGCGTGAGCCGCTGCCTCAGCATGTGCGCCGGCACGTCATGCCTCGCCCGCTGCCGCACCACTGCCACCGGCCGCTCCACGCCCCGCTCTGCCCACGCCGTCACCGGCTGCGCGAGCGGCTCCACGGCCACCACGAGCACTGGTATCTCCTCCGGCGTCGGCCGGAGAGTCTCCACGTCCTCGGATGTGAGGGGCGCCCCTCCCGCGATGATTGCCCCGAGCGCCACTGCAAGGCGCACACCTATTGCCGCGCGGAGCCGACGCTCGACGCGCTCCCAGCCCGCGAGGGCCATGATGGACCACGAGCTGTGCCCGCCGGTCCTCCGCCGCTCGGCCACCCGCTGACGATGCAGGTCGGCCTCGAGCTCGGCCAGGCCGTCGCGTGCGCGCGCCCGGACGGTGCTCTCGGGCACGCCCAGCTCGGCGGCGACGTCGGCCTGCGTGCGGCCCTCCAGGTGGACCGCGGCGAGGATGGTGCGGCGGCTCTCCGCGATCCGGTCCATCGCCTCGCGCACCGCGCCGGACAGCTCCGCGCTGACGAGGGTGCCCTCGGTCGTGGTGGGCTCTGCCGCAGCGGGCTCGGGAGGCTCGGGAAGGAGCACCTCGCGCCGGCCCCGGCGATGCTCGCGGGCCTTGTGAAGCACCGTCGTGCGAAGCCATGCCGTCACCGCGGGCCGCTCGACCACCTCCGCGCGCCGCAGGAGCGTCTCGACGGCGTCGTGCGCCACGTCCTCCGCGGCGTCCACGTCGAGCCCGTACGAGCGCGCCCACGTCACGCAGCGCGGCCGAAGCTGCACAGCGGCGGCGCGGGCTTCGGCGGGGGTCATGTCGGGAGGATGCAGGCTGGAAGGGCGCCCCGCACCGAAAAATCAGAAATCGTCCGCCGACCCCTTGCAACCAATGCGCATTGGTTTTAGAGTCTAGTCACCGGCGAACGAAACCGGGAAGAAAGAGGATGCAGACATGACGATCGCGCTGACCACCGAGACCATCATCGCCCAGGCCACCGAGAGCGCACAGGCCCTCGCCTCGCAGGGATGGGAGGGCGACGGCTCGTCCTACGACATCGGCACCTACTACGGCGATGCCGAAGCGCTCGCGGAGAAGCTGGGCCGGGAGCCCACGCGCGACGAGTGCAAGAGCCTGGAGTCCCAGATCCGCGCCAAGCTCGACGCCGCCGCCTAGCCCGCTACCGCAACGATGCCTGCCCCGCACCCGAAAGGGCCGGGGCTTTCGGCGTCAGGAGGACCATGAAGATCACCAGCAAGACTCCCGTTTCCGACATCGCCGCCGCCCTCAGTGAGGACGGCTACAGCGATTCGCTGGCCAGCGCGGTCAAGCAGGCGGCGCTCGCCGGCTGCCTCCTGTGGACGAAGGAGCGGCTCACCACGACCAACGCGAGCCGCATCGACGCCCGGCCGGGCTCGTCGTCCTACGCGTGCTGCGGCGCCGAAGGGCCGCTGTACAGCGAGCGGCGCTGCGCGCTCGCCAGCGGCCACGAGGGGCGGCACGAACACGGCCTGATGTCGTGGGGTGCCTCGTGAGCGCCCCCGTCAAGCGGCCCGCGGCGCAGCGGGTGAACCTGACCCTGACGCGCGCGGTGTACGAGCACGCCGCGGCGAGCGGCAACGCGTCGAAAGCGCTGGAAGACGCCTACCGGGCGCAACACGGCCTCGGGCCGCGTCCGCCGCTCGCAAAGGGCGGCCGGCCGAGACGGCGCCCCGCGAGCGCGCCCCCGGAGCAAAAGAGACCTTGACGTTTGCTCTCGCGGGAGCACGGTCATGTCATCTTACGCCGAAAGGCGGTTGCGGCGCTCTTGCGGGCGCACAGGACAGTCATGTTTGATACTGCTCCCGTCGTCGCCATCACCGAGGACTGCCAGCCCGTCTTCGCCCTCCCCGGAGGCGTAGAGACCACGGATCGGTGCGTCGTCTGCCAGGCGCCCTTCGACCCATCTCCGGGGAACGTCGCGCGGCAGAAGACGTGCGGCGACAAGCGCTGCAAACGAGCCTACGCGAACAGGTATCGCCGATCCGAGAAACCAGATCGGGCAGCATGCGCGGTGTGCGGCGGCGCTTTTGCGCCTGCGTCAGTGCGCGTGGTCAACTGCAAGAGGCCGGAGTGCGCGGAGGTGTCGCGTGGAATTCGCTGGCATCGGTGGGCGATGCGGCCGGGGAAGGCCGAGCAGAAGGGCATGCTGCGCGAGACGGTGCAGGTGAACATGGACGCGCTACTCGCGCGCTGCCTCCGTCCGGAGGCTTTCGCGGAGACGGCAGTGGACAAAGCGGCCGACCCGGAGGCTGCCGATGGGCTCGCTATGTGGCACGATAGAAAACGCGCAGAGTGCGCCGCCGCGGCACCGGATCCATGGGACGCCCCACCGCCGACCTGGGAAGGTCCTCTTCCGGGTGCGGTGCTGCCGCTGGACCTTGATATCCAGGTGGGCAACGTCGAGCGCTTGGGGACCGCGCTGCACGCCATCCTGACCCGCATCCTGCGAGATGGGCGCGGGCATGACCCGCGGCGCCCCGAGTGGAGCCTCTTGCTCGTCGGGGAGCAGACGTCGAGCGGCTGGGCGGTGTGGTTGCCGGGCGAAGCGGACATCGCCGCGGTCCGCGGGAAGACTTTCCCCGCGGAACTGCGTAGGCGTCGCTGCAACCTGACGATCGGGCGAGCCGCGGCGCTGCGACTGAAGCCCCCGAGCGTGACGCAGACCGGTCGACATCGTGTGCGACTCACCACGATCACGCCGGTCTGCATGCGCTCCGACGGTCGCGCACCGCGCCCATACCCGCAGACGCCGTCCCTCTGGACAGCGCTGACCGTGGTCGCGCAGCGGATCGGCCTGACGCTCCCGGACCCGACCGCGATCGGGATCGCGCGGGTCTCTCACGAGACGGAATCAGCGCGGACCACCATCAATGAGCGGCGCGGGCTCGTCGCCGTCGGCTGGTCTGGCGACGTGGTGCTCGACGTCAACCCGCTCGGCCGATGGCTACTGGAAGTCGGCGCGCGCATCGGAATCGGCGGCCGAACCGCGTACGGTCTTGGGCGGATCGCGGTGCGCGACGAGAGTATGCCAGAAGCCGCGCCGGTGCCGCAACCAGAACCGTGGGAAGTAGTGTTTGACGGCGCCGCGGGAAAGCTCGGTGCGCGCCTCGGGCTGACCGGCGACGACGCGAAGCACGCCGTCGCAGCGCTGTGCGAACAGGCCGTGTTCGACCACAAGCGCCCTGACGGAGAGTGTGAAGTGTGGACCGTGGGGGACGTGTCTCTCGTGGTGCAGCCCACGACGCTGCGAACGCTGCGTGTGGTGGACATCAAGTTCAGTGAGGAACATCAACCGGCTTTGGTAACAGAGTTGTGGAGGGCGCATGCCGCGTAGCGCGTGCCAGTGGCTCTACCAGTACATTGGAGCGCCGTCCGTGTCCGACTGCGCGGACCTGCCTGAGCCTGCGACGTGTTGGCTCTGCGCGGGCGAGACGAGGCGCGGCAGGGATCGCGAGGAGTGGGCGTCCGGCAACATGACGGACCAGAACCAGGCGAGGTGTCCCGGTTCCACGATCGTGTGCGAGGCGTGCATGCAGTTGCGCTCGCGCACGGCGCCGGTTCCTGGCCGCGAAGCGGGCAAGTGCTCTCGCTGTGGAGGAAGTGGCAAAGAGCCCGCGCCCTCCAAGCTCGTAAAAGCGAAGGCCGGCGTTCGCGTGGGGGACGTGTGCCCCAAATGCGAAGGGTCCGGGCGCAACGTCGCTGGTGGCAACTTCCGCAACTACACGCACGCGATCGAGGAGACCGCGGATGGCACCTACTACGCGAACTGGTCCAAGGGCGAAAAGCCACAGATCCTAGCTTTTTTGCGCCGCCAGAAGAGAGGCGCGTGGATCTGCGCTGTCGCAGACAGCGGTCAAAAGCACGTGCTGCCGTACGCCCCAATCAACCCGAGCGGCGGAGGAGGTGGCGCCGTCCTGATGGACGACACGCGGATCGACTTGCCCGAGGACGACGCAGGCTGGTCCATCGTGGATGACGCTACGGCGTTGCTCACCGCGGGCGGCACGAAGGAGGGGCTCGAAACCGGTCGCTACGCCGATGGCTCATGGTCGCGCTGCGCGCCGCTCTTGTTGGCGTTCGAGGAGCGCTACGGGCACCTGCGCGGAGGATCTTGGTTCGACCTCGCGGTGTGGCTTGCGCAGGCCGATCAGGCTGCCGTGGAAGAGCGGCTCGCGCGGGAGAAAGATGAGCGCGTCGAGAAGGCGCGCGCGGCGAAAGAGGCGGCGAAGAAGCCGAAGGAGAAGAAAGCGGATGTCGATCGTGGAAGATCTGACGGGGCAGAAGCGCGCACCGAGCGCGCTCGACGAACAAGCGAAAGAGCAACTCCGGACGCGCACGGTGGAACTCCTGCTCGACCTGCGGATGGCGTACCTGCGGAGCCCGAGCGGCAACGCGTTGAAGGTGCGGGAGATCCTCCCAAACCGCAGCAAGGCAGCGTTGCGCACGTGCCAAAGCCCGGCCGAGTGGGCCACGCGCGTCGCGCAGAACCTCGGGATCCGGCAGTGGGACAGCTCCGGATCCCGGGCTTTGATTGACCTGGTGGACTACGTTGAGAGCAACGACGCGCGCAGCGTGTGGCGCGACCTGTTCTCGCGGGAGATGGGCTACTGGTTCGCGCTCGTCTGGGTGACGGCGGAAGAGCGCAGGGACGCGAAGGCAGCGGCGAGGGACGCCGAAAAGGGAGTAGCATGATGGCGAAGAAGAAGGCGGAGACGACGGAGACGACGGGCGAGGAGCGGGCGACAGAGGCGCCCCCGCAGAGCGGGACGTTCTTGTTCGAGAAGAAGCGGTACGAGTTCGTGCTGCGCGCGGAGCAACCGATCGCGCACCACAGCGCCAACGACGGCAACGAGGCGATCGCGTTCCGGCGGCGCGTGCGCGTGCGAGGCGGCTGGGCCGAGATTCCGATCATCACGGCGGACACCATGCGCCACGGGATGCGCGAGGCCGCCGCGTTCGCGGTGCTGTCGGCAGCGAACATGCTGACCGGCGCAAACCTCTCGGAGGCGGCGATCCGCCTCCTGTTCGCGGGCGGGATGGTCACGGGGCGCGGCGACGCGGGGAGCATCAGCCTCGACCGCTACCGCGAGCTCTGCGAACTTGTGCCGACGATGGCCCTCTTCGGCGGGTGCTGCGACAACCGTGTGATCCCCGGCCGCCTCGTGGTGGAGGACGCCATGCTCGTGTGCACGGAAGTCGCCGACGACCGCCTCGGGTACGTCCCGGCGTGGGCGCTCGATCTCGCGCGGGATGGAGTCGGAATCGACGTGAGCGTGCACCACGTCGAGGACGAGCAGCGCGTCCGGATGGACCCGACCATGCACCCAGAGCGGCGCTTACTCATGAGCCCCGACGCGCAAGTGTCAGTCACGAACCGTCTCCAGGCGAGCGAGCAAGCGCACCAGACGAACGACGCGCTCGCCCGCGAGGAGACGAAGTCATCGATGATGCCGCGCCGGTTCGAGCGCGTGGCCGCCGGATCGCTTTTTTTCTGGGCGATCGAGGCCAACACGTACACACCGCTCGACGCCGACGTGCTGAACGTCGCCGTGAGCGCGTTCCTCCACAACGCGCGCGTCGGCGGGAAGCGGGGCACCGGGCACGGACTCCTGCGGCACGTCGAGTCACGCGGGGTCTCGATCCTGCGCCCCGCCGAGGAGCGCGCGCCGGTCGCCGCGCTCGCGAAGGACGCGCCGGTGGGCGTAATGCTCCGCGCCCACATCGAGGATCGCGCCGACCGGATCCGGGATTTCCTGCGCGGAGTCAACGCGTGACGCCGCTCCGGATCCGCGCGCACATCCGCTCGCAGATCGCGCTGCCGAACGGGCCGCCAGCGCTTGACTCGCTACTGATCGCCCTCGCGTGCGAGCGCGAGGGGATCCCGCCCCCGCCGACGCCGCAGCTCGCTCGGCGCGACATCCCGATCCCGGTCGCGATGGAGCCCGGCGGCCGGTTCCACCTCGCGAGCTTCGGCGTGTACGTGCCCGAGGTCTTCGAGAACCGCTTCGTCAACCGGCGGTTCCCGCTAGACATCGCGCAGGACTGGGGTGAGCCGAAGTTGCGCACGGTCCGGATCAACGGCGGGTCTTGCAAGACGTACAGGCTCCCGCTCGAAGTGATGCATCTCGCGGGAGACCAGATCCTCTGGTTCTGCCAGGGCGACCCCGACGCGATCCGCGCCCTCCTCTCGGTCTGTACCAGCCTCGGGAAGAAGCGCGGCGTCGGTCTCGGACGCGTGCGCGCGTGGGAGACTGACAAGATCGAGCCGTGGGACGGGTTCCCTGTCGTCTACAAGGGCCAGGCCCTCCGCAACCTCCCGCCCGACTGGCCGGGACTCGTGAACCCGCGCGTGGCGATGCGCGTACTCTCGCCGCCGTACACCGACAAACTCCGCGAGGAGCCCCTCGCTACGCCCTCGTGGATGACCGAGGCGCGCGACCCGCAGAGGATCGCGTGCTGATCCCGAGCGACCGCCACACCGCGGCCGACCTCGAACACTGGGCGGTGTGCGAAAGGACAGACGCCCTAACGGCGCGCA
>VGID01000081.1 GCA_016868035.1 Betaproteobacteria bacterium | reverse complement strand
TTGAACAACGCCATCATCCCGTAGTAATCGCGCTGCGTCATCGGATCGTATTTGTGGTCGTGGCATTGCGCGCAGGCCATCGTGAGGCCGAGCCAGGTCGTCGCCGTGGTGTCCACGCGGTCGAACAGGGCGACGAAGCGTTGCTCCTCCGCGATGGCTCCGCCCTCGCCATTGAGCAGGTGATTGCGATTGAAAGCCGTGGCCAGCTTTTGCTCCGGCGTCGCCTTGGGCAGCAAGTCACCCGCGAGCTGCTCGATGGAAAATTGATCGAACGGCACGTCCGCGTTCAACGCGTGCACCAGCCAGTCGCGCCACAACCATTGGAACGAATCGCCGTCCTGTTGGAAGCCGTTGCTGTCCGCGTAACGGGCCGCGTTCAGCCACGGCAGCGCCAGCCGCTCGCCGTAATGCGGCGAGGCCAGCAGCCGCTCCACCAACTGCTCGTAGGCGTCGGGCCGCTGGTCCGCGAGGAAGGCGTCCACTTCCTCCGGCGTCGGCGGCAGGCCCACGAGATCAATCGAGAGCCGGCGGATGAGCGTGGCGCGATCCGCCTCGGGCGACGGATTGAATTTCTCCTGCCCCAGCTTCGCGAGCACGAAACGGTCGAGGTCATTGCGCGCCCATTTCTTGTTCTTCACCGCTGGAACCGCCGGGCGCACCGGCGTCTGGTAGGCCCAGTGCGGTTGATACTCCGCGCCGGACGCGACCCAGCGTTTCAACGTCTCCTTCTGTGCGGACGTCAGCGTGCGATGCGACTTCTCCGGCGGCATCAAGTCGTCGTCCGTGGCAAAGATGCGGCGCACCAATTCGCTCTCGCCGGGTTTGCCCGGAACAATCGCCTTCAACTTCAACGCCGTCTCGCGGTCGTCCAGCCGAAGGTCCGCCTTGCGATGATACGGATCCTGCCCGTGGCAGTAGAAGCAGTTCTCCGAGAGGATGGGCCGCACGTCCCGGTTGAAGTCCGGTTTCACCGGCGTCGCCGCAAAGACCGCGCGCGCCGCCAGCAGCAAAACAAAAATGGTTATCGGCCAGTTCATAAATCAGCGCAGATTCCGACCCTCGCCGCGCGCCGGGCATTCGCAGAACGCCAAAGCGCCTCGGGGCACGAGCATCGGAGAATCATGGTCCTGTTTTTCCTGATCATTTCAATGGCGTCCCAGGTTTTTCGCCCGGACCTACTGACACAGCCGCATTACCCGCAGGCCGCGCGTGCGTGGCGCGAACGCCCGTCAGCGAGTCGCCGAGATCGGCGCGGGCCTTGGCGGCTTCCGCTTGCAGGCGCGCGACGATCTCGGGATTTGCGCTGGCCACGTCAAGGGTTTCGCCGGGGTCGTGCTTGAGGTCGTAAAGAGCGAGTCCCATTTTCTCAACGCGATAGCCGTGGCGGCTGGCGATGCCGCGAATGCCGGAGACTTCGATGGCCTGCGGTTTCATGTTCAAACCATCAGCGAGGCGAAGAGGAGCAACCGTTGGATTCGGTTCATTGCGGCATCCTTCTGGCCGGCACCTTTTGGGGAGCCGCTGCTTCTGATGTGGGTGGCGTCCACCCGGCGGGCTTGGGATGGGCGGTCTTGAGCGGATATTTGTCGCCGTATTGGGACATCTCCTTTTCAAGCGCGGCGGTGAGCCGCGCGACGTTCGCTGCGTGTTCCGGCTTGTCCGCAAGGTTGTTCAACTCCCGCGGATCCAATCGCAGGTCGAAGAGCTGGGTCTGGTCCACGAGCGGGTAACGGATGAGTTTCCAGCGATCGTCGCGGATGGATCTCATGCAGTCGCGGTAGCCGGTGTAGAGCACGTCGCGCACCTTCCGGGACTTTCCCTCGATCACGGGCCGCAGGGACTTCCCCTCCACGCCCTCGGGCAATGTTGCGCCGGCGAAATCAACCAAGGTCGGAAACAGGTCCATGAGATACACCAGCGCCTCGCTCGTGCCTTTCGGGATGCCCGGTCCGGCGAAGACGCACGGGACGTGCATGCCGCCGAACTCGTAGAGGTTCTGCTTCCCGAACAGGCCGTGCTCGCCCATCGAGAGCCCGTTGTCGCCGGTGAAGATGATGAGGGTGTTCGTCCACTGTCCGCCAGCCTTCAACTCCGCAAAGATGCGTCCGACGTGGTGGTCGAGGCCGGTGATGCAGGCGTAGTAGTCGGCGAGCTGCTGTTGGGTGTTCTCGGGTGTGCGCGGCCAGGGCGCCAGCTTCTCATCGCGCACCGTCATCTCGCCGTTGTCGAACGGGTGCTGGGGCAGGAAGGCGGGCGAGAGCGCAATCTTCGCCGGGTCGTAGAGCTTGTGAAACTGAGGCTCAGCCGAGCGCGGGTCGTGCGGGACCGGCGGTGCGAGGTAGATGTAGAAAGGCCTGCTCTCGTTGGTGGCCGGTCGAGACTTCAGGAATTCAATGGTGCGATCGGCCAGACGACGGCTGCAACCGGCACGATCGCCCGCCTTGCCTTCATCGCGAATGCTGGTTTCGAACTGGGCGAGGCCGGCCGGAAAACCATTGCCAGTCTTTCCCATGTGCCACGTCTGGTAACCCGCCGCCGCCAGCACGCGGGGCAGGAAGGTGGCGGGATCGCCCGCGTTCGGCGCGGCGCCCGGCGCCTTCGGGATGCGCTGCCACGAGCGACCGGTGAGCATCATGGTGCGGCTCGGCGTGCAGACGGCGCCAATCATCGAGCCCATGGTATAACACCGGGTGAAGGTGGTCCCGCGCTCGACCAGCGTGTCGAGATTCGGCGTCTGCAGGATGGAATTTCCCAGCGCGCGCAGCCCATCCGGCCGATGATCGTCGGCGTGGATGTGGAGGATGTTCGGGCGCATCGGCGCGGCGACGGCAACGGACTGAATGGCGAATGACGAAACGACGGCGAGCAGGGTGGGAATGATTCGGCGCATGATCATTCCTTTGAAGCCCTGGCGTTGCTGTTCTTCAAAATCTTCACGGCGACATCGTTGGTTTGTTTCAAGCCTGGGGTGCTTCGACCGTTAGCGACGTAGCCTTCGAGCAGCCGGGCGAGGCGGGCGACGATCCCGGGATGTTCCGCCTGCACGTTCTTTGCCTCCGCAATGTCCGCGCTCAAGTTGTAGAGCTGCACGTCGGGCGAACCTTGCTTCTTCGCGTCCGCATCGCCCGGTTGGCCCCAGCCACCGCTGCCGGCGCAGAGTTGCAGTTTCCACGAACCCTGCCGGATGGAGAACATGCCGTTGATGCTGTGATGAACCACCGCTTTGCGCAACGGCGCGGCATCCGTGCCGAGCAACGCGGGAAGAATGCTCACGCTGTCCTCGGCGGCGGTGTCGGGAAGTTTCACCCCGAGCAGTTCGGCGCACGTCGCCATGAAGTCCGTGTGACAGATGAGCTGCGCGCTGTGCGATCCGGCTTTCACCTTGCCCGGCCAGCGCACGAAGAACGGCACCCGATGCCCGCCGTCCCAGAGGTCCGACTTGTAGCCGCGAAACTGCGCGCTGGCAAAGTGCCCCTGCTGCTCCAGCCGGCCCGTGCCGGCGGCGGGCGAGCAGCCGTTGTCAGCGGTGAAGATGGCGAGCGTGTTCTCCGCCAGACCATGTTTGTCCAGCGCGGCAAGCACGTCCCCCACCACGGCATCGGTCTGCATCACGAAATCCGCGTAGTCGCCCAGGCCGCTGCGCCCCTTCCACTCGGCGGTGGGCAGAATCGGCGTGTGGGGCGACGTGAGCGGCAGGTAGAGGAAGAACGGCCGGCCCGCCCTGGCGGCCTCGGCGTGCTCGGCGACATAGCTCACGGCCCGTTGGCCAAGCCGCGGCAGCATGGTGATGGGTTCGATGTTCTCGATGACGCGATCGTTCTCGATGAGACCGGACATCGTGCGCGCGTTCGAGCATCCCCAGAAATAATCGAAGCCCCGCGTGACCGGTCCGCCGACGATGCTCGAGCCAGCCGGCAATCCGCCCTTGCCCATTTTCCTGTTGCCCTTCTTCGCGCCCGCGGCTTCGGCGGCATCCGGAGGCGGTGTCGAGTTGAAGCCCAGGTGCCACTTGCCAATGGCCGCAGTGGTGTAGCCGTGCTGCTTGAGCAAGGCGGGCAAGGTCAGCCGGTCGGCCGCGATGAGTGGCGGATCATCGGTGCCGTCGAGCACGCCCCGTTGCAACCGCGTGCGCCACGCGTAACGGCCAGTGAGCAAGCCGTAGCGCGTGGGCGTGCAAACAGACGAGCCACTGTGCGCGTCGGTAAATCTCATCCCCTGCGCCGCCAGCCTGTCCAGATGCGGTGTCTTGATCTTCCCGCGCTGCGGATTCAGGCACTGCACATCGCCGTATCCGAGGTCGTCGGCAAGGATGTAAACGATGTTTGGCTTCAGCGCGGCGGCGTGCAGCGCGCCCAGTGAGGCGAACAGCAAAGCAACTAGCGGCAGCCTTTTCACGGTGTGCTGATTTTCAAATTCGCGATCGTGCCCTTGAACGGTTCCTTGGCCGTGTAGGTGGCGACGGGCCTTCCATTGTCGTGGCCGACGCAGAATGCTTCCGCAGGCTGGCGCGGGATGAGCGAGGCCGCCTTGCTTGTGACCGCGGGCAGGTCGTTCACAGTAAGGGTCATTGTGGCGTCGGGCGCGAGAACAGCGGTGATACGCGCGGAGCCGGTGACTTCCGATTTCGCGACCAGCTCGGTGAAGAAATCGTCCGCGCCGGTGCGGACGACGAAGGCGACGCGGCCTGCTTTCAAATGCAGAGCGTATCCGGCGCTGAGTCCGCCATGGGCCAGCACGATGGCGTCCCGCTGCGCGGTCTCGACGGTGCAGGAAATGGTGAAGGCTCTCCCGGCAACCTGCGGCGCGGCGGAAGAGACGACGGTAGCGCCGGGCTTCAAAGTTTCGAGCGCGACCGGCTCGGTAACCTTGTCGGCTTCAGTCGGATAAAGCACCTGGGGATTCGCGGTCTCGCCCGCCGGACGGCGCGCCGACGGATTCTTGCCGCCAATCTCCGCGTCCATCTTCGCCGCGAGCGCCTTGAGGCGGGCGACGATTTCGGGATGCTGCCCGGCGAGATTCGTCCGCTCGCCAATCTCCTGGTCGAGATTGTAGAGACGCGGGGTCTGGTTTGTCGCGTCATGCGACACGGCTTTGCCCATGCTCTCAGCCTGCGCCGCGAGGGCCAGCTTCCACGCTCCCTGCCGCACGGCCTGGAGATTGTATCCGGAAAAATAATAATGCGCCTCGCGCGGCGATTGCGTGGTCTTGCCGAACAGGAGCGGCGAAATATCACGCCCGTCGATGACCGGTTCGGTGGGCACCGTGCCGCCCGCCAAGGCCACGGCGGTCGGGAGCAGGTCGATGGTTCCTGCCACCGCGTCGCACACGCTGCCGGGCGCGATTTTCCCCGGCCACCATGCCAGCGTCGGCTCGCGCATGCCGCCCTCCCAAGTGCTGCCCTTGCCACCGCGCAGCGGACCCGCGCTCCCGCCGTCGGCACCCCTGATCAGCCATGGCCCGTTGTCGCTGGTGAAGACGACCAGCGTGCGTCCGTCGAGCTTGAGTTCGCGCAGCGTGTCGAGCACACGACCGACGCTCCAGTCGGTCTCCTCGACCCAGTCGCCGAAGCGGCCATTGGCGGATTTGCCGGCGAAGTTTGTGCCCGGATGAATCGGCGTGTGGACCGCGTTGTGCGCAAGGTAGAGGAGGAACGGACGGTCCTTGCTCTCGCGAATGAACTTCACCGCCTCGTCCGTGTAACGCTCGACGAGGCGGGTCTGCTGTTCGTCGGTGAGCAGCTCGGCCACCTGGTGATCGCGCAGCAGCGGCACCACGCGCTGGCCGGTCGCCTTCGACTTTTTCTGCATGTCGTTCGAGTACGGAACGCCGAAGTAATGGTCGAAGCCCTGGCGCGTGGGCAGGAATTCCGGCTGATCGCCCAGGTGCCATTTCCCAATCATGGTCGTGGCGTAGCCGCGCTCCTTCAATCGCTCCGCGATAGTGATCTCCTTCGGGTTCAACCCGTTCTTCCCGCCGGGAGAATAGACGCCCGGCACCGAGACTCGCGCCCCGTAGCATCCGGTGAGCAACTGCGCCCGCGACACCGAGCAGACCGGCGCGGCGTAGAACGAGGTGAGCTTCATCCCTTCGCGCGCCATGCGGTCGAGGTTCGGCGTCCTCTGCTTCGTGGCGCCAAACGGCCCGATATCTCCATAACCCATGTCGTCGATGAAGATGATGACGATGTTGGGCCGCGCGGGTTGCGCTGCGTATGCCGCCGCGGAACCGGCAAGAGCCAGAAGGAGCGCAAGAAGTTGCTTCATAAATCGAAGTTCCATTTCAGCGCGAGCTTGGTGTCATGGCTTCCTGGGCAGCGGCGAACCGGGCAGGAATTCCTCGCGGCTGATGAAGCCGTCTCCGTTCGTGTCGCGCAGAGCGAACCACTTCTCGGCGTCGTCCGCTTTACGACCAGCGCTGAACTCAGCCTTGCTCAGTCTGCCGTCGTTGTCCTTGTCGAGCTTCGCAAAGTTTGCCGCGCGGGCGCTCTCGTTTGCCGCCGCGGCACGCTTCGGCTCGCTGGCGCCGGCTGCGCCTTCGAGCATGGCCGGGAGTGGCAGGTAGTCGAAATCGAGAATCATCTTTTCCGCCAACGCGAGCCGCAGGGCACGCTCGGCGGCGGCGAGTTCCGGTTTGCCGCTGAGGTTGTTCAGTTCCGATGGGTCAGCATCGAGATCGTAAAGTTCATAGACTGGCCGTGGCGTGGTGAAGTAGGTCGCACTCACGCCGGGCGCGAGCTTGCGGTCGGCGTGGGCCGCCTTTATCTCCGTCCACGCAGCGCCGCCGGCGGAGTCCACGGGCGCGTAGGGAATCCACGGCGTGCAGTTGTAGATGAACTTGTAGCGGTCGCTGCGCACGGCGCGGCTCAGGTCGTAGCCGCTGTTGCTCATGTTGACCGTGACCGGCGCGCTGCCGTGCGGCCCGCGCTCGACGAAGATGTGCTGGCGCGGTGTATATGGCTGGCCTTTGAGCAAGGGCA
>VGID01000080.1 GCA_016868035.1 Betaproteobacteria bacterium | reverse complement strand
AGCACCACCACCCCGATACCGATCGCCGTGATCGCGTACTGGATGGCGATGACTTTGGCGTCCTGGGAAAAGACATATTTACCCAACCAGGTTTTGGCGTGGTAAAGCTCCACTTCCTGGACTTCGGCGGGCGGGGCGAAAGCCGATGCGTCATGCGCAACGTATGACATGATAATTTCCTCTTCGCTAATTCCTTATTCGAGCGGGCCGGTCATCGCAAGGTATTGATGTAGGCAACGAGGTCATTGATTGCCTGGTCGTCGCCCAGAATCGCGGCCATCAATGCCATCTGGACTCCGTACTGGTCCTGCGGATGGGTGCCGCGAATGCCCTGTTTGTAATTTTTCAATTGAGTGACCAGATACCAATCACTCATACCCGCCAGCCCGGGGGCATTCATTGCCTGTACGCCACGCCCATCAGGACCGTGACAGGCGCCGCAGGTCACGTAACGCTGTTTACCGTTCCTCGCGTTCCCCTTCACTGTGGCCGGGGCAGGACGATCCGGCAGCGTCTTGATATAAGCGACGACGTTGTCGATCGCGGCGTCATCCACCAGGGTCGCCGCCATCGGCGCCATCATTTTACCAAAAACGTCCTTGTCGTGCGCGCCCCGAGCACCTTGCTTGTAATATTTCAATTGCCGTTTCAGGTACCAGTCTCCTTGCCCGCTCAATTTCGGCGCATGCAGCGCGGGGTTACCCTCCCCTTGCGCGCCATGGCACGCGGCACAGGTTGCGTAGAGTGGCTTGCCCGCGGCAGAATCGCCGGCTGCTTGCGCCGAGGTTTGCGCGAACGTCGGATGGCTGCTCAACCAGGCCTGAAACGCGGCCTCTTCCTCCACCACGACGCTGCCGCGCATGGCGAAATGCCCGATGCCGCATAATTCCTGGCAGAGGAGGTCGAATTTCCCGGTCCGGGTGGGGGTGAACCAGAAATAGGTGACCAGGCCCGGCACCAGATCCATTTTGGCCCGGAACTGCGCCACGGTGAAGTTGTGCAGGACGTCTTTGGAGCGGAGCAACACTTTCACCGGCTTGCCGATGGGGAGATGCAGCTCCTGGCTCGATATCAAGATGTCGTCGCGTCCGTTGGGATCGTCCGGATTCATGCCAAACGGGTTTTTATCGCTGACGTACCGGGCATCCACGGTACCCAGTACGCCGTCCTTCCCGGGGAAGCGATAGCTCCAGTGCCATTGCTGGCCCACGGCCTCAACGACCGGCGCATCGTCCGGGACGTTGACGAATTTCGCCCATACATATAAACCGGGGGCCAACATGGCAACGATGCCCACCGTGGTCAGTCCGGTGAGCCACCATTCCAGCTTCTTGTTCTCGGGTTCGTACGCCGCCCGTCTGTCCTTCCGGTAACGGTAGCGGATCACGGCCCAGGCCATGAACAAATTGACGGCAACGAAGACAGTCCCCGTGACCCAGAACGTGATGCTGATCGTGTCGTCGATCGTGGTCCAGTTGGAGGCGATCGGCGTGAAATACCACGGGCTCAGGAAATGAAACAGGACAGAGCCAACGATCAACAATATCAATGCGATTGCTACGACCATAGCGGTGGTCCCGGTTGATTGGACAAAATCGCGCGTCTTGTTGCCCCCGATGTTGCGCGTGCAGTTTCGAGCAGGTAGTGCTCGCCCGTGGGAGCGCGGTTCCCGATCCGGCCGCGCGGCGTGGCCAGCTCGCTGTAGAAGCCGATGCCTTCCTGCGCGTAGTCGTAGCCCCACTTCGACTGATCAGCGGCGGCCTTGATCTTGACCTCGGGGCTGCGGGGATCCGTCATCGCGAATACGGTCTTGATCGCGGGGTAGGCCGTGCCGATGAGGATCAGGAACGGGATGATGGTCCAGACGATTTCCACGGTGATGTTCTCGTGGAACTGCTCGGCCTGGCGGCCGGCCGACTTGCGGTGCCTGATGATGGCGCAGGTCATCGCGCCGAACACCACGATGAAAATCACGACGATGGCCCACGTGATCAACGCGTGAAGGTCGTAGATCTGCCGCGCGATGATGGATTGCGGCTCTGGCAGGTGGTACCGGTCGGCGAGCGCTGCCTCCGCCGCCAGCCACGCGATCGCGCCGGTGAACGGTCGAAAACACTTCCGGATCATGCGGCTCTCACCTCAACATCGGTACGGTTCCGCGCTCGGTTTAGAGTTTCCCTGATATCCGCGTCGAGCGGGGGGGAATGTATCACAGGCACCCGCGCCAGGGCAACAAAAAAACCGTGCAAAAACCTGAGCCTGATGCGCAGTTCCGCGCGGCGTCAGGCCAGCGGCTCCAGATCGAGTAGCGACGCGACATCTGCGCTGTCGATTTCGTGCCGGAACGCGATGCGTGCAAGCCGCGGCGCGCCGATGCGCTCCTCGAGCGCGTGCACGTTCTCGTCGGCGACCGCCATCTCCGGGTCGATGTGATTGGCGATCCAGCCGGCGAGCGTGAGCCCGCGCGCCCGCACCGCCTCCGCGGTGAGCAACGCATGGTTCAGGCAGCCGAGCCGCATCCCCACGACCAGAATTACCGGCAGGCCGAGGCGCCGCGCGAGCTCGCCGAAGTCCGCATCCGTGCCGAGCGGCACGCGAAAACCGCCCGCGCCCTCCACCACGATCACGTCGGCTTGCGCCGCGAGCTGGCGGTACGCGCGCTCGATTCGGGAAAGATCGATCTCTACCCCGGCCTGCGCCGCCGCGATGTGCGGCGCGACCGGGGAGGCAAAACAGTACGGATTGACGAGCTCGCGGGGCATCACCACGTTGCCGGCGGCGAGCAAGTGCTCCACGTCCTCGTTGCGCAGCCCTCCGGCGTGCGCCTCGGCCCCGGCGGCGATCGGTTTCATGCCCACCGCGCGCCGCCCTTCGCGCACGTAGCGCAGGAGCAGCGCGCAGGCAACGACGGTCTTGCCCACGCCGGTGTCCGTGCCTGTCACGAAATATCCTGCCGTCATGGCCTCACCGCACCCTGGAACAAAGGATGAAGGCAGAAGGATGAAGGTTGACTCGACATTCGAAACGTCTCGCCGTCACGGCTCCCCACCCCCTTCTGCCTTCTGCCTTCTGCCTTCTGCCTTCTGCCTTCTGCCCTCTGCCTTGATGTACGTTAGCGTGCCACTTTCAGCGGAATGATCGGCCTGCCGTCCGCAGTGACCGCCGGCCGGGGCTTCCACGCGTGCCCGTAGACCACCTCGAAGGTCGCGGGCAGCTGCCCGTCGCGCCGGAACGCCTCGTAGTTGCGAGCGACCTTCTCGAGCAGCGATTTGCCGCTCAGGGCGGTTGGCCGGCCGCGCGTCATGTTGTGCGCGCCGATCGCCTTCAGGTCGCGCATCAGCGCGCGCACGTCGGGAAACGTGAGCGTGATCAACTCCATGTCCATTACGGGATCGCCGAAGCCGCACGCCACCAGCATGTCGCCCAGGTCGTGCATGTCGATGAACCGGTGCACATGGGTATGGCGGTCGACGCCTTGGTACGCCGCGCGCAGCTCCTTCAACGTGTCCGGCCCGAAGCTGCTGAACATGAACACCCCGCCGGGCTTGAGCGCGCGCCGGATCTCGGAGAACGCCCTTTGCGGCTCGCTCGTCCACTGCACGGCCAGATTCGACCAGGCCATGTCCACGCATTCCTCCGCGAGCGGGAGCTTTTCGATGTCACCGCACACCGCCGCGAGCCGCGGGCCATGCCAGTCCAGGACGCCACGCCACCACGGGCGCCGCGCGCGGGCGCGCTGCGCCATCGCGAGCGCGAGGTCGAGCGCCACGACGCGCGCCCGCGGGTAGCGCGTGAGCAATCCCGCGGCGGCGTTGCCCGTGCCGCTGCCGGCGTCGAGCACCACCGCGGGCTCGAGCCGGATGTAGTCGAGGCGCGCCAGCATGCGCCGGCACACCTCGTCCTGCAGCACCGCGGCGGCATCGTAGGTGGCCGCGGCCTGCTCGAACGAGCGCCGCACCAGCGCCTTGTCCACCGCGTATTCGTTACCCATCGAAGAACTCGCTCAGGGTCTGCGCGACGCGTTCCGGCTGCGACAGGAAAGGCGCGTGCCCGCAGCCACGCATGATTTCGAGCCGCGCATCGGGAAGCGCGGCCGCAAGGCGCCGGGCCGCCGCGGGCGGAACGAGCGCATCGCGCGCGCCCTGCAGCACCAGCGCGGGTTGACCCACGGCGGGAAGCTCGGCGCGCAGGTCGGAGCCGTGCAGGATGCCGAGCCCGCCTTCGAGCGCGGGCCTCATGCCTTCGCCGCACAGCGCAAGGCTGCGCCGTAAAGCGGAGATCACTTGCCTTGCGCGCCCGTCGCCCCGCGCCTGCAGCGCGGCAAAACGCGTCAGCGTGCCGGCACCGTCGGCCGCGAGTTCCCGCGCAAACTCCCCGAATACCCGGGGCGCCACCGCGCACGTCCAACGCGCGCGCCGCGTGAAGCTCGGCGTCGTCGCGATCAGCGCCAGGCGCTCGACTTGCTGCGGGGCGCGGCGCGCCCACGCAAGTGCGACCTGGCCGCCCAGCGACCAGCCCACGGCAAAGCAGCGCTTCGGCGCGGCGTTTGCCACCGCGTCCGCGAGGCCCGTTAGCGCATAGGGAGTGCACGCCGGCGCTGCCCCGTAACCTGGCAGATCGAGCGCGTGGATCCGGAAGCGCGGCTCGAGCTGCCCGGCCAGCTCGCGCCAGATGCTGGCGTCGAGCCCCCAGCCGTGCAGAAAAACGACATCCTTGATGTCGTTTTTCGGTTTCGGGTTCCGGGTTCCGGGTTCCAACTTCAATGTTCCGAGTTTCAGGCTCCAGGTTCCAGGTTCTCGGTTGAACTTTGAACTTTGAGCCTTGAACTCCGAACCCTGAACTCGCAACCGTTGAACGCGCGCTCGATCTCGTTCAAGGCCGCGGCAAGGCTCTCGACATCCTCCGTCGAGTGCGCGGCCGAGAGCGAGATGCGAAGGCGCGCGGTCCCCTGCGGGACGGTAGGGGGCCGGATCGCCGGCACCAGCAGCCCCCTGCGCGAGAGCGCCTCGGACACCGCGACCGCCTCGTCGTTGGAGCCGATCACGAGTGGCTGGATCGCGGTTTCGGAGCGCGTGAGCTTCCAGCGCTCGGGCCGGAGACTGTCGCGCAGCCGGCGCGCAAGCTCGCGCAATCGCTCGCGCCGCCATTCCTCCGCGCGCATGAGCTCGAGGCTCGTCGCGAGGACGTGGGCGAGCAAGGGCGGCGTGGCGGTCGTGTAGACATAGGGGCGCGCGCGCTGCACCAACGCCTCGATCACCTCCTCCTGCGCCGAGACGAAGGCCCCGAATACGCCCGCAGCCTTGCCCAGCGTCGCCATGTAGATTACGCGCGGGGAGCGCACCCCGAAATGCGCAGCCGCGCCCCGCCCCTCAGGCCCGAGCACGCCGAAGCCGTGCGCGTCATCCAGGAGCAGCCACGCGTCGTAACGTTCGCACAGGCCCGCGAGCTCCGGCACGTGCGCGATATCGCCGTCCATGCTGAACACGGCATCGGTTAGCACGAGCTTGCGGCGGGACCGCGAGCCGGCAAGCAGCCGCTCGAGCGCACCGAGGTCCAGATGGGGATAGCGCCGGAAGTCGGCGCGGGAGAGCAACGCGGCATCGTTGAGCGACGCGTGATTGAGCCGGTCCGCGAACACGGCGTCCCCGCGCCCCACGAGAGCGCTCACCACGCCGAGATTGGCCATGTAACCGGTCGAGAACAGCAGCGCGCGCGGCAGGCCCACGAAGGCCGCCAGCGCCTGCTCGAGCGCGTGGTGCGCCGCGCTGTGGCCGAGGATGAGATGGGAAGCGCCGGCGCCGACGCCGTAGCGCGCGGCGCCCTCACGCGCGGCCTCGATCAGCGCCGGATGACTGGCGAGTCCCAGATAATCATTGCTGCAGAACGCCGTGTAGTCGCGCCCGTCCACCCGCACGCGCGCGCCCTGCGCGGTCTCGAGCAGCCGGCGGCGGCGTCTCAGGTCGTGGGACTCGAGTTCCGAGAGCTCCGCGGCGAGGGCGGAAAACGGCATGGTCCCTGCTTCTTCACCCTTCACCGTCCACTGTCCGCTTCCATGGGTCGCAGCCCCAACTTCTCGAAGAGCCTGCGGTCGTGCTCGACATCAGGGTTGCCGGTGGTGAGCAGCTTCTCGCCGTAGAAAATCGAGTTTGCCCCGGCATGGAAACACAGCGCCTGCACGGCCTCGGACATCTGCTGGCGTCCCGCGGAGAGCCGCACCATCGCCGCCGGCATCGTGATCCGCGCGCATGCGATGGTGCGAACGAACTCGAGGGGATCGAGCTCGGGCGTACCGTGCAGGGGTGTTCCCGCCACCTGCACGAGGTTGTTGATCGGCACCGATTCCGGGTAGGGATCGAGGCTCGCGAGCTGCGCGATCAGCGCCGCGCGCGTGCGCCGCGATTCGCCCATCCCGATGATGCCGCCGCAGCACACGCGGATGCCGGCGCGCCGCACCCGCCCGAGCGTATCGAGGCGGTCCTGCTGGGTGCGGGTGGTGATGATCCCGCCATAGAACTCGGGCGCGGTGTCGATGTTGTGGTTGTAGTAATCGAGGCCGGCTGACTTGAGCTGCTCGGCCTGCCCTTCCTTGAGCAGCCCGAGTGTCGCGCAGGTCTCCAGTCCCAGCGCGCGCACCGCCGTCACCATCTGCGCCACGCGCTCGAGATCGCGCGGCTTCGGCCCGCGCCACGCCGCGCCCATGCAGAATCGCGTCGCCCCGTTTTCCTTCGCGAGCCGCGCGGTGGCGACGACCGTCTCGAGCGCAAGCAGGTCCTCGTCGGCAACGTCCGTGTGATAGCGCGCGGCCTGCGGGCAGTAGCCGCAGTCCTCGGGGCAGCCGCCGGTCTTCACCGAAAGCAGCGTCGAGAGCTGCACCGCGTTGGGCTCGAAGTGCTCCCGATGCACGCCGTGCGCGCGGTGCAGCAGGTCGCTGAAGGGCAGCGCGAACAGGGCTTCGACCTGCTCCACGCTCCAGCGCGCGCTCGCACGCGCCGTGTCGGCCCGAGCGGAACGATGTTCGTTAAGGGGAGGTATGTCCATGCGGTGCTGTCCCGAGACGTTGTAGAAAATTGAGCGTTATTAATCGTACTGTGTTCCTAATCACGTGCTACCCGCCGATACGGTTTCCCGCAGCACGGGCAGTGTGGGAGTCCTCGCGCGATGGCGCGCGCGAGCCGATGGCGAACGGTGGCGATCGACCATGGGATGTGGCGTTGCA
>VGID01000079.1 GCA_016868035.1 Betaproteobacteria bacterium | reverse complement strand
CCGACTTCTACCGGCTGCGCGACGGCCGATGGATGTACCTCTACTGCACGTTTCCCAACCTGCGTGACCGCAACGCGACGGTGCTCGGCGTGACGCCGGAGCGCGACGCGATAGCCGACGCGATCGCCGCGCGTGGGTTTTCGCCCGAGGCGCTGGCGCGATTGCGCCCGGGCATCGTCTACGTCACGCTGAGCGCGTGGGGGCACGAAGGCCCATGGTGCGACCGGCGCGGCTACGACACCGTGCTCCAGGCCGCAACCGGGTTGATCTGGCGGCCGCATGGCGAGCGCCCGGAGCTGCTGCCGGTCTCGGCACAGGACTATATCGCCGGCTACCTGCTCGCGTACGGCACCATGATCGCGCTCGCCCGCCGCGTGCGCGAAGGCGGAAGCTGGTTCGTGCGCGCGTCCCTCGCGGGCGCCGGGCATTGGATCCGCGAGCACGGCGTGCTCGCGCCGGCCGAATACGCGCATCTGCCACCGGAGCTGCCGCCCGACGAACTGCAGAGGTTGCTCACGCAGCACCACTCTCCGATCGGCCGACTCACGCATCTCGCCCCCGTGGTGCAGATGTCGGAGACGCCGGCGCACTGGTCGCGGCCGTCGGTGCCGCGCGGCTACCATCCGCCCGCTTGGCCGTAAGGCAGCCCAGAGAGCCTGTGAAAGGAGCTTACAAGTCTATAGCACCATATTGAGAAGTGGTGGTCGCAATGGGTAATGCCGTTATCACTGGATGGTGAGGCGATGAGCGCTGGAGAAGCGTCGGGGAAGCTGTTCGAGGATTTTCCGGTAGCGCCGAAGCGTGTGAGTGAGGCGACCGCGGTGAAGGGGGCTGCGCGGGTGCTGCTGCCTAATCGCAAGCAGATGGAGTTTCGCGCAAGCGACCTGGATTCGGTGTTGCCCGAGGGGCATCGGGCGCGGTTGGTGTGGGGCTATGTGGAGCGTCAGGATCTGAGCGCGATCTATGAACCGATCAAGGCGCGTGAAGGCGCTGTGGGACGAGGGGCGATTGCCGCGGCTGCACCTCATCCGCTTACACGGCGCGCTCGCCCCGCATGCCAAACTGCGGGCCGCGGTCGTGCCTCAGAGGGTCGAGAGAGCCCGTGGGCCCGCCGAGGAGCACCTGCAGGCATCGGCACGTATGAGCTGGGCGCGTTTACTGAAACGCGACATCGACATCGAGCAGTGCCCGAACTGCGGCGGCGAGTTGAAGATCATCGCCGCCATCGAGTAGCCCGCCGTGATTGTGAGAATCCTCTCGCATCTCGGCGCGTGCGCCGCCACGCGCCCCGGCGCGGCTGCCCGAACTCATCGACGCGGCCTGATCCGAAAGCGCCGCAACGGTTCTGCGACCCAAGCCGGCGCCCCCGCTCGGTCCGCGGCTGCGCAACACGCCAAGACGGCCCCGGAGGCTGGCTGACTCGGGCCGTAAATGCGTCCGATCAGAACCAGGGGAGCGAATGTCTTCAACGTGCCCCGCTTGATTGACGCCCGGTCCGGCGCGCGATAATGTGACCCTCAGAGAGAAAAAGGCGGTTTGAAATTTCTATCCGCCGTTCATCGACTAGGGCCTGTTAACAATCAGATGAGCCAGACGAATGCGCATACGAGATTGAGCATTGAGCAGTAGTTTCGCGCCAGCTTCTCGTAACGAGTGGCGATGCGCCGGAATTGCTTGACGCGGTTAAAGAAGCGCTCCACCAGATTGCGGTCTTGATACGGATGTCGATCATAGGGTCTCTGTTCAGTGCGGTTACGGCGTGGCGGAATCACCGCCTGAGCGCCTGCCGCGTGGATGACCGCCACCAGCGCATCAGCATCGTATCCCTTGTCGGCAATGACCGCTTTCGTGCTCAGGCCCTCGATCAGGGCGTCAGCCTGCGTGATATCGGCAACCTCGCCTCCGGTCAAATACCAGCGCAACGGATTGCCCAAGGCGTCTACCGTGGCATGAATCTTGGTGCTCAGCCCTCCACGCGAGCGTCCGAGCGCCTGCGAGCCATTTTTTTTTGGGCACCCGCGGCATGCTGGTGGGCGCGTACGATGGTGCTATCGATAAACAGCACCTCCAAGTCCCGGTCATCGCTTACCGCCTTGACCAGTTTTTCCCAGACACCCTTCTTGCCCCAGCGCGAGAAGCGCGTATACGTGTTGTGCCAGTTGCCCAGTTGCGGTGGCAAGTCTCGCCACGGTGAGCCGGTACGAGCAACCCACAGCACCGCCTCCAAAAACAGGCGGTTGTCCTTCGCGGTAGCCCCAGGATCGGCCGCTTTGCCCGGCAACAACGGTTCTATGCGTTCCCATTGGTCATTACGTAGTATCTTGCGCATCGGGTCTCTCCGAGAAAGACCAGAATGTACCGAGACATCTTGATTGTGTACAGGCCCTAGGAATCTGTCGGGCTTTGCGCCGACAGATTCCTAGTGCTTTTGACTTTCAAGGAAGGACCATAAACGATGTTCAACCCGTTCCAGAAAATCGAGCTCGTCAAGGCCGAAGTCTTCACTTCAATGCCGGCGAAGTTCCGCAAGAAAGGCCGCACGTCATGGTCGGATCCCAACCGGCAGAATGCGGAGGTGGAATGCTTCCTCGAAGGCCCCGCGTTCGACCGCGACGACAATCTCTTCATCGTCGACACCGCGTTTCAGCGCATCTTCCGCATCACGCCGAAAGGCGACTGGGACGTGGTGGTGCAGTACGAGGGCTGGCCGAACGGCATGAAGTTTCACAAGGACGGCCGGCTGTTCGTCGCCGACTACCGCAAAGGCATCATGGTGCTCGACACCAAGCGCGGAAAGATCGCACCCTTCCTCGAGACCGCCTACAGCGAAGGCTTCAAGGGCTGCAACGATCTCAACTTCGACTCGAAGGGCGATCTGTACTTCACCGACCAGGGCCAGACCGGCATCGTCGATCCGACCGGCCGCGTGTATCGGCTGAAAGCCGACGGCTCTATGCAGCGGCTCGTCGATAACTGCCCGAGCCCGAACGGCATCACCGTCAGCACAACCGACAAGCATGTCTACGTCGGCGTCACGCGCTCGCAGCAGGTGTGGCGGCTGCCGATCATGCACGACGGACAGGTCTCGAAGACCGGTAGCTGCATTCAAGTTTCGGGCGGCGTCGGTCCCGACGGCATCGAGATGGCGGCCGACAACGGTCTCTATGTCTGCCACATCAATGTCGGCGTGTGGCTCTTCGATCCGCACATGCTGCCGACGCATGTCATCTACAGCGAAGACAAGCACAGGCACGACCACATCACCAACATCGCGTTCGGCGGGCCGGATCTCAAGACCGCGTACATGACGGAAGCGATGTCCGGCGACATTCTGATGGCGAAAGTGCCCGTCGCAGGCAAGCGGCTCTACGGCCTGTCATGACCTCGCGCGAAGAGCTTCTGTCGGCTTCGACGGTGGAGCTTCGCCGCTGGATCGGCACGAAAGAAATCTCCCCGGTCGAGCTGCTCGACGCGTGCATCGAGCGCATCGAGCGGTTGAACGCGGGCGTGAACGCGATCTGCGCCACCGCTTACGAGCGCGCGCGGCACGAAGCGAAAGCGGCCGCAGCGGCGGCGCGCCGCGGCGAATCGCTCGGGCTGCTTCATGGGCTCCCGACCGGCATCAAGGATCTCGAAGAGACGCAGCATCTCCTCACGACCTTCGGTTCTCCGCTCTATCGCGATTACGTCCCCGAAAGCGACAGCAGCATGGTCGCGCGCCTGCGCGCGGCCGGCGCAATCGTCGTCGCCAAGACCAACACGCCGGAGTTCGGCGCCGGCGCGAACACGCGCAACGTCGTGTGGGGCGCGACCGGCAATCCGTTCAACGTAACGCTGAACGCCGGCGGCTCCTCCGGGGGCTCCGCGGCCGCGCTCGCGTGCGACATGCTGCCGGTGTGCACCGGCTCCGACACCGGCGGGTCGCTTCGCATACCCGCCGCGATGTGCGGCGTCGTGGGACTTCGCCCATCGCCCGGGCTCGTGCCATCGAATAAACGCAACCTTGGCTGGCAGCCGATTTCGGTGTTGGGGCCGATGGGCCGCACGGTCGCAGATACCGCTCTCCTCTTCGCGGCGCAGATTGCAAGCGACGATGCGGATCCGTTGTCGTATCCCGTCGACGGCTCCACGTTCGCCTCGCCCGAGCCTGCCGATCTCGCATCGCTGCGCGTCGGATGGACGGAAGATTTCGGAACGTCGCCGGTCGACGCTTCGATCCGCAGAGTGTTCCGCGAAAAAGTCGCGGCGATGCGCCACCTCTTCAAGTCGTGCGATGAGGTGAGGCTCGAGCTGGGCGACGCCGACCGCTGTTTCGACGTCATCCGCGCGCTCAATTTCGTCGATCGCTTTCGCGACATGTACGAGAAGGATCCGGATTCCCTCGGGCCGAACGTCCGCGCGAATTACGAAATGGGCGCGAAGATGGCGATGACCGACGTCACCTGGACGCACGCCGAGCAGACGCGCATCTTCCGGCGCTTCCAGGCGCTTTTCCGCGACTGCGATCTCTTGATCGCGCCGACGACTTCGGTCACGCCGTTTCAGTGGAAAGAGCTTTACGTTTCCGAAATGGGCGGCAAGCCGCTCCGCAATTACTACCACTGGCTCTCGCTCACGTACGTGGTGACGCTCGCCACGAATCCGGCGATCTCGCTGCCGTGCGGCCTCGATCACGCCGGCATGCCGTTCGGCCTTCAGGTCATCGCGCGCTTCCGCGGCGACCGGGCGCTCGTCTCAGCCGCGCATGCGATGGAGCAGGCGTTCGCCCGCACTGCGGGCCTCGAGCGCCCGAAGCCCGATCTTCAGAAGGCTGCGACGCCGGCGCCGGAGCTGAAATCCATCGTCACGCATCCGCCTGCGAAAACGCAGCACCGCAAAGGAGGAGGTTCGAATGAGTAGCGCTACATGCGTCGTTGCCGGCCTTGCACTCTGCTGTTTCGCTGCGCTCGCTTCAGCCCAGGGGACCTATCCGAACAAGACAATCCGCATGATCGTCCCCTTCCCCGCCGGCGGCCCGACGGACATCGTCGCGCGCACGGTGGCGCAGAAGATGACCGACAGCATGGGTCAGCCGGTAGTGATCGACAATCGCGGCGGCTCCGGCGGCAACATCGGAACGGAAATCGTCGCGAGAGCGACCCCCGACGGCTACACGCTGCTGATGGCGATCGTCGGGCACGTCATCAATCCGTATCTCTACAGCAGGGTGCCGTACGACCCGGTGAAGGACTTCGTCCCGATCACGAAGACGGCCGCCGCGACCATCATGCTGTCGGCGCACCCGTCGCTGCAGGTGAAGTCGCTGAAAGAGCTGATCACGGCCGCCAAGGCAAGACCGCGCCAGATCACCATCGGCTCGCCCGGCAGCGGCACGCCGCACCATCTCGCCGCCGAGCTTTTCAAGAACATGGCGGGGATCGATCTCATCCACGTGCCCTACAAGGGCGCGGCGCCCGCGATCGCAGACTTGCTCGGCGGCCAGGTGAACCTCGCCATCGTGAGCCTTCCCGCTGCCTACCCGCACGCGAAGGCCGGCAAGATCGTCGCACTCGGCGTGACCAGCCCGACGCGGTCCGCCGTCGCGCCCGAAGTGCCGACTTTTGCCGAAGCCGGCCTCGGCGGTTACGACCTCGAGAACTGGTACGGCCTGCTTGCGCCCGCCGGGACGCCGCGCGCCGTGATCGACAAGCTCAATCGGGAAACCGTGCGCTCGCTGCAGCTTGCGGATGTGAAGGAGCGCCTGAACGGCCAGGGCTTCGAAATCCGCACGAGCACGCCGGAGGAGTTCGCGGCCTATATCAAGACCGAGCTCGTGAAGTGGTCGAAGATCGTGAAAGCATCGGGCGCGAAAGTCGATTGAACGCTTCCGGCGCGAAAGTGGATCAATGAGGGATCTCGCCGCGTTTCGCGTTGATGCGTTGCGCGCGCTCGCGCGTGCCGGCGCCGCAGCGAGCGACGCGGCGGGGCCGGAGGAGGCGCTGTGGGCAATCACGCGCACGCTCCCCGCGCTCCTCGGCGACCGCGAAGCGCACTTAAAGCCCGGGAACCTCAAGGAAGGCGAGACACAGCAGTTTGCGTGCTGCGCATTCGTGGTGACGCCCGACCGTAAGTCTCAGCTTCTCGTCGCGCCGGTGAATTTCCTTCCTGAGCAGCGGCACACGCTGATCGGCATCGATCTCGGCCATCCGGGTCATGTCGTGAAGACGAAACAGCCGCTGCTCCTCGCGAATACCGACGAGCACAAATCGTTCGTGAAAATCCTGCAGACCTTCCGCGCCGGCTCGGCGGTCTTCGCGCCGCTCCCCTGGAAAGGCGACGCGATCGGCATGATCGTGTGCGCGGCCCAGGCGCGCTACACGATGACCGAAGCCGACCTCGAAGCGCACGTTGCGTTCAGTCACCTCGCCGCGGCGCAGTGGGTGGCGCACGGCGGTACAAGCGTTTTCCCGGCGTACGCCGGGATCCAAACGAGATAATCGTCGGCTCGAGCGCTGGGTCTCGAGCTTTGCGGGGCCTCGCTGCGAACAACGAGCACGCTCGGTGAGCGTGAGGTCATGCCGAGCGGCACCAGATCCCGGAGCGCATCGTAGGCCACCGACTGGGGATCGAGAACGGCGCGAAACGTGAGCGCGCTGTTCTGGGCGAACAGGATGGTGTGGCCGTCTTTCCTGGCCTGGACCACGCTGTTCGTGCCGACCATGCCGCTCGCGCCGGGCCGATTGTCCACGATGACCGGCACACCCCAACGCTCGTTCAACGGTTGCGAAACCAGGCGGGCTATGAAATCAAGCCCGCCGCCCGGCGCGTGGGGAACGATGATGCGCACGGGCTTCGCGGGGAAAGCAGCACCGGCCGCAGGCTTCGTCTGCGCTCCCGCTTCAGGCGAGGCTGCGCCGATGCTCAAGCCGAGAAGCAAGGTGGCAATCTGCCAGCGCGCGAACGTCGTGTTCATCGTCTCGTCTCGTCGTGCTTGCCGCCGGTTGATGGGGGTGAGGCGCTGATCGCGCTGATCGAGGATCCGGGAGTCATCCGGCGCATCCTCGGGCACCTCGGATCATGGGCGCCGCTCGTTACCGAGCGCGGTCCGCCGCCCGCTGCGGCGACCGGCATGAGCCACGCCGATGTGCATCGACGACTGTGCGAACTGGCGGGCCGCAAGGTGCGCGACCTGAAGAACGGCGGCAACTGGCGGCGCGAACGGGCGCTCGGCTTTCCGATCAACA
>VGID01000078.1 GCA_016868035.1 Betaproteobacteria bacterium | reverse complement strand
GCACGCAGCGGCGTCTGCCAGCGCCAGTTTTCATGGACGAAGAACGGCGTCTTCGCGCGGGCGAAGCCGGCGACCATCGCGCGGGCATCGGCCAGGGTGGGAGCCATCGGCTTCTGGCAGATGCAGGGGATGCGGTGTTTCGCGCAGAGCAGCGAGAGCGGCTTGTGACCGCCGACTTCGGTGATGTTGTCCACGAAGTCCGGCTGGACCTCGCGCAGCAATTTCTCCGGGTCGTCATAAACTGCGGGCGCACCGAGATCGCGGGCGAAGGCCTCGGCGCGTTCGCGCGTGCGGTTGTAGATGGCGACACACTCCGCGCCGCCGATCTCGCGCCAGGCCGCGAGTTGGACGCGCGACCAGAAACCGGTGCCGAAGATGGCGAAGCGGAGGGGTTTCATTGGCCGTTCTCCGGCAACTTTCCTTCCACGATCATCCGGACCTGCTCCTTCACACTCTGCGGTTCGAAGAGTTTGCGCAGCCAATCGTCGGCGAAGATTTTGCGCCGGCCATGTTCACCGATGAGTTTGGCACCGTCGGAAAATGGAAACTTCGTTTTCCCAAAGCCGATGCCCAGTTCGACCTTGATGTGGCCATACATGAAGTCCTCGGCGGCGGCGCGCGGCACGCCCCGGCGCACCGTTTCCTCCAGCACTTCCCGCAGCGCCAGGACGAGCGCGATGCCGCAGGTTTCGGCCATGGTGGGCTCGAGAATCGCCATCTGCTCGACGGTGATCCGGTGCGAACGCGTGACTGGCGCATAGATGTCGCGCGCGATCCGTTCGCCGAGCCCGTAATGCTCCTCGGGACCTTGCATCAGGGCGCAGACGATGGCCTGACGGGCATGAGTGCCGCCGAAGAAATCGTTGATCTCAGCCTCGGTCTGGAAATGGTCGAACACATCCGGGTGGCACGGATGCGAGACGAAGTAGGTGATGTCGGGCCGGGCCGGCAGTTCACCGGCATGCGCCGCCGCCGGGTCGAGGGTAAACACCATGCAGCCGGGGCGCAGAAGTGGAACGACTTCGTGGGCCAGCTTGCCGAGCACGCGGTCGGGCAGCGCCAGGATGACGACATCCGCGGCACGCAGGGCCTCGTCGCGTGGGGTCGGCGAGACGCCGCGCTCGCGGAGGTTGGCGAGACCGCGTTCGCCAGTCTCGACGTAGAGCAGTCGGTAGCCAGGGTCGTCCTTCAGATGATCGGTGACGCGGCAGCCCATTTTTCCGCCGGCACCGAGGAGGGCGAGAGTGATCAGGGGTTTCTGGTTCATAAGTCTATGGTTCGTTGTTCTGATTCAGACTGGATTGGAGTAGATCGGCGTCTTCACGTGGGTCGCGGCCCTCCCTGGAGGACATCGAGGAAGAAATGATCGCGGCCGACCTGGCCGCCCTTGAAGACAATTTCACAGCCGTCCGCAATGCGCCCGGGAGCGTGAATCTTGCACAACGGCGATCCGGGTGCGATGGGGCCGACGTATTCGAGCGCCTCAACTCCCAGGCCGCGGGCCACGTGCATCGAGGTATCGCCGCCGCAGACAACGGCCCGGCGCAGGCCGGAACTGCCGAGCAGTGTTTCGAGGATTCGTCCCAGTGAATCGCAGAGCAGCGACTGCTTTTCGCCGCCGAGTTTGAAGTCGTATCGCGCGTCGTCCGGTCCCCGGCTGCTATGGATGACCACAGAGCGCTGCTGTTCCAGGAGCGTCCGGGCACGTTGCAACACGCCTGCGATGGGAGCCATCGAGGCGAGAAGCTCGGGTCCCGCGCCGATTTCCGCGAAGCCATGATCGATGGCCCGAGCAATCTGTCGGTCGGTCACCGGCGAGCAACTGCCGGAAACGCAGATGAGCTGTTGCACCGCGGAGGAAGGAGAGCGCGGAGGACTGAATCGAGACTCTCCGCGTCCTTCTTCCTCCGCGGTGTTTATCGCGCCCGTCTCTCTCCAGTGCTCCACCAATGCATACTCCACACCGCTCGATCCCAAGACGAACAGTTGCCCCTCGGCTGCCAGTCGTCCGATCTCCCGCCCGATCACGGGCAGATGCGCCTCCCGCAACGTATCGAACAGCACGATGGGAGGCCGCGACTGACCACTGACCACTGACCACTGACCACTCGCACTCTCCAGCTTCAACACATCCACAAGCACCACCGGCAATTGGGTCTGTTCGGCAAGTATCAACCGGATGTCCGCCTCCTGCATCGGGGTCACCGGATGTCGGCTCATGGTCGGATGGCGGTCGAGGCGGAACGGTTCCGTGTCGAGCCCGGAGCGGGCAAAGAGATTTCCGAAGGCGACGTATCTCCCGATCACGGGCGCGCCAACCATGAGCGGCGTCGGACGGTCGCCGAACACACGCCGACCAATCTCGATCGCGCGGCCGATCGAGCCGATGTTCGGCGACGAATCGAACGTCGAGCACATCTTGTAGTGGATGATCGGCGCGCCGCTGGATCGGAGCGCCTTGAAGGCCGGCGGCAACGCGCGCTCCATTTCCTCCGGCGACATCGTGCGCGAGCCGCCCGCGATGCCGAACGCGCGCAGTCCCGGATACCGGGCCAGTTGGCTGATCGTCGGTGGCTTCAGAAACAACACCGTGCGCAGGCCGGCTTTCGACAAAGCCTCCATCACATCGGTCGAGCCGGTGAAGTCGTCGCCGTAGTAGGCCAGGAGCAGTTCGTGGTTCATGGTTCGTGGTTGGTTGTTCGTGGTGAGATCGGCCGTTCGCGAGCAACGAACGACGAACCACAAACAACGAACATCATTTTCGTTTTCCAAACTTGTCCATCGTCTCCCTCAACTCCGGATGCGTTGCCGCGTAGGTGTTCAAATCCACTCCCTTCACCGCGGCTTCCCACGCTTGCTGCAAACCTCTCAATCCCGCCGCCGGTCCCATGGGATGCGCCATGATGCCGCCGCCCGCGACATACATGAGATCGGCGGTGCCGGTGAGCCGATAAGTCTCCGGCGCCTGGCCGCCCCACTGGCCCGAGCTGATCACGGGCATGGCGGTGTCGTCGGGCCGGAACATCGGCGTGCGGCAGGCCTGGATGCTGCGCACCACCGAGTCGTCCGGTTCCCAGAATTTATTCTGCAGTCCGTTCACGTGGAGATGATCGGCGCCGGCCAGGCGCCAGAGTTTTTGCCAGGCGGGATACTCCACACCAAGGAGCGGATGCCGGGTGTAAAGGCCCCAGCCATTGCGATGACCGTGGATGGGCAGCGCGCAGCGGCGCCGCAATTCGAGCAACCCGGGCAGGCCGACGCTGTGCAGGCTCACCATCACGCAGGTGCCGCCGGCGGCCAGCACGGTATCGTGATGCCGCAGCATCGCGTCGAGATCGTCGGTGATGTTGAAGGCGAACATCACCTTCTTGCCCGTTCGATCGGCGAGTTCGTTGATCACCCTCATCACGGCGGCGACACGATCTTTCAGCGGGCAATGCGGCCCGTCGGCCTGAAGCTCGTCGTCCTTGATGAAATCGATCCCCGCCTCGCCGAGTTCGCGCACGAGATCCGCGGTCTGGACTGCGGTGAAGCCAACGCTCGGCTTGACGATTGTGCCGATGATGGGGCGGTCGTGAACTCCCGCCAGCTTCCGCGTGCCCGCGACGCTGAACTGTGGCCCCGGATACTTCGCGCCGAAGGCCGGCGGCAATTCGAGGTCGAGCAACTTGCAGCCGGAGTGATCGCTCAGTTCGTAAAGGTTGCCGCAAACCGTGGCGACGAGGGTGGGCAGGTTCGCGCCAAGATTGTCGAACGGAAACGCGAGCGTGACCTCCGCGCGCTGATACTTGAGCGGGCCGGACGCGCCCTTCGGCTTGCGCCCGCCCTGCAGGCTCGGTGCATCCACCGTGTCGAGGAGCGTGATGTGGGTGACTTTAGCCCGCGCCCGGGCTTTCAACTCTTCCGTCTCTCCGGGCACGGGTAGGAACGTGCCGGACGACTGCTCGCCGGCAATCGTCTCTGCAACCTGCTCCGGCGGCAGGCAGGTCTCGATGCGGTAGCGGGCGATGATGTTGGGCTGGCTCATGGACGCGACGGGTCATCGCAGCGCCCGGCCTGCGTTGCAAGCATTGATCATGGGGCCACAATAACACCCAAGCGGCCGCCACGCCTTGGACAATCCCATCAGTGTCTTGAACAGAAACGCCGAGCTGGCTCTCATGCCGGAGGCATGGGAGCGATTAGATTCCCGACAAAATACACGCCCATCATCGTCCGCTCCGGTCCTGGCTCAAGTGCTTCGGGTTCCGAAGATTTTCGCAGGATGAAAATTCTTGTCACGGTATACCGTTTTGTTGCAGCTTACGGTATACCAAATGCAACCAAGCCCCATACCCCGCCCTCGTTCTGACCAGGCCTTAGCCTTGCTTCGCGCGCGCATTCTCGACGGCGATCTCAAACCCGGGGTGCTGTTGGCGGAGTCGGCAGTCGCGGTGGATCTGGGCGTGAGCCGGGTGCCGGTCCGCGAGGCGCTGTTCACTCTGGAGAGCGAGGGCCTGGTGGAGTTTAGCGCGACCGGGCGCGCCTATGTGAAGGCGCTTTCGCCGCATGATTTTGATGAGTTGTATGTCCTGCGGCTGGCACTGGAGCCGGTGGCGGCCCGGCTGGCGGCCCCGGCATTGCATGAGGATGCATCGGCGCTGGAGAAGAACATCGACGCCACAAGACGGGCGTCTTCCCTTATCAAGGTGACGCATCTCGACCTCGATTTTCATGAGATCATTCTGGAGGCGTGTGGCAATGCGCGCCTGCTGAAGCTGTGGCGGTCGTTGCGCAGCGAGTTGGAGCTTTGGCTCGGGCGGCTGCATCGCTCGAAGCAGATTCAGACGCGCGTCACGCGTGAGGAAACGGTGTCCACGCACCACCATCTGCTGGAGTGCTTTCGCACTGGTTCCCCGGCGGTCTGCGAGCGGAAGATGCGCGAGCATATCCTCGGCTGGCGCGAGTGGCTGCCGATGGAGGTGCAGCCATGAGATACCTCGCCGCCTTGGCCTTGCTGGTCGCCGCGCACTCGTCGCTCGCGGAGGATCATGCCTTCTTCGAGTCCAAGGTGCGTCCGGTGCTCGTGGAGCACTGCTACGAGTGCCACAGCGGGGAAAAGACAAAAGGCGGCCTCGCTTTGGACACGAAGCAGGGCTGGCAAAAGGGCGGTGACAGCGGACCTGCCATCGTGCCGGGCAAACCGGATGATTCCCTGCTGATCAAAGCCGTTCGCTATCACGATCAAGACCTCGCCATGCCACCGGAGAAGAAGGGCGGAAAGCTGGCGGAAGAGATCATCGCCGATCTCGTCGCATGGGTAAAGATGGGCGCGCCGGACCCGCGTGTGGCCGCAGAGAAGATCGCGGGCATGAAAGCGGACGAGGCGAAGTCTTGGTGGGCTTTTCAGCCACTGCCGAAGGTGGAGTCACCAAAGAGCATTGATGACTTCATCAACGCGAAGCTCGCGGATGCAAAACTCACCCCCGCGCCTCCCGCCGATCCACGCACGCTTATCCGCCGCATGAGTTACGACCTCACCGGCCTGCCGCCGAGTTCTGAGGAGGTGGAGGCGTTTGTGGCCGACTCAATCCGCAATCCGAAATCCGCAATCCAAAATCTCACGGAGCGCCTGCTCGCCTCGCCGCAATACGGCGTGCAATGGGGCCGGCACTGGCTGGATGTCGTGCGCTATGCCGACACGGCGGGCGAGAACACCGACCGTCCGCTCATGCATGCGTGGCGGTATCGGAACTGGGTCTTCGATGCCTTCAATCGTGACCTGCGCTATGACGAGTTCGTGCGGCAGCAGCTCGCGGGAGATATTCTTTTCGACAAGGCAGACACCAGGGAGCGCGCGGAGGGCATCGTCGCCACCGGCTACCTCGCCATCGCGCGGCGGTTTGGTCACGACATCGACAAGGACATGCACCTCACGCATGAGGACGTGATCGACACGCTGGGGAAGAACTTCCTCGGCCTCACCACCGGCTGCGCCCGGTGCCACGATCACAAATACGACCCGATCACCGCCGCGGACTACTACGCGCTCTACGGCATCTTCAGCAGCACGCGCTTCGCCTTTCCCGGCTGCGAGCCGAAGGGCCAGCCGCGCGACATGGTTCCGCTGATTCCGCAAGCGGAGGCCGATGCGCTGATGAAGCCCTGGCAGGAAAAGAACGCGAAACTCGAAGCCGCGAAGAAACAGCGACTCGAAGCCGCCAAGTCCGCCAGCGCGGCCTTTGCAAAGCTCGGCGGCACGAACACCAAGGTGCTCGCCGAATCAAGAGTTGCCGAGGGAGCCGGCGTGCCCTTCGAGCAGTTCGTCCGTGTGCGCAAAGGCGAGGTCGTGCAGCTCGCGGTGTCGCCGAATGCCAGCCACGGCGCGGACACGACGCTTGTCGAGTGGCGCATCGCGGAGACGGAGGGAACGAAGCGTTCATGGAGCGTGGCGGAGCTGGTGCCGGACCTCATGAAAGGTAATCCGCATCCCGCGCACGACGGCGCGGCATGGTGCTTCCTCGAAACCACGACCGCTCCGGTGTTCCTCACCGAGCAGCGTCACAGTATCAATGGTAACAGCGCCCTAAAGTCCTGGAGCCTCGGCAGCGAACCGTCGGTGTTTGTGAACTCGGCGGATCAGCAGGTCATGGTTTGGACCACGCTCGCGGCGGAGTCGTTCTTCGTGCATCCAGGGCCGAAGCGGCCCGTGGCTCTGGCTTGGATCAGTCCGCTCGATGGCGAAATCACCCTGAGTGGTCGCGTGGCCGATGCGCATCCGAGCGGCGGCGATGGCGTGGCGTTTGAACTCAAGCACATCGCCGCATCGGAGTATGGCCCCGCCCTCGCCCAGCTCGGTGCCAACATGAAACCTAGCGCCGAGCCCGTGCCGATGCCGGTGATTCCCGTCGCCTATGCCGTGGTGGACGCGAAGCCAAAGAATGACCGCCTTCATCTGCGGGGTGATCCTGAGAAACTCGGCGACGAGGTACCGCGCCGCTGGCTGTCCATCCTCGGTGGCGAACCAGTGCCCGCAGACTCCGGGAGCGGACGCAAGGAACTCGGCGACTGGATCGCGAAGTCACCGCTCGCCGCCCGCGTGATGGTGAACCGCCTCTGGGAATGGCATTTCGGCAAAGGCCTCGTGCGTTCCCCGAACGACTTCGGTGCTCGTGGCGAGAAACCGACGCATCCCGAGTTGCTCGACTGGCTCGCGGCGAAGTTTGTCGAAAGCGGTTTCAGCGTAAAGGCCATGCACCGGCTCATCCTCCGCAGCCAAGTGTATCAGAGATCGAGTTTCCCCGCAGATTCAGGAAGGATAGCAGATTCTTCTTCTCAATCTGTGGGCCTCCTTGAATCTGTGGGAGGACTAATCAGTGCCGATCCCGATCCCGACAACCGCTTGCTCACGCACTTCAATCGCCGCCGTCTCACCGCCGAGGAGATGCGCGACAGCCTGCTCATCGCCTCCGGCCAGCTCGATCTCACACCATCCGAGGCGCATCCGTTTCCCGCTGAGGCGACGTGGAAGTTCACCCAGCACGATCCCTTCAACGCCGTCTATGAAACCAACCAACGCAGCGCCTACCTCATGGTGCAGCGCCAGCGACGACATCCCTTCCTCTCGCTCTTCGACGGCGCCGACCCGAATGCCACCACCGCCGCCCGCCAGACCACCACCGTCCCCACGCAGGCGCTCTATTTCATCAACGATCCCTTCTTCCACGCGCAGGCCGATGCCTTGGCGAAAAAGCTCGCATCCCTGCCTGACGACGACATCCGCATCACCGCAGCCTGGCGCAGCCTCTTCCAACGCCAACCCACTGCCGCCGAAACGCAGCGCACGAAGTCCTTCCTCGCCAGCTATCCCGCTGACGACACCGCCAAATGGACTGCGCAGGTGCGCGTGCTGATGGCGAGCAATGAGTTCCTGCATGTCGACTGACATGAAACCGCCACTCAACCGTCGCCAGTTCCTGCGCTCCGCTGCGGCGGGATCGCTCGTATTTCCCGGCATCGTGCAGCGGCTGCTCGCCGAGAGCGCGGACCCGCTCGCGCCGAAGACGCCGCATTTTCCGGCGAAGGCGAAGAACGTGATCTTCCTCTTCATGACGGGCGGCGTGTCGCATGTGGACAGCTTTGATCCGAAGCCGGAGCTGGTGAAAGGACATGGCAAAGAGATCAAGGCTGACCATCCCGAGATCAAGAACCGCCCGGGCTACGAGCGCATCTACCTGAAGCGACCGCAGTGGGAGTT
>VGID01000077.1 GCA_016868035.1 Betaproteobacteria bacterium | reverse complement strand
GCCGGGGGATGCCCAGCAGCAGCCACGCGAGCGCGGTGAGCAGCGCGAAGGGCGCGGACGGCGCCGGCGCGGACGCCGCGGGGGGCATGAGCAGCGCGCGGCTCCAGCTGCCTTGGGCGAGGCTGCGGCACGCGCGGCGCCGCATCCGGCCGCACCCACCGATGCCCCGACGCAAGCGGGTGTTTCCGACTCGAGGGCGCTAGGGGTTCCCGCCGCGGAAACGCGTGAACCCTACGAATCGGCGCCGCGGCCGGCGACTACACCGTCTGAGGAACACGTGCGCGAGTTCGTCACGCCGCCACCGCTTGCGCGCTTTGTCGGGGTACCTGCAGCCGGCTCCGCGCCGGCGATGCCGCTCAAGATCGAGTGGCCTGCGGACCTGGTGCAGGTCGAATCCAACCCCGACAAGATTCGGGCGGCGGAAGAGCCGCAGGTGGAGGAGGAGCCTGCACCGCGGCCGAAAAGGGTGCGCCCGGTCACGCCTCCGGTGAGCGAGGAGCCGTTGATCCAGATTGAAACGCAGCGTTCCGAGCCGGGAAATTCCGAGGCCCCTCCAGCGGAGAAGGGCGAGGAGAAGGCGAGCACCCTCCCCGGCTAAACGAGCTCGCGGCGCAGGTGCCGCAGCAATCCCTGCGCCGCCTGCTCCACGAGATCGAGCACGCGCTCGAAGCCCTGCGGCCCGCCGTAATAGGGATCGGGCACTTCGCGCGCGGCCGGCTCCGCGGCGTAGTCCATGAGCAGCCGCAGCTTGTGCGCGTGCTCCGCCGGGCACAGGCGCTTCAATTCCCCGAAGTTCACCTCGTCCATCGCAAGCAGGTAATCGAACTCGCTGAAGTCGCGCCGGCTCACCTGGCGTCCGCGCAGCGTGCTCAAATCGTAGCCGCGCCGGCTCGCCGCGCGTTGCGCGCGCGGGTCCGGCGGCTCGCCGATGTGGTAATCGTGCGTGCCAGCCGAATCGGCCACCACGCGCGCGTCCAGGCCGGCTTGCGCGGTGTAATGCCGGAACACACCCTCGGCCATCGGCGAGCGGCAGATATTGCCCATGCAGACAAAGAGCACTTTCACCTGCTTCATGCCGCCTCGCCAATGAACAGGCGCTCCTTCAGCCGCTTGAGCCCGTCGCGCAGCTCGGCGGCGCGCTCGAATTCGAGGTTACGGGCGCACTTGAACATCTCCGTTTCGAGGCGCTTGACCTCGCGCGCGAGCTCCTTCGCGCTCATCGATTCGTAGCGCGCCTGCTCCTGCGCGGCCTTGAGTCCGCTGCGCGCCGCGTCGGGATCGTACACGCCTTCGATGATGTCCTTGATCCGCTTGGACACGCCCTTGGGCGTGATGCCGCGCGCAGCATTGTAGGCGAGCTGTTTGCTGCGGCGCCTCTCCGTCTCGTCGATTGCGCGCCGCATCGAGTCCGTGACCCTATCCGCGTAGAGGATGGCGGTGCCGTTGAGGTGGCGTGCCGCGCGCCCGATGGTCTGGATCAGCGAGCGCTCGGAGCGCAGAAAGCCCTCCTTGTCCGCGTCGAGTATCGCGACCAGGGACACTTCGGGAATGTCGAGACCCTCGCGCAGCAGATTGATTCCGACGAGAACGTCGAACTGCCCCAGACGCAGGTCGCGGATGATCTCGACCCGCTCCACCGTGTCGATGTCGGAATGGAGGTAGCGCACCTTCACGCCGTGCTCGCCCAGGTAATCGGTGAGGTCCTCCGCCATGCGCTTGGTGAGCGTGGTGACGAGCACGCGCTCGCCGGCGGCCACCCGCCCGTTGATTTCGGAGAGCAGGTCGTCCACCTGGGTCGCGGCGGGACGCATCTCCAGGCGCGGATCCACCAGCCCGGTCGGGCGCACGACCTGCTCGACCACCTGGGCCTGGTGCCGGTTCTCGTAGTCCGCGGGAGTGGCCGAAACGAAGATCGTGCGGCGCATCACTTTCTCGAACTCGTCGAAGCGCAGCGGCCGGTTATCGAGCGCCGAGGGCAGCCGGAAGCCGTAGTCAACGAGGTTCTCCTTGCGCGAGCGGTCGCCGCGGTACATGCCGCCCAACTGCGGGATCGTGACGTGGCTCTCGTCTATGATCATCAGCGCGTCGTGCGGGAGGTAGTCGATCAGGGTCGGCGGCGACTCGCCCGGCTTGCGGCCCGAGAGGTGGCGCGAGTAGTTCTCGATCCCCTTGCAGAATCCCATCTCGGCCAGCATTTCGAGGTCGAAACGCGTGCGCTGCTCGATGCGCTGCGCTTCCACGAGCTTGCCCTGCTTCTGGAACGACTCGATCCGGTCGCGCAGCTCCTCCTTGATCGCTTCGATCGCCGTGAGCACGGTCGCGCGCGGCGTGACGTAATGGCTCGACGGATAGACCGTGAAGCGCGGCACGCGCTGGAGCACGTGGCCCGTGAGCGGATCGAAGAGGTGTATGGACTCGACCTCCTCGTCGAACAGCGCCACGCGCACCGCGGTCTCCGAATTCTCCGCCGGGAAGATGTCGATCACGTCCCCGCGCACGCGGAACACGCCGCGCCGGAACTCCAATTCGTTGCGTTCGTACTGCAGCTCGGTGAGCCTCTTGAGCGCGTCGCGCTGCGCGAGCTTCTCGCGCTCGCGCAAGTGCAGAATCATGCCGTGGTAGTCCACCGGGTCGCCGATCCCGTAGATCGCCGATACCGTGGCAACGATGATGGTGTCGCGGCGCTCCAGCAGCGACTTGGTGGCGGAGAGCCGCATCTGCTCGATGTGCTCGTTGATGCTGGAATCCTTCTCGATGTAGAGGTCCTTCGAGGGCACGTAGGCCTCGGGCTGGTAGTAGTCGTAGTAGGAGACGAAGTACTCGACCGCGTTGTCCGGGAAGACCTCGCGCATCTCGGAATAGAGCTGCGCCGCCAGCGTCTTGTTGGGCGCGAGGATGAGCGCCGGGCATCCGAGGCGCGCGATCACGTGCGCCATCGTGTAGGTCTTGCCCGAGCCCGTGACCCCCAGCAGCGTCTGGTATGCGAGGCCATCACGAACCCCTGCGGTGAGCCTCTCGATCGCCTCGGGTTGATCGCCGGCGGGCTCGTATGCCTGATAGAGCCGATACGGGCTCTCGGCGAAACAGGCCGGATTCACGGAGGGGCGAGCGGCGGGACCGGCGGACGCGGTGTGTGCCATCTGAGCGTACACCAATGCGGCAAAACGTAGGATTCTCCCACAGCGCGCGCGCCCGCGGCCAGTGGCGCACGCGGTCAGCGGCGCCCGCGATCGCGCGCAAGCGGGTAGAATGCGCGTTTGAGCCGCAAGGCACCGTTCGCAATGCTCAGTTTAGTAGCCTCCCGCAGCCGACAAAAATGAAGCCCTCCTTACTCGCAACCGTCGAAATGGCGCCCGCCGATCCCATCCTCGGGGTTACGGAAGCCTTCAACCAGGACACCAACCCGGACAAGATCAATCTCGGGGTCGGCGTCTATTACGATGATGACGGCAGAGTCCCGGTGCTCGAATGCGTTCGGCGCGCCGAGCAAAAGCTCGCGGAAAGCCCCACGCCGCGCAGCTATCTGCCGATCGACGGCCTGCAGGCCTACGACCGCGCGGCGCGCGAGCTGGTGTTCGGGGCGGCGAGCGAGCCCGTGCGCGCGAATCGCATCGTCACGGTGCAGGCGCTCGGCGGCACGGGCGGGCTGAAGATCGGCGCGGACCTGCTGCGGCGGATCAACCCGGGCGCGCAAGTCTGGATCAGCGACCCGAGCTGGGAGAATCACCGCGCGCTGTTCGAGTACGCGGGTTTCACCGTGCATGCCTACCCCTACTACGATGCCGCGACCCATGGCCTCGATTTCGACGGCATGACCGGTGCCCTGCGCCGGCTTCCCGCGGGCTCGATCGCGGTGCTGCATGCCTGCTGCCACAATCCGACCGGCGTGGACCTGACGCGCGAGCAATGGGACGCCGTGATCGAGATCGTCAATGCGCGCGGCCTGGTGCCTTTCCTCGACATCGCCTACCAGGGCTTCGCCGAGGGGCTCGAGGCGGATGCGGCGCCGGTGCGCCGTTTCGCCGAGGCGTGTCCCGTCGTCCTGGTCTCGAGCTCCTTTTCCAAGTCGCTGTCGCTCTACGGCGAGCGCGTGGGGGCACTGAGCGTGGTCGCCGAGAACCCGGACGCGGCCGGCCGGGTGCTGAGCCAGGTGAAGCGCGTGATCCGCACCAATTATTCCAATCCGCCGACGCACGGCGGCCAGGCGGTCGCCATGGTGCTCACCACGCCGGAACTGCGCTCGCTGTGGGACAAGGAACTCGGGCAGATGCGCGAGCGCATCAAGACCATGCGCAGGCAGCTCGTGGACAAAATACGCGCGGTGCGCGCGGATTTCGACTTCAGCTTCGTGCTTCGGCAGCGCGGCATGTTTTCGTACTCGGGTCTGACTCGAGACCAGGTGCGCCGCCTGCGCGATGAACATTCCGTCTACGCCATAGACAGCGGGCGCATTTGCGTAGCAGCGCTCAACACGCGCAACGTCGACTACGTCGCGAACGCGATCTCGGCAGTTCTTGTCGCCGGGGAGCGGTAAGCCCTTAGCCTCGACACCCCGCGGTCTGCCGCTTACCACTTACCGCTTACCGTCTTTTGTTTCTTCCTTTTTCCCGAACAGGCCCTCGACCCAGCCGCCAACCCGCGCTCCGACCGACGTGCCGAGCCCCGGCCCGAGTACCGCGGTGCCGGCCACTGCGCCCGCAACGACGCCGCCGGTGGGCATCAGCACCGGATTTTGCACCGTCCCGGAAACATTGAGCGGCACGTTCGCGGCGGTCACCGAAGCCGCCTTGACCTTCGTGTTGATGCGTCCGGAGAGCTCCTGCTGGCGCGAGATGGTGACGTGTCCCTCGGCAGCGAGCGATCCGGAAGCGATGTCGAGTTGGGTCAGGCGATACACGCCGCGATCCATCACGAGGTGGCCGGAGAGCGTGTCGAACCGGGTCTCCCCTCCCTTCGAGCCCTCTTTGCTGATCAGCGAAGTCGCCGCCTTGCTGATGTCCATGCCGTAGAGCACCCCGTCGCGCACATCGAACGGCGTCTCCAGATGGAGCGCGTTCATCAGCTGCTTGGCCTCGGAGGCTCGCGCGCTGAATACCGGCTTGGCGTTCAATTTTCCGCTCACGTTCACGCCTTTTGCAAGCAGAGGCACGAGCGGCTTCAATTCGACCTGGTGCACGCTGGCGTTGCCCTTGAGCTGCAGGCCTTTTTGCCAGCCCACCGTCGCCCGCCCGTTCACCGTGCCGCCGTAAAGCCGCGCGCGCACGTCATCGAGGACCGCATCATTCGCAGTGGCGATCCCCTTCACGGCGAGCTCGTCAAAGTGGATCGCAGGCCCCGCCGGCGGCTTCCAGCCCTTGGCATTCGCTTCGAAGCGGTACTTCGCCTTCTCGGGCTTGACGTGGGCGGTGAGCTTGCCGTCGCGCGTCGCGAGCGCCACGGATTCCGCTTCTCCGGTGCCGGAGACGCTGACCTGCGCATCGAACGGCCCGAAGCTCGCCGTGTCGAGCTTGACCAGCACATCCTGCAGCCGGATGGCTTCCACCCGGATCCGGGCCGGCTCCTCCGGTTTCTTGTCGGTCTTGGTCCATGCCGGAATTTTCTCGATGCCCTTTTGCGTGAGCACCACCGAGTCGATCTCGATGCTCTTGATGACCTTGGTCGCATCGAGCAGCGACCACAGGTCCGGCGTGACGGTGACTTTCCCGACCTTGAGATCCCCGCTCTTGCCCACCGTGATGTCGTCCACCGTCAGATGCGGCAGCGGCACCGTTGCGACGCGCAGCTTGCCGATCTTGACGGGCTCGTTGAGTCTCGCGGAGGCCTCTTGTTCCAGGGTCGGGATGTAATCGTCCAGCGAGTAGAAGAACGGCACGGCGACCAGGATCGCCAGCAACGCCCCGAGCGCGATCGCAATGCCCTTGAACCACCTCATAAGCCTTGAAAATCCGCGAGATACGTTGACCAGTGTGGTGCCAGCATATTAATATATGCGCCTTTCTGGCGCGGCACCAAGCAGTATTTCACGCAGGACATTCCCCGATAGCTCAGTTGGTAGAGCGACGGACTGTTAATCCGCAGGTCGCTGGTTCGAGCCCAGCTCGGGGAGCCAACTAAACAAACGGTTACGCGAGAGAGCGTGTACCCGTTTTTCTTTTACAGCCGCTTGTGCACCTTCTGCGCAGATTCCCAATCGTTCACTGTGCGCGCTCTTTCGGTGCAATCAGCCTAAACTGAGATCGGCCCAGACTCCGGCATGGTCGGATGGCCAGAGCCCGCCATCGTGAGGGCTTGCCTGATTAAAGCAGACGCCGCTCGCTACGACCTGTAAGGCATCCGACACCCAAACGTAGTCGATGCATCTATCCATGCGGTGCCAGTACGGATGCGAAACCGTGCCATCGCTGTCGGCGAGCGGCGTAAAGGCCGTCGGTGCTGTCTGCGTCGGACGGAAGCGCGTCGCCATCAGGGCGGCCGAGGGCATATCTAATGTCGCGTTGAAGTCGCCACACACGATACGCGCCGCGATGTCATTGCGGCTGTCAATCCAAGCGAGCAGCTGCTGTACCTGAAACAGCCGCAATGAGTCGTCGCCTAGCGACTTATAGAGATGCGTGACATAGACATCGACCGGCCGCCGATCAATGAGGACGCGCACTACTTGTGCGACCATGTCACGCACCCGAAAATCGAGGTTTCCAGTCTCCACAACCGGCCAGCACGTGAGGACCGCCTCCGCTTCGCTTTCTGAAGATCCATTTACGCGATTCTGTTGGACCAGCGCATACTCTATTCCGATGCGCTCCTTCGCGACCCGCTGTAGCCACCGCGCTGATTGCAACGGTACGCACACCTCGTTGAGCGCGAGAACATCTGGCCTCAGCGCGCAAAACTGCTCGACGATCAGTTCACGGCGTGCCGCCCAGCGCTTCTCGTTCCGCTCCATATTCAGCGTCACTGCGCGGAACCGCATGTTTTGCTGCTCCCCGTTAGTCGTGGTGTGTCACAAGTATATTCTCGTCGGTCCGCTGCACGGGCATGCCGGACCCGCAGTTGCTCCAGTGTGAGCAGCTTTGAACCCCGCCTTGCTGCGCGGACGGCAGGTACCTGATGTACCGTTCGACCAGCCCGGTCAAGCTGATTTAATCGATGCGGACGCCGGAAGCGCGAACGCTTGTTCCCCACGTGCTAATTTGGCCGCGGATAAATGCGCCGAAGTTTTCGGGCGAGCCACCGACAGCGGTAGCACCTAGGCTTCTAAAGCGTTCCAGCATCTCTGGCGCGGTCAGCACGCGTCCAATCTCCATATTAAGTTTGCTGATTATGCCCTTGTGCGTGCCGGCGGGAGCGAGCACTCCAAACCACCCGCTCGCCTCAAAACCAGGAACGCCCGACTCCGCGACGGTAGGAACATTTGGTAATAGTGGCGAACGCGCGGCGCTGGTGACGCCAAGCACTCTAAGCTTGCCGGCGTGAACATGTTCGATCGTCCCGGACATGCTGGTGAACATTAGTGAGACCTGACCCGCAACCAGGTCAATGACGGCCGGACCACTGCCACGGTACGGGATATGGACAATGTCGATCTTGGTCATGGCCTTGAACATTTCACCGGTAAGATGTGTCACGGTGCCAGTGCCAGCGGAGGCGAAGTTGATCTGACCAGGTCTCACGCGGGCGAATGTGATCAGCTCCTGGACCGACCTTACCGGCAATGTCGGGTGGACTACAACGACACCTGTCAGGGTGCAAACGTGTATCACCGGGTCAAAGTCGTTGAGCGGATCAAACGGTAACCGACGATAAAGAGAGGCATTTATGGCATGCGAACCCGGCGCCAGTAGCAGCGAGTAACCGTCGGGGGGGGATTTTGCGATCACCTCGGTGCCAATGATCCCAGCCGCCCCAGGTCGGTTATCGACAATGACCGTCTGGCCTAAGCTCGGAGCTAGTTTCTGTCCGATCATGCGCCCGATGGTATCCGTGGAGCCGCCCGCGGCGGACGGAACCACGAATCTTATGGGTTTATTGGGATAGGTCTGCGCAAATACGTACGACGGAGAAAAAACAATCATGAGTACAATTACATAGCATAGTACTTTTTGGAACTTCTGCGTCATGGACTGCTCCTTTATGCTTTCGTAGCCGATATCCGCGCCACTCTTTCCTGCAGAATCTTTATGTATGCGTCTTGACGTGATTTATTTGTCGCAATCTGTCATACCGCCGCGAGATATCGGCATTCACGTTAGCATAAGATTTCAACGCTTTCCGCGTACTTTCCTGTAACGCAGCCCCGAATCCGTAACGGCGCCGAACGGCGTCAGTTCAGGACGGTGGTTTCGCGGAGCGCCGTGGTGTTCGTGAGGTCCCGCGTCGACCGTGTCAGATCGTATAACGGCCTTTAATTATAACGGGGCGGCCATCGACTACGACCGTCGTCCCGACCGACACCACGTCTGTATGCTGCTTACCCTTGAGTCCAGCGCGCCCGAGGCCAATATTGACACAGCCCATGACTTTCTCGGCTTCCGACGAGAAGGCTGGCGGCGGCGGCTGGCTTAGCGTTGCCCGTGGGTTGAAGCCGAAGGTCAAGTGATCCAGCACGTACATACTAGGGTCGTTGAACGACTCGAGGAAGCGCATATAAGCTTTCGCTTCTGCTCCGCCGGAAATATCGACCAGGCGGCTGTTGTTAAAGCGCAGCGTGACGAGCTCCGACAGCTCGTTAATGGGCGGAATGATGACGCCGTTGACCACAAAGGTACCGGTCATGCTTGCGCGCACAACCGGAACTTTGATCTTGCCGTTGGGCAAGGTCGCATAATCGCCGGGCTTGCGCGCGTAGCCACTGCCGATCGAGACTTCCCTCCCGGCATCGATTTCAAATTCGAGATGCGAGCCGCGCGGGCAGGTAATCAGCCCGCGCCGTCCAGCACCGAACAGTCGCGCCAGCTCGCGCCCGCGTCGACGGATCTCCCTGTAGTCCACGCCAAGCACTGCGCGCCGCAAGGCGGCAAAGCGAGCCGGATGCAGGTTAAAAAAGCGGGTGCCTGCGGCACGCGCCGACTGCTCAAGCTTGGTGTGTGAAAGATAAATATCGAGGCAGATAACGAGATCGGCTTCCGCGACCGCTGCCGGCAGCGGTTCCGGCGGATGGGTGTAGGCCGGCCTACGATCGTAGATGGCCATCGAGACATTCTCGCCCGCTGCTTCGCGGGCCGCGCGATAGAAGGCGCGCTTTACTCCCTCCGCCCCTTCCGTCTCAGCGAGGATCAGCACCCTCTCGCCCGCGCGCAGGCCGGCGAATTCCGAAAGCATGTGCCGGGCCAGTTCGGCTAATCTCGTCCCACGGGGCGAAACCTCTCTCATGCTGTGACGCTCGAGTGCATTACGCCGTGCCATTCATACAGCCCTCCGTCGCCAACATGCATGTGGGCGAGAACGTGCCCGGCATGGGTCATACGCCAGCGCAACACCCACTCTGCCAATTCGAGCTGCAGCAGGGAGCATGTTGAACCGTTTCAATAGCGCCGCCGCGAGCGCGAAATCCTGAAGATTCAAGCGTCCAAGCCTGACATTGGACGTGCGGACTCAGTCAACGGACTTTGCTGACCGAATGGACACCGGCGAGGTCTTGTCAATAGGTGTGTAAAAAGATTCAGGCGGCTTTCCTTGTCGGCTCGATCCTCGTGCGCACGGCGATTCCGTCCTTGAACAGTTTTCCGTCGTAGACATCCCTCATCAGATGCGGCGCGTTGAGC
>VGID01000076.1 GCA_016868035.1 Betaproteobacteria bacterium | reverse complement strand
TTGAACCTTGAACCTTGAACCTTGAACCTTGAACCTTGAACCTTGAACCTTGAACCTTGAACCTTGAACCTTGAACCTTGAACCTTGAACCTTGAACCTTGAACCTTGAACCTTGAACCTTGAACCTTGAACCTGGAACGCCGCCTTGCGGCGGCGCTAGGCGGCGAAGTGGCTCTGCAGCCGCGGGTTGAAGATATCGCGCAGCCGGTCGCCCACCAGGTTGATGCTGACGATCGTCACGAGCAGCGCGATCCCCGGGAAGACGCTGATCCAGTACTTGCCGGAGAGGAGATGCGTGAAGCCGTTGGCGATGAGCAGCCCGAGCGAAGGGGAGGTGATCGGCATGCCGAGCCCCAGGAAGGAGAGCGTCGCCTCGAGCGCGATCGCGTGCGCGACCTGCACGGTCGCCACCACGATCAGCGGCGGCAGGCAGTTGGGCAGGATGTGGCGAAACACGATGCGCGTGTAGCCGAATGCCATGCAGCGCGCCGCATCCACGTATTCCTTCTTCTTCTCGACCAGCGCGTTGCCCCGCACCGTGCGGGCGTAGTAGGCCCACTGCACCGCGATGAGCGCCACGATGATCTTGTCCACGCCCTGTCCCAGCACCGCGAGCAGCACCAGCGCGATGAGGATCGCGGGGAAGGAGAGCTGCAGGTCCACGATGCGCATGATGACCGCATCCACCCAGCCTCCCGCATACGCCGCGAGCAGCCCGATGCCCATCCCGATTGCGAGCGCGGCGATCGTGGACATCGCGCCCACCCCGAGGCTCACCCGCAGCCCGTAGAAGATGCCCGAGAGCATGTCACGGCCCTGGTCGTCGGTGCCGAGCCAGTAGACGTGCCCGGCAACGCCCACCGCGCCGGGGGGAAGCTTCGAGTCGAGGATGTCGAGTTGGGCAAGGTCGTAAGGATTCTGCGGCGAGATCAGCGGCGCGCCCACCGCGGCGACGATGATGAGGCCCAGCATGAACAGGCCCGCGAGCGCGATACGGTCCAGGGCGAAGCCCGCGGCGAGGGTCCGGGCCGGGGAGCCGGCGGCCGCCGCGCTCATGGCCGCGCTCCGGCGACGCGCACGCGGGGGTCCAGCACCGAGTAGAGGACGTCCACCACGAGGTTGATCACGATGAACATGAGCACGATGATCAGCAGGTAGGCGACGATCACCGGCCGGTCGAGCACATTGATCGAGTCGATCAGCAGCTTGCCCATGCCCGGCCACGCGAAGATGGTCTCGGTGACGATCGCGAAAGCGATCACCGATCCGAATTCGAGGCCGACCACGGTGACGATCGGGATCATGATGTTCTTCAGTACGTGCACGGAGACCACGCGGCGCATCGAGAGCCCCTTCGCGCGGGCAAATCGCACGTAATCCTGCGCGAGCGCCTCGCGCGTTCCCGCGCGCGTGAGGCGGATCAGCAGCGAGAGCTTGAACAGCGCGAGATTGGTCGAGGGCAGCAGCACGTGCCGGATGCCTTCCCAGGAGAGGATGCTGATCGGAAAGCCGAGCACGTCCACGGTCGGGCCGCGTCCCGTGGTGGGCAGCCAGCCGAGATGCACCGAGAACACCATGATCAGCATCAGCCCGACCCAGAACGTGGGCAGCGAGAAGCCCAGTATGGAGCCCGCCATGATGGTCCTGCCGACCCACGAGTCGGGCCTGAGCCCGGCGAGCAGCCCGAGCGGAATCCCGAGCACGACCGCGATCACCATGGACGCGGCGGCCAGCTCGATCGTGGCCGGCATGCGATTGAGTATGAGCTGGATGGCCGGAACGTTGGCGACGAAGGACTTGCCGAGGTCGCCGCGGAGCGCGCTCTGCAGGAACGTCCAGTACTGCACCCACAGGGGCTGATCGAGCCCGAGCGCCGCGGTCACGGCGGCGATTTCCGCCTGGTCGGCCTGCGGGTTGATCAGGATGTCGATCGGATTTCCGATCGCGTAGACGCCGACGAAAACCAGCAGCGACATCACGAACAGCGCGAAGAGGCTCTGCAGCAGGCGGCGGGCGATAAACGCGAGCATGGCGAGCCGTTCAGCGTTCCGCGTTCAAAGTTCAGAGTTCAACGTTCAAGGTTCAAAGGCCGGGTTTCGCGGCGGCAGCGCTCCCTCCGACCTTGAACCTGGAACCTGCAATCCGGAACCCGGAACCTGGAACCCGGAACAAGCTTATCGTCACTTCGTCACCGGCCGCGCTTCGTGGGCGTAGGTCCGCTCGTCGGTGCGCGGCGTGTAGGTGTAGCCCCGGCGCGCGGCCCACGTGTTGACCTGGTAGTGCAGCGGGACCACCGCCTGCTCGCCGATGGCGATTTCGGTTGCCTCGCGCAGCAGCCGCTCGCGCCGCGCGTTGTCCACCGTGGCGAGCGCCTGCTCGAGGATCTGGTCCATCCTCGCGTTGGAATAGCGCGACCAGTTCCACGGCCCCGTGCCTTTCTCCGCGTTCGGGGTCGCAACCAGGAAGCGCAGCGGATAGGAGCCTTCGCCGGTGCTCATGCCCCAGCCCAGCAGGGCGGCAGTGAACTCGCCATTCCGGGCGCGGGTCACGTACACCGAGAACGGCAGGACCTCGACCTTGGTGGTGATCCCGATTTTTGAGAGCATCTGCGCGACCGCCTGCACGACCTGCTCGTCGTTGACGTAGCGGTTGTTCGGGCCGTGCACCGTCAGCATGAAGCCGTCGGGGTAGCCGGCCTCCGCGAGCAGCTTGCGCGCCCCATCGGGGTCGTAGGGCTCGGGCTTCAGGCCCGGGACGTAGCCGAAGAACCCCTCCGGCAGGAACTGTCCGGCGGGGATCGCGAGCCCCTCCATCACGCGCTCGGCGATCGCGGTGCGGTTGATCGCCTTCGAGAAGGCCTTGCGCACGCGCGCATCCTGGAACGGATTCTTCTCGAGCGGCTTGCCCGACTTGTCGAACGCGAACGGCGTCTTGTCGCGGCTCGAGTCGAGGTGGAAGAAGATCATGCGGTTGGACGCCGAGGTGAAGACGGTGAGCGCGTTGTTCGCGCGCAGCCGCGCATAGTCGGCCGGCGGAACGACGTCGATCATCTGCACGTCGCCGGCGAGCAGCGCGGCGGTGCGCGCCGCGTCGTTGCTGATGAGGCGGAACACGACCCGCTCCCACGCCGGCTTCGGGCCCCAGTACGCATCGTGCCGCGCGAGCTCGATGCGCTCTCCCTTCGCGAAGCGCACGATGCGGTACGGCCCGGTGCCGACCGCCGCCTTGCCCGAGTCGAAATCGGTGCTCGCCGCGTTCTGCGCGGCGCGCCGGGATACCATCATCACGCTCGCCATGTCGGAGGGCATGTTCGGATAGGGCGTGGCGGTCTTGAGATGGATGGTGTGGGTGTCCACGATCAGCTTCTGCGTGATGGGGCGCGTGAACGCCGCAAACCCGCCGGGCGCCTTGATCGTCGCGGGCCGGTCGAGCGAGAAGGCGACGTCCTCCGCGGTGAAGTCGCTCCCGTCGTGGAATTTCACGCCCTTGCGCAGCTTGAATTCCCACGTCGTGTCGTCCACCGCGCGCCAGGATTCCGCGAGCCCCGGTATGAAGCGCTGGCGCGCGTCGCGCATCACCAGCGTGCCGAACACCTGCTCGCCGATGCTGTTGTTCGGCGCCGCGTTGAGCACGTGCGGGTCCACGGTCGTGACTTCGGCGCCGAGGCCGATGACGAGCTGCGCGGCCGATGCGGGGAGGTGCAGCCCGAGGCAGAGCATGAGTGCCGGAAGCCATGTCTTCATGTCGGCGGTCCTTTTCAGATGGTGAGGAGAGCCCGCGTGGCGGGACGCGATCGCAGGTGCGGAAAGGCGTGCGGTTTCGTCATGGCTGCGGCCGGAAATGGTGCGCGAAAGTGAACTCGTCGGTGCGCGCGGTGTAGGTGAGTCCCTTCCTCATCGCCCACGTGACGAGCTGGTGGTGGATCGGGATTACGGCGAGGTCGTTCATGGCCACGGCCTGGGCTTCGCGCGCGAGCGCCTCGCGCCTCTTCTCGTCCACGGCCGCGAGCGACTGCTGGACCATCTGGTCGAGCCTGGGATTGGCGTAGCGCGCCCAGTTCCACGCGCCGTAGCCCCGGTCGGGGTCGGGTGAGGCCACCAGCGAGCGCAGCGCGAGGTCTCCCGCGAACGAGCCCCAGCCCAACATCGCGAACGCGAATTCGTGCTTGCGCGCGCGCGGGAAATACACGCTCAACGGCATCGCCTCGACCTTCGCCGCGATGCCCACCCGCGCGAGCATCTGCGCCACCGCCTGCGCCACCTGCTCGTCGTTTACGTAGCGGTTGTTGGGCGCGGCGACCGTGACCGCGAAGCCGTCGGGGTAACCGGCTTCCTTGAGCAGCCTGCGTGCGCCCTCCGGGTCGTGGGGCTGGGACTTGAGCTCCGGATTGTGGCCGAACACGCCCGGCGAGACCAGGTTCGCGGCCGGTATGGCGAGCCCTTCCATCACGCGCTCCGCGATCGCGGTGCGGTTGATCGCCATCGAGATCGCGCGCCGCACGCGGATGTCCGAGAACGGATTGCGCGCGAGCGGCTTGCCCGACTTCGCCGCGACCGCCGGGGGCTCGGCGCTCGCCTGGTCGAGGTGGAAGAAGATGGTGCGCCACGACACGGTCTGCACGAGCCGCAGCGAGGGGTTGGCGCGCAGGCGCGCGATATCCGCGGTCGGGATGTGCTCGATCACGTCGAGCTCGCCCGCGAGGATGCCGGCGGTGCGCACCGGGTCGCTCGGGAGGATGCGCAGCGTCACGCGGTCCCATGCGGGCCGCGCGCCCCAGTAGCCTTCGAAGCGGGCAAGCTCGATGCGGTCGCCGCGCACGAAGCGCACCAGGCGGTAGGGGCCCGTGCCCACCGCCGCGCGCCCCGCATCGAAGTCTTCGGCGGAGGCCCTGGCGGCGGCCTTCCTCGAGACGATCAGGATCGAGTTGATGTCCTGGGGCAGCGCCCCGTACGGCGCGGCGGTCTTCACGCGCACGGTGTAGGGATCCACGATTTCCTTCGCCACGATCGGCCTCACGAACGAGGCGAATCCCCCCGGGGAGCCCTTGATGGTGAGCGGGCGGTCGAGCGAGAAGACGACGTCCTCCGCGGTCATCTCCGATCCGTCGTGGAAGCGCACGCCGCGGCGCAGCCGGAATTCCCAGGTCGTTGGATCCACCGCGCGCCACGATTCCGCGAGCCCGGGGATAAGGCGCGTCTTCTCGTCGACATCGGTGAGCGACTCGAACATGTGGCGCGCCGTGGTGAGGTTGGGCTGCGCGGCGAGAAAGTGCGGGTCCACCGTCGTCACGTCGGCCGAGAGCCCGATGCGCAGCTCGGCCGCCTGCGCAGACGCGGCAATGAAGATCGAAACCGCCAGGACCCCCAGCCGCGAGATGCGGATCGCCACGGCGCTGGCACGGCAGGCGAGCCCGGACGGCGGCTGCCGATAAACGCCGATGAGCGCGGAAGGCGTCAGCGCCTGGACTGCAATCACGAACCGATTCCCATTGCCGCGGGTTCCTGCGAAATCCGCAGCCGTTTGCCGTTCACCGTTCACCGTTCACTGTTCACCGCCTACGGGTCACTGCGGCCTGAATTCGTGGGCAAACGTGCGCTCGTCATTGCGCGCGGTGTAGGCGACGCCCTTGCGCGTGGCCCACAGGTTCACCTGGTGGTAGAGCGTGATGATGCCCAGGTCGGCCATCGCGATCTCGGTTGCCTGCTGCAGCAGCCGCTCGCGCTTTGCATCGTCGACCATCGCCAGAGCCTGCTCGAGCACTGCGTCCATCTTCGGATTCGAGTAACGCCCGCGGTTGGCCGCGCCCATGCCCTTGTCGCGGTTGAAGGTGGCGAGAAGCGCCTTCAGCGGCGAGGAAGCCTCGCCGGTCTCCGAGCCCCAGCCGACGAGCAGGAAGCTGAACTCAAGCTTGGAGCCGCGTGAAAAAAAGACGCTCGCGGGCATTGCATCCACCCGGGTCGCGATGCCGACGCGCGAGAGCATCTGCGCGATCGCCTGCGCGATCTGCTCGTCGTTCACGTAGCGGTTGTTCGGCGCGTGCAGCGTCAATCCGAACCCGTCGGGATAGCCCGCCTCCGCGAGGAGCTTGCGCGCGCCCTCGGGATCAAAGGCCTCGGGCTTGAGCGCGGGGTGGTAGCCGAAGAGCCCTTCGGGCATGAGCTGGCCGGTCGGAACCGCCGCGCCTTCCATCACGCGCTCGACCAGCGCCTGGCGGTTGATCGCCTTGGAGATTGCGCGCCGCACGCGCACGTCCCTGAGCGGGTTCTTCTCCAGCGGCTTGCCCGCCTTGTCGGTGACGAAGGGCGAGCGATCGCGGTTGCTGTCGAGGTGCAGGTACATCACGCGGTTGGAAACGACACGGTAGAGGCTCAACTCGGGGCTCTTCGCGATTTTCGCGAGATCGGCGGTGGGAACGTTCTCGATCGCGCGCACGCTGCCGGCGAGCAGCGCCGCCACCCGCGTCGGATCCGAGGTGATCAGCCGGAAGCTGACGCGCTCCCAGGCCGGCTTCGGGCCCCAGTAGTGGTCGTTGCGCGCGAGCTCGATGCGGTCGCCCGCCGCGTAGCGCACGAAGCGGAACGGACCGGTGCCGACGGCGGCCTTGCCGGAATTGAAATCGGCCGTCGTGGCGCCCTTCGCCGCCTGGCTCGAGACGATCGTGATCGTGCTCATGTCGGTGGGCATCAGGGGGTAGGGTGTGGCGGTTTTCAGCCGCACCGTGTACGGGTCCACGACGATCTTCTCGGTGATCTGCTTGCTGTAGGTGGTGAACGGCGAGGGGCTGTTGGGCACGTTCGGGATGCGATCGAGCGTGAACACGACGTCGGCCGCGGTGAATTCCGAGCCGTCGTGGAACCGCACCCCGCGCCGCAGCTTGAACTCCCAGGTGTTCTCGTCGATCGCGCGCCACGACTCGGCGAGCCCGGGCTGCAGCCGCGACTGCGCGTCCTTCGACACCAGCTTGTCGAAAATGTGGTCTGCGATGTTGTTGTTGGGCGTGAGATTGTGGAAATGCGGGTCGATCGAGGTCACGTCCGCGCCGAGCGCGATGGTGAGCTCGGCCGCGACAGCGGCCGGGGCCATCCCGATCAACAATGCACTGGAAAATGCCGCGAGCAGTCGTTTCATGGTCTTCCTCCCGGTGGGCGCGACAGGGCGATTAGCATATCCCAATTCCCGGAGATTGTGGCGCGGCGCGAGCGCGGGAAAAAGCGGGGGAAATGCCGCGATTGACACCCCCGGGGGCGCCACCTATTCTGCGCATTTCGCGTCGCCACCCCGGCCGATGACAGCCAGAAAGCCCGCCGCGCGCCCGGCCGTAGAGATGCTCCGCCGGCTCGTCGCCTTCCCTACCGTGAGCCATGACTCCAACCTCGAGTTGATCGGCTTCGTGCGCGGCTATCTCGAGCCCTTCGATGCCGAGGTGCGGCTCACCTTCGACGACGGCAAGCGCAAGGCCAACCTGTTCGCGACGCTCGGCCCGCGCGGGATGCCGGGCATCGTGCTCTCCGGCCACACCGATGTCGTTCCGGTCGAGGGCCAGCCATGGGAAACCGACCCCTTCGAGCTGACGGAGAAGGACGGGCGCCTCTACGGCCGCGGCACCTCCGACATGAAGAGCTTCATCTCCTGCGTGCTCGCGGCGCTGCCGCAGTTCGCCAAGCGCGGCTTCAGTACCCCGCTGCATCTCGCTTTCTCGTACGATGAGGAGGTTGGCTGCATCGGGGTGAGGCGCCTGATTGCGGATCTCGCGCGCGCGGGCATCCGGCCGCGCGGATGCATCGTCGGTGAGCCGACGGAAATGCGCCCGGTGATCGCGCACAAGGGCAAGAAGAGCTACCGCTGCACGGTACGCGGGCTCGCGGGGCATTCGGCCTACGCACCGCACGGCGTGAACGCGGTCGAGTACGCGGCGGAAGCGGTCGCGTTCCTGAAAGGCATGGCGCGCCGGCACCGCGACCGCGGCCCGTACGACCGCGGCTTCGATGTCGCCCACACCACGGTGCACACCGGCGTGATGCGCGGGGGCACCGCGCTCAACGTGATCCCGCACGAGTGCAGCTTCGACTTCGAGTTCCGGCACCTGCCGGGCGACGATCCCGATGCGCTGCTACGGGAATTCCAGGACTACGTCGGGAAGAAGCTCGAGCCGGAGATGCGCGCGGTGCACGCGGGGGCCGGGTTCACGATCGAGCCGCTGTCCGAGATCCCGATGCTCGTGACCGCGCCCGAGTCCGAGATTGTGGGACTCGCGCAGGAGCTGCTCGGCAGCGGCGAGATCGGCAAGGTCGCGTTCGGGACCGAGGCTTCACTGTTCCAGCGGGCGGGAATTCCGACGGTGGTGTGCGGCCCGGGTTCGATCGAGCAGGCGCACAAGCCCAACGAGTACGTGACCCTGGAGCAGCTTGCGAAGTGCGAGGCGTTCCTCGCGCGGCTGATGGACCGCGTCTGCGAGAAGAGTGAAACGTGAGTCGTGATTCGTGAATCGAGTCAGGCCGCGGGCGGAGATCAGGAACGACGATTGAACCGCAGAGATGCGGAGAGAAGCGGAATCAGAATCGAACCGCCAAGGCGCCAAGAAAGACAAGGATGGAACCGCCGATGAACGCAGATAAACGCGGATACGATTCAAGAGTACGATTGCCTTCTGTCTTCCTGCCTCATCCTTCGCAGGGAACCGCCAGGACGCCAGGGCGCGAACTGGAACGAGGCAGGAGAACCGACATGGGTTAGCCAGGAGCGCAAGAACGGAGCAAGCGAACGCGCAATTCAACAGCTCATCGAACGGAGCCTACATTGAGCCATTCTCGGATGCTGAAAGCCAGGCGAAAGAAGCAAAGGACCAGGAAGGACCTCGCGCGGATCGCCAAGCGGGCGAAGAAGCTGAGGAAGCAAAACGTGAAGACGGAGCGTGCGGACGCCCCGGGAAAAGAGCCTGTCTAGCCGTTTTTCAACGGCGAAAAGGCGTCAGGAACCTTTGGTCGGGCGCTCGTCGCCCCCGGGCAGTCAGTTCGGCTTGATGCCCGCGGCACGCACTACCTTGGTCCAGCGCGCGAGTTCGGCCTCGACGTGCGCCGCAAGGGCCCGCGGCGTGCTCGATACGAGCTCGGCGCCCTCCTGCTCGAAATGCCTGCGGTTCTCTGGACGGTCCAGCAGTCGCGCCACCGAACGGTTAAGCTGCTCGACGATGGGCACCGGCGTGCCCGCCTTGACGAAAAGCCCGAGCCAGGACGTGACTTCGAGATCCTTGAACCCCTGTTCGGCCAGCGTGGGCACATCCGGCAGCACCGGCGAACGGTTCGCACTCGTCACCCCGATGCCGCGCAGCTTGCCAACCCTTACGTGCGTGGCTCCGGCTGCGAAAGGCACTACTGCGATCGGGACGTGACCGGCAAGGACGTCCACCATCACCGGGGCGCTGCCTTTATAGGGCACGTGCGTGAGATCCACACCCGACAACTGCTTGACCAGTTCGGCGCTCATGTGCATCGACGTGCCGATTCCAGGGGTGCCGTAACTCAGCTTTCCGGGATAACGCCGGGCAAGGGCGACGATCTGCTTGAAATCCCGGGCCGGCAGTGACGGATGGGCCACCATGAGTGCCGGTTGCTTCGAGAGCATGGTCACCGCGGCATAGTCCTTGAGCGGATGATAGCGCAGCTCCATCAGCGCGACATTGATGGCATGGCTGCTGATCGTGCCCGTGAGCAGGGTATAGCCGTCGGCAGGCGCGCGCAGCATATACTCCGACCCGACTGTCCCTCCCGCTCCGGGACGGTTTTCGATAATCACAGACTGTTTCCATTCCTCGGAAAGCCGGACTCCCAGGTAACGGGAGAGAGTGTCCGAAAATCCGCCGGGCGCAAACGGTGCGATCCAGCGCACCGGCTTGGTGGGGAACTCTGGAGCCTGCGCGAGCCCGCTGCCACCTACCGCCAGCAGCAAGGCACCAGCTAGAACCTATTTCATATATAGGCACGTGTGCGACGGAGGCGATGTGGGGTGCAGTTCAAGGAGGAGGGCCCGAAGGAATATGTCGATATTTCGAGGGTCCCCGACGAAGAAATGCGCCCAGATCGCCCCGTCCCTCCGGGTTGCGGCCAGGACGGCCGGCTGCGTCGTTGCCCTCCTGGACCATATCGACATATGGCCTTCGTCGGGCGCCTTGCATCCGGTCCGTCCTGGCCGCAACGCATCACGCGCCTATATATGAAATAGGTTCT
>VGID01000075.1 GCA_016868035.1 Betaproteobacteria bacterium | reverse complement strand
GCTCAACGCGCCGCATCTGATGAGGGATGTCTACGACGGAAAACTGTTCAAGGACGGAATCGCCGTGCGCACGAGGATCGAGCCGACAAGGAAAGCCGCCTGAATCTTTTTACACACCTATTGACAAGACCTCTTGCAATAAGGCGAACTGCACCAAGCGCCTTACCATACTGAACGAGAAACTTGAGGCAGTCGCTTGCTGCGCGCCCTTGCGAACCGTCAAGAATTTCTCTTTCTTCTGGTGTCAGCTGGAATTCGGACTGTGCGCTTGCCTCGGATATGCTGTAATCGAGCCCGTGGCCTTTATTAGGCGATTCGGGAACGGTGGATCCCGCGGTGCGAATGATCCCTCGACCTGAGTCAATTAGTACCCGGCTGCCATTTGCAATACCTCTTAACATCTCCTGAGGCAAGTCGGCAATTGTGACGATCTTGCCGAGTATGGCGCCGGCAGCAATGAAAGGAGATATATCGCCGCAAAGGATGGCTCGCGGCCCCGTCTGGTAGAGCGCGCTCAATGCATAAAGAGCCCAATCGCCTCCAGCGAATCCTATGACTTCGGGAATCACCAAAATCTTATCGCGCACCGACTGCCCAGTCAGCTCATGCCCTGCCCAGTTCACCACTCCCGTCCTCAGATCGAACGTAACGCCAGACAATGGGAAGGGCGTCAACGAGACGATCGCCTCACCGTCGGCCGATCCCGAATAAATGGTTCGCCCCAAGATGGGGGACCGTCCCGAGTGTTGGTCTCTCATGTCATCGACGTGTCATCGTTCGCGAGACAAAATGATCGCCTGCGAATTATTGACGTTGGACGCCTGCCTTCGTGATGATATCGCCGTATTTTTTCATTTCGACTGCGATGAACGCCTGAAATTGCTGGGCCGGGAGAAACCGCACTGTGAGTCCCTCTTCTGCGAGCTTTTTGACTATCGCCTTATCAGAGAGCACGGCTGTCACGTTACTGGATATCTTCTCAACAAGCGCCCGGTTCATGTTTTTAGGTCCAAAAACGCCAAACCAGCTCGAGAGAACAAAGCCCTGCAATCCGAGTTCATTCGCGGAGGGCACATTGGGCAGAAGCGCATCACGTTGAGTATCTGTCACCATCAGCGGATTGATCTTGCCTGCTCGAACGTGACTAATCAGTGGGGGCGTAGCAGCAAACAACAAATCAATATGGCCGCCCAGCAACGCAGCGACCGCGAGCCCCGTGCCCTTGTACGGAACATGCGTTAGCTTAACGCCGGTCTGAAACCGCAATAGTTCCCCCGCCAGATGTTGCTGCGCTCCAAATCCTGGTGACCCGTAGGAAAGGCTAGCGTTGCGGTCCTTTTGCTTCAACAAGTCCGCAAATGAACTGATACCAACCGTTGGGCTGCTTGCTAGAAGCAGTGGCGAACTCCCGAGGAAGACGATGGCCTGTAGGTCGATCAATGGGTCGTATCGCATGTCTTTGTAAAGCAGTTTATTGATCGATACTTCGGGCGTAAATCCAAGAAGCAGCGTATAGCCATCAGCAGCGGCGCGGACGACCTGTTCGGCTCCGATCATTCCGGCAGCACCGGCCCTATTATCGACGACAATCTGTTGGCCCCATACCGGTGACAGCGAAGCTGAAAGCACGCGAGCGAGCAGGTCAGTCGTACCACCTGGCGGATAGGCAACGACCAGCCTTACCGGCTTGTTAGGATAAGGCGGCGCGGCGAAAACTGCTGTTGGCGTCGTGAAAACTACGCATAAGACGATGATCATCCTCCTAAAATCCATACGGTCCTCCCTTTTGATCACGTGAGTCTTGATCGACAAGCATCAGCGCTTGTCCGACCACCGATTCGTGCTGTCAGGCACGATTATTTTTCTCTCGCAACTCGTGAAATAGGTGATCAAGCTCGAGGTGCTCTTGCGCCGCGGGAACAAGCATATTGTCGAAATCTTCATCGTCAAGACCAGCATCGACGATTCGATAAAGCGAGTGTTCTGCACCCATATCAGACGGATAGTTACTGTCCATCATCACATGAACAAATAGCCGGTTCAATCTCGGCCTTCGGGCCTAGCCTGCTCCTCGGATTCAAGAAACGGGTTCGACCGTTACTTACGGTCGAATTCGAGGATGTCGAAGCCCGTATAGCGGTCCACGATGTAGATGAGCCCGCGCTCGTCCACGTCCACGTCGTTGGTCTGGGGTGCGACCTTGCCGGGCGCGGGCTGCGGGATGTAGTAGCCTGCCTCGCGCGGGGCGAGGGGATCGGCGATATCCACGATGCGCAAGCCTCCGGCGAACCACGCGCAGTAGACGAGCGTGTCGCCGCCCTTCCAGTGCTCCTGGAACTGGTGCGCGCCGAAACGGCCGGGCGCCGCGCGGCTCCACGGGGAGTCGAGCTCGCTCACTTCGTAGATCGCGAGCGGCTGGATCTGCGGCAGTTCCGTCACGTCGAACACCCAGAGGCCCGCGTGGGGGCGCCCACGCCGCTTCGCCATTTCCTCGGCGCTGTGCGCGTGGTCCTCCTCATCGATCGCGATCGCGATCTGCCGGCCGCCGATGCGTTGCTTCAGGCCCATGAACGTGTGCGACGGCTCGGGAAAGGGCGGGTGATAGTTGTATTCGCCGATGGTCCGCGGCTTGCGGATGTCGGTGGCGTCGATCACGCGCACGCCGCCGTGCCAGCATCCGGCCCACATCCGGTCGCCCATCCTCAACGCGTGATGCAGCCGGTGCTGCCGCCCGGGCCACGTGGGCTTCTCGCCACCCGCGACGTGCTGCCCCGGCAGCCACCAGCGCGAGACTTCCTCGGGCTTCGCGGGATTGCGGATGTCGTAGTTCACCAGGATGTTGCCGACGTAGCCCGGCATCTCGGTCGAGATGTAGGCGTAGTCCGCGTCCATGTCGAAGCGGTGCACGCCGCGCCCATGCGTCCTGTGATGAGTGATGAGCTTGGGCTTGGCGCGGTCGGACACGTCGTAGACCTTGAACCCGCCCTGCGCGTACGGCTTCTTCTCGGCGGCCTCGACCGCCGGGATGTCGGATTCCTTCACGCCCAGCTTCGCGGCGAGTTCGGCATGCGTGGCGTCGCGGCCCAGCTCCGCGCGCAATGCCGTTCGCAGTTTCGGCAGCTCGTCCGCCTTGCGCCCGATCGCCGTCATGTTCTGCTCCATGTTTACGATCATGACGTCGCCGACGACGCGCGCCTTGTGACTGTGCGAGTCCGGGTCGCCCACGGGGATCTGGGACACGAGCCGCGGCTTCCGGGGATCGGACACGTCGAGGATGCTGGTGCCGAGGCCCTCCTTGTTGGTGATATGGCCGACGTAGGCGTAGTTTCCCGCGACGTAGACTTGGCCGGCGCCGGGAAGGTCCAGATGAGAGACCGGGGCGACGTTCATGGCCAGCGCGTGGCCGGGTGCCGGAGCGTTCATGGTGCGACTTTCAGGTTGTCCGGATGGGGCTCCGATTCTACACTAATGTATGGGGCGCCCGGATGGCGCGCGACTGATCATTGCGCCCGGCGCACAAGGCGGGCACGTAACCGGGGAAAGGAGAGGTCATGCGTATTAGTGCGGCAGTACTGATTGCCTTTTCATTCGTGGCGGGGCCGCCCGCAGTTGCGCAGGAGTACCCGAACCGCGCGATCCGGATGATCGTGCCGTTCTCTCCCGGCGGCTCGACAGACATCCTGGCTCGCATTTTCGGCCAGAAGCTGCACGAGCGCATGGGGCAGCCGGTGGTGGTGGAAAACCGCGCGGGCGGCGGAGGCCACATCGGTGCGGATTTCGTCGCGAAGGCGCCCCCCGACGGCTATACGCTGCTCACCGCCGGTATCCCGCAGGCGATCGGCATGAGCCTGTTCAAGAAGGTGCCATACAACATGGCGAAGGATCTCGCGCCGATCACGCTGCTGGCGACCTTTCCCAGCGTGATCGCGGTTCATCCCTCGCTGCCGGTCAGGACGGTGAAGGACTTGATCGCACTTGCGAAGGCGCGGCCGGGAGAGCTCAATTTCGGGGCGAACCCCGGTTCACCGAATCACCTTGCGATGGAGCTGCTCAACGTTTTGAGTAAGGTCAAGACCGTCCACATTCCGTACAAGGGCGCAGGCCCGGTGGTGATCGATCTCGTGGCGGGGCACCTGCACGTCGCCTCGATGGGTTTGCCCTCGGCGATGGCCATGGTGCAGGCCGGCAAGCTCCGCCCGATCGCGGTCACCAGCGCGACGCGCTCTCCTGCGCTGCCTGACGTGCCGACAGTGCAGGAATCGGGGGTTGCGGGCTACGAAGTGACCTCGTGGTACGGCGTGTTTGCGCCGTCGGGGACAGCGGGCGCGATCATCGGCCGGCTGCATTCGGAGCTCGCCGTCTCGCTGAAGGCGCCGGACGTTACGCAGCGGTTCTCGACGCTGGGCGCGGAAGCTTCGGGCAAGGGTCCTGAGGATTTCGGGCGCCTCGTGCGCGAGGAAATCTCGAAATGGGCGGACGTCGTCAAGGCCTCGGGCGCGACCGCCGAGTAACGCAAGCGCTCAGGCCGTGAGCCCGAGAAAGCGCGCGGCATTGCGGTACTGAAGCTGCTCCACCAACTCGGACCGCCACGGCAGCTGCCGGAACCAGTCCGCATAGTTCTTGACCCCGATGAACGGATAGGAGCTCGCGTAGAGAAAGCGCTCCGAGAGGAACCCGTTCGCGGCGGCGATGTAGTCGTTCATGCCCGGCATGTTGCACAGGTACTGGTCGGGCGAGAGGTAGACGTTCGTGCGGCGGAACGCGACGTGCAGGATCTGGTGCACCCACGGCCAGCCGCCGTGCGAGATCGCGATGCGCAGCCCGGGGAAGTCGCCGGCCACGCGGTCGATGTGAACCGGATCGGTGTAGCTCAGGTCCGGGCCCGCGTTCCCGCCCGCCATCACCACCACCGGGATCTTTTTTTTCTCGCAGTGCGCGTAGATCGGGTAGAGCCGCCGGTCATCCGCGTACATCGGCGTCGGATACGCGCCCGGCTCGAGATTGATGCCTTTGAGTCCAAGCGCGAGCGATTCTTCGATCTGCCGGATCGCTGACGCCTCATTCTCCGGATCGAGCGAGCCGATGCCTATGAGGCGTCCCGGGTGCGCCGTGACGATATCGGCCACATCCCGGTTGCTGACGGATCCGTACATTCCGGAATAGCGGCCCATGACCACGCCCGTCGTCACGCCCGCCGCGTCCATCTCCTGGAGCAGCAGATCCATGGACTTCGCTTGCGCGGACGCGGCCGGCTCCATCCCGTGCTGGCGAGTGATGCGGTCGCGCCGCTCCGGATTCGCGTACATGATCATGTTGCAAAAGCCCTTGAGCGGCGGGCGCAACCGGAAATCGATGATCGGCATGGCCAAGCCCTGTTTAAACGATATCTTGCTTCTGGTTTTCCTGGTGTGCCTGGTAACCTGGCGGTTCGATTCCTGTCTCCTGGTTCTCAGCCTCACGAGCGGCTGGAACCGCGCCACAATTCGGCGATGATCGACATGTCGCGCGCCCCGTTGCCGTGCGCGTCGGCACGGCGGTAGAGCTCCTGTGCCGCAACGAACATGGAAAGCGGGGCGGAGGCGTCCGCCGCGAGTTCCCGTGCGAGCACCATGTCCTCGCACACATGGTCGACCGTGACGCGGGGCGGGTCGTATTCTCCGGAGAGTATCCGCGGGCCAAACGCCTCGAGCGCCTTGCTCGGCGCGCCCTGCATCAGGGCATCGAACAGCATTTTCCCGTCCACGCCGCTCTTGGCGCCCAGCATGAGTGCCTCGTTTACGAGAGCGACCGTGCTGTAGCTCAGCACGTTGCTGATGACCTTCGCCATGTGCGCATCGGCCGCCGAGCCGAACCGGATGAAGGTATCGCCCATTGCGCCCAGGACCGGCAAGGCCTTCTCTACGTCGGCCGGCTCGCCCCCGACGAAAAAGGCGAGCGTTCCCTGCCTGGCGCCCAGCACGCCCCGCGTCATTCCCGCGGCCACGAGCCCGATGCCACGCGCGCGGAGGAGCGTGCTGAGCATCCGCGTGCTCCGCGGGTCGCTCGTCGAGCAGTCGACCACAATCGTGCCGCGGGCGGCGTGCTGCGCGATCCCGGACCCGCCGGAGACGACAGCCTCGACCTCGCGCGAAGTGGGCAGGCTCAGCACGACAAGCGCGCAGTCCTTCGCCGCGTCGGCCGGGCTGTGGACGACCTTGGCACCGAGTGCGTGCAGCCGTGCAGCCGGCTCCGCGCGCCGGTGCTGCAGCACGGTGACTGCAAAACCCTTCTTGAGCAAGTTCGTCGCCATGGGTTCGCCCATGGCGCCCGTACCGATGAAAGCAAGCTGCGGCATTGTGTTTACTCCCTGTGTTCTGTGCGTGGCGCGAAGCGGCGTGGAGCCAGCTGCGCTTCGCTTTTCGCGCCGGTTCGATCCTTGGTCCTGGCGCTGGTGCGTTCCCGCCGGGAACGTGAAATCAGAGTCGTCGCGCGAAAGGATGGAATTCTAGGGTCGCCTCGAACTGTGATCAAGGAACGAACGCTCTGTCCGGCAGGATCGGTCGGCCGCGGGCGCGGCCATAGGGTAGAATGCCGGACCAGCGAGGGCGCGCTCGCGCCCGACCAACAGACAGTCACATCGGAGTATTCCCGCCTTGGCGCGTTCGAAACGCCGCCCCGAAGACTTGCGCAGCCATCGCTGGCTCGGCGCGAAGGACTTGCGCTCGTTCGGGCACCGCTCGCGCGCGCTGCAGATGGGTTATTCGCGCGCCGACTTCGCGGGGAAACCCGTGATCGGGATCATCAACACCTGGAGCGAGATCAACCAGTGCCACGCGCACTTCAAGCTGCGGGCCGAGGAAATCAAGCGTGGCGTGTGGCAGGCGGGAGGTTTCCCGCTGGAACTGCCGGCGATCAGCCTCTCGGAGCCGTTCCAGAAACCCTCGACCATGCTCTACCGCAACCTGCTGGCCATGGAAACCGAGGAGTTGCTGCGCTCGTACCCGGTCGACGGCGCGGTGCTGATGGGCGGCTGCGACAAGACGACGCCGGCGCTCATAATGGGCGCGACCTCGATGGGCCTTCCGTTCATCTTCATGCCCGCGGGGCCGATGCTGCGGGGGAACTGGCACGGCGAGCCCCTCGGGTCGGGAACCGACTCGTGGAAATACTGGGCGGAGCTGCGTGCAGGTAACATCGACGAGAAGGCGTGGGAGGAAGTCGAGGAAGGCATCGCGCGCTCGTTCGGGCACTGCATGGTGATGGGCACGGCCTCGACCATGACTTCCGTTGCCGAAACGCTCGGGCTCACGCTGCCCGGTGCGGCATCGATCCCTGCGGCCGACGCCAACCACGCCCGCATGGCGAGCGCGAGCGGGCGGCGCATCGTGGAAATGGTGTGGGAGGATCTCAGGCCCCCGGGGCTGCTCACGCGCGAAGCCTTCGACAACGCCGTCATGGTGACCCAGGCGCTCTCGGGCTCGACCAACGCAGTGATCCATCTCATAGCGATGGCGGGCCGGGCGGGGGTCGCGCTCGGGCTTGACCGGTTCGACGAGATTGCGAGCAAGACGCCGGTGCTCGCGAACGTGAGGCCGGCCGGGAAGTACCTCATGGAGGATTTCTACTACGCTGGGGGCCTGCTTGCGCTGCTCGCCGAGCTGCGCGAGGGGCTGAACCTGGAATGCCGGACCGTCAACGGTCGCACGCTGGGCGAGAACATCGCCGGGGCAAAGATTTACGATGCGGACGTGATCCGTACCCGGGACAAGGCGCTCGCAATCGCAGGCGGGCTCGCAGTGCTGCGCGGCAACCTCGCCCCGGACGGAGCGGTGATCAAGCCCACCGCGGCGGAGGCGCGCCTGCAGAAGCACACGGGACCCGCCGTCGTGTTCAGCGACTACAACGACATGGCGCGCCGCATCGACGACGAGAGCCTCGCCGTGGACGAGAACTCGGTGCTCGTGCTCCAGAACGCGGGGCCGCTGGGCGGCCCGGGCATGCCCGAGTGGGGGCAGCTGCCGATCCCGAAGAAGCTGCTCAAACGCGGGGTGCGCGACATGGTGCGTATCTCCGACGCGCGCATGAGCGGGACCTCCTACGGCACCTGCGTGCTCCATGTTGCGCCCGAGTCTTTCGTCGGCGGCCCGCTCGCGCTGGTGCGCGACGGGGACCTGATCGAGCTCGACGTGGCGGCGCGCAGGCTCGAGCTCAAGGTGAGCGAAGAGAAGCTTGCGCGGCGCCGCACGGAGTGGAGGCAGCGGAGCACGCCGTACGCGCGCGGCTACGGAGCGCTCTACGCGCGGCACGTCACGCAGGCGAACATGGGCTGTGACTTTGATTTCCTGCACGACGGTCCGCCGACACCGGACCCGGAGATTCATTAACGACGAACCGCAAAGGCGCGAAGGCGCAAAGATGACGCAAAGCAGCTGGAATGGGATTCTCTGCGCCCCCTCAGCGTTTTTGCATCTCTGCGGTTAGGAGGAGTTTTGAATGGAACTGCCCGCGAATGATTTCAAGCGCGCCCTGAAGGATGGCAAGCCGCAGATCGGCATCTGGAGCAGCTTCAGCAGCCACATCGTCGCCGAGGTGCTCGCCGGCGCGGGCTTCGACTGGGTGCTGCTCGACACCGAGCACTCGCCCAACGAGCTGCCGATGGTGCAGGCGCAGCTGCAGGCAATGACCGGCGGCAGCGCGACCGCCGTGGTGCGCCCGGCATGGAACGACATGGTGCTCATCAAGCGCTATCTCGACATCGGGGCGCAGACGCTGCTGCTGCCGTACGTGCAGACGGTGGAGGAAGCGCAGAACGCGGTACGCTACACGCGCTACCCGCCGCAGGGCGTGCGCGGAGTCGCGGGTTCCACGCGAGCTGCGGGCTACGGCCGGATCAAGGACTACATGAAGCGCGCGCACGAGGAGCTGTGCGTGCTGGTGCAAGCCGAGACGCGGCTCGCGCTGAAAAACCTCGACGCAATCGCCGCCGTCGAGGACATTGACGGCGTGTTCATCGGCCCCAACGACCTCGCGGCCGACCTCGGCCATCTCGGAAACTGGCAGCACCCGGACGTGTGGAAGGCGATGGAAGATGCTGCGAAGCGCATCCGCAAGGCCGGGAAGGCGCCGGGCATACTCGTGGGCGAGGCCGACGGGAAGCGCTGCCTCGACATGGGCTTCCTTTTCGTCGCGGTCGGCGCCGACGTGGGCATGCTCGCGCGCGGCGCGGAGGCGCTGGCGGCCAAGTTCAGGTCCTGAGTCCGCGTTCGCGGAGCAGGAGCGCATATCGCCCGTTTTTCCCTGGCAGCAGAACGGAAGCACGGTTTACGGGAAGCTCATGCAAAGCACGCTGTTCACGCCGTTTCGCATCGGGATCATGGACCTCGCGAACCGGATCACGATCTCTCCGATGTGCCAGTACAGCGCGGTCGACGGCTCCATGACCGACTGGCATCTCATGCATCTCGGCACGATGGCGCTCTCGGGCGCATCGATGCTCGTGATCGAGGCGACCGGGGTCAACCCCGAAGGTCGAATTACCCACCAATGCACTGGGCTTTACTCCGACGAGAACGAGGCCGCGATGTCGCGCGCGGTCAAATACGTACGCTCAATTTCGCCGATCGTGCTCGGGGTGCAGCTTGCGCACGCCGGACGCAAGGCTTCTACGCAGCGGCCGTGGGAGGGCAGGAGCTTTTTAAGCCCGGGCGAAGGCGCGTGGGAAACGGTTGCGCCTTCGGCCGTGCCGCTTGCAGCGGGATGGCCGACGCCGCGCGCGCTGGACCGGGGCGGGATGGAGGCCGTAATCAAAGCGTTTGCGCAGGCGGCGCAGCGCGCTGCGCGCATCGGGCTGGACTTCGTCGAGGTTCATTCCACGCACGGCTACCTGCTGTCGGAGTTCCTTTCTCCACTTTCGAACCACCGCACCGACGAGTTCGGCGGCAGTCTCGAGAACCGGATGCGGTTTCCCCTCGAAGTGTTCCGCGCCGTGCGCGCCGCGTTTCCTTCTGGCAAGCCGGTAGGCGCCAAGATTTCCGGCACCGATTGGGTCCCGGGTGGCTGGACGCCGGAGAATGCCGTAGTCTACGCGCGGGAACTGAAAAATCTCGGCTGCGAGTACGCGACCGTATCGGGCGGAGGCCTCGTCCTCGACGCAAAAATCCAGGTCGCGCCCGGTTACCAGGTCCAATACGCGGAGACCGTAAAGCGCGAGGCCAAGATCACCACGGGCGCGATCGGCTTGATCAGCGACCCAAAGCAGGCCGAGGCGATCGTGGCCGGGGGACAGGCCGATTTCATTTCACTTGCCCGGGCAATGCTCTTCAACCCGCGCTGGCCGTGGCATGCGGCGGTCACGCTCGGTGCCGAAATCAATTATCCGCCGCAGTACGAACGCTGCGCGCCAAAGTCATGGTCTCCGGCAAGGACACTGGGCCGCGTAGGCTGAACGTTGCCCGTGTAAACCGGGCGCCGGTCGCGACCACCAGCAGGTCCAGCACGCAATAGAAGGCCCCCGCCGCAATCGGGGGATTGACAGTCGTGAGACCCAACCACGGCACCTCGTGCGACCAGCTCCAGTTCCCGAGCCAGGTTCCGAGCGCTTCCATCGCCAGGGCGAGCACGAACATCACGGCATAGAGCTTGCGCGCGGAGCCGAACACGATGCAAAGCAGGAAAAGCGCGAAGAGAACCGCTCCCAGCGTGTCGACGCCGGCAAAGAACAGCAGCAGGACGAAAGGCAACGCGGAGAGCGGGACGACCCAGGTGATCCAGTCCTTCATGTGCTTGGCGACGATCATGCCCAGCATGAAAAGCAGGACGTGGCCCGGCGGCACGAACAGCGGGATGTTGCCGAGCCGGTAATCGTAGAGGCCCCACACGAGCGAGAGGAAAATCTCTCCCGCCGTCGCATAAACGAGGCACGCGGCGAGCCGGACCTGCTCCGCGGGCCACGAGCGCCTCAGCCAGTACAGGAAGAGCGCCCACACTCCGACATTGGTGAGCGTCTGGCCCCAGAATTCGACGTGCTGATCGAACACCAGGCCGCCGCCGATGATCGCCAGGATCACCGCCGCTCGCATGCCCGCGAACCCAGTTATTTCCTTGATCTCTTTGCCTTGCACGAGCTCTTTCAGTCCTGCCCGTCGGAATCTGCACGGTGATGTTAACAAATCGGTGCGGCCGACGGGCTGGGTTCGCTCGTGTTTATAATTCGTTTGAGGTTTACGCACGGAGATGTCGATGGAAGGAACGGCGGTTGTCACCGGCGCAAGCTCCGGAATCGGCGAGGCGGTTGCGCGGCTGCTGCTCGATGCCGGCTGTCACGTCATCACGCTTCAGCGGCGACCGCCGCGCATCCGGCACGAGCGGCTGTCGTTTCATCCCCTCGAGCTGACCGATGTGGCGGCAACCCGCCAGCTGGCGGAAGAAATCGCGGCGCAGCGCGCGGTGCGTTACCTAGTGAACAATGCCGGAGCGAACCGGCCCGGCTCCCTCGAGCAAGCGACCGCCGAGGATCTGGATCACGTGATGGCGCTCAACGTGCGCGCCGCGATGATCCTGATCAAGGCGTTTGCTCCCGGGATGCGCTCGGCGAAGTTCGGCCGGATCGTGAACATGTCCTCGCGCGCGGCGATGGGCAAGACCCAGCGCGTGGTGTATTCGGCAGCGAAGGCCGGGTTGATCGGCATCACGCGCACCCTGTGCCTTGAACTTGCCGCAGACGGAATTACGGTCAACGCGGTCGCGCCCGGCCCGGTTGCCACCGAGCTCTTCGACCACGGCCATCCGCCTGGCAGCGACAAGCGGCAGCGGGTCATCGACAGCATCCCGGTCGGGCGGGTCGGGACGCCGGACGATGTCGCGCGCGCGGTGCTGTTCCTGCTGGCGCCCGAGAGCGGTTACATTACGGGGCAAACCATCTTCGTATGCGGGGGCACGAGCGTAAGCGGTTCAGGCGGCGCTTGAGCCCTCGTTTCATGGCCGGTTTGGCGCCCGCGAGCGGGCGTAACCCGTTTGACACTAACGAAAAAACTGCGAATAATAACGGGTTTCGTTCGGAGGGGTTCCCGAGCGGTCAAAGGGGGCAGACTGTAAATCTGTTGGCTCAGCCTTCGTAGGTTCGAATCCTACCCCCTCCACCAGGATATGCGGGTAAAGCGGGGCCCGGATTCCGGATTTGAACCGCGGGTGTAGCTCAATGGCAGAGCAGAAGCCTTCCAAGCTTACGACGAGGGTTCGATTCCCTTCACCCGCTCCACGGAATCTGAACAGTGCAAGGGGTGCGGCATAGCAGTCGGGAGCGCCGGTAGCGCGAACCGTTTGCGGCCCATGTAGCTCAGTGGTAGAGCACTCCCTTGGTAAGGGAGAGGTCGCGCGTTCAATCCGCGCCATGGGCACCAGACTTTTGGCAGATCGATACCAAGGATTTGAATATGGCAAAGGGCAAATTTGAGCGCAAGAAGCCGCACGTGAACGTGGGGACGATTGGGCACGTGGATCATGGCAAGACGACGCTGACGGCGGCGATGACGGCGATCTTGGCGAAGAAGTATGGTGGG
>VGID01000074.1 GCA_016868035.1 Betaproteobacteria bacterium | reverse complement strand
CCTGCGACGCGCTCGCTCAATATGGAGTTTTTAGCCATGACCCACCCTCCACAAAAAACCAAAACCTTACTGCAACTGTTCTGCGAACGCTGATACATGGGTGTTCTGCGAACGCTGATACTTACCCCCTCAATCCTCAGTCCTCAATCCTCAGTCCTCAGTCCTCAATCCTCAGTCCTCAGTCCTCAATCCTCAGTCCTCAATCCTCAGTCCTCAATCCCCAATCCTCAGCCCTCAGTCCTGCCGTCAGGTGCTCTGAACGACGATCTTCGGGAACACCGCCGTATGGTCCTGCGCCTTTTCGGCGATCTTGACCGCGACGCGGCGGGCGATGCGCTTGTAGATCTCGGTCACCTGCCCGTCCGGGTCGGACACCACCGTCGGCTTGCCCGAGTCGGCCTGCTCGCGGATGTGGATGTCGAGCGGCAGCGCTCCCAGCATTTCCACGTTGTAGTCCCCGGACATCTTCTCGCCTCCCCCTGCACCGAAGATGCGCTCCTCGTGCCCGCACCGGGAGCAGACGTGAACACTCATGTTCTCGACGATGCCGAGGATGGGGATGCCCACTTTCTCGAACATCTTGAGTCCCTTGCGCGCGTCGATCATCGCAATGTCCTGGGGGGTGGTGACGATGACCGCGCCGGTAACCGGCACGCGCTGGGCAAGCGTCAACTGGATGTCGCCGGTACCCGGGGGCAGGTCCACCACCAGGTAGTCCACTTCCCGCCACTTGGTCTCGTTCAGGAGCTGCTCCAGCGCCTGCGTCACCATCGGGCCGCGCCATACCATCGGCGTTTCGACATCGATGAGGAAGCCGATGGACATCGCCTGCAGGCCGTGGCCCTCCATCGGCTCCAGTCTCTTGCCGTCGTGCGACTCGGGCCGCCCGCGGATGCCGAGCATGGTCGGCTGCGAGGGGCCGTAGATGTCCGCATCGAGCACCGCGACCTTGGCGCCCTCGGCGGCGAGCGCGAGCGCGAGGTTGACCGCCACGGTGCTCTTGCCCACGCCGCCCTTGCCGGAGGCGACGGCGATGATGTTCTTGACGTTGGGGACGAGCTTCACCCCGCGCTGGACCGCGTGCGAGACGATCTTCATCTGCACGTTGACGCTGACCTTGCCCACGCCCGGCAGCGCCTTCAACGCTTTCATCACCTGCTCGCGGATCGGCTCGAGCTGGCTCTTCGCCGGGTAGCCGAGCAGGATTTCCACCGCCACGGCGTCGCCGTCCACCTTGATGTTGCGCACGGACTTGGTGGTGACGTAGTCCGCCTTGGTGTTGGGGTCGACGAGCGCCTTGAGCGCTTCGCTTACCTGTTCTGTCGTGACGGCCATCGTTCCTCCAGCTACCGGAGATCCGGCGGAACCCGCAATGAAACGGAAAGTCTAACTTATAACTGCGAAGCCTGTAATCCGCATCGCGCGACCCGGCCCCGGAGAAATGGAGCGGGGCGCGCTTCCGCACGCAAGCACCCGGCCGAAGTGAGGCTGCGCGTGCATTTTTTTGGATCAACCTTTTGAAAGGGGGTTTGCATGAATAGAACCATTATCGTAGCCGCTTTGACCGCCGCTCTGGGCGCCGCTGGCTGTGCGACACAGCAGCAGACGGAAACCGCAGTCGGCGCCGGAGTCGGGGCCGCCACGGGTGCCGTGCTCGGCACGGCAGTAGGAGGTTCGGGCCGCGGCACGGCGGTCAGTGCCGCCGTGGGTGCCGGGGTCGGTGCCGCGGTGGGCTACAACTGGCAGACCGTGAAGGAAAAGCTGGGCATGGCCACCAAGGACTCCGGCGTTGAAGTCCAGGAGCAGACGGACGGCACGCTGAAGCTCGCAGTGCCGGGCTCGATCTCGTTTGACAGCGGCAGGTCCAGCATCAAGCAAGAGTTCCATCCCACGCTCGACAAGATCGCCAACACGCTGACCGAGTACAAGGAGACGACCGTCACCGTGGTCGGCCACACCGACAGCGTCGGCTCCGCGCAAATGAACAAGGAGCTCTCGCGCGAGCGCGCAGCGTCGGTCGCGAGCTACCTGAGCGGACGCGGTGTTGAGCCCGCGCGCGTTCACATCGAGGGGCGCGGTGAGGCCGAACCGGTCGCCGACAACACGACCGATGCCGGGCGTGCGCAAAACCGCCGTGTGGACATACTCGTCCGGCCGATGGCCCAGCAGGGCTGAACGCCGGCACGATTGCAAAGAGCCGGGAGGCACTCCCGGCTTTTTTTGCGCCCGATTCCGGCGCGAAGGAAACGTAAGGGCTTGATACAATCCTCTTTTTTCAGGGCACACCGGCATGCCGCGTAGAATCTTCGTCACCTCGGCCCTGCCCTACGCAAACGGGGCGATCCACCTCGGGCATCTGGTGGAGTACATCCAGACCGACATCTGGGTGCGCTTCCAGAAGATGCAGGGGCACGAGGTCCATTACTGCTGCGCCGACGACACGCACGGCACGCCGGTCATGCTGCGCGCGGAGCAGGACGGGGTCACGCCCGAAAACCTCATCGCGCGCATGCACGAGGAGCACAAGCGCGACTTCGCCGGCTTCCACGTCGCCTTCGACAATTACCACACGACCCACTCGCCCGAGAACCGGGAGCTGTGCTACGAGATCTACCGGCGGCTGCAACAGGCCGGGTACATCGAGCAGCGGGCGATCGAGCAGTACTACGATCCGGTGAAGAAGCTGTTCCTTCCGGACCGCTTCATCAAGGGCGAGTGCCCGAAATGCCGCGCCAAGGACCAGTACGGGGACGCGTGCGAGGCGTGCGGCTCGACCTACGCGCCGACCGACCTCGTGAACCCCTACTCCGCGATCTCCGGTGCGGTCCCGGTCAAGAAGCAGTCCGACCATTACTTCTTCAAGCTGAGCCGGTGCGCCGAGTTTCTGAAGCGCTGGACGCGCTCGCCGGGGACGCTGCAGCAGGAGGCGGCGAACAAGCTCGACGAGTGGTTCAAGGCCGGGCTCAACGACTGGGACATCTCGCGCGACGCGCCCTACTTCGGGTTCGAGATCCCGGATGCGCCCGGCAAGTACTTCTACGTCTGGCTCGACGCCCCGATCGGCTACCTCGCAAGCTTCAAGAACCTGTGCGCGAGGAACGGCGCGTCCTTCGAGGCCTACACCGAGGAGGTAAGGGCCCGCGACGAAGGCACGGAGATGATCCACTTCATCGGCAAGGACATCCTCTATTTCCACGCGTTGTTCTGGCCCGCGATGCTGGAGCAGGCGCGGCTGCGCAAGCCGACCTACATCTACGCCCACGGCTTCCTCACGGTGAACGGGGAGAAGATGTCGAAATCGCGCGGCACCTTCATTACCGCCGGAAGCTACCTGAAGCAGCGGCTCAACCCGGAATGGCTGCGCTACTACTACGCCGCCAAGCTCGGTCCCACGATGGAAGACATCGATCTCAGCCTCGAGGACTTCGTCGCGCGCGTGAACAGCGACCTCGTGGGCAAGTACGTGAACATCGCGAGCCGCGCGTCCACCTTCCTGCTCAAGCACTTCGACGGCAAGCTGCCGGCGGCGGCTACGGGCTCCGCGAACCGCGAGGCGCCCGCGGTAACGGCGACCGGCGTCGAGGACGAGGTGCGCGACGCCTACAACGAGCGCGACTACGGCAGGGCGGTACGCGCCATCATGGCCTACGCGGACAAGGTGAACCAGTACTTCGACGCGAACAGGCCGTGGGATCTCGCCAAGCGCACGGACGACCACGCGCGGCTGCACCGGGTCTGCGGCGAGGCGATCTTCGCGTTCTACCGCATGACGATCCTGCTCAAGCCGGTGCTGCCCGCGCTCGCGGCGCGTGCGGAGGAGTTCCTCGGCACGCCCGGTCTCCAGTGGCACGATCTCGCTCGCCGCCCCGGCAGGATCGGCCAGTACCAGCACCTGATGACGAGAATGGACGCGAAGCAGGTGCAGGCCCTTGTCGAGGCCAACAAGGAGAGCCTGCAGCCCGTGCCGCAGCCGCATTCCCAGCAACGCCATGCCGAGCACCAGGAGCACGCCGTGGACACCGCAGCCGCCGCCAGCATCAACATTGACGATTTCAACAAGGTGGATCTTCGCGTCGCGAGGATCGTGAACGCGGAGCACGTCGAGGGCGCGGACAAGCTTCTGAAGCTCACGCTCGATCTCGGCGGTGAGACGCGAACCATGTTCGCCGGCATCAAGTCGGCCTATGATCCTGAGAAGCTGAAGGGACGGCTCGCCGTGGTGGTCGCCAACCTCGCACCGCGCAAGATGAAGTTCGGCGTCTCCGAGGGCATGGTGCTCGCGGCCTCCGGCGAAGGCCCCGGGCTGTACCTGCTTGCGCCGGACTCCGGCGCGCAGCCGGGCATGCGCGTGAAATAACGGGAAATAGGAAATGGGAAATGGGAAATGGGAAATATGACGGCGACGTAGGACTTGCGTTTACCATTCCCCATTCCCCATTGCCCATTCACCGATAATATCGTGCTGACCAGAGGCAACCGGACGTTCATCTGCAGCGTCGCGTTCATCGACATCGTCGAGTATTCGCGCAAGCCCGTCGCCGAGCAGATCCGGCTGCGGGAGCGGTTGAACGGGCTGCTCGGCGAGGCGCTGAAGGACGTTGCGGCCAACGACCGCATCATTCTGGACACCGGCGACGGAGCGGCCATCAGCTTCGTGGGCGACCCCGAGGACGCGCTGTTCGTGTGCCTCGCGCTGCGCGACGCGGTCTCCGCGCCGCCGTTCGGAGGCGAGCCGCCGCTCACGATGCGCATCGGCATCAATCTCGGCCCGGTCAAGCTGATCCAGGACTTCAACGGGCAGCCGAACATCATCGGCGACGGCATCAATGTCGCCCAGCGCGTGATGAGCTTCACCGAGCCCAACCAGATTCTCGTCTCGCGCTCGTACTACGAGGTCGTGTCGTGCCTGTCGGATGCCTACGCGAAGCTCTTCCGCCACCAGGGCTCGCGCACCGACAAGCATGTGCGCGAGCACGAGGTCTACGCGGTGGGCGCGAGCACGGACGAGATCAAGCGCAGGCCGGGATCGGGGAGCACCACGGCAACGGGGATCATTCCGCTGCCCGCGGCGGCGCAGACCGTGATCAACCATCTGGCCCACTCGGCCGAGCAGGTAACGGAAAAGCTTCGCGCCCGGCCCCGGCTTGGCACCGCCGTCGCCGTGGTCGCGATCCTGGTGACCGCGGTGGCGCTGCGCGGGGTGCGCGAGGAGCCGGCACCCCGGCCGATCGCGCGGGAGCTGCCAGCCGCGCCCGTTGCAGTGCAGCCGCCCCCCGCCGCGCCCGAGAAGGTCGCCGAGGCGCCCCCGCCCCCGAAGCGTGCGCCCGCGGCACCGGCCAAGCCCGCCGCGAAAGAGAAGCCCCCCGCTGCGGCGTCCACACCCGAAAAGGTTGTTGCGGCGCCCGAAGCCGCGAGGCGCCCGGCCGAGCCTCGGGCTGCGGCACCGGTTGCGGAAACCGGAACGGTCGCATTTGCCATCACCCCGTGGGGCGAGGTTTTCGTGAACGGAAAGCGGGAGGGAGTGAGCCCCCCGCTGCGGGAAGTGCAGCTCCCTCCGGGCCGGCACAAGATCGAGGTCCGGAACACGAGCTTCCCGGCCCACTTCGAGGCGGTGGAAGTAAAGCCCGGCGAACGGATTAGAATAAGGCACAAATTCCAATAGCGAGGAGACGATGAGACAGGCGCGACTGCTGCTCGCGGCCGTGGTGCTGCTCGCCGGCTGCGACACCGCCCCGATCAAGGAGATCCGGGGCCTGATCCAGGGGCACAAGGGCGAACCCGAGCTCGCCGCCGGCGTTCGCGCCTACGAGAACGGCAGCTACAACGAGTCGGCGCGCCAGCTGCAGAGCGCGCTCGATAGCGGCCTCTCCCGCTCCGACCAGGTGCAGGCCCACAAGTACCTCGCCTTCATCCACTGCGCGTCCGGCCGCGAGCGGCCGTGCCGAGACGAGTTCCGCAAGGCGCTCGCCGCCGACCCGGAGTTCGAGCTGGCGCCCGCCGAGGCGGGTCATCCGACGTGGGGACCGGTGTTCCGCAGCGTCAGGGCCAGGAAGTAAGACCTTTGAACCGCAAAGACGCCGAGGCGCAAAGATGACGCAAAGCGTTCTCCATTCTTGCCCGCGAAGCTTCCTTCGCGTTTCCCCGGCGCCTCTGCGCCTCTGCGGTTAATCCGCACGGATGGAACCGCTCGTCTTCGGACGCTACGAGGTCGTCGGCGAGCTCGGCAAGGGCGCGATGGGCGTCGTCTACCGGGCGGTTGACCCCCTGCTCAGCCGCACGGTGGCGATCAAGACCATCAACATGGGCCTCGAGCAGGACGAGTTGGCCGAGTACGAGGCGCGCTTCCTTCAGGAGGCCAAGGCCGCCGGCGGGCTCAATCACCCGAACATCGTCACCGTCTACGATATCGGCAAGAGCGGAACCACCGCGTACATGGCCATGGAGCTGCTCGAGGGCAAGGAGTTGAGGGCGCTGCTCGCCCCGGGCAAGCCGCTGGCGGTCGCGCAGGCGATCGACATCGCCGCGCAGACGGCCGAGGGCCTCGGCTACGCCCACGAGCACGACGTCGTGCATCGCGACATCAAGCCGCCCAACATCATGATCGTGCGCGACGGCCGGGTGAAGATCATGGACTTCGGCATCGCCCGCATGCGCTCTGCCGAAGTGCGCACCCAGACCGGGATAGTGCTCGGCTCGCCGAAGTACATGTCTCCCGAGCAGGTAGCGGGCAAGCGCGCGGAGCCGCGCTCGGACATCTTCTCGCTCGGGGTGATCCTCTATGAGACGGTGACCGGCAAGGCGCCGTTCACCGGCGAGGACATGAGCGCGATCATGTTCCAGATCCTGAACTTCGTCCCGCCCCCGCCGAGCTCGCTCAACCGGGAAGCTCCGGAGATGCTCGATTACATCGTTGCCAAGGCCATCGCGAAGACCCCGGAGGACCGTTACGGCGACGCGCGCGAGATGGCGCGGGATCTCAGGGAGTGCCTGCAGCGCGTCGCGGAACGCGCGCCCCCCGCCAGCGCCGCCACCGCGAAACCGGCGCAGGCGAGCTTCGATCCGGAGCCGGCGGCGGAGCTGCTCGCGAGCACGGCCCCGAGCACGCGGCGCACCGACGCGGAAACCGACACGGTGGATCTCGCCCTCACGCTCGGGCTGTCGAAGTCGTTCGACTCCGGCGACGCCACGATGCGGCTCGCGGCGCAGACCGGCATGGCGGGTGAGATGGAGGATTTCGCGAAGACCGTGAAGGTGAGCGCCGACACGCAGCGCGCGTTCCCGGTCGCGCGCGGCCCGGGCTGGAGCCGCAGGGACAAGCTCGTCTTCATCGTGGCCGTGACGGGCGCCGTCGCGATCGGCGCACTGATCGTCTTCTCCTGAAGACACGCACCGATTCTCGCCGCGCGGGGCGCGGATAAAACAAGAACCGTAGTCGAACCGCCAAAACGCCAAGAAAACCAAGATCTTTAACCGCAAAGGACACGAAGGACACAAAGGAAAAACAAGAATTATTCCTTCATCCCTGCGCCCTTAGTTTTCGCCGCCGATGCACGCCGATAAGAACCGGAGCTGAACCGCGGAGACGCGGAGAGATACCTCGTACCAATAGATCCTGCTTCTCTCTCTTTTTCTCTGTGGTTCAGGTTGCTCTGTTCTTGTTTCTCCTGGCGCCCTGGCGGTTCAATCGCTTGCCATGAACATACACAGCGTCGAAGCGATCGCGATCGACATCCCGCTGAAGAGGAATTTCGGCGGAGCCACCTACTCCGTGCTCAAACGCTCGACCGTCATCACCCGGATCCGCACCGCAGAAGGGCTCGCAAGCGAGGTCTACAACGGCGACAACCGCGAGCACGGGCCCGTGATCGCGCGTCTGATCGAAGACGAGCTCGCGCCGCGCCTGAAGGGCATGAGCATCTTCGATGCCGCTCGCGCGTGGGATACGATGTTCGCGCTCACGCACGCGAGCCGCGACCGCAAGACGCTGATCGAAGCGATTTCCTGCGTGGACTGCGCGCTGTGGGACCTCGCGGGCAAGGTCCAGAACAAGAGCGTCGCCGCGCTGCTCGGCGGCGGGCGCGACGTCCTTCCGATCATCTCGATCGGCGGCTACTACATGGCCGGCAAGACGCTCGCCGACATCGGGCGCGAGATGGAGAGCTACCGCGAGGCGGGCATGGCCGGCTGCAAGTTCAAGGTCGGGGGTCTGAGCCCCGAAGAAGACGCGACACGCGTGGAAGCCGCGCGCAACGCCGCGGGCCCCGACTACATCCTGTGCGTGGACGCGAACCGCGGCTGGAGCGTGGAAGAGGCGATCCGCTTCGCGCGGCTGGTGGAGCCGCTCGATATCACCTGGTTCGAGGAGCCGTGCCATTGGTACGATGACGCGGCGATGATGGCGCGGGTGCGCGAGGCAACCCGCGTCCCCGTCACCGCGGGGCAGTGCGAGATGACGAGCCACGGCGTGCGCCGGCTGGTCGAGGCGAAAGCGGTGGATTTCGTCAACTATGACGCCTCCGAGGGCGGGGGCGTGACCGACTGGCGGCGCGCCGCGGCGATCTGTGCGGCGGCGGGGGTGAAAATGGCGCATCACGAGGAGCCGCAGATCGCGGGCCATCTGCTCGCCGGCATTCCGCACGGTACCTACGTCGAGTGCTTCGCCGATCCCGAGCGCGACCCGGTGTGGCAAAGCCTGTGGGCGAACCGCCCGGCGGTGAAGGACGGCACGTTCGAAGTGCCGGGCGCGCCCGGCTTCGGCATCGAGCTCGACTGGAAGCTCGTGGAGCGCTACCGCGTCGCCTGAAACGCGTGAGTCGTGATTTGTGAGCGAACGAACCGGATCAGGGCAAGTTTTCTGAAAAGTCGCTCCGATCGCAATTGGGGCCAATGAGAAGGGCGGCCAAGCCGCCCTTCCGCTCGCGAGGGGAACGCCATGCGCCCCCGCGCGAAGCACAGCTGCCGTTCACGCCGGCTACTGGAACGCTCCGCGCAGCGGCTGGACCTCGGGATTGCCGTACTGCGGTTTGGGCAAAGGTTTCACGACGCGGATCCGGTTGGGCTTCGGATCGACTGTCTTGTCCGGCCGCGACTGCAGGTAGCGCACCACCACCTCCACGCCATCAAGAACGTTGCCCTTTTCGTCGCGCAGCACGCTGATGTTGGTCGAAGGAACGACGTTGATCAGTTTCGGATCCGACGAATAGTAGTACGAGGCATAACTGTATTCGGCCTTGACGTCGAGCGGCTCGTATTTCGCCGAGCCAAACCGTTGCACCTGGATGCCGGAAGCGCGCGAGCCGCGGCCCGCGTAGGCATTGAAATCCATGGTCACGCCGCTGAAGCCGAACAGCCACCCGCCCGTCCAGTCAGCCACGCTGGGATCAAAGGAGCCATTGGCCGCGTTCTCGATCTGGTTCTTGAGCTGCTGGCCCCGGATCGTGCCGCGCGCGATCATCGGTCCGATCGGAATGAAGTGATAGAGGTCCTCCATCTTGATCGGACCGGGCGCCACGTGGGTGCCGTAACGAAAACCGCGGATCGCGCCGATATCCGCCTTCGCCTGCTCGCGGAACGCGTCGGTCAGGAAATTGTGCGATGAACCCTCGATCACGCCGGCCATCGGCTCGTGCGAAAAATTCGACCGGTGCAGCGCCGCCCTGGTATGGCCGACCACGGTGTCGATGGGGCGTGCAAGCTGCGTACCGTTGAACGGATTCACGTGTTGCTTGAAGTGAGGCCCCGCTACGAATGTCTTGCGGATTTCCGCGATCTTCGCGGCAACACGCTTGTGCTCGGCAAGGCGATCATCGATCGTGTGCGACCTCCAGTCCCACTTCTCCACCTTGCCGCTCTTGATCTTCAGCGTGAGCTCGCCCAGCACGGTCCCGTCCTGGCCTTCCTCCACGATAACGGTCCCGGTGCGCGTCACGATCGGCTGGCGCGTGATCTCGTGCATGTCGGACGAGAAAATCACGTCGATGCCCGGATTGGCTTCCGCGAGGCGCACGTTGTTGGCGAGCTCCTGCTCGGACAGCATCACCACGAGATCCACCTTGATCCTGTCGCGCAGCACCCGCAGATACATCGGAACCTCAACGTCGCCGTTCGTGAAGCGGAAGCCTTTGGTGACGGCGGTTCCCACGACCTGCGGCCCGCGCCGGGTGGTGAGCCCGATGAAACCCACGCGCAAGCCACCGATGTCGCGCACCATGAACGGCGGCAGGACATGTTGGCCCGTCCTGTTGGCATACGGCTCACCGTCGTAGTAGACGTTTGCGGCGATCGTGTTCCACGGCGCTTTCGGCTTCGGGCCCGCGAACAACTCGAGGAAACGATCGGTGCCGTAGACGAACTCCCAGTTTCCCGGTGCGTAGGCGTCCAGCTTGAAGAGGTTGACGACATCCACCAGCGCCTGGCCGCGCGTGTAAAGCGCCTCGGCCGAGCCCTGAATGGTGTCCCCGGTATTGAGCAACAGCGTGTGCTTGTGCCGCTTGCGAATCTGCTCGATGAGCGTATACATCCGAGCCAATCCGCCTACCATGCGCCCCTCACCATCGCTGCGCATGTTGGGGCGCGGGGTCAGGTGGCCGTGGATATCTCCGATATGGATCAGCGTGATCTCGCCGCTTCCGCCCCCTCCGGCCCCGGCCGCGCTCGCGGCAAAGATCGCGGAGCTCGTTGCAAAAATCCCCAAGAAAATAAGGGCATACCCCAAGAGACGCGTGCCAGCGTGATGCGCCATTTACTTTCCTCCCCTCGGTTGTCGAAGTTCGTGTCGATTCGTTTCGCCCGGAGTACGCAGACCTTCCCCGTTCCGCGCTCCGCCCCGTTTTTACATACCGGCGGCAGGAGCGATATATTCCGTGCGGGAATAAAATACGCTGCTGACGGGTAGTCGAGAAAGGACGGTTGTTGTCCGAAGAAGCGAAACGGGAGCGGTTCGAGCGGCTTGTGCTTGCGCACATGGACGCGGCGTACGGCTTGGCGCGGTGGCTCACCCGCAACGAGGCGCAGGCCGAGGAGGCGGTGCAGGAAGCCTACCTGCGCGCGTACCGCTTTTTCCACGGGTTCCGCGGCGGGGACGCGCGCCCGTGGCTGCTTGGCATCGTGCGCAACTGCTGCTACACGCTGCTCGAGCGCGAGCGCGCCGCCTCCGGGCCCGACGAGTTCGACGAGGACGCGCACGGCGAGGACGCGGTGGCCGCGGGAGCGGTGCTCAACTTTCCGGCCAACCCCGAGTTGGCCGCGATCGAGAGCGCGGACCGGGAGCTGGTGCAGCGCTGCCTGCGCGCGCTGCCGGATGAGTACCGCGAAGCGCTGGCGTTGCGGGAACTGCATGACTGCTCCTACAAGGAGATCGCCGCGATCGCGGGGATTCCGATCGGCACCGTGATGTCGCGCCTGGCGCGGGGCCGCAGGCTCCTGCAGCAGGCGCTGAGGGAACGCATGAAGAAGGAAGACACCGGAACATGAACTGCCAAGCGACCATGCGGCTGCTCCACGCCTACGTGGACGGCGAGCTCGACCTGCCGAACGCACTGGCGCTGGAGGAGCACGTGCAGGGTTGCCCGCGGTGCCGGTCGCTGCACGCGAACCTCCTCGCGCTGCAGACCGCGCTGCGCCGCCACGGCGGATGGGAGACGCCGGATGCGCTGCGCGAGCGGCTCCAGGCGCACTACGCGAGGCAACCCGAGGTCCGGATGCCGCGGCGAACTTGGCTCGCCCAGGCGGTCCCGGCGCTCGGCGCGTTGGCCATCGTCGCCTTGATCGGATACTCGGGGTACGAGCACACGCGCGTGCCTTCCGCGCCCGAACCGGCCCGCATCGTCTATCACATGACCAACAGCGATGCGGCGGGCGCGGCGTTGCGCACGCTCGGCAACCATCTCGATGCGGCCCCGGATGTGGCGGTCGTCGTGGTCGCGCACAACAACGGCGTTGATTTCCTGCTGCGCGGCGCGCGCGACGAAACCGGGCAGCTCCTCGAGACGGCGGTAAGGCGCTTCAAGGAGCGCGGCGTGGAGTTCCGCGTCTGCGGCAACACGCTGGTGCGCCGGAAAATCGATTCGGGCGAGGTGATCCCGGAAGCGAAGCTGGTGCCCTCGGGCATCGCCGAGATCGCGCGCCTGCAAGGCCAGGAAGGCTATATCTATCTGCGGCTGTGAGCGCTTCCCCGGCGCGCCGCTGACCGCGTCTCCTGTTGTACCGCCGTGCATGCCGCCCAATGGCTGCGCGCCCGCGTCGGGATTATCCTTTTCTTATGAACATTACACGGCACCTGCGCATCACGGGCCGCGTCCAAGGTGTCGCCTACCGCTACTCGGCGGTGCGCCAGGCGCGCGAGCTCGGGGTGACGGGCTGGATCCGCAACCGCCGCGATGGCAGCGTCGAGGCCGTCGTTCAGGGCGCGCCCGCGGCGGTGGAGGCGATGATCGTGTGGACGCGGAGCGGCCCGCCGGGGGCACGGGTTACCGACGTGCAGGTGACGGACGGCGAAGGCGAATTTGGCGAATTCTCCGCGCGGCCGACCGAGTGAGCGACGCCCGGAAGCGGTAAGCGGTAAGCGGTAAGCGGTAAGCGGTAAGCGGGCGAATCTCAGCGTTCGCAGAACACTTTTTTGACGTGGACGTGACCGAGTCTCAGCGTTCGCAGAACAGTCATAGCTCGCCTTT
>VGID01000073.1 GCA_016868035.1 Betaproteobacteria bacterium | reverse complement strand
GATAAACCAGAAGCAGGTTCGCTCGTTAGCAATGACATGCCGGTAGTCGTAGAGCCCCATGAGAAGACCTCCCAGGGCTCCACCGTAGCAGCGAGCGTTTTACCCATTAAGTAGGACATTGCCAAAAAAGGTTATGCCGCCATTAAAAATTTTTGGATGCGCATGGTCTCGGGGTTGCCAGCCACGAGGTTGCAGGCACGGCCAGCCTGCGCGTATCGGGGCCGTGATATGAGACACTAGCCGGTAAATATGATGCCAAAGGGAAGGGAATCATCTGAAAGTTTGCATTGTATCCGACAGCCACGACCATCGCGAGCGGCTCGCCGCCGCTGTCGCGGAGGCGAAAGCGCTTGGCGCTCAGGCAGTGCTGCACTGCGGCGATCTGGTGGCGCCGTCCACGCTGCATGCGATTGTCGGTTTGGGCCTGCCGATCCACCTGATTCACGGCAACAACACGGGCGATTTGTTTTACCTTTGCAGGTTTGCACAGGAATACGGAAGCCGCGTGCAATACTACGGGCAGGACGCGTCCCTCGACCTGGCGCAAAGGCGGATATTCATGGTGCACTACCCGCATTACGCCAAGGCAATGGCGCTCACCGGCCAATACGACCTCGTATGCAACGGGCATGAGCACCGCGCGGTCATCGAGCGCATTCGGAACATCAAAGGAGAAGAGACGCTGCGAATCGATCCCGGGACGGTCGCGGGCGTGAGCGGACCGCCGACCTACGTGCTCGGTGATCTGCAGACTCTGGAATTTGCGATTCGGCCAGTCCCTTCTTGAAGCGAAGACGCGGATTCGGCCCGGACCATGCCATGTATTGAACCGCGGAGGAACGTTCGTTACCGAAGGCCGTATCGTGGGCAGGAGCATGATCAAGTTCGTGCTCGATGACCGCGACTGGAACCCTGAGCCTGACCGGTCGGTCGTGGAACGAGTCGAGTAGACCTACCGCCGGCGCACCCCTTCCAGCAGCCCCGCAGCGACTAGCGATCCCGTTCGCTTTCACGCAGCGGATATCGTGGCATCCGGAAATTACCCAGGCGGGGCGCGGTCCAACCGCTAGCGTTGCAGTTCATCTAGCACTTGAATGAAAGTAGGTATGTCCATGATAACTATGGAAGAATACGTTGAAAAGTTAAAGGCGCAACTCGACGAATGGAACGCCGAGGTAGCGAAGTGGGAAAGCAAGACCAAGGGGGCACAGGCGGACGCGCGTGCCCAGTATGAGGAGCAGCTCTCGGCGTTCCGGCGCCAGCGTGACGCTGCGCTCGCGCAGATGCGCAAGATCCAGGACGCCAGCGGAGAGGCGTGGATGGATCTCGTGCGCGGCGCGGATGAATCCTGGTCGAAGATGCAGCAAGCCTTCGAGAAGGCGCGCTCGCACTTTCAGAAGTAGGGCTTTTTTCCGTGCCGACTGCCCGCCTTCCCGCCCTTTCAGTAACGGGCCTCGCGTTAGCGTGCGCGCTGCTCGCGCCCGGCGCGTCGGCGCAATCCCAGACGATCCAATCGGAGGAACACAGCTTCCGCGTGATCCGGATCGTCGAGGGGCTCGAACATCCCTGGGGCCTCGCCTTTCTCCCGGACGGCAGGATGTTGGTGACGGAACGTGCGGGACGGCTGCGCATCGTCGGCAAGGACGGCGCCCTGGCGCGCCAGCCCGTCACCGGGCTCCCCCAGGTCGCCGCCTACGGCCAGGGCGGGCTGATGGACGTCGCGCTGCATCCGCGCTTCCCGGAGAACGGGCTGGTCTATCTCGCGTATGCTGCGCGCGGTGAAGGCGGGGTCGGCACCGAAGTTGCGCGCGGCAGGTTTGCCGGAAACCACCTGGAGAACATTGAGGTCATATTCCGCCAGCAACCGAAGGGTACGACCGGCCGCCATTTCGGCTCGCGACTGGTCTTCGACCGCCAGGGCTACCTCTACATCACGCTGGGCGACCGCGGGGAGATGGAGCGCGCGCAGCGGCCCGACGATCACGCGGGCTCCGTCATCCGTCTGCACGACGATGGCCGCGTGCCCAAGGACAACCCCTTCGTGGGCAAGCCCGGATGGAAGCCCGAGAAATACACGCTCGGCAACCGGAACATGCAGGGCGCGGCCCAGCACCCCGCGACCGGGATGCTGTGGACGCACGAGCACGGGCCGCAGGGGGGAGACGAGATCAACGTGATCCGCCCCGGCGTGAACTACGGCTGGCCGGTCATCACCTACGGCGTGAACTACGTCACTGGCACGCGCATCGGAGAAGGCACGCACAAGGCCGGAATGGCGCAGCCGTTGCACTACTGGGTGCCGTCGATCGCGCCTTCGGGAATGGCGTTCTATACGGGCGACAAGTTTCCGCGCTGGCGTGGCGACCTTTTCATCGGCGCGCTGCGCGACCAGATGCTGGTGCGCCTCAAGCTCGATGGCGAGAAAGTGGTGAAGGAGGAGCGGATGCTCAAGAACCGGATCGGGCGCATTCGCGACGTGCGCGTCGGGCCCGACGGCTACATCTACCTCCTGACCGACGAGTCGAACGGCGTGCTCGCGCGTCTCGAGCCGGCGTCCTAGCGGCTCGCAGAACCCAGCAACGAACTTCCCGGAAATTCAACAGCAATGATCGGCCCGCCCTCGATGGTCCTCGCGCGTTAATGTCCGCAGCGAATCGCGGACGGCGCCAGAGCGACCAGTGTCCGGTCACCTCGCTATCTCGGAGGCACCAACGGCAGCAGCAGATGAGCCTGGCGATCCGGTCCCATGTGCAGCGTCACGTCCCCGCCGAATACCGCAGCCGGCCGGTCGCGCGGATCGTCGTGACGGAACGGCCCGACGCCGGTGAACACCGCGTTCAAATTCCCCAGCCCCTGCGCCGGGCCTCCCGGGTACTCGTAGTCGCGGCCGCGCACGGTCAAGCCGACGCGGTAGCCCTTGGGCACCACGATGCAGGTGGGCCACACCTCGATGTCCAGCTGGTAGACATCGTTCACCTTGAGCTTCTGGATTTCATCGTGCGTGTGATAGGGTCGGTAGGGCAGCGATAGCGCTTTATCAAGCTTGCGATGTGAAGCCCGCAGCCAGCCTTGAGCGATCGGCGTGTGCGGATCAAGGGCGCCCATGAACGTGACCTCCTTCAGGTCGGGCGCGAACACGCGTACCACGAGGAACAGGTCGGCGTCCTCCGTGGCGGAGGAGACCCACAGCCTGGCCGCGATTGGGCCCGTGATCTCCGTTTCGCGCTCGAGCGGAGCCGTTAGGAACGTCACGCCGTCCGAGAAACCGCCGTACGTGACGCTTCCCGCCTTCGTCTGCGCTTCGGTCGTAAGCGCATGGCCTTCGGGCTGCAGATGGAACTTCGTCCATTGCGTGCGCGCGAGCGGCCATTCGCTTTCATGGCGCTCGACGAACTTCTCGCCCGGATGACGCACGAGCAAGACCACCTTGAGCTGCCTCGCCCAGCCGGTGTCTTTGCCCTTCAGGAAATGACCGAAGAAGCGCTTCTGTATCCTGAGGCCATAGTCCGTATAGAACTCCGTCCAGTGCTCGATGCCGTGGACCTCGAGCCACTTCTGCTGCGAAGCCGCGCGCACAAAGCCCTCGAAGTTGCCGCGAGGATGCAGGCCCTGGCCGCCCCAGTTGGCCGACGAGAGGAGCGGCACGTTTACCTTCGACCATTCGGGCATGCGGGAGCGCCAGTACTCGTCACTCGCCAGCCGGTTGGCGTAGCAGTCGGCGGCGAAGTCGCGCCGCGCGGCCCCCAACTCCTCTTCACGCAGCGTTGCGGGCCCCGACACCCAGTCGCCGTTCATGCGGCTGCGATAGCCCTTCGTGCCTTGCCCGTGCTGCACCGGGATCACCTGCTTCGGAAACCAGGTATCGGCGAAAGTGCAGTAGATGCCGCCGTGATGGCTCATGTCGCGGTAGTAATCCGCCGCGCCTTCCCACACGCAGATCGCCGCGAGATGCGGCGGTTGCAGCGCAGCCACCTGCCACTGGTTCATGCCGTAGTAAGAGATGCCGTTCAGCCCCACTCTTCCATTCGACCAGGGCTGCTTCGCCGCCCATTCGATGCAGTGATAGAAATCCTGCGCCTCGCGCAGCGACCACAGGTCGAGCAGCCCGGGCGAGCGGCCTGCTCCGCGCGAGTCCACGCGCACGACGGCATAGCCGTCCGGCACCCACTTCTCCGGATCCACGACTTCCCAGTTCTGGTACTTGTTGGTGGAGCCGGTGGGCACGTCCGGGTGCTCCTCGCACATGCGGCGCCACTGGGTGACGTAGAGGTCCTCGAAATGCAGCCACTTGCCGTAGGGACCGTAGGTCAGGATCACCGGGTACTTCCCCGGATCGACCGGCCGGTAGACGTCGGCGCGCAGCACCACGCCGTCCTCCATCTCGACCGGCACGTCCCAGTCGATCCGCATGCCGTCGCGGACCTCGCTTACTTCGCGGTAATCCATGCCCTCTCCCGGAAGGTCAAAACCAACGGCAGCCACAGAGAACACAGAGGGTCGAAAAACCCTTTTCCCATATTTTCCTTTTCCCCGCCCGTGGCCTCCGTGTCCTCAATAGCCAGGGCCCTCGACCTGCGGCAGCAGACGCGGCCCGCGCCGCGAGCACAGAGAACTTAAGGGGCCGGAAACCGGTTCGCCTGCTCCCGGTTTTTTCTCTGCGAACTCTGCGTTCTCTGTGGCAAATAAGTTTGACTTGAGTTGCCTTACTTGACCTTGACCGGCTTGCCGGTCTTCGCCGATTCAACGATCGCCTCGAACACGGCAACGCCGTGGATGATCTGCTCGAACGTCACCGGAAACTTCGCGTTGCCGCTGCAAGCGTCGGCAAACGCTTCCAGGCCGGCTTTCACCGGGTTGAAGCCCTTGTTCTCGATGGTTTCGGGCTGCGCGGTCGCGTGCGGCCCTCCCTTGTCCGGCACCGGCATGAAGCGGAACGTATCCAGCGCCGGCCGGGTCGTCTCGGCGATGCCCTTCGTGCCAAAAACCGCGATGCAATAGCTCGCCGCGCTCGCCAGCGTGCAGTTATTGATCGAGACCACGCCGTTCTTGTGCTTCATCGTGAACACCGTCGTATCGTCCACCAGCGGCGCAGCGCGGCGGGTATTGACGCAGTAGACCTCGTCGACCTCACCGATGAGGTCGATGAACCCGTCCACCAGGTGCACCCCGAGCCCCGTCATCGCGCCGGCCGGCGTTTCCTCCGGATTGACGCGCCAGGACTCCTTGGCCAGCGCAAGCCCGCCCGGCGAAGACACTTCGCCAACCGCGAAGGTCAGCGTGCCGAGGCTCCCGTCCTTGATGCGCTTGCGAATCTCGCCCACCGACGGATGGAAGCGGCGCTGGAAGTCGACGCCCAGCACGACGCCCGCCTTCTTCACCGCATCGATCGCGGCCTTCGCGCTCGCCACTTTCAGCGCGAACGGCTTTTCCACGTAGACATGCTTGCCGGCCGCCGCAGCGCGCTTGATGTGCTCCTCGTGCATGCTGTGGGGTGTCGCGTAGACCAGGGCGTCGACCTTGGCGTCCTTGAGGACCGCATCGAGGTCATCGCGCAGATCGATCTTCCTCTCTTTGCAGAAGTCCTCCGCCTTGGCGCGGGTGCGGGTGTTGGCCGCGACAAACTGGATCTTGTCGCTCTTGCCGTGGACGGCTTCGACGAGGGTCTTTCCCCACCAGCCCAAACCGACGATTGCAGCTCGAATCATGGTGCCTCCGTTACAGTCAATGTTGATGCTGCTGAAATCGGGAACCCGCGTGATGCGTCATGCGCGTCATGCGTTCCGCGGGCACCGGGCGGCGCAATCGCGCGATGAGCCGGCGCGCCGGATGGTCAGCGGGGACCGCGGAGTGCATCGCCGCTACGGATCGAACGTGGACGACGGATCAGTCCTGCGAGCCGCCACGAAGCCGGTTCGAGCCGCGCCTCACGCGGCGGCGGCGCGGCGCAGTTCCTCCAAAGGCGCCGCTACCGGCTCCTCGGCGCCCGGGGGTATCGGCGCGAGCCCCGCAGTGTCCACCAGTGATCCCAGATCGTCGAGCGGCGGCAACTCGTCGAGCGAGCGCAAGTTGAGGTCGTCGAGGAACGCTTTCGTGGTCGCGTACAGCGCCGGACGACCCGGCACCTCGCGGTGGCCGACGATGTCGATCCATCCGCGCGCCTCCAGCGTCCGGATGAGGTTGGTGGACACCGTGACGCCCCGGATCTCCTCGATGTCTCCGCGCGTGACCGGCTGGCGGTACGCGATGATGGCGAGCGTTTCCAGGACCGCGCGCGAGTAGCGCGGGGGCTTCTGCGGATTCAGCCGCTCGAGGAACGCCTGGTACTCCGGCCGGACCCGAAAACGCCAGCCCGAGGCGACCTGCACCAGCTCGACTCCGCGGCCGTTCCAGTCGGAGCGCAATTCCTCGAGAACGCGGCGCAGCGTATCGCTGGACAGCTCCTCGTCGAACAGCTTCTTCAGATCCGCGACCGCGAGCGGCTCCTGGCTCGTGAGCAGAGCGGCTTCCAGCACCGTTTTCACTTGTCGCGGATCGAGCGTTGAGGCGTTCATTATGGTTCCGTTCTATTGCACGGTCGTCAGATGGCTCGTTTTGAGCTTGACGTAGATCGGCGCGTAGGCCGGCTGTTGCGTGAGCTGGACCAGGCCTTCACGGGCAAGTTCGAGCAACGCGAGGAACGTCACCACAAGGATCGCGATGCCCTTTCCGGGATCGAACAGCTCCTTGAACTCCACGTAGCGGGCCTCCTGCAGCCGGCGCAGGATGCGGCTCATGTGCTCGCGCACCGAGAGCTCCTCCCGGGTGATGCGATGGTGGCGGTTCACCGCCGCCCGTGTGAGCAGCGTCATCCAGGCCATGCGCAGGTCGTCGGTCCCGACCTCAGGCATCTGGCCGCCGATATCGCGCTCGAAGAGCACGCATACCAGGGAAAAATCGCGTCCCGCCTGCGGTACCTCGTTGAGCCGGTGCGCGGCGAGTTTCATCCGCTCGTATTCCAGCAACCGGCGCACCAGTTCCGCGCGCGGGTCTTCCTCGAGTCCGGCGACGGCCGGCCGCGGCAGCAGCATCCGCGACTTGATCTCGATCAGCAGCGCCGCCATCAGCAGATATTCCGCGGCGAGCTCGAGCGCGCCCGCCCTCATGATCTCGACGTACTCGAGGTACTGCACCGTGAGCGCGGCCATCGGTATGTCGAGCACGTTGATGTTTTCCTTGCGGATGAGGTACAGCAGGAGATCGAGAGGCCCCTCGAACTGCTCCAGGAAGATCTCCAGCGCGTCCGGCGGAATATAGAGGTCGTGCGGGATCTCGTGGACGGGCTCCCCGTAGACGCGGGCGACCGGTGCTGCGGCGGCGGTTTCGCTCACCATCCCTGCTCCCGTGCGCGCTGCAGCAGGAAGCTGCGGAAAACGGAATTTGGAGGGGAGGAGTCACCCACCGGCCGGAGGCGGCCGGTCCACGCATGCGGGTTAACGAATCGCGGCCCGCTGCCGAGCAAAAGCGACGCTGGCATCGAGATATTCTACAGCGTTTTCGGCGCGGAACCTAGCGCCGGTGCGGGAACGCGCGCTTGCACCAGCCCGGACCGCGAGGCCTCAAACGTAGCTCAGACCCATCGCCTGTTTCACCTCGCGCAAGGTCTCCTGCGCGAGCTTGCGCGCCTTTTCACACCCGTCGGCGATGATGCTGCGCACGAGCGCGGGATCGTCGAGGTACTGCTGCGCCCGCTCGCGCATCGGCTCCTGCTCCTCGAGCACGGCATCGATGACCGGCTGCTTGCACTCGAGGCAGCCGATTCCGGCGCTGCGGCATCCCTTCTGCACCCATTGCTTGCGGTTCTCGTCCGAGTAGACCAGGTGCAATTGCCACACCGGGCATTTTTCCGGCTCGCCGGGATCGGAGCGCTTCACGCGCGCCGGGTCGGTCGGCATGATGCGGATTTTTTTCGCGACCTCGTCGGCCGTCTCCCGCAAGCTGATCGTATTGCTGTAGGACTTCGACATCTTCTGCCCGTCGAGGCCGGGCATCCGCGATGCTTCCGTGAGCAGCGCCTCGGGCTCGACGAGTATCACCTTGCCCCCGCCCTCGATGTAGCCGAACAGCCGCTCGCGGTCGCCGAGAGGTATGTTCTGCGCCTCCCCGACCAGAGCACGCGCTGCGGCGAGCGCGTCGGTATCGCCCTTTTCCAGATACTTGGTCCGCAGCTGCCGGTAGAGGCGCGCGCGCTTCGCGCCGAGCTTCTTGATCGCCGATTCCGCTTTCCCCTCGAAACCGGCTTCCTTTCCGAACACATGGTTGAAGCGGCGCGCGATCTCCCGCGAGAACTCGATGTGCGGGACCTGGTCCTCTCCCACCGGCACGCGGTTGGCGCGGTAGATCAGGATGTCGGCGCTCTGCAGCAGCGGATAGCCCAGAAAGCCGTACGTCGCAAGATCCTTGTCCGCCAGTTTTTCCTGCTGGTCCTTGTAGCTCGGCACCCGTTCCAGCCACGAGAGCGGGGTCACCATCGAGAGCAGCACGTGCAGCTCCGCATGCTCCGGAACGCGCGACTGGATGAACAGCGTCGCCTGCCCCGGGTCCACGCCCGCCGCGAGCCAGTCGATCACCATGTCCCAGACATTGCGCTCGATGATCCCGGGCTCGTCATAGTGGGTGGTCAGCGCGTGCCAGTCGGCCACGAAAAAGAAGCATTCGTACTCATGCTGCAGCTTGACCCAGTTCTTCAGCACGCCGTGATAGTGGCCGAGGTGGAGGGCCCCGGTGGGCCGCATGCCGGAGAGGACGCGGTTGGGTTGCATTGAGTCGGTCCGTAATGCCCGGGTATCAGAGCACGCCCGCAAGGCGCAGGATCACCGCCACGGGCAGGTCGAAAATCCCCCCGATCAGCACCATCACCGCGCCGATCGCCGGCCACAACACCCAGCCGAGCGCCCCCGTGAACAGCAGCACGATGAGGATCAGGAAGCCGTAAGGTTCGATGCGCGAGACCGCGTACGCGAGGCGGTGGGGCAGCAAGCTTACCAGGATGCGCCCGCCGTCGAGCGGGGGAAGCGGGACGAGATTGAGCACCATGATGATGATGTTGACGAACACGCCCGCCGCGCCCATCAGCGCCAAAGGCATCGCGAAGTAACTCTCGGGCATCGCGAGTCCGACCTTCACCGCCCCCGCCCAGAACAGCGCCATCGCCAGATTGCTGGCGGGCCCGGCGGCAGCAACCCAAAGCATGTCGCGTTTCGGGCTGCGCAGATTCGCGTAATTGACCGGCACCGGCTTCGCCCATCCGAAGAGGATCCCGCCCCCGAGCAGCTTGCTCGCCGCCAGCAGGAACAGAGGGACCGCGACCGTACCAATCGGGTCGATATGCCGCAGCGGGTTCAGGCTCACCCGGCCTTCTAGGTACGCGGTGAAGTCCCCGAAGTGCCTCGCCACGTAACCATGCGCGGCTTCGTGCAAGGTGATCGCGAGTATGACCGGCAGCGCATAAACGGCTATGGCCTGGACCAGATTCAATTCCACGGGAGGCAGTATCGAGTGTGGGGACGGGCGTCAGGGCAGTGCAGGAAACGCGATTCTATCAGGTTGCAAACACCGGACGCGGAATGCGCTATCCGCCACTACAGCCCGAAGGGCGCGGCGCTTCCCTTGCCCTCGCGGGTGATCACCGGCGCGTCACCGGTAAGGTCGACGACCGTCGTCGGAAGTATGCCGCATGAGCCGCTGTCGAGGATCAGGTCCACGCGCCCCTCGAGCCGCGCGCGCATCTCCTGCGCGTCATTGAGCGGCGCGGGATCTCCGGGCAGTCGCAGCGTCGAGCTCAGCAGGGGTTCGCCCAGCTCTGCGAGCAAAGCGCGCACGACGCGGTGGTCCGGAACGCGCAGTCCGACCGTCTTGCGCTGCGTATGCAGCAAGCGCTTGGGCACCTCGCGCGTGGCCCTCAATATGAACGTATAGCTCCCGGGCGTCGCGCTCTTCAGGAGCCGGAACTGGCGGTTGTCCACCCTCGCATAGACCGAGAGCTCGGCGAGATCGCGGCAGACAAGGGCGAACAGGTGGCGCGCATCGACTTCTCGCACCGCCCGTATGCGCTCCATGGCCGCCTTGTCTCCGAGGCGGCAGCCGAGCGCGTAGCACGAGTCCGTCGGATAGATGATGACGCCGCCCTGCGTCACGATCTCCGCGGCGCGCCGTATGAGCCGTGGCTGCGGGTTGTCGGGATGGATCGAGAAAAACTGAGCCAATTTTTCGGTGTTGAGTGTTGAATTTTGCCTGTTGAGTTAGGTTCCACCACGCCTTTTCAACTCAACACTAAATACTCAAAATTCAACACTGCGCGGCTACCAGGCCGAGGCCGCCCAGACCGGCGTGCACCCGTCCGGCAGCGGCGGCAGATCGCCCAAGTCGCGGCGGCTTTCCTCCGCCCCGTGAAAATCCGATCCCGCCGACACGAGCAGGCCGTAGCGCTGCGCGTAGCGCGCGTAGGTATGGAACTGCCGGGAGGTATGGCTTCCCGTCACCACTTCCACGCCGTGCCCACCGGCCTCCTTGAAGCCCGAGAAGAGTCCGTCGCGCTGCGCGTCGTTCATCGGGTAGCGTCCGGGATGAGCAAGCACCGCGATGCCCCCGCTTGCCGCGATCCAGCCGACCGCCTGGGCGAGGCTCGCCCACTGGTGCGCGACATAACCGGGCTTGCCGGGGGCGAGATATTTCCTGAACACCGAGGACACGTCCCGCGCATAGCCGCGTTCCACCAGGAACCGGGCAAAGTGGGCACGGCCGACGAGTTCCGGATTGGTGACGTAGCAGCGCGCACCTTCGTGGTCCGTGAGCGCCAGAACCTTCACTCCTCTCACCGCTGCGCGCCCGACGAGCTCGCGCGGACGCAACAGCCCGTCGGAATGCGTGGAATGACTGTGGAGATCGATGGTGGACAAGGAAACCAAATAACAATCAGGCGATTGGCGCCGCACCGCGCACATCATACCAAACGCTGAGCCGCAGCACCGCGTGCTCGGTTCTCCTCGGGCGCAGCCGGCGGTAAACGTATCTGCACGATTTTCTGCGCGACACGAAACCAACTTGCCGCAAACCGGAGTTGCTGCGCCCGCTGTGCCAGCATGGACTCTCCTGCGCCGCTCGCCAACGGAGTTGGCGGGGCGTGCCCATCAAGATGAGATGCAGAGCCTCGAACGGCTGACCGCCGCTACGATGACTATGGGCTATAATGCGCTCCAGAACAGGATGATGAACCGTCACCAAAACATCGCGATGTTCATCGCGGCAGCCAACCTGCTGCTGATCCTGCTGTTCCCTCCGTTCGACCAGTTCACAATCGCCACCTCCAGGGTGCCCACCTTCGCGGGGTTCAGCTTCTATTTCACTCCCCCCCCGTACGGGGTGGTCAATGGCGGAGTGCTGGTCCTCGAGGTCTTCGTGGTGCTGATCAACGCCGGCATCGCATGGCTGCTGCTGGCTGACCGCCCGAAGGGTCCCCGCGCACCTCGCGTCGGCTACCGCAACGCGGTCCTGATCGGCACCGGCGTCAACCTCATCGTAATCCTGATGTTTCCGCCGTTCGAATCGGTATTCGCCCTCACCAACTCGGTGCTTCCAACCTTCGAGGGCTTCTATTTCATCGGCAGCCGCCAATCGGGCCACTTCATCGTCACCACGCTGCTCTACATCGAGGTCGGGTTTGTCCTGGCGAACGGCGCGCTGTTCTGGCTGTTGCTCAGGGAACGTCCGTCGCAGCAACTCACGCCCGAGCAGGCGTACGCACTGGCAAAGAAACTGCAGGAGAAAGACGCCACCTAGCGGGGGCGGCGTCGTGCAGGAAACGCCTACGGGCGTTGCGCGCGCAGGCGGCTTTGTGCCGGAACGTGCTGCGCGAGGAACTCCATCTGATCGGCCAGTATCCGGCGGTTGGTGAGTATCAAGTACTCCGCACGGTTCGGAACGTAGGGCAGATAGACCAGCTCCATTCCGGCCTGCTCCGGCGGATGATCACCCTTCCTCTCATTGCACGAGCGGCAGGCCGTGACGACGTTCATCCACGTGTCCCTGCCTCCGCGCGAGAACGGGACCACATGGTCGCGGGTCAGCCTGGACGCGGTGTACATGCCCGCGCAGTAGGCGCAGATCTGGCGGTCGCGATGGAACAGCTCGCGGTTGTTGAGCGGCGGCACCTGGCTGAACGCCTTCATCGCCATCGCCTTGCCCTTGATCGCGATGATGCTGGATGCGGTGATGCTCGAGCGCTCGCCGGTCACCCGGTTCATGCCGCCGAACACGGTGAACGCGTGGCCGCCCATGCTCCAGGCCACCTGGTTCTTGGAGTAGTAGTAGCAGGCGTGCTGCCACGTGATCCAACGGTGCGGCACGCCGTGCGTGTCGAGCGTGAGGATCAGCGGGTGGGCGCCGATGGCTGCCTGCTGTTCGATCGCGATGTGCATTGCTTGTACTACTACCGTGTGATCCGTATCCCGTCTCCAGCCGCGCTGGCGCATAGCGAAATTTACCAGATTTTCGCGTTTGCGCCAGTTTCCGGCGCGCTTTGGGGCCACGGGGACGCGGATCCACCGCGGGCGGATGGTGCGCCCCCTGTGCGCCAGAGGTATAATGCTGCCCCGTGATACGCAAACGACCATACCGAACCTGCCGGCGGCCGTGACTTTAGTCCGCACCGGTCCCGCACCCGCATCGCCGGATTCGTCCGGAACCACCAAGGTGTCCTTCGTCTCGCTGGGGCTCATGCCCGAGCTCATGCGCGCCGTCGCTGACCAGGGCTACCAGGAACCGACACCGATCCAGGCCAAGGCGATTCCGGCCGTCCTCCAGCGCCGTGACATCATGGGCTGCGCCCAGACCGGCACCGGAAAGACCGCGGGCTTCACGCTGCCGTTGCTGCAGCTGCTCGCGCCGTTCGCCAATACGAGCCTGTCGCCCGCCAAGCACCCCGTGCGCGCGCTGATCGTGACGCCCACGCGCGAGCTCGCGGCGCAAGTCGAAGAAAGCGTGCGAACGTACGGAAAGCACCTCCCGTTGCGCTCGACGGTCGTGTTCGGCGGCGTGGACATCAATCCCCAGATGAAGGCGCTGCACGCCGGGGTCGAGATTCTCGTAGCCACCCCCGGGCGGCTTCTCGATCACCTGAACCAGAAAAACGTCAACTTGTCCCGCGTCGAGATCCTGGTGCTCGACGAAGCCGACCGCATGCTCGACATGGGCTTTTTGCCCGACATCAAGCGCATCCTCGCGACGCTGCCGCCGCAACGCCAGAACCTGTTGTTCTCGGCAACCTTCCCCGAGGAAGTGCGCAGGCTCGCGGCCGGGCTCCTGCGCGGCCCGATCATGATCGAGGTCGCCCCGCGCAACACGCCGGCCGAGCTGGTCTCGCACCAGGTCCATCTCGTCAGCATGCCGCGCAAGCGCGCCTTGCTCGCGCATCTCATCCGTTCCCACGATATGCGGCAGGTGCTGGTGTTCGTGCGGATGAAGCGCGACGCCAATCGCCTCGCGCGCCAGCTCCAGCACGACGGCATCACCGCGGCCGCGATCCACAGCGATCGCACGCAAGCGGAGCGCATGCAGGCGCTGGAGGAGTTCAAGCAGGGCAAGGTGCCCGTGCTGGTCGCGACCGACATCGCCGCGCGCGGTCTCGATATCGAGGAGCTGCCCTACGTCGTGAATTTCGAGTTGCCGCACAGCCCCGAGGATTACCTGCACCGCATCGGCCGCACGGGCCGCGCCGGACTGCCGGGTGAGGCGATCTCCCTCGTCGCCCCGGACGAGCTGAAGTTCCTCGAGGATATCGAGCGCCTGCTCAAGCGCAAGCTGCCCCGGGCCGAACGCGCGGCGACCGACGATGCGCGCCCTGCCGGACCGCGGGAGCACAGGGCGCACCCGGCGCCCCGGCACGCTCCGTCACGCGCGCCGCAGGCACGCCAGCATCCGCCGCGCTCCCAGCCCAAATTCGATTTCTCCAAGCCGTACGAGCCCGCGCCTGCCTCGGAAACCGCCGCGACAGAAACACCTGCAGCCTCCGGACGGGACCGGCACAAGCGGCCCACGGCGGCGCTGCTCGGGGGCCTGCGTTCCAAGTCCGAGAGGAAGTGATCGCTTCCGCGGCGCGGCGGCGGCGCAGCGCGCGACTGCCAGTCCGCTGACCGCTATCCGCTTATCGTTCACCGCTTACCGCTTACCGGGTAAGTATCAGCGTTCGCAGAACAGTTGCAGTAAGGTTTTGGTTTTTTGTGGAGGGTGGGTCATGGCTAAAAACTCCATATTGAGCGAGCGCGTCGCAGGATGGTTCGGTTGGTGCGTGG
>VGID01000072.1 GCA_016868035.1 Betaproteobacteria bacterium | reverse complement strand
CAGCGTGGAATCGATCACGGCGAAACTTGCGCGCTGTCGCCAAACGCTCGAACGCATCAAGCCGGGTTGCACCGCGCCACGTAGCAGAAGAAGCAAACGACCAGTCATTTACCGGACACAACACTAGTAGGAGGTGGGCCAGGTGCGCATCAGGTGCTGCCCCACGCCCTTGCTCGCGCGCAACTGGTGCACTTCGAGCATGCGGATGAGGTAGTCGCGCGTCTCCTCCGGCCGGATCACCGCCTGCGCCGCGTAGACCGAGGCGAGCCCCCATACGTCGTTGTCCTTCTGGATCTGGGCGAACCTCTCCTCGAAGCCCGGCTCGCCGGCGCCGACGCCATGCACGATCTTGGTCGCGAACTCGGGGCTCATGAAGCTCACTTCCGCCGTGGGCCACGCCGCGATGTCGTCGGAATGGCGACCGCCGCCCATGCACACGTAGGCGCGCCCGTAGCTCTTGCGGATGATCACCGAGAGGCGCGGCACGGTAACGAGTGTCATCGCGTTCATGAAGTTCATGATCTTGCCCGGAGCGCCTGCGCGCTCGGCCTCGGTGCCGATCTGGAAGCCCGGGGTGTCCACGAGCAGGATGATCGGTACGTTGAAGGAGTCGCACAGCACGAGGAAATCCACGATCTTGCGGCACGCGTCGCCGTCGAGCGCGCCGCCCCGGTGCAGGGGGTTGTTGGCGACGATGCCCACGCTCTTGCCGCCGAGGCGCGCGAGCGCGGTGATCGCGCTCCTGCCGAAGCGCGGCTTCAACTCGAACAGCGTGTCCTTGTCCACGATCGGGCGCACGATGCGCCGCATGTCGTAGACCTGCGTGCGGCTCTCCGGCAGCACCGAGAACACCTGGTCCATTTCCGCGCCGGATCCGGCGGGAACCGGCGCATCCGGCGGCGCCTCCCTGTGGTGGCCGGGAAGGTAAGACAGGAAACGCTTGATCGCGTCGAGCACCTCCTCCTCGCGGTCCGCGACGTGGTCGACGAGGCCGGTGATCTCGGCGTGCAGGCGCCACCCGCCCAGTTCTTCGGCTTCCACCTTCTCGCCGAGCGCCATCGAGACCAGCCGCGGGCTTGACACGGCCATGGTCGCGCCCTTGTGCATCACCGCGAAGTCCGCCTGGCACATGAGCCACGTCGAGGAGCCGAACGAGGGGCCGAAGGCCGCTGCGCACAGCGGCGTCTCGCGCGTGCGCCGGAACTGCGTGATGTCGTTGCCGAGCAGCTGGCCCATGCCGCGCGAGCCCATCGCGTCGGGCAGGCGCGCGCCGGTGGACTCCCCGAGCACGACGAGTGGCATGCCCCGTTCGGTCGCAGTACGCTTCATGTGCGCGATCTTCTTGCTGTTGGTCGTACTGGTGGACGCGCCCTTCACCGTGAAGTCGTTCACCACCACGCACACGTCGCGGCCGTTGATCTTCGCGTAACCGGCAAGCTTGCCGTCGGTCTGCGTCTCGTCGGCCTGCTCGGGATACACCCCGGAGCTGCCGAACAGGCCCGACTCCAGGTGGCTGCCCGGGTCCACGAGGTAGGCGAGCCGCTCGCGCGCGTTCCACATGCCCGCAGCCTTGCGCTTCGCGTACTTCTGCTCGCCGCCCCCGGCGAGCGCTTTTGCGCGCCGCGCTTCGTATTCCGCCAACAATGCCTCGAATGCCATGTTCAATCCCTCAAGAGTTCAGCCGCAGATACAGAGTACTGTAAGCGGTAAGCCGCAAGCGGTGAGCGGTGAGCGGCAAACCGAGGGAGAGTCTCGGCTTCAGGCTTTCCCCGCTCACTGCTTACCGCTCACTGCTCACCATTTTTCTTGATCGGCGTGTATCTGCGGTTTCATTCGCTTTTCCTTGCGGTGGCGTGGATCTCGCGGATCGCGGCGATCAACGGCGGGATGACCTGCCGGTAGTCGCCGACCAGGCCCCAGCGCGCCTGGCCGTAGATCGCGGCCTCGCGGTCGGTGTTGATCGCGATGATGTTCCCCGCGTTGCCGCAGCCCGCCATGTGATGCCCGGCCCCGGAGATGCCCACTGCGATGTAGACCTCGGGTGCCACGGTTTTTCCGGTGAGCCCGATCTGCATCGAGTGCGGGCACCAGCCAAGATCGCACGGCACGCGGCTCGCTCCCACCGCGCCGCCGAGCGCCTGCGCAAGCTCGGCGAGCAGCACGAATCCGTCTGCGCCCTCGAGCCCGCGCCCGCCCGCCACCACGACGCGCGCCTCCTCGAGCCGCATCCCGTCGCTCACCGTGCGCTCGCGCGCAACCACGTTCATCCGGGGCGCGGGCTCCGCGGTCGAGGCTTCCACCCGCACCACCTCGCCTTTGCGGCGCGGGTCCCGCGCCGCAGCCTCGTGGCAGCCGCCACGCACCGTCGCAACCGCCGGCGCGGTCCTCATCGACAGCGTCTCGCGGAAGCTGCCGCCGTAGCAAGGCCGCGTGAACAGCAGGCGCCCGGAGTCGCGCGCGATCTCCACGCAGCCCGCGGCCACCGCGGTATCCAGCCGGAACGCGAGCCGTGGTGCGAGGTCCGCGCCGAGCGTGGTGTGCGGAAGCAGAATCGCCGCCGGCCCGGACTCGCGCGCGATCCGCACCAGGCGCGCCACCCAGCGCTCGGGCTCGTAGTCCGCGAGCGCGCCTTCATCGGCGAGGTACACGCGCTCCGCGCCGCGTGCGATTAGATCGCTTGCGCATCCCTCGATCCCCCGTCCCAGCAGCGCGGCTTCCACCTTGCCGCTTGTGCCGGCGGCGAGCCTTCCGGCCAGGCCCAGCAACTCGTAGACCGGCGCGACGGGCTTGCCGAGCGCGATCTCGGTTACGACCAGTACGCCTGCCGCCATCGTGCGCTCTCGCCTGCTGCCGCAACCTACAGGAGCTTCGCGTCGCGCATGCACCGGGCAAGCGCCGAGGCTTGTTCCTGAGGCGTGGCGCCCGCGATGAACTCGCAATGGCTCTCGCGCGCCGGCACGAACAGGCGCTCGCGCACCCGTCGCGCGCCGGCAGCGCCCGCCCGCTGCGCGGCGAGGCCGAGCTCGCCCGCGCCCCATGCCGCCACCGGCTTGCGCGCGGCGCGCATGGTCTCGCGCAGGCTCGGCTTGCGCGGCGCGCCGAGCTCGTTCGATACCGTCACGACCAGCGGCAGCGGCGCCTCGACGGTCTCGAGCCCGTCATCGAGTACGCGCGTGACGCGCGCGGTCGCGCCCGCGACCCGCACTTCCTTGGCGAAGGTCACCGCCGTCCAGCCCAGCAGTTCGGCCATTCCGATTCCCACCGCCCCGGCGTCCGTATCGGCTGCCTGGCGTCCGGCAAGCACCAGATCCACCGCGCCGAGCTTGCGCACAGCGGCAGCGAGCGCGAGCGCTGTCGCGTAGCTGTCGCCGCTCAGCAGCGCGGGGTCGGCCAGCAGCACGCCCTCGTCGGCGCCCATCGCGAGCGCGTGCTTGAGGACGCTGCGCGAGGCATCGGGCCCCAGCGTCAGCGCGCTGATGCCCACCGTGCCTCCGAGCTCATCGCGGATCCGGAGCGCCGCCTCCAGTGCCTGCTCGTCAAAGGGGCTCATCGCGAGCGGCTGCCCGGGCGGCAACACGAGCTCGCGCGCAGTCTCGTCCACCCGGAACACCGCGGCGGGCGTGTCCGGGTTCGGCACCTGTTTGACGCAGACGGCGATGCGCACCCGCGCCTCAGGCGATCGTGACGTCGGTTGGCACGATGCCGTCGAAGTGCTTGCGCTGGTAGTTCCAGGGGATCTGCGGCTGGTGCCGCCCCTGCGCATCGGTCGCGCGCGCCATGATGCGGTACCGGCCGGGCCGGTCCGCTTCCCACAGATACGACCAGCGCAGCCACAGCCATTTCTCGCGCGGCGCCTCGAGATGCGCGTCGTGCCACGTACTGCCCCCGTCCACGCTCACCTCCACGCGGGCGATCGCGCCCGCGCCGCTCCACGCGAGCCCGCGGACCTTGTGCGTCCCGCGCTCGAGCGGCGAATCCTCGTCCAGCGGGTCAAGGATGATGCAACGCACCCCCATCGCCGTGATCATCTCCTTGTTCGGGTCCTCCGGCGAATTGCCGTAGACGAAATAGTGCTTCTGGTAATAACACTGCGGGACGTGGTCCATGATCTCGAGCTTGTGCAGCCACTTCACCCACCAGTTGCCCGACCAGCCGGGCACGATCATGCGCACCGGCGCACCGTGGATGTGGGTCAGATATTCCCCGTTCATGGACCATGCAAGCAGCGTGTCCGGATCGAGCGCCTTCGCGAGCGGCAGCCCCTTGTCGTAGTGGATGACGCCGGGGTCCACGAGCTTGAAGTCCGAGCGGCCCACCGAGCGGTATTGCACCGCGAGGTCGGGCCGCCCCCGGTCGAAGCCCTCCGTGCGCACGCTCGCGGCGCGGGTTTTCAGGCCGGCCTTCCGGAGCACTTCCGCGAGCGGCACCCCGGTGAATTCGCCCGCGCTCACGGCGCATGTCGTGGTGGACTCGCTGCTGATCTCCTCGGTGGAAGGAACGGCGCTCTTCTCGCGCATGGCCGCGCGCGCCTGCATGTCCTGCTGGTTGATGCGGGAAGGCTTCTTGCCGCCCTTTTGCATGTAATCGAAGAAGCCCGCGTCGTTGCCCGCGCATTCGGTCACCGCGCGCACCGTGCGCCCCGGAAGCTTCTGCAGCTCCTTGAGCGAGAACTCGGCCGGCCGCTCGACTTCCCCGTACACGGAGAGCGTCCAGTCGTCCGGGTGCACCGGCTCGGGCACCTCGAGCTGGTTGACGACGTAGTACGCGTCGGTCGGCGTGATCAGGCCCTCCAGCTCCACCAGCGGCGCGCGCCCGTTGATGACGCGCCCCTGCGTGTCCTTGCCCGCGATCAGGGTCGCGCGCCTGCGGTCCGGCCACCCCATCACCCAATCGCCTTCGATTTCCCGCTTCGGCATCTGCGCTCTCCCGTTCGGTCCCGCGTGCGCCAATTATCCGCCGACGTTCCTCGACCTTGCCAATGGCGGATCGCTATTCATCCGTCACCGGCTCAAGGCCGGACGCCGGCCTTGAGCTTTGGCCCCACGCGCGTCTTCATTCCCGGCCAGGCCGCCTCGAGAAAACGGCACAGATAGGGCCGCGTCTCGCGCGGGTCGATGAGATCCTCCACCGCGAACGCCTCCGCCGTGCGAAAAGGCGAGGTGCGGCTGCGCAGATCCTCCTCGATTTCCCGCTCCCGCGCGGCCGGATCGGGCGCGGCGGCGATCTCGCGCCGGTACGCCGCCTTCACCCCGCCCTCGAGCGGGAGCGAGCCCCACTCGGCCGACGGCCACGCGATCTTGAGATTGAGCCCGGCGCGGTCCACGGTGCTGCCGCCGGCCATGCCGTAGCACTTGCGCACCACTACCGTGTAGACCGGCACCGTGAGCTGCATGTTCACGAACCTGCCCTGCATGCCGATGCGCATCATGGCCGCCGCCTCCGACTCGATTCCGATCTGGAAGCCGGGCACATCCACGAAGAATACGAGCGGGATGTTGAAGCAGTCGCACAGCTCCGTGAAATGCGTTTGCTTTCGCGCGGCCTTGGCGTCCACGACTCCACCGTGGCGCGGGTTGTAAGCGACCACGCCCACGACCTTGCCGGCGAGGCGCGCGAGACACGTGATTACCGCGCGCCCGAAGGTGGGCTGGATCTCGAACACCGAATTCCTGTCCACGACCATCGCGATCAATTTGCGCATGTCGTAGGGCTGGCGGGCCGAACGCGGGATGATGCCGGCGAGCGCATCCTCGCAACGGTCCACCGGGTCCTCGCAGGCGGTCTCCGGCGGCAGCTCCCACACGTTCGCCGGCATGTAGGAGAGAAAGCGCCGGATCTGGCGCAGGCAATCCTGCTCGTCGTCGGCCGCGTTGTCGATCGTGCCGGCCGTGTCCACCGCCATTCTCGCGCCGCCGAGCTCTTCCTTGGTGACCGGCTTCCCGTGCGCGCGCTCCACTACGGGCGGGCCCGCGGCGAAGATCTGGCTGCTGTTCTTCACCATCACCGTCCAGTGCGCGAGGATCGCGCGCCCGGAGGGTCCGCCGGCCGCGGTGCCCATCACGGCGGAGACCACCGGGACGGCGCCCATGAGCGCAACCGAGCGCTCGAAGCCGTCCGGCCCCGCGCCGGGAAACGTGGTGTAGCCGCGATGCTCGATGGACTCCACGCTGCCGCCGGCTCCATCCACCAGGTTCACCAGTGGAATGCGGTAGAGGAAGGCCAGGTCCTCGATGAAGCCGCCCTGGCCGCCTTTGCGCCTGCTCCCGCCATAGCCCGACCCGCCCCGGATCGTGTAGTCCTCGCCGCCCACGGCCACCGGCCGCCCGTCAATCTTGCCGATGCCCGCGACATAGGGGTGGGGCACGAAGCCCGCGAGCCTGCCCGTTTCATCGTAGGTCGCCCGGCCGGCGAGCTTGCCTACTTCCTGGAACGTTCCACGGTCGAGCAGCTGCGCGATGCGCTCGCGCACAGTGAGCTTGCCCGCGGCGTGATGGCGCGCGACCGCGTCCTGCCCGCCGCACTGCTCGGCCAGGCTGCGGCGCCGATGGAGCTCCTCGATCTCGGCTTTCCAGCTCATGGATTTCCTCCTCGCGCGCGGCCCGGCGGGGACACGCGCCGCATCCTACGCCGGGCCCCTATTGTTGTCAATGAGATTGTTGACATTCATACAATTACGCGCTACGGTGCGGCTACCGAACCGGCTCACGAGACGCGTCATGGCGCGCAATGCCGCTATTCCTCCCGAGTCCCCCGCCGCGAGCGGCGGCGGCTCGCGCGATCCGGAGAGCGGCCCGCTCACGCTGTCGCTGCCCGAGCAGATCGCGGCGCGCCTGTCCGAGCGCATCATCGCGGGCGCCTACCCGCCGGGACAGCGCATCATGGAGCAGGTGGTTTCCGACGAATTCGCAGTGAGCCGCGGCCCCGTGCGCGAGGCCTTGCGCCTGCTCGAAAAGGACGGCCTCGTGACGATCCTGCCCCGGCGCGGCGCGCAGGTAACGAGCCTCTCGATCGACGAGGTGCGCGAGATCTTCAACATCCGCGCGGTGCTGAACGGCCTGCGCGACCGCGGCCTCGCGGAGGACCCCGACCGCGCGCGCGTGCTGCCGCGCCTCGAAGCGGAAGTGGAGGCGCTGGCGCGGCTCGTGCGCGAGCAGGGTGCTTACGTCGAGACGGTGTTTCGGCTCAACCGGTTCTTGAACGGGCACACCCGCAACGGCCGGCTGCGCACGATCCTCTCCGCGCTCGCGCTGCAGACGCTGCGGTACTCGCGCCTGGGGCTCTCCACCGAGAGCCGCCGGCGCCAGTCGATCCGCAACTGGCAGCGCCTGGTCAAAGCCGTCCGGGACGGGGACGGCGAGGAGGCGCAGCGGGCCGCCGAGCGGCGGGTGCGCGACTCACGCGACGCCGCGATCCGCGAACTGGAAAAGCAGGGAAAGACGTGACTGGTGATTCGTGACTCGCGATTCGTGATTGGCGGCGCGTGACGGATAAAACATAGCGGGTCTCGTGAACTCCGGCCTTTCTTCCTCAATCCTCAACCCTCGATCGTCGTCTCATCCCTCGAGAACGGCGACGAGCTGGCCTTCCGCGACCGGGTCCTTCTCCTTCACCAGGATCTCCTGCACGGTGCCCGCGTCCTCCGTGATGACCGGTATTTCCATCTTCATCGATTCGATCACGACCAGGGTGTCCCCGGACTCCACTTTGTCGCCCGGCCTGGACTGCACCTTCCATACCGTGCCGGTGATTTCGGATTTGATTTCGATGCGCGCCATGCTTCAGCCTCAGGGCGGAAAATTCGGTCTGGTTTGACGGGTCGGGCGGGAAACTGCCGGGCGAGTATAGCATGCGCGGCGCCGCGCGCCGTTGTGCGCGGGGCAGCAGCTGCGCAACAATAGCGTTCCCGCGGCGTCGCGTGCCGCACGCGGCACCCGGCATGGAGGAAAACATTGACGGCCCTGCCCCCGCTCAAGGATTCCGCCCTCGCGTGCGAAGGCCGGGTCGCGGTGCTCACGTTCCGGCGCGACGACGTGCGCAATGCGCTCACCGGCACCGAGCTCGTGTCCGACATCGTCGACACCGTGCGCTGGGCGAATGCCTCAAGCGAAGTCTCCGTGCTCATCGTGACGGGTGAGGGCGCCGCGTTTTCCGCGGGCGGCAACATCAAGGTCATGCGCGAACGCGCAGCAGCCTCCGCATACGAGCTGCAGCGGCACTATCAACGCGGTATCCAGCGCATCCCGCTCGCCCTGCAGGACGCGGAGATCCCGACGATCGCCGCAGTGAACGGCCCGGCGATCGGCGCCGGTTTCGATCTGGCGAACATGTGCGACCTCCGCATCGGGTCGGTGAACGCGCAGTTCGGCGAGACGTTCGTCAACCTCGGGCTCATCCCCGGCGACGGGGGCTCCCATTACCTGCGGCGCATGGTCGGGGACCAGCGCGCGGCCGAGCTCACGTTCACTGGCCGCATCGTGAAGGCCGAGGAGGCGCTCGCCCTCGGCATCCTGCTGGAGGTCACCGCCCCCGAGGAGCTCATGCCGCGCGCGCGGGAATTTGCCGGTAGAATCGCGGCGAAGCCTCCGCTCGCGCTGCGCTACGCGAAGCGCCTGCTGCGGATGGCGCAGCGCCAGGGACTCGAGGAGCATCTGGAAGCGTGCGCGGCGTTCCAGGCGATTCTCCAGAAGACCGAGGACCACGCAGAAGCGATGGCGGCTTTCTTCGAGAAGCGCACGGGTGAGTTCAGGGGGAAGTAGCGAACGATGGGGAATTTTCTTTGGTTGAAGTCCGGTCGGTGGGCGGGCCGGTACAGGGCGCAACGCGACCGCGGTAACCGTTGCCTGACGTGCACTCTTGGACCGTGAACATGGGTAAGAATCTCTGGTGCCTTCTCTTCCTGCTCGCCGCGCTGTCTGCGCCGGCCGCGGCGCAGGAGCGAAAATTCGAGCCGGTGGACGAGGGCGCGAAGGACGCGTCCTGGGTCGGCTTCCGCAACCGCCTGCTCACCGCGCTCGACAAGCGCGACCGCAAGTTCGTGCTCGGGGTGCTCGACCGCAACATCCGCAACAGCCTCGATGCGCCGCGCGGCGTCGCCGAGTTCAGGAAGCAGTGGGATTTCGACGCGAACGACGGCGCGCTGTGGCGCGAGCTTCCGGCGGCGCTCTTTCTCGGCAGCGCATGGCTGAAATCCGGCAAGGGGCCCCGGCAGCTGTGCGCACCGCATCTCGCCGCGAAGTGGCCCGACGATCTCGACCCCTTCGATTACGGCGCGATCACCGCGAAAGAGGTGCTGGTGAAGTCCGAGCCGTCCACCGAAGCGAAGACCGTCGCGACGCTCTCCCACAGCATCGTGCGGGTGACCGACTGGGAGGTGGCCGACGCCGTAACCCAGGCGAAGCAGATCTGGGTGAAGGTCCGCCTGAAGAGCGCAGAGGGCTTCGTGCCCGAGGAGCAGATCCGCAGCCCCGTCGAGCACCGCGCCTGCTTCGTGAAGACCGAGCACGGCTGGCGCATGGTCGCCTTCGTCGTGGGGCTCGAACGCTGAGACGCGGGCGAGCACGCGCGTGCGCCCAGTATGCCGCCCGTGGCTGCAGCGGGGTGCGCGGCGCCTCGCAGCAGCGGCCCTCGCCATGACGGCCGCATCGGCGCCTGCGCTCGACCTCCAGGGCCACCGCGGCGCCCGCGGCCTCGCTCCCGAGAACACGCTGCCCGCGTTTGCGCGCGCTCTCGCGATCGGGGTGACGACGCTCGAGCTCGATTGCGCCATCACGCGCGACGGCGTCGTGGTGGTGAGCCACGATCCCTCGCTCAATCCCGACATCACGCGCGGCCCGGACGGCAAGTGGCTGGACGGCGCCGGCCCCGCGATCTGGCAGCTCACTTACGAAGAGCTCGGCCGCTACGATGTCGGACGCATCAATCCCGCCAGCGCGTACGCACGGCGCTTCTCCGCGCAGCAGCCGGTGGACGGCACGCGCGTGCCGCGGCTCGCCGACGTATTCGCGCTCGTGAAACGAAGCGGCAACGACGCGGTGCGTTTCAACATCGAGACCAAGGTTTCTCCGCTCGCCCCGCACGAGACCACCACCCCTGAAGATTTCGCCCGTAAGTTGATATCAGCCGTACGTTCGGCCGGGATGGCCGAACGTACGGCTATTCAGTCGTTCGACTGGCGCACGCTGGCCGTGGTCCAGAAGGAGGCGCCGGAGATCCCGACCGTCTATCTCACGTCGGTGAGCGGGTTCATGGACAACATCCAAGCCAGCCGTCCGTCTTCGCCGTGGACGGCTGGCTTACACGTAAGTCATTTCGATAACTCCGTACCGCGCATGGTCAAGGCGGCGGGCGGCGCGATCTGGTCACCGTACCACGGCGACGTCACGCGCGCGGCGGTCCGGGAAGCCCGGGCGCTCGGGCTGAAAGTGGTGGTGTGGACGGTGAACGACCCCGCCGCCATGCGCCGCATGATCGAGTGGGGCGTGGACGGCGTCATCAGCGACCGCCCCGATCTGCTGCGTGGGGTCGCCGCCAGAGCCGGCCGGCCGCTCCCGGCGCCCACGCCGGTTGCGCCGTGAATCCGTGCCCGCTTCGCGCGGGTGGCACGCAACGCGCGGGCTCAATCGAGCAGCCGCCGCGCGACGAATGAGAGGATGTCCCCGAGCGACTTGCGTTTGGCGACCGGATCGGTGCCGATGCTCGCGCCGCGTGTCATGCAGTTCCTGCTCAGCACATCGAGGTATTGGCGCGCATTCTCGAGGGGAACCCCGGTTGGAGCGAGGGTGAACCGCCCGTCGTCCTCGATATGGACCAGGCAGCTCGAGACATTCTGCGCCCGGCGGAACGCCTGGAGCCCCCTGAATCGCTCGTCGCCGTCGAACCCGTGCGGCGCGCCGGGATAAACGATCAACTCGACGCTCCCGCCCGCATCGCGCAAGCGCGCAGCGTAGCGCCGGCACGGCTCGACCCCCGTGTAATCGTCCGCCCCCGCCAGCAGAAGGAGCAGCGGTACCGCGGGCCGCGGGTTGCGGTACTGCACGGCGCAGCTTGGATAGAGCGCGACGGAAACCGCAAAGGACTTCGAACTCGCGTGCGGGCCGCTTCCGGCGCCGTGCCGGTCCATGGCGAGAAGGGCCACGTTTCCGCCTTTGCCCGCCCCGAGGATGCCGATTCGCCGCCGGTCGATCTCGCGACGGGCCGCCAGAAGCTCCAGCGCCGCGTACGCGTCGGCGAGCACTTGCGCGTCGCTCAGCCGCCCCTGGTCGTCGGGCGTGGCGAGGACGCCGCGCGGAGTGAGGCTGTCGATCACGAACGCCGCGATGCCCGCGCGGACGAAGGCGCGCACGTAATGTCCCTCGCGCGCGTCCGTGACGCCGGGGCTGCCCGGAACCACCACCATGGCCGGCACCGCACCGTGCCTGCCCTCCGGCAGGACGAGCTGCCCGAAGATCCTTTGCGTGCCGCCGCCGACCCCCGGCGCCTCGAACTCGATCTTCTCTCCGGCCCGGAACGGTTCAGCGTGCGTTGCCGGCATCGCCGCGCAGACGGCCAGCACGAGCGCCAGCACCAACGGGGCGCCCGTCACGTCTTTCCGGTCAGAACTCACCCGTCGCGCCGTCCGAGGCAAGGAAATGGGAAATGGGTAATGGGGAATAGTGGCGGCGCACGTGGTGCTTCGCATTCACCATTCCCTATTCCCTATTCACCATTCACCGGGTCAGTAGCTGGTGGGCCAGTTCGCCAGCCGGTGCCCGCCCACGCCGTTCCTCAGGCGCGTGCGGTGCACGGCGAGCGCGCGGATGAGGAAGGCGCGCGTGTCGCGCGGGTCGATCACGTGCTGCGCCTCGTAGAGCGCGGCCAGCGACCAGGCGGACGTGTCGCGCTCGACTTCCGCCACGAGCTGCCTGAAACGTTCCGGGTCGTCCTCCTCCTTCACCCCGTAGAGCACGTTGACCGACACCCTCGGGTCCATGAAGCCCAAGTCCGCGGTCGGCCAGCACGCCACTTCGTCCGCGTTGCGGCCGCCGCCCATGTTGATGTAGGCCTGCCCGTAGCTCTTGCGCATGATGACGGTGATCCTGGGCACGGTCACGAGCGAGAGCGCGTTCATCCAGTTGATGACCTTGCCCGGCATGCCCCGGACCTCTCCTTCGAGCCCGATCAGGAAGCCCGGGACGTCCACCAGGAACACGACCGGGATGTTGAACGAATCGCACAGCACCATGAAGCTCGTCACCTTCTGGCATGCATCCGCGTCGAGCGCGCCGCCCTTGAACATGGGGTTGTTGGCGATGAAGCCGACGCTCTTGCCGTCGAGCCGCGCGAGCACGGTGGCAGCAGCCCTGCCAAAGCGCTCCTTCAATTCGAAGCTGGAGCCGCGGTCGGCGGTCGCCGCGATGATTTTCCGCACGTCGTACACCTGGTTGCGCGACTCGGGCAGGATCTCGAGGATGGCGCGGCACGCCTCGTCCGAGCCGGCGGGAACCGGCTGCTCGGGGGGCGGCTCCTGGTTGTGGGTCGGCAGGTACGAAAGGAACGTTTTCACCGCATCGAGCGCCTGTTCGTCGGTATCCACCGCGAGGTCCGCGAGCCCGGAGACTCCCGTGAGCAGTTTCCAGCCGCCAAGCTCCTCCGGGTCCACCGGCTTGTTGATCGCGATCGAAGTCACCCCGGGGCTCGCAATCGCCATCACCGCGCCCTTGCGCATGACGACGAAATCGGACATCGCGGCGTACCACGTCGAGGAGCCGTAGCACTGTCCGAGCAGCGCGGTGACCCACGGGCTCTCGCGCAGCCGCTGGTACTCGGTCGGGTCCTGCGCGATGATCGCCCGCCCCGGCGCGCCCATGCGGTCGGGCATGCGCGCGCCGGATGATTCCCCGAGGAAAACGAGCGGCAGGCCGCGCTTGCACGCGACGGCTTTCACATGCCGGATCTTCTTCATGTTGATTACGCTGGAGGAGGCGCCCAGCACGGTGAAATCGTTGGAAACGAGCGCCACCTCCCGCGCGTTGATCCGCGCAAAACCCGCGACCTTGCCGTCGGCGGGCGTCTTGTGCCGGACCTCGGCGCGGATGCCGCGCGCGTGGCGGCCGGTTTCGATGAAGCTGCCGGGGTCCACGAGGCGGTCGATGCGCTCGCGCGCGTTCAGCAAGCCCTGCGCTTTTCTCTCGGCGAGCTTCTCCGCGCCGCCCATCGCCAGCGCTTCGGCGTTTTTCTGCTCCAGCTCGTCGAGCAATTTCTGGATTGGCACGGTGCGCTCTTATCCCGGATGCGCGCGCTATAGCGGGCCGCGGCACAGCGCCGCGCGGCCATGGAAATTCTACGCCAACGCGTATGCGGCCGCTCGCGGGCGGGCGGATCCGCCTCGCGCTGCGGGCGATCACGCCTTTTTGATGACGTCGATCCGCTTGCGACGGGTGTCCACGCGCACGATGTCGCCGGTCCGGATCGCGCCGTAGGGCTTGCGCGACCAGCCCTCGGTGATGGTGATGCCGGCGAACACCGCGCCCTGGACCATGACCGGATTGGTGACGCCGAACACGAAGGCCTTCGGCGCGATGCCTTTGTGCTTGATGTCGTAGAACGCCCAGCCGGCGGCAATCCCGCCCTTGGCGCTCGGGGTGATCAGGATCTTGTCGCGGATGTTGTGGCCCTCGAGCGCGTGGCCCGGGCGCGAGATCAGGCCCGACCAGCGGTCGAGGTCGTAGCGCGGACTGAAGCCCTCGACGGACACCAGCGCCTCGCCCTCCACCGTGGGCCCGTACGCGCGCTGGACCCGCAGGGCCGGTGCCCGGCTCCTGCTCACGCTGCCCGCGCTCCCGCGCGCGGGTCCTTCCCGCTCACCGCGATCTCGACACACTCGCGCGTGGGGCGCAGGATGGTGTTGAACTTGTGCGCGCCGATGATATTGGCGAGCTTCGCGGAATTGGTGACGAGGTTGCTCCAGCCGTTCTGCGCCCGGATCCGCGCGATGTTCTGCAGGATGTAGAAACACACGCCCTCGAGCACGACCGCGCCCGAGCCCTCGATCGCGGAAAGATAGCCGAGGTTGCGCGCCGCGCTCTTCACGCCGTTGCTGGTCGTGACGAAGAGGTGGCTGCCCGGCTTGAGTTTTCTGCCCTCGAGCAGCTTGGCGAGCGTCCTCATCTCGAAGAGCGACTGCTGGGGCCCGGAAAAAACCACGAGATCGAGCGGATTGCCGCGCGCGGAGTAGCCGCCGTAGACGCGCTCGACGTCGCGCCTGCTGATTGTCACGACCTCTTTGGGCCGGTTCCCGCCAAACGCCGCCTTCAGCGTCGGCGCCTCGGGGGTGACGCCGACCATGTGGAACATCCCCATCGAGCCGTGGCTCGCGAGCGAAGCGCCGAGGTGCTTAAGCTCGTCCGCGGCCGGGCGGCGCCGGATCCCGGTGAATACCGGCACCGCAAAATAATCCTGGTGACTCTCCCCGACGATTTTCCCGACCGCGCCCCAGTCGGCGAGGTCATCGAGCCCTGCCTTCAGCACGACCTGGAACGTGCCTTTGCGGTGCGCGTCGAGGTGGAAGCCGTACTCCGGGACGCGCCCGGTAAGCGCCGCCGCGAGCGCCGCAGGCCCGGACTCGAAGTTGGAGCGCGCGCCGAACACCGAGTTGGCGTAGATCACCGTGCCGGTGTCGCCCCAGGCCACGTGCTCACCCTTGTGCGGCTGATAAAGCGTCTGGTAGTTGATGCAGGTGTCGGCCGTGACGACGTTCATGCTCCGCAGGCACGCGATGAGCTCGCGTTCCTTCTCCGCCTCGGCCGGGTCCTGCCCGAGCTTCGCCACGTAGTCGAAGTCCACGCAGCGCGCGTTGGTCGTGGTGTTGCGCACGCATTTTGCGCCCAGTCCGGCCGCGCGCTCGAGAAAGCTCTTGCCGGCCTCGCCCATCACCTCGATGTCGCCCATCATGTGCACGTTCGACACCGGCACGAAGCGCTTCGCGCCGAAGAACTTGCCGACCTCGAGCTGCAGTTCGAGCGCCTCCTTTACCGCGCGCCCCCCGTCGCCGCGCAGCATGCGCCGCTCCTCCGCGCTCAGGCGCATCGCTTTCCCCGTCCGCCGATATCGTGTTTGTTCGTCGAAAAAAATTTGCCCCGGGGACGACCCGGGGCAAATCGTGTGCGCTGCAACCGCGCTCAGGCCCCGTGCACCTCGTAGGCCGCTTCCTTCTTCTTGCGCATGGCGGGCGCGATCATGATGATCACGATCAGGAACGTCGCGATCATGAAGGAGAGGCTGATCGGGCGCGTGAAGAAC
>VGID01000071.1 GCA_016868035.1 Betaproteobacteria bacterium | reverse complement strand
GCTCAACGCGCCGCATCTGATGAGGGATGTCTACGACGGAAAACTGTTCAAGGACGGAATCGCCGTGCGCACGAGGATCGAGCCGACAAGGAAAGCCGCCTGAATCTTTTTACACACCTATTGACAAGACCTCGGCGGGCGCTGTCTCACCCTCTATGAAGAGATCCACCCGTTGCGCTGCTTCGCCAATCCGCGCGTGCACCGCGCGTTCCTGCTCAAGCTCAAGGAGCTGTTGCCCGAGACCGCAAGGCCAATCCTGATCACCGACGCCGGTTTCCGTACCCCCGGTTTAAGAGCGTCAGCCGCCTCGGCTGGCACTGGATCGGACGCATTCGCAACCGCACCTACCTGCGTGCCCACGCCACCCAGAGCTGGATCGCCTGCAAAAGGCTCTATGCGAGCGCCCACCTTCGCCCCCAAAATCTGGGCGCCTATGACATCGTGCGCTCCAATCCGGTGGCCTGCTCGCTCTATCTGATCAGGCGCCCCAAGCGCCACCGCATCCGCAAGTCCATCCTCGGACAGCGCGTGCGCTCGAACCAGAGCTTGAAGCAGGCGCGTGCCCAACGCGAACCGTGGCTCATCGCCGCCTCGCCTTCGCTCAGCCACCTGAAAGCAGCGCACATCATCAACCACTTCGCCACCCGTATGCAGATCGAAGAAGCCTTCCGCGACTTGAAATGCGCACGCTACGGCCTGGGCTTCGAATTGAACCTCTCGCGCTCCCGCGAGCGGCTGGCCGCGTTGTTGCTGATCGCGGCTCTCGCCTTCTTCGTGCTGTGGCTGATCGGAAGCCAGGCGCTCGCCCGCAGACTGCAATTCCACTACCAAAGCAACACCCGCCGCTCGCGCCCCGTGCTCTCCGTCTTCAACCTCGCCGCTCAACTGGTGCGCCGCGCCCTCGACCAATTGCTCCTCGCCGATCTGCCCCACCTCCCGCCACCTATCCGTCCACCGCAATCACTTCGCAACGCGCTATGATTTGTGGGGAGACCTCAGGGACAGACCCCCATTCCCGTGCGAAGAGCCCGTACCACGTCCCCCCCGAGAAGCCTGGCAGCCCGGATTCAGCGATGGTAGGCAGTTCCGGCGCAGCCGGGGAGCGCTTGTTTGTCGCCATTCCGAGAGACTTGAGCCGCCCGGTCTTGACGTGCGGCATGGCGATCGCGATCGTCTCGAACATTACCTGTACCTGCCCGGCCACGAGGTCGGCGACCGCTGGTCCGCTGCCCTTGTAAGGCACATGCACCATGTCGATGCCCGCCATCGTCTTGAAGAGCTCGCCCGTGAGGTGTATCGCCGTGCCATTACCGCCCGAAGCGAAGTTGAGCTGCCGCGGACGGGCCTTCGCGTAGGCGATGAGTACCTTCACGTCAGACGCCGGGATCGAGGCGTGAACGACCAACATGAACGGCCCGATCGCCACCTGGGTTACCGGTGCGAAGTCTCGCGTGCTCACATAGGGGAGCTTGCGATACACGCTCGGCGCGATCACCACTTCCGGCGAAGCTGCCATGAGAAAAGTATGCCCGTCCGGAGTCGACCGGCTGACCAGTTCGGCACCGACGGTGCCGGCCGCGCCGGGCCGATTGTCGACGATGACTTGCTGCCCCAGAACCTCGCTCAGATGTCGTGCCACCATACGTGCAACCAGATCCGTCGCGCCGCCCGGCGCGTACCCCACGATCATGCGGATCGGCCGCGCAGGATAATCCTGACCCGATGCCGCTACCGAAACGAGCGCCAGAATCAGGGCGGACGTTGCCGCAGCCTGCCATCGACGCACACATCCCGATCTCATCGCCTCCTCCCGCACGTGACAACCGGTAGCCGCATTAAAGTGTACGAGATCCAACGGCAGCTTCGGGTAGCTCACATGATAGCTAGTTAACGGGCCCACGCTCCAATTTCACTCGCTCGCCGGCGGCGGAGACGGCCCAACTTTGGCGGCGGCGGCGAGCGCTCAAGAAAGATGCGAGTCGCCCCTTACTTCTTGATTCAGCTCTCAGTCAGCGCGCACGCCGGCTTCCCTTATGATCATCGCGTATTTCGCCACCTCGGTCTGAATGAACTGGGCGAACTGCTCCGGTGAACCGGGTGCGGGGTCGGCGCCTTCTCGCAGCAGGCGTTCTTTAACGTCGGCGAGCGCGAGCGAGCGTGAGATTTCCGCGCTCAGCTTCGCAACGACATCTCGCGGCGTGCCGGCAGGCGCAAGCACCCCGTACCACGTCGGTAGATCAAACCCGGGCATCCCCGCTTCGATCATGGTCGGAACTTCCGGCGAGACAGGGGAGCGCTTCGAAGTCGAGACCGCGAGCGCGCGCAGTCTGCCGCTCCGCACATGGGGAATTGCGGGCATGATCCCCGAGAAGAACATCATCACGTGGCCGCCGACCAGGTCCGTGACAGCCGGTGCCCCGCCCTTATAAGGAACGTGCGTGAGTTCGATCTTCATTCTGTGCTGGAGAAGCTCGAATGCCAGATGCCCCGGCTGTCCGATGCCAGCTGATGCATAGACAACCTGACCGGGTCTCGCCTTCGCGAGAGCGATCACCTGCTTTACGTCGCGTATCGGCAGCGACGGGTGTACGACGAATATCATGGGCGCGATGGCAGCGAGCGCAACGGGAGTGAAGTTCTTCACCGGGTCGAACGTCATTTTCTTGAACAGACTCTGGTTGATCGCGACGTCGCCCGTATATCCCATTAGCAGCGTGTGGCCGTCGGGCGCCGCTTTAGAGACGAACGCGCCGGCAATCATGCCGCTGGCGCCCGCCCGATTCTCCACTACGACCTGCTGGCCCCAGGCTTCAGTGAGCTTCTGAGCGATGATACGTGCGACGATATCCGTTCCGCCGCCAGGGCTATAGGGAACCACCATGTGGACGGGTCTGGCCGGGTAAGTGGTCTGCGCTCCTGCCGGTAAAGCTGCCCACACAAAACCGAGCAACATCGCCGCAACGAAATGGGTCATTCGAGTCCCTCCACCAGAGTCGAGATGCAAGCCGTGCAATGGTATTTAACTTTTCGTCAGGCGTCCACTTTGTGCCCGGCCAGCTTGACAGGTTGCAGCGGTGCTGCGAATCTCGGGTACTTCCAAAATCAGCGCAGGAAAAGTATCCATGAGCAGCAAGAAAACACATCCGGACGTCGAGCGGGAACAAAACACCAACCGCGAGGAAAAGCAGGCATTTCTCGACCATATGGTGAAGCAGCGCGGCTACGTCAATGATTTTCATCGCATCGTTGCCACGTACGACCTCGACGTCGCAAAAGCAATTAACGGGGTTCCCTCTTCGGTCTACTTGTCTCAAAGGTCCCTGGACAACAAGACAAAGGAGCTGCTTTTCATACTCAGCATGACCTGCCTCAAGCTGCCGCAGTACGTGATCGAGGGCCACATGCGAAAGGCGCTGGCGTTCGGCGTTACGCCGCGTGAAATCCTTGAAGCGCTCGAACTCGCGATTCCCGAGGCAGGTTTTCCAACATTTGAACACGGACTGAGGGCGTGGGTGGAAGTCATGGGCGCCGAGCCACTGCATACAACCGGCGACATGTATACCGCGAACCGCGGGGTCGCGAAGAAGAACGCGGGTTGAGCGCAAGGAACGATCTGCCATGAGCGTCGTTGAGGAAGCTCTGGGTCATATCGATGCCGCCGGCATCACCACGCTGGTTAGGGAGATGATCGACATTCCCAGCCCGATGGGCGGCGAAGCGGCGCTGGCGCGTTATCTCGAAGGGCGTTTCCGCGCTGCCGGCCTGATGACGCGCCTGCAGGAAGTCGAACCCGATCGCTTCAATGTGTACGGACTGCTGGAAGGCACGGGCGGCGGGGCCAATTTGATGTACTGCGGCCATCTGGATACCACTTACGGCGGTGACGAAGAGGGCATTTGCGATCTTGGCCCGGGCTACCAGCCAAAATCGTGGACCGACGGCGATTGGGTGTACGGGCTCGGCTCCTACAACATGAAGGGAGGCCACGCATCGGCAATCCTCGCGGTGGAAGCTCTCTCACGTGCGAAAGCCCGCTTCCCCGGCGATCTGCTGATCGCGGGCGTGGTGGGTGAGACCTGCCATGCGAACGTCGCGCGTTATCAGGGGTCGCGTTACCGCGGCTGCGGCATTGGCGCACGGTTCATGGTTGCCAACGGGATAGGGGCCGATGCCGTTGTGATACCCGAGCCCACGTCAAATCGCATATCGACGGCATCCGGCGGATACGTGTACTTCGAGCTTCAGACCCGCGGCAATCCCGGCGCGACTTACAAGCGTGGCGGCATGTCGCTGCAGTTGAAGCCAGGCGAGGATGCCATCGAGAAAATGCTTCAGGCGATTCCGGCGATCAAAGCTTGGGGAGAAGGCTACCTCGCACGTACGCGCTATAACGGCGAACCCGCCGGGAACGTCAACATCATCTCAATTGAAGGCGGGCATCCATTCCGTCCGTCCAAGCTGCCGAGCTTCTGCCGCCTCTACCTCGAGGTCGGCATGATGCCGGGGCAGGATTATGGCGACATCGTCGAGGGCGTGCGCGAATGTACCCGGTTGCTTCAGCGCGAAAGATCAGATCTCCAGATCGAAGTGAAAGTGGTGCAGGTTGCCCATACTGCGGAAGTCCCCGCAAGCGAGTACGTCGTGCGTGCAGTGTTGAAAGCACACGAGACCGTCTGGGGAAAGGCTCCGGAAGTGACCTGGGACGGCTGGTACGCGGATACCGCGCCGTTGACGCGTGCCGGGATTCCCGCGATCTGCTACGGCCCCCAGGGCCGCATGCGCGGCGGTGGCTCCGGTTACTATCCGAAAGAAGGAGAGCACATACACATCGGCGATCTTACGTCCGGAGCCCGAGTGTTCGTGCAGGCGGCCAACGATATATGCAATCAAGAGCGTGGTGTCGTTCGTACTAAAGAAGCGAGCGGGACAATTATTCGTTAGAAGAATCCACGGGATCCGCCCCTCCGAAAAAGAGCGATCAAATCGCTTGGCTAGCGCGAGCTCTTGAGGCCGAGTTATCGCGTCGCCCCGGACCTAAACCGGGGTCGGACCTCCGCAACCCCCTGATCCGCCGCAAATAGCGCCCTCTGGCCCGGAGGCGCGCCACGCAGTGACGCAGGCACGCGGTGACGACTGATGACTGATGACTGACGGCTGACGAGAAGCGGGGCCGCCCCCGGCGATGCGCGGCGCAGCCGCAAGAGGAAGGAAGAGAGTACGGGGACAGGTCTTGAACCTTGAATTCAAGATTCAAGACCTGAGGTAGCCCCGGGCTGGGCAAAAGGGGCCAGGCTCAAATACCTGCTTCATCCTTCTGCCTTCTGCCTTCTGAACCGTAATGGCCTGATCTGGCGCGGGATTGACAACTTCAAGTGGCGCGCGTCGCTATAATGTTTAGCGCTTTCGCGAACTATTGGAAGTTCGGCCGCAAAACGGAACACTCGATGACAACAGGCGAGCCCAAGGATACCTGGGCGGCGGGAAAGCTGTACGAACCCTACGTGGGGCGTTGGAGCCGCCTTGTTGCGAAAAATTTTCTCGCCTGGCTGGAAATGCCACCGAATCTGGACTGGCTGGATGTCGGATGCGGAACCGGCGCGCTTACCGACGTCATCCTCCGGCATGCCAAGCCCCGCTCCGTGAAAGGGGTGGATCCATCGGCAGGATATGTTGAACACGCCAGAGCCCATATCATCGATCCGCGCGCGACGTTCGACGTGGGCGATGCACAATCGCTGCCGTTGGACTCTGGACGTTTTGATGTCACTGCCGCAGGCCTGGTCCTGAACTTCGTGCCGAATCCGTCTCTCGCGGTTCGTGAAATGGCGCGGACCGTGCGGCCTGGCGGCGTGGTAGCCGCTTACGTCTGGGACTACGCCGGGAAGATGGAGTTGATGCGCTATTTCTGGGATGCGGCCGTGGAACTGGACCGGGCAGCCCTTGAGTTCGACGAAGGTCGCCGCTTTCCGCTTTGCAAGCCAGATCCGCTGATCGAGCTGTTTACCCAGTCTCGACTTCGTGAGGTGCAAGTCGTGCCGATCGATGTTCCGACCAGATTCCGGGATTTCGACGACTATTGGACGCCGTTTCTTGGCGGCCAGGGGCCTGCGCCGGGATACGCGATGTCGCTAAGCGAAGAGCGGCGTCGCGCACTGCGGGACCGTATCCGCGGCAAGCTTCCCATTGCGAGAGACGGCTCCATAGACTTGATCGCGCGTGCGTGGGCCGTTCGCAGTCGAACGTAATAGCGAGCAACAGTGAGGCACATTGAAAGCGCGAACGGGGACAGGCCCCATTCCCGGCAGATGAAATCAACCGGCCTGAATCCCCGCCTCTGGTCTTGCGCGTTTCCTTCCTCGGCCGTCCTCGAATCTTCAGACTCAGACCACCAAGCAACGATCCCGATACGTTTCCCACTTGATAGTCGCCAGCGACTATTTTGTGGATAATCTTTACCGGCGAGCAGGTCATGGAGCTGGAGCACCATCATTACATGGGCATCGCGCTTGCCCTTTCCCGGGAGGCGGCGGCGCAGGGAAACCGTCCCCTGGGTTCGCTCATCGTGGACGCGAAGGGCGAGATCGTCGCGCAGGGCGGCAATCAGGTCTATTCGGACGTGGATCCCTCCGCGCACGGCGAGATGGTCGTCATCCGCATTGCAGCGCGCAAGCTCGACACGATAGACCTTTCCGGCCACACGCTGTACACGGCGATGGAGCCCTGCCCGATGTGCTGCTGGGCCATCCTCGAGGCGAATGTCAGCCGGCTCGTGCTCGGCGGGCGCCATGCCGGCATCGGCCGCAAGGACATCGGTGGCTACTCGGTGGAGGCGCTGCTGTCGCTCACCGGCCGCTCGCTCGAGCTCGTGACCGGCATCCGCACGCGCGAGTGCGAGGAGCTGCGCCTCGCGTGGATCGCGGAACGCGCAGCGCGCGGGCTGGGGCCGCGCTAGGCATATAAGATATACCAGCGTCAGGAGGAAGAACCGATGCGCCGAACTGCAAGTGCCACCGCACTCACCGTCGCCGCCGCCGGCCTGCTGCTCGGCGCCGACCTCGCGCACGCGCAGGCACAGGCCGCGCAGGGCTACCCGACCCGGCCGATACGCTTCCTGGTCGGATTCGCCCCGGGCGGATTCACCGACGTCATGGCCCGCGCCATCGCGGGGAAGCTCACCGAGAACTGGGGCCAGCAGGTGGTCGTGGACAACCGTCCCGGCGCGAGCACGACCATTGCAACCGACCTGGCCGCGAAGGCGGCGCCTGACGGCTACACACTGCTGATGATGACCGACAACTTCGTGACGAACCCCAACCTGTTCACGAAGCTGCCTTACGATTCCGAGAAGGATTTCGCGCCGATCACGCTCGCCGCGCTCGCGCCGTTCCTGCTCGTCGTGCACCCATCGGTCGCCGCCCACTCCGTCAAGGAGCTCGTTGCGGTGGCGCGGTCGCGGCCCGGCCAGCTCAACTACGGCTCCGGCGGAATCGGAGCGCCCGGGCACCTCTCCGGCGAGCTGTTCAACACGCTTGCGGGCGTGAAGATGACGCACGTGCCGTACAAGGGCGCCGCGCCCGCGCTCGTGGACCTGGTGGCAGGCCAGATCCAAGTCTATTTCGGCAACCTCCCGGTGACGATCCCGCACGCCAAGGCGGGCCGCGTGCGCGCGCTCGCTGTCACCTCCGGCAAGCGCTCGGCGATCGCGCCCGAGCTGCCGACCGTTGCGGAAGCCGGGGTAGCGGGATTCGAGCTCACTCCCTGGTACGGCGTGATGACGCGCGCGGGCACTCCCAAAAACGTGCTCGCCAAGCTCAACCAGGAAATGGTCAAGATCCTGCAGGAACCCGCGATGCGCGAGCACATCACCAAGCTCGGCGGCGAGCCGGCGGCCATGGCCCAGGAGCAGTTCGCGGCCTTCCTGCGGAGCGAGGCGGTGAAATGGGGCAAGCTGGTCAAGGATTCGGGCGCGCGCTTCGAATAGCCCGGGGCGCGCGGTACTGTCCATTTAAGAAAGGGGAAATTCAGGCATGAGTGCCGATCAACGCCTCAAGGAGCTCGGAATCACGCTGCCGTCCAGCACTGCGCCCGCCGCGAACTACGCGAACGCGGTTCGCAGCGGGAACCTGCTGTTCCTGGCCGGTAAGGCGCCGCGCGCGGAAGGCGGGAAGCTCCCGAAGGGCAGGCTCGGCCGTGAATTCACGGCCGAGCAAGGCTACGCTTTCGCGCGCTCGGCCGCGCTCGATCTCATCGCGGTGATGCGCGGCGAGCTGGGTTCGCTCGACCGGGTGGCGCGCGTGGTCGAGGTCCAGGGATTCCTCAATGCGACGCCCGAATTCGAAGAGCACGCGAAAGTTCTCGACGGCTGCTCCGATCTGCTCGTCGAAGTGTTCGAGAAACGGGGGGTGCATGCCCGCTCGGTATTCGGGGCGAGTTCCTTGCGAGGCGGCCTTCCCGTCATAATCAAGGCCGTCGTGGAAATCGCGGAAAAATAAGCGGCGGGAGGACAAGATGGCGATCACGCGCGGTAACCCGGCCGGGATGAAGAATGTCCGTGCCACCGTTTACAACCACTTTGTACGGGTGGACCAGCCCAAGAGCTTGATCTTCATATCGGGGCAGCTCTCGCGCGACGAGAACGGTAATATGGTCGGGGTGGGCAGCATGCTCGAGCAGACGCGGCAATGCATCCGCAACATCGAGAAGAGCCTCGTTGCCGCGGGCGCGTCGCTTTCGGACGTCGTCTGGACGACGGTGTATACGACCGATATCCGAGAATTCAAGCAGATCGTCGCGGCGCGCGAGGAGTTCTTCAAGACAGACCTGCCCACGAGCACGATGGTGGGGGTCAACCAACTGAGCGAGCCGGGGCTGCTTGTCGAGATCCAGGCAATTGCGGCAATCTGATCGTGCAGCATTGAACGGGAGGAGTTCCATGTTGGCCTTGTTACGTTTGTCAGGCGTCTTTGCGCTGGTCGTTGCGGGTTTCGTTCACGCCCAGAGCTACCCGGTGAAGCCGGTACGGCTCGTCGCGGGGTTTCCGCCCGGCGGCGGGGTCGACGCGACTGCCCGTGCGTACGCGCAGAAGCTGGGCGAGAACTGGGGGCAGACCGTAATCGTCGAGAACCGCGCGGGCGCCAACGGCATGATCGGCGGAGAATCGGTGGCGCGCGCGCCGAGGGACGGCTACACGCTGTTCCTCAGCACGCCCTCGGAAGTCGCGTTAAACCCCCTGCTCTACGCCAAGCACAGCTACGAGCCGCTCAAGGATCTGGCGCCGGTCTCGCGCGTCGTCGACTTCCCCAACGTGATGGTGGTCCACCCGTCGGTGCCGGCGAGGACGCTGAAGGAATTGATCGCGCTCGCAAAGAAAACCCCGGGCGGCCTCAACTACGGCACGAGCGGCATCGGCAGCACGCAGCATCTGGCCGGCGAGTGGCTGAAGCGCAATGCCGGCGTCAACTGGGCACACATCGCCTACAAGGGAGCGGCGCCCGCGGTGACCGACATCGTCGGCGGCCAGATCCCCGTCGCCATCGTGGGCCTGGGCGCGATGATGGGGCAGATCAAGGCGGGCCGCCTGCGCGCGATCGCCGTCACCTCGAAGAATCGCACCGCCGCTCTTCCGGATCTGCCCACCCTCTACGACGCCGGAATCCAATTCGACGCGACGCAGTGGTACGGGATTCTGGCGACGGCCGGAACGCCCCCCGAGATTATCGGCACGATCGAGGCGGCAATCAGGCGGGCGGCCAACGACGCGGGGGTGAAGGCGCGCCTGTTGGGGCTCGGCGGGGATCCGGTCAGCTCCACGCCGGAAGAATACGTTGCCCTGATCAGGAGCGAGACCGCGAAGTTCGCGAAAATCATCAAGGATGCGAACATCCGGTATGAATGACGCGCGCGAGACTCGCGCGCGACGCGGACCCTGCGCACATGCGCGGTGAGGCTGGCGGGTGAGTGGCGTGCTCCATCCCGTGGCCGGCGCGACCGCGATCGGGGAGGACGCGGTCGAAACCTTCAAGGCGATCTGCCGCAACTGTCATGGCGGCTGCGGCACCATCGTTCGGACGGTCAACGGCGTAATCCGGGAAGTTCTCGGCGATCCGTCCAACCCGATCAACAAGGGCAAGCTCTGCTCCAAGGCGGGAATCCCGTCGGTCGAGCAGATCTACCATCGGGACCGGCTCGACTACCCGTTGATGCGCGCGGGCGAGCGCGGCGAGGGCAAATGGCGGCGCGCGAGCTGGGACGAGGCGCTCGCGGCGATCGCCGGGAAGATGCAGGCGCTCAAGTCGCGCCACGGCGCCGAGTCGGTCGCTTTCGCGCGCGGCGTGGGGATGAACAACCAGCACATCATCATGCGCGTGGCGAACCTTTTCGGCACGCCGAACCTCGCCACCATCAGCTACGTGTGCTACGCGACGCGTGTCGCGGTGTGCAGCGTGACGGCCACCGGGAAGTACGCGACCAAGACCTGGGACACCGTTGCGGTGCCGGACGTCTACTCACAGCCGCGCTGCGTCGTGGAGTGGGGCTCGCAGAAGCGCATTACCAACGACCACGGGTTGATCGGCTTCGGGCCGGTCACCGAGGCGTTCAAGGGACATCCCGCGCACATCGTGGTCGATCCCCGCAAGCCCGCGGCGGCGGGGCCGGTGGACCTGTGGCTGGCGCTGCGTCCGGGCACGGATGCGGCGATGGCGCTCGGCTGGATCAACCTCATCGTCGAGGAGGAGCTCTACGACAAGGCCTTCGTCGAGCATTACTGCCACGGCTTCGAAGAATTGAGAAAGCGCGCGGCGGAATATCCACTGGGCAGGGTTGCCGACATCACCTGGTGCGATCCGGAGCTCATCGCCCGTGCCGCCCGAATCTATGCGACGACACGCCCGGGATGCATCCTGTGGGGCAATGGCCTGGAGCACGTCGGGCTCAATTCCTTCCAGTCGCTGCGCGCCGTGCTCATCCTGATGGGCATCACCGGAAACATCGACGTGCCCGGAGGCAATGTGTTCTATCCGGCGCCGCCCCTCGCGTTTCCGGACCTGCGAGAGAAGCTCGGACCCGAGCAGGAGGCGAAGCGAATCGGGGGCCGGAAATTCAAGGCGCTCAACCGGGCCGGTTTCGCCCATCCGCCGACGCTCTTCCGCACCATCCTCTCGGGCGAGCCGTACCCGGTCAAGGCGTTGATCGTCGTGGGCAGCAATGTGGTCACGACCTACCCGAACACCGCCCGCGTCATCGAGGCGCTGAAAAAGCTCGAGCTGCTGGTGGTGCATGACCTGTTCATGACGCCCACGGCCGAGTACGCCGACATCGTGTTGCCCGCGGCGGCGAACCTCGAGCGCGACGAACCGCGGCTGCACCTGCACATCAAGGGTCCGCAGGCGATGTTCATGGACACGGTCTCGCGCAAGCTCGCCTCGGTCGGGGAGCGCAAGTCGGACTGGGAATTCATGATCGGGCTCGGACGCAAGCTGGGATACGAGCAATACTTTCCCTCGCTCGAAGCGCTCGCCGACGATTCGCTGCGCCCGATGGGCATCACCTGGGACGAGCTCAAGGCACACGATTACATTCCGATCCCGATCGAGTACCGGAAATACGAGAAGTCCGGTTTCGGCACCCCGACCGGGAAGTTCGAGATCTATTCGAGCATCATGAAGGATTGGGGCTACGACCCCCTGCCCTCGCACGTCGAGCCCGCGGAGAGCCCGGTGAGCACGCCCGAGCGCTACAAGGAGTACCCGCTGCTGCTCATCACCGGCGCGAAGCAGACGCAGTACTACCACTCGCAGGGCAGGCAGATACCTTCGTTACGCAAGCTCGCACCCGAACCGCTGCTGGAGATGCATGGCGAGACCGCCGCAGCCCTGGGTATTGCGGCCGGCGAGCTCGCATGGGTGGAGACGGCACGCGGCAAGATGCGGCTTAAAGTTCGCACGCACGACAGAACGCATCCGAAGATCGTCTCGATCCCGCACGGCTGGTGGCTCCCCGAGCGCCCGGGACCCGACCACGGCGTTCTGGAGGTCTGCGCAAACGTGCTCACCGACGACGATCCGGAGAAATGCGACGTCGCTTTCGGCGGCAGCCCGCTCAAGGGACTGCTCTGCCGGGTGTACCGGGCGGAATAGACAGGGTCGGAGTAAGCTGCCCGGGTTGACGCGGCAAACCGGCTCCACTACGTTGCATGCCATTGTCCCAAAATTCCCGCGACCGGAAGGAGCATATGAGCACCCATCGTTTTCTCGCAGGACTGATCTCGCTGGCGGCGGTTTCCCTCATTGCCGATAGCGGCGCTGTCTGGGCGCAGGCGGCGAAGAAAGACGCCGCCGCGAGCTTCCCCGCCCGCCCGATCCGGCTCGTTGTGCCGGTCCCACCCGGCGGCAGCAGCGACGCCTCGGCGCGGATCATCGGCCAGGTCCTCACGGACAGCTGGGGCCAGCAGGTCATCATCGACAACCGCGCCGGCGCCGCCGAGATCATCGGCACCGAGATCGTCGCGCGGGGGACCCCCGACGGCTACACGCTGGTGCTCGTCTCGCTGCGCTACTCGGTCAACCCCAGCCTGCTCAAGCTTCCGTACGACCCGGTGCGGGATTTCTCCCCGGTCTCGATGACGGCGGCGGTGGGCAACGTGCTGGTGGTGAACGTCAAGACGCCGGTGAAGTCGGTGAGCGAGCTGATCGCGGCCGCAAAACAAAAGCCGGGCGAGCTTACCTTCGCCTCCTCGGGGATAGGGGGCGCGCCGCACCTTATCGGGGAGTTCTTCTCGCTGCAGACGGGCGTGAAGCTCTCGCACATCGCTTACAAGGGCGGCGGGCCCGCGATCGCCGACCTGCTCGGCGGCAACGTGTCCATGAGCTTCGCCTCGATGACTTCCTCCCTGCCCTTCATCAAGGCCGGGCGCCTGCGCCCGCTCGCGGTATCGTCGAAGGGGCGCTCGGCATTGTTGCCCGATGTCCCGTCGATGATCGAGGCGGGCGTGCCGGGCCTCGACGTGCGCGACTGGCAGGGCATCCTCGCGCCGCCGGGAACGCCGAAGCCGGTCGTCGACAAGATCTCGGGCGAGCTCGCCCGCCTCCTCAAGCAGCCGGAGACCCAGGCGCGTTACAGCGCGGCCGGGATGGAGGTCATCGCCAGCACCCCGCAGCAGTTCCGCGACGCCATCGTCTCCGAGATCGAGCGCTGGGCGAAGGTGGTGAAGCAAGCCAACATCAAGGCGCAATGACCGCGGCGGGGCCTTCGAGCCCCGCAGCGGCCGCCAGCCGCCGATTCACGGCGATCGCGTATTAGTCGAGCCGAAGCCCGATCTGCTTGATGAATTTTCCCCAGAGCTCGCGCTCGGCCTTCATGTGTGCGGCAAATTGCCCGGGGGTGTTGCCGACCGGCTCTGCGCCCAGCGCCAGCAGCCGCTCGCGCACGTCACTCATGTTCAGGACCCGCACCGTCTCCCGGTTGAGCTTTTCGACGACCGCCTTGGGCATGCCGGCGGGCCCGGCGAGACCGTTCCATCCCTGCACGTTGTAGCCGGGCAGCCCCGCTTCGGCCACCGTCGGCAGTTCCGGCAGCAGCTGCGAACGCTTCCCGGTGGCGACGGCGAGCGCACGCAGCTTTCCCGCGCGAATATGGGGCAGCGCGGGCGGCAAGCCGTCGAACATGAGGTGCACCTGCCCCGCGAACAAGTCGACATGCGCGAACGGGCTCGACTTGTAGACGATGTGCTCCATCTGTATGCCGGCCATCGCCTTGAACATCTCGCCGGCGAGATGGATCGTGCCGCCCGCCCCGGCCGATGCGAACGAGAGCTTGCCCGGGTTCGCCTTGCCGTACGCAATCAGCTCCTTGACCGATTTCACCGGTAGCACCGGGGTCACGACCAGGACGTTCGTTACGGTGTTGTACTGCGTGATGGGAGCGAATGCGGTCGCCACGTCGTAGGGCATGTTCCGGAAGAGAAAGCCGTTGACGGCCAGCACGCTCGCCGAACCCGAAACGAGGGTGTGACCGTCGGGGGCGGCCGTCACCACCATTTCCGTCCCGATGTTGCCGCCGGCGCCCGGGCGGTTGTCGATGATGATCGGCTGGCCCAGAGCTTCCGACACCTTGGGCATGATCGTGCGGGTCAGGATGTCGGTGATGCTGCCGGTGCCGAAAGGAACGATCACGCGAACCGGACGGCTGGGATAACCCTTGGCGAGGTCGGCCGGCGCCGCCGCGGCTGGCAGCGATGCGGCGGCAAGAGCCGCCGCCGCGACGAAAAACACCGGCGCCGCGGGCAAGCCCAATGCCCCGCGCATGGGGCGCGCGACGAAGCTCGCTGATGATGCCCGCGCCGGGGTCCCATTTTTTCCGGTCTGGTCCTTCATCGCACCTCCTCCATAAATAGGCCGCGTTGCTGTGAGTTCATGGCGAGCCGGCTTGCCGACCGGCGACGCGTTGCCTTCGACTCCCGGCACTCGAATCGGGTGCCGGTGCGAGACTCCCGAACTGGAACGCACTCGCCGGCTCCAGCGCATGATCATGGCCGCGGCGAATACGCCGCATCATCTCGAAGACATACGGGGCGGCCCGAGCGAGCTGGGCGAACTGCGACGCGTTCAGCTTCAAGCCGGCCCGCTCGGCGAGGTTGCGCGCCGCCTGGCAGAGCGCCTCGGGTACACCGTCGGGCGCGGAAGGCGCCGGCTGCGTCATCGCACGCGGCTGCTCTCGGCGCGGGGACAGCGCGGGCCGCCTGGCGCGCCACTGGGTCGCCTGTTCGTAGGCATATCCCACCCTGAACACGGTTTGCTCGTCAAACGGACGGCCCATGATCTGCAAGCCGAGCGGCAGCCCGCGGGCGCTGAATCCGCAACACACGATGAGCGCGGGGGCGCCCGTGACGTTGGAGGGCGAGAACGTGCTGGGCTGCTCCCAGAAGCTCACCGTGCGGTGGGAATCGAACCGCGGCGCCGGGCCGTTGCCGATGCTCACCCACGCGTCGAACTTCTCGTACAGCGGCAGCACTTCCTCCAGCATCTTCCGCCGCTCGCGATGGGCGTGCACGTAGTCAGCGGCCTGGATCAGGCAGCCCGGCAGACCGCCACGGCCCAGGAAATCCGCGCCGAAGTCTCCCGGACGGTTGGCGAGGTCCTTGTGGTGGATCGCGAACAGCTCGGAGAGCGAGATGATCGTTTTCACGTCGTAGTAGTCTTGCAGCGGGCGGATCCGCGCAACCTCGAGGCGCGCGCCCAGCTCCTCCAGGACCGCGAGCGCGGCTTCCGTCGCCTGCCGCAGCTCATCATTGATCTTGAGGTCCTCTTCCCAGAAATGCCGGAGCACGGCTATGCGCATTCCGCGCAGGTCCGATTTCAATGCCGCGCGGTACTCCGGCGCCTGCCGGTCGGCGCTGGCGGGATCGTTGGGATCGTGGCCGGCGATCGCCTGCAGCACGATCGCGCAGTCCTCGACGGTCCAGGCCATTGGGCCACAGTGATCCAGCGTGAACGAGTTTGGCATCACGCCCGCACGGCTCACCAGGCCATAGGTGGGCTTCAGCCCCGTGACACCGCAAAAGCAGGCAGGCGTACGGATCGAGCCTCCGGTGTCGGTGCCGAGCGCGAACGGGGCGAGCCCCGCCGCGACCGCGGCGCCCGATCCGCTCGACGAGCCGCCGGTGACATGCTCGAGATGCCAGGGATTGCGCGCGGGCGGCCACGGCAGGTCGA
>VGID01000070.1 GCA_016868035.1 Betaproteobacteria bacterium | reverse complement strand
TCCGAAGGGAATCCCGTGCAGGGGACCGCGGTAGCTGCCTTTCGCGATTTCGCTCTCCGCTAGACGCGCCTGCGCGAGCGCGAGATCGGCGGTCACGGTGATGTAGGCGTTCAGCTGCGGGTCCAGCGCGGCAATGCGCTTCAGATGCGCCTGCGCGAGCTCGACCGGGGAGAGCTTGCGCGACTGCACCAGCCGCGCGGATTCCGCCACGGTGCAAAAATAAAGATCGGAGTTCATCATGATGCCTTGCACGCTTGCCGCGAAGCGCGAGAGGCGACCGGAGGCGCTCTATCGTCTCGTCCGCGGAGCGATCAGCGCTCATTATAGCGAGAGAAACGTCGCTCGATCTCCGGAAGCCGCGAATTGACAGCGCACGCGCGCCGCTTGTATAGTCGCCCGGCCCTCGCGTGGCGGGGGCAGTTCCCAAATTCGAAGCGTATTACCTTACTCGAAACGCAACGCGAGGAAACAATGTCCAGGCTCACGCTCAAGCAGGCCAACACCATCGTCGAGAAGGCCTTCGAGAAGGCGCACGAGATGAAGATCAAGCCGCTCGCAGTGGTCGTCGTCGACGACTCCGGAAACATCGTTTCCGCGCAGCGCCAGGACGGCGCGAGCATGTTCCGCGTCGACGTCGGGCTGGGCAAGGCATGGGGCGCGGTGGCGATGAGCTGCTCGAGCCGCACGCTGGCGAAGCGGGCGAAAGACAATCCCAACTTCCTGCTCACGCTTGCCGCGACGTCCAAGGGCAAGTTCCTCCCGCAGCCGGGCGCGGTCCTGATCCGGAACGGAAACGGCGAGATCGTCGGCGCCGCCGGTGCGAGCGGGGGCACCGGCGAGGAGGATGAGGCTTGCTGCGCCCACGGCGTGGAACGGGCGGGACTCAAGGCGGAGATTTAGGCGCGACGGGGGCTGCGCCGGCAAGGGTTACGGAGAACGGCTATGGGCGATACCGGAGAGGACGCACGGCGCACCCGGACCGAAGGCGCGGTGAAGGCCGGCAACGGCAAATTCATCTTCGACTTCGCCAATCTGAAAAAGATCGACGCGGGCACCGGTTATTCCACGGCGCACGGCTCCGTCGTCGAGGGCGAGCGCATGCAGTGCGCGCTTGTCACCAAGGAGCGCGGCACGGGCTCGCGCCCGCATCATCATCCCAACGAGCAGTGGAACTACATCGTCAAGGGCACGCTGCGCGTGAAGGTCGGCGATGGGCCCGAGCAGCTCTGCGGCCCGGGCACGCTGCTCTATTTTCCGGCGAACGTCGTGCATTACACGATCGCGACCAAGGACGAGGACGTCGTGTTCTTCGCGGTGAAGGACCTCTCGCACGGGATCATCGGCATGGCCGCGGACGGCACCATGGCGGGGGGCCATTACGACCCGGGCTATGGACCGGGAAAGAAGTGACGCTCGTCACTGCTTCGTAAGCACGCCGAGGTCGGCCAGCATCTTCGACATCAGCTCGTACTCGCTTTCGAGATGCCGGCGCGTCTCCGCGCTCGGCATGTAATCCTCGGCCCACGCGTTCTTCTCCACGTCCTGCTTCCAGTCTTCGCCCTGGATCGCCTTCGCGAAGGCCTGGTCCCAGAAAGAGATCTGCGGCGGCGTCATGCCCTTCGGTCCGATGAATCCGCGCCAGCTGAAGAACACCGCGTCTATGCCTTGCTCCCGGAACGTCGGCAGCGCGGCGAGGCGGCCTGCCTGGCGCTGCGGCGCGGTGATGCCGAGGATGCGGGCCTTGCCGGCCTCGACGTGCGGGAGCGCGTTCGCCGGCGCGCCCACCAGCACGTCGATATGGCCGCCGAGCACCGCGGTCATCGCGGAGGCGCCGGACTTTTCGATCACGACCTTCGCCTTCCCGGGATCGACGCCGGCGGCCTTGAAGATCATGCCGATGATGACATGGTTGTGATTGCCCACCGAGGAAGCGAAGGCGAAGCTCAACGAGGCCGGGTCTTTCCGGATGCGCTCGAGCAGCACCTTGCCCGACGTGACGGGCGAGTCGGCGTTCACCGTGACGACGGGGTACTCGCGCAGCAGTATGCTGAGCGGGGTGAAATCCTGGTGGGAGAGCGTCCCGATCCTGAGGATCTGGTTGGTGAGCAGGGTCGGCGAGAACGTGGCGATGAAATGTGCGTCTGGAGCGCGCTGGGCGAGATACGTCCAGGCCACGGTGCCGCCTCCTCCCGCGCGGTTGTTGACGCTCACGCTGGGGAAGGCCGCATTTGCCTGGAGCAGCCTCTGCAGCACCCGCGCGGTGCGATCCGAGGAGCCGCCCGCGGCGGATGCGACCACGATCTCGACGTTCTTGCCCGGCTTCCACTCCTGCGCGGGTGCGATGCCCGCGGCGAGAGTTGCACAGCCAGCCGCGAAAACACCAAAGGCTTTTCTGAAGCGCATGGATCCTCCAGGGAGGAGGGGATTCAGAATTGAGGTCGATTCAGGGGATTTCACACCGGCCATCGGTCACTGTTTGGCAAGGCCGAGATCGGTGAGTATGCCCCGCACAAGCTCGTTTTCCCGGTCGAGGTGCTTGCGGGTTTCCGCGCTCAGCAGGAAGTCGGCGTTCCAGAACTGCTTCTCGGTGTCCTTCTTCCACTCCTCGCTCTGCGTGAGCCTGGAAAAAGTCGCGTCCCAGAAGCCGATCTCGCCAGCCTTCAGCCCCCTGGGTCCCATGAAACCCCGCCACGTGAAGAACACGGCATCGACGCCCTGATCCCTGAAAGTGGAGAGCTCCGCGAGCGCTCCCGGCTGGCGCTGGGCGGAGGACATCGCCAGGATCCGCGCGCGTCCTTCCTGCTGCAGCGGCAGCAGGCTGCGGGGAGAGGCGACGTACACGTCCACGTGCCCCCCGAGTACCGCGGTCAGGGCGGGCCCGCCGCCCGGGTAGACGACGGCTTTCGCCACTTTCGGGTCGATGCCGATGGACTTCAGGAACATCCCGAGCACGATGTGGTTGTGATTGCCGCGCGCGGTGGCGAACGCGAAGCTCACGGATTGCGAGTCCTTCTTCAGGCGCGCGATGAGGTCCTTCAACGAGGTGATCGGGGACTCGGCCCGCACACCGAACACAACGTACTCGCGCGCCAGGATGTTGAGCGGCGTGAAGTCCGTGTAGCTCAGTTCCGTGATCCCCATGATCCGGTTGCCGAGCAGGGTGGGCGAGTAGGTGGCGATGTAATGGCCGTTGCCCGAGTACTGGTTGAGGTAGGCCCAGCCCACGGTGTTTGCGCCGCCCGGCTTGTTGATGACCGCCGAGCTCGCGACGAGCCCGCTCGACTGGAATATCGTCTGGACGAGGCGCGCCATCACGTCCGGCGAGCCGCCGGGCGCTGATCCGACCACGATTTCCACGGGCTTGACGGGCTTCCATTGCTGCGCGTGCGCCACATCCGGGGCGCTTGCGGCAAGCGCGAGCATCGCCAGGAAAGAAATGGTGGAAGTCACTGCGGCGCGGACTTTCCCCTGAATGGCCATGACGGGCTCCTCCGGTCCGGTGAAGTTGGAATCGCGAAGCAGTCTAGCATGGCAGCGGGCCGGAGCATGACGGATGAAGCGGCGGGCGCCGCTGACTCGCCGCTCACGAACCTCCGCCCGTGCGCCACTGGCCGCAATGACCCTGACCGGGCGCGCATACCGGGTAGAATTGCGTTTTTTCCGGTTTGTGAACCGTCAAGCCATGGCCGTTTATACACCCGCGGAAATCGGGATGCCGCTCGCGGAAGTGGACACGCCGAGCCTCATCCTCGACCTCGACGCTTTCGAGCGCAACCTTGACCTGCTCGATGCTTCGCTCGCCGGCAAGCCGGTGAAAGTCCGGCCGCACGCGAAGAGCCACAAATGCCCCGAGATCGCGCTGCGCCAGCTCGCCCGCGGCGCAGTGGGCGTGTGCTGCCAGAAGGTGAGCGAGGCCGAAGCAATGGTGCAGGGCGGCGTGTCCGACGTGCTGATCACCAACGAGGTGGTGGGCGCGGCCAAGCTCAAGCGGCTCGCCGCGCTCGCGAAGCGCGCGCGAATTGCGGTGTGCGCCGACGATGCGGACAACGTGATCGCACTCGATCAGGCTGCGCGCGCCGCGGGCGTCACGCTCAGCGTGCTGGCGGAGGTGAACGTCGGCGCGAATCGCTGCGGGGTGGAGCCGGGAGAGCCGGCGCTGCAGCTTGCGCGGCGCATCGCCGCCTGCGGGCACCTGCGTTTTGCGGGGTTGCAGGCGTACCACGGCTCGGCGCAGCACCTGCGCAAGGTCGAGGAACGGCGCGCGGCGATCGAGCAGGCGGCCGCGCGGGTGCGGCTGACCACCGGGCTTCTCGACAGGGCGGGCATCGCCTGCGAGAAAGTGACCGGCGCCGGTACCGGCACGTATCTCTTCGAGGCCGTTAGCGGCGCCTACGACGAGATCCAGCCCGGCTCCTACATCTTTATGGACGCGGACTATGGGCGGAACGATTGGACCGGGAGCGGGATTCCAGGCTTCGAGCACAGCCTGTTCGTCTGGGCCACGGTGATGAGCCGGCCCGTGCCCGAGCGCGCATTGGTGGACGCCGGGCTCAAGGCTTTCAGCGTGGATTCCGGGATGCCGCGTGTGGCGGACCTCGAGGGCGTCGAGTGCGTGCGCGCTTCCGATGAGCACGGTGTTCTGCGCGTGAATGGCACGCTGCGGCTCGTGGTCGGCGACAGGCTGAAGCTCATTCCGGGCCACTGCGACCCGACGGTGAACCTCCACGACGACCTCGTGTGCGTGCGGGCAGGACGGGTCGAGGCGATCTGGCCGATTGCGGCCCGCGGCGCCGTCTGGTGAAGTCAGAAGACAGACCAGGTCGTCCTTCCTCCTTCCGCCTTCATCCTTTGGTCATTGCATCTCCAAGGCCGGGCTCCATGAACCCCATCAAGAAAATTGGTTTCGTCGGGATTGGAAATATGGGCCATCCGATGGCCGGGCACCTCGTCAAGGCGGGGCTCGACGTCACGGTGTATGACCTGCGGCCCGAGTCAGTGAAGGCATTCGTCTCGGAGCATGGCGGGAATGCGGCGGGCTCGCTGGTGGACGCAGCACACGGCGCGGACGCGGTCATTACCATGCTTCCCGACGACAAAGTGGTGCGCAAGGTCGTGCTCGGCGACGGATCGGAGAACTGTATCGGCGCCGGACTTGCAAAAGGCGCAGTGGTCATCGACATGAGCACCTGCAATCCGACCGGCACGCGCTCGCTCGCCGAGGCGCTGAAGCCGCGCGGCATCGAGGTTGTGGACGCGCCGGTGATGGGAGGGGTGATCTTCGCCAGGGATGCGAGCCTCGACATCATGGTGGGCGGGGAAGCGGCGCTGGTGGATCGGATAAGGCCCGTCCTGCGGACGATGGGACGCAACATCATCCACTGCGGCGGCACCGGCAGCGCGCACGCGCTGAAGGCGCTCGCGAACTACGTGAATGCCTGCGCGCTCATCAACGCGATCGAGGCGATGACGATCGGCAGGCGCTTCGGGCTCGATTCGAAGATGATGGCGGAAGCGCTCACGACGATGTGCGCCGGGCGCAACCACCCCGTCCCGAAGAAAATCGTGCCGCAAGTTCTCACCCGCAATTTCGGCAGCGGCATGGCGATGGGTTTCATCGCGAAGGACGTGGGGATCGCGGTGGAGACGGCGCGGTCGGTCAACGCGTTTGCGCCGCTCGCGGAGCGTGTCTCGATCCTGTGGTCGGACGCTGCGGCGAAGCTCGGTCCCGGGATCGACCAGACCGAGATCGCGCGCTACTGGGAGGATGCGACAGGGGTAAAACTCTAAGAGCTCGTGTCAAAAAAGCCGAAAAAGCTTGAAACCGCCGATGAACACAGATGGACGCAGATAAGATCAAGACCAAAATAGACAGGATCAACAGGATGAAAACAGGATTTACATGATTATTTGGTCGGGTCTAATCCTGTTAATCTTGTGAAATCTTGTAAATCCGGTCCATTTTTTATCGGCGTTTACCTGCGGCGGATATCTCTTGATTTTGTTATCCGCTCTGGATCGGACGATGCGCGATAGCGCGTGTGCCGGGCCGATTAGGCTTCCTCCGTGCCCTTCTTCCCGATCTCCTCGTTCTGGATCCGGTTGCACTCCATGTCGTAGTCCTCGATGATCGCCTTCACGAGGTCCTCGAACGCGCTCTGCGCGGCCATCAGCTCGCTCATCCTGCCGGCGAAGTCCTTGTGCTTGATCTCTTCCTCGAGCGCGAGCCAGAACTCGCCGAGCTTTTCGATGTTGCTGCGCGAGTAGTGCTCCATCTCCTTCAGTTGCGAGATCATGCCTCGCAGGCGCTCGACCTTCGTCTTCGTTGTTTTTTCTTCAGCCATGGTGATGCCTCCATACACACGTTTCCACTTCACGGTTTCGTCGCCGGACGCGCTCGATGCTGCTCCGCGATGCCGGGACGCTCATGCACGAAGTATGGTCCAGACTCCGACCGCGATAAAGAGAGCTCCGGCGCCGTAGCTCAGCAGCTTCGGATCGACGAACCTGGAGACGAGCCCCCCGGCGAGGACCGCGAGCGCGGAGGCGGCGATGAGCGCAAGGGAGGCGCCGAGGAACACGACGAGCGGGCTCGCATCCTTGTTGGAGGCAAACAGGAACGTTGCGAGCTGGGTCTTGTCGCCGAGCTCGGCGAGAAACACCGAGCCGAATACGAGCGCTAGAAGCTTGATATCCATGGACTGTAGTTGGTGCAGATCAATTGGAAAAGCTCAGCCGGCCGGCTGAAATCCGGTAACGACTTCTAGAAATATCTGCGTTCATCGACGGGTTCATGCACCTCTAAGGCCCTTTCGCGAGAGCCTTCGGCGCATCGGGCCGCTTGCGCGGATGAGCGGAGGAGAACGCGTCGAGCTTCATGCAAGTCTCGTGGATCCGCAGGACGGTGGGGTACGGCGTCACGTCGCAATCGGAGTTCTGCGCCCCGATCACCTGACCGGCGAGGCAGATGTCGGCGAACGTGGGCGCATCGCCGTGGCAGTAGCGGCCGGTGCGGGGATCGCCCGCGAGGAGCGTCTCGAGCGCCGCGAGGCCCAGCCCGACCCAGTGCCGGATCCACTCGACGCGCGCCGCCTCGCCCAGCTTGAGGTCGTTCTCGACGTAATTGCGGACGCGCGGCACCATCAGCGGGTGGATTTCGGCGATCGGGATCAGCGCGAGCGCACGCACCCGCGCCCGGTCGCGCGGATCGCGCGGCAGCAGCGGCGGTTTCGGGTGCGTCTCCTCGAGGTATTCCATGATCGCGAGCGACTGCGTGAGCGCCGGTCCGGGTCCGTCAAAGAGCGCCGGCACCACGCTCTGGGGGTTCACCGCCCGGTACCCCGGCTGGAACTGCACGCCTTTGGCGAGATCAATGGTCTCGTCCTCGGGAGTGATGCCCTTCAGGTTCATCGCAACGCGCACGCGATACGTCGCCTGCGAGCGCCAGTAGCCGTAGAGCTTCATGCAGTGTCCCCCTTGAAATTGGTGTACAGCCGCACGCGCTCTTCGTCCGGCGCGGAGGCGTCACACATTATGGCATCATAGCGCGCTGGCTGAATGTAGCGGCACAATCTGGCGCGGGAAATGACGGGAACGAGAGTATGAAAATCGGAATTGCAGGCACGGGCAGCATGGGCACGGCAATCGGAATCCGGCTGCTAGGCGTCGGACACGATCTCTGCGTGTGGAACCGCACGCCCGCCAAAACGAAAGCGCTCGCCGAGCGCGGCGCGAGCGTCGCGGCCACTCCGGCCGAGGTTGCGCGGCAGTGCGAAGCGGTGATCACGGTGCTCACGGACGCGGCAGCGGTCGAGGCGGTGTACCGCGGGCGCGACGGCCTGCTCTCCGCGGAGGCGACGGGGAAGCTCTTCATCGAGATGAGCACGGTCCGGTCGGAAACGCCGCGCGCGCTCGGCCCCGCGGTTGCGGCCAAGGGCGCGGCGCTGGTCGAGTGCCCGGTCGGCGGCACGGTCGGCCCCGCGAGAGAGGGCAAGCTTCTCGGATTCGCCGGCGGCGCCGATCCGGACGTCGCCCGCGCGCGACCGATACTCGAGCAGCTGTGCCGGCGGCTCGAGCACGTCGGGCCGCTGGGCGCGGGCGCGAAGATGAAGCTCGCGATCAATTTGCCGCTGATGGTGTACTGGCAGGCGCTGAGCGAAGGGCTCACCCTCGCGCGTCCGCTCGGGCTCGACCCCGAGCGGCTGATCAGCATCTTCGCGGACTCGTCGGGCGGGCCCAACGTGCTGAAGGTGCGGGGAGGGACTATCGCTGCGGCGTTGAAAGGCAACCCTCCCGCCGAGATCTCGTTCGACGTGAACCTGATCCGCAAGGACCTGCGCACGATGCTCGATGAGGCGCGCGGCGAGGGGCGGGCGCTCCCCGTTGCGGCGAAGACGCTGCAGGTGCTCGACGCGGCCGCGCGCGAAGGCCTGGGTTCGAAGGATTGCTCGGCGCTGATGCCGCACTGGGTGGAGCACGGCAAGGATCCCGGCGCGTAACCGTCGCGCCGGGACCACGGTGTCTTAACGAAGATCGGAGAATCGGAGCATGGCTTCTGCGCAGGAAAAAACGGCGGTGATACTCGGCACAGCAACGCCCGGCGGCGGCTTTCCCGCCTACGGATGGCCGTACGCGGAGGCGCTAAACGAGGCCGACGCGACGCTCGCGATCGAGCCGCGCAACACCAAGGGCAGCACCGAAAACGTGCCGCTGCTGGAAGCGGGCAAGCTCGACCTCGGGCTCGCGACCGGCGAGGTCACCTACGAAGCGATCTCCGGCATCGGCGGGCCGCCCGCGAAGAATTTGCGCATCATCAACGCCACCTATTCCCAGGCCGGCATGTTCATGGTGCGCGCCGACAGCCCGTACCGCAGCATCACGGACCTGAAGGGCAAAGCGGTCGTGTGGGGCGCGGGCACTTCCGGCTTCATCGTGCTCGCGCGCTACGTGATGGACGGTCTCGGGCTGGACATGAAGAAGGACTTCGAGGCGACCCTGCTCGAGAAGGCGGGCGACGGACCGCCGATGGTGCTCGACGGGCGCGCCGCCGCGATGTGGGGCGGCGGCGTGGGCTGGCCGCCGTTCATGGCGATCGCGAAAGGCCCCGCGGGCGCGCGCCCGATCGCTCCCGGCGCGGACGAGATCAAGCGCATTACGGCAAAGCATTCGTTCCTGAAACCCAACGTGCTTCCGGCCGGCAGCTACCCCGGGCAGAATCAGCCCGTCACGTCGGTGGGCTCGTGGCCGTTCGTGCTGGCGCGCGCGTCACTGCCGGACAATGTCGCCTATCGCCTTGCCCGCGCCCTGCACAAGGGGCACGCGAAGCTCGCGGGAAAGCTCGACCAGGCGAAGGAGTCGACGCTGGAGAATACGCTTGCCGCCGCACCGCGCCAGGATCTGATCCATCCCGGCGTGCTCAAGTACATGCGAGAGCTCGGCCTGCTCAGATGAGCAGGTGCGTGATGAGTGATGAGTGAAGAGTAATGCGCGTCAAGATGCAGCGACACGCGGCCGCACAAACCGAGAGCAGGCGGGCGGCCTGATAACCTTGCCAGTGAGTAACCGGTCACCAGTCACTGGTCACGCATCATCCGCTAGAAGCCGTAGAGCCGCGCAGGGTTCGTCACCAGCACCCGCTCGCGCAGCCTCGCGTCGGGGATCCAGTCGGAGAGGAGATCGGCGAGGTCGCCGTCGTTCGGCATCGCGCCCGTCGCCATCACGTGCGGCCAGTCGGTGCCCCAGACGATGCGTTCGGGATTCGCGGCGAGCAGCGCGTGCGCGAACGGCGTGACGTCGGAGTAAGGCAGAGGCCCGTTCGCGATGCGGTACGGGCCGGTCAGCTTCACCCAGCAACGCCCGCTTTTCACCAGCCGCAGCAACGCCTGGAAACCGGGCGCCTCCAGTCCCTTGTCGGTGCTCATGTAGCCCAAGTGGCCCAGAACGATCTCCACCGGGAAATCGGCAAACGCGTCGTCAAGCTCCGGAAATTCGTCCACGTGCAGCAGGAATTCCATGTGCCAGCCGAGCGGGTGTATGCGTTCCGCCAGCGAACGCAGCGGATCGAGAGGCAGCGTGCCGGGCTTGCGATCCTTGACGTCCACGATGTTCACGCGCACGCCGCGCACGCCGGCATCGTTGAGCGCCGAGAGATCTGCGTCGGCGACGTCCGGCGCGACCACCGCGACGCCGCGCAGCCGCTTGGCGTGCTGCTTGAGCGCTTCCAGCATCACCGTGTTGTCGGTGCCGTAGACGCTGGGCTGCACCAGCACCGCGCGCTCCACTCCCAGCTTGTCCAGCATGTGAAGGTAGTCCGGCAGCAGGCAGTCGTGCGGGGTATAAACGCGCGCCGGCGCGTAGGCGTACGATGAGGCGGGACCGAGGATGTGCGCATGGGTGTCGCACGCCCGCGCGGGGAGCCTTAACTTCGGCATTCGCGGGCTGAAATCCGGCGGCGCGCACGTCGGTGCTGCCGCACGTGGAGGTCGCGAACTCATTTGTTCTGCTCGAGATCAGTCATGCCTTATCCGTCGCGTCTTTAGCCGGCGCCGGACGGCCCCTAATTCAGCGGATGCTTGCCGGTGTACTCCAGCACGTAGAGGCCCCCGCGCGCGCGGTCCGCAGCGTAGATGATGCCACGGTCGTCCACGAACACGTCGCTGATCCGGCAGCCGCGCTGTCCCTGCGGCGTCTCGGGCAGGAATGCGGCGATCTCCTCCGGCCGGAACGGGTCGGCGATGTCGTAGATGCGCAGCCCGGCACTGAACCACGTGGCGACCACCGTGTTCTGCAGCTTGGCGGACCCGGGTTCCGGCTCGTTTTCGTGAATATTGTGCGCGCCGATGCGGCCTCCGATCCGGTGCATCTCCTCGAAGCCGTCCGGCGTGGGCATGCTCGAGATCATCACCGGGTTGGTTTCCAGCCGCGCATCCACCATCCACAGGCGCTTGGGCCAGTCGATGCCGTGGTCTCCCGTCGCTTCGTCGGTGACGACGAGGAGATTGCGTTCGAACAAGGGAACGACCGTGTGCGTGAACCCCGGGAACGGCGGATGGTAGTCGAGGCGGCTCATCAGCTTCGGAGCGCTCTTGTCCGCGATGTCGAGGATCACGATCCCGCCGTCGATGTAGCCGATATACGCGCGGTCCGGGCGCTCGGGATAGCTCAGCGTGTGGTGGGGCCGGTACGCAAAGTCGAACGGCTCGGGATGGCGTGGAGGAAGCTCCGCGTTATCGCCCTTGCGCTGGCCCGGCATCCACCAGCGGCCGACCTCCGTCGGCTTCGAGGGGTTCGCGAGATCCACGATCATGTAGAACTGGTGGTCCTTCGGATGGTCCGGCTCGAAATCCGGCGCTCCGGTCGTGATATGTGCGTAACGCCCGTCCATGAAGGAGACGAAGTGGGTGCCCTGCGAGGGCCCGCCCGACAGGTCGAAGAACGTGACCTCCCGGGGTTCCACCGGTTTGGAGATGTCGTAGACCTGGAAGCCCGCGGGCTTCAGCCCCGGCTTGTTGACCTGATAGGCCATGAGCAGCGTGTCGCCCCGCATCGCGAGCGAGTTGCCACGCACGTTGCGGTGGGGCAGCGGCAGCTGCCACACGAGCTTCGGTTCCCGCGGCTCGGTTACGTCGAAGATCGAGAAGCACATCGGCGCGTGCTCGTGGGCGATGTACATGATCCGGCGCCCGTCGCGCGTGATTTTCATCGCCATGCCCTCGCCGAGATTCGGCGCGCCGCCCGCGTCGTGCCGGCCCAGGAGCTTGAGATTGTGCGCGATACGTACCGTCATTTATTATCTCGTGCCGTTGAAATACGTGATCCGGGCAGCTGCCGCGGCGAAAGGCATTGCGACTCCTTCCGCGGGCAGCGGCTCATGCCGCCGCGGCGTGCGGCTGTCTCTGCGTCAGGCCCGGCATGGTGAAGCCCAGCGTTTTTAATCCTTCGATGACCTTCGCCGCCTGCTCCGCGGTGAGCTCCACGAGCGGCGGGCGCACGCTCACCCATGCCGGGTCGTGGGCGTAGTGCGCCACCACCTGCTTGAGCGCGGGGATCATCACGTACTGGCCGACCGTTTTGCGCACGGCGTTCAGCGCATCCTGCTGCAGGTCGGCGTCCGCGTCGCGCCATTCGCGGTAGAGCTTGTCGATCGCGGCGGGATTGACGTTCGCGGTGGCGGAGATGCAGCCCGCGCCGCCGTTCTTCATGTTGGCGAGCAGGAACGACTCGCTCCCCGCGAACACGTCGAAGCCCGACTTGGCGAATGCGTCGAGGAAGGTCTTGGTATTGTTCCAGTCTCCCGAGCTGTCCTTCATGCCCGCGATCGCGGTCGGGTAGCCCTTCATCAGGCGCTCCACGAGTTTCGGCGTGATGCCGACCACGGCGACGGGAGGAATGTGGTAGAGGTAAATCCGCAGGCGCGTGTCGCCGACGCGCTCGATCACTTCCGCGAAGTTGCGATAGAGCCCGTCCTCGCTTACGCCCTTGTAATAGAAGGGCGGCAGCATCAGCACGCCGGCGCAGCCGGCCTTCACGGCATGCTCGGTCAGCCGCACCGTGTCGGTCAACGCGCAGCAGCCGGTGCCCGGCATCATGCGCCCAGGATCGATGTCGGCGGCGAGCAGCGCGTCGAGCAGCGCGATGCGCTCGTTCGTCGAAAGCGAGTTCGCCTCGCTGTTCGTGCCGAATATGGCAAGCCCGCAGCTCTGGCTGAGCAGCCAGCGGCAATGCGCGATCAGGCGTTCCGGATCGGGGCTCAAGTCCTTGTTGAACGGCGTGACGACCGGGGACAATACGCCGCGCAGGCGTTGCGGCTGTTTCATACTGAATCTCCTCGTGTTTGCGGGGATGTGCGCCGCGCGAGAGCACGCCGCGAAAACCGATTTTCGAGTCGAGCATAGCACAAGGACGGGAACGCGGCATCCCCCGGAAACCGCGTTTGCCACGCCGGAAACGGTTTGCTAGGCTAGCCTCGCGCTACGCAGGCCGGCGGAGCGCGATTCTCGGTGTTGCGGGCGATCTGTTAACGAGGTGCTTACGGAATCCGGGGTCACGGGATGAGTTCGGGCAAGACGGCGGAGACCCGCACGCTCCGGGTGCTGAGCGCCGGCGCGGTAAAGCGCGGCGTCGCGCAAATCGCGGGGGACTTCGAGAAAGCGACCGGCGTGCGTGTCACGGTCGAGTTCATGACGGTGCCGGAGGTTCGCAAGAAGCTGGCCGCCGGCGAGTCCGCGGATGTAATCGTGGTTACCCCCGAAGTGATGGACGAGCTCGCGGCCGAAGGCAAGATCCTCGCTGACAGCCGCGCGTTTCTGGGCCGTTCGCGCATGGGGGTCGTGGTACACGCGAATGCGCCGACCCGCGACCTGTCCAATACCGATGCGTTCAAGAAGGTGATCCTCGGCGCATCGGCGGTGGTCTATAACCGGGCCTCCAGCGGCCTCTACGCCGCGAAGCTTCTCGACAAGCTGGGTCTGGCCAAGGCGCTTAACCGGAAGGTCGCGGTGGTGGACACGGGGGCGGCGATCATGGAGTACGTCGCGGCGCGTCCTTCCGCGGCGGTCGGGCTTGCGCAGATCTCGGAAGTCCTCGTAATGATCGATAAGGGCTGCGCGGTGAAGCTCGCGGGGCCGCTGCCTGACGCGATCCAGAACATCACGAGTTACGATGCCGCCGCCGGCGCGACGAGCGCCGCGCCGGAAATTGCGCGGTCTTTCGCCCGTAACCTCACTTCGGATGCCGCGAAGCAGATTTTCGCCGCGACCGCGATCAACTAAAAACGAGTTGGGGGTTCAAGGTTCCGTGTTCCGTGTGTGTGAACCTGAACCTTGAACTTGGAACCGGAACTTTGTTCACGATCGACGTGACCGCGCATTCTGCTTCTCCCTCCTCAAACGACGCTGCCACTATTACATGTCATCGCAATGTTCGTTTCAGGGCGTTTTTCAACACGCTGTTAGGCGAGCATGGAATCGACGAGCAAGCCTGCGCCCTGCGCGTGTAACCATCACTTTGTAGGGGGTTCCCAGCCGATCCAGTCGCACAGCGCGCGCCCCATCACGAGTTCCAGGTCCTTGCCTTTGAGCCATGGCAATTCGTCCGTGAACGTGCTTACGCACTGGCGCCAGCTGCAGGGCATGCGGGTAATATCAGTGCCTCAGAACATCCGCGTCGGCCCAAAGGCATCGAATATCTGCTCCAGATACTTGTGAATGTTGCGGTACGGATAGGGATGGGTCGAACGGCTCGGCACTCCTGCTGCCTTCACCGCGATGTTCGGGTACTTCGCGAGCGCGAGCAGTTCGCCCAAGTCCGCGAATCTCGCTTCGTCTTCGGCTTCGCGCGGACGGGCCATGTGGTCGATAAGGAGCCGCAGGCCCGGATGCTTCGCTGCGATGTCTCCCACGACCTCGCAGCGATTCTGACCAACTAGGCTAGCGCGCTCTGCCGCCGGCCATATCGATATGGGCAGCCCGGCGAGCTTCGCGCCCTGCGGCAAAATCGTGCCAGCGCACCACGTGTTTCATTATGTTAGTCACTCTAAGGTCCACGCCGCGACCAGATACCCGTCGCCGCAGCATCGATGCATTCCTCAACCGTTCCGAGATAGGTACGAAGTCCTGTCCTGCCGAGGAATCCACAGCTTTTGGTGCTGTCAGTTGCCACAGTTCGGAAGCCAAAGCCAGATCGCCCGACGGGACACGCTGCACATCCGCAGGTATCAGCAATCACAGCACCGCCCGCGTTAACGATTACTTCCACCAAACCGAGACGCTCCGCCACCGCACGCGTCGAGGCATCCGTCCACACCCAGAGTTGTACGCCGTCGTTAACGTGCTTGTTCCTCAATCGATCGGCAACATTCTTTATTTCATTCAGAGAGTATTGCGGGCAACCGAGCGCGACCAGGTCTATCGGCTCGTTGCGATTCCCGCTTAATTCGCGGCGCACATCATCGAGATCGGCATCGCTGATCGTAAACTGATCTAGGCGAGATACGTCGTCGACGGCATTCTCGTTACCACACGCTTCAGGCGTAATACCTTGAATATGTAACATGGGCGCGGACGTCCATGGTGGGCCGAACGATGCGCAAAGATCTCTGAGATTGTTTACTGTAGGAACGGCACACAATCCATGAAATAATGGGATCATCGCCCCAACTTTCTTAGCGGCAGCCACACCGAGGCATCGCCAATCGACCGGGCTCCGCAGCCGTGCTGTCACCTCGATTGACACGCGTGGTTTTCTGTTTTCCGGTACATACATGCCATAATAAGGAATACGTCCGCTGATCGCGGCCGGGATTGTTGCCATGTGAGACTCGAAGTTCGTTCGCGCTCCGATGATACTGTTGGCAAAAGCGACGGCGTTGTGTTCTCCCCATGCGACATTGCTGCCAATTTTCGGCACGCAACCTGTCCAATAGGGCGCACAGCTATAGATTGGCAGGACGCCAAGTTTCTCGAACGCGCGATTGAGCTGTACTTGCTTTTCGTGCAGATCCGCCGGCATCTGCATAACATTCTGCCAGCGCGAAAGATCAAGCGCTATCGGGTTTAAGGTCGTAGGCACTCGAGCTCTCGCCCCATCGTCCGCTAATTTGGTTAGGAATGCAATAGCAGCATCGCCGACAGTGTTGTAGCCGGATCCGGCCACATGGACCGATTCGATTGCAATAAGAGGTAAGATCAAAAAGTGTGTAAATGAGGAAGGCGGCGTAGCCTTTCGGTTGGAAGCTTGACTTCAACCAACGCCCGGTTAGCGCCGGGGTGAAAGGAGACGCCACCCATGAAAGAGAAGACCACA
>VGID01000069.1 GCA_016868035.1 Betaproteobacteria bacterium | reverse complement strand
CCGGGGACAATGTTTCGATCACGGTGGCGCTCATCCAGCCCATCGCGATGGAAGAGGGGCTGCGCTTTGCCATCCGCGAGGGCGGCAAGACCGTGGGCGCCGGAGTGGTGGCGAAGGTGATTGAGTAGGATCGAGGATCGAGGATCGAGGATTGAGCAGCGAGGGGCGGCCTTCCGCTCGATCCCAAGAGCTCAATCCTCAATCCTGGGGTAAAAGGCCAGTAGCTCAATTGGCAGAGCGTCGGTCTCCAAAACCGAAGGTTGGGGGTTCGAGACCCTCCTGGCCTGCCAACCGCTGGCGCGGAACGACGAGTTTTGAGTGCTGAATTTTGAGTTGAGCGTTGCCGTTCGACACTCATCGTTCAACATTCAACACTCCGAAGGAAAAATGGCGGACAAGGTCAAGATTGTAGTGGCGCTGCTACTGCTGTTTGCGGGGTTTGCGGGCTTTTATTACCTGGAACAGAGCGCGATGATCATCCGCGTGGCCTCGGTGCTGGCGGGCCTGGGGGCGGCGATCGTGACGTTCTCGATGTCCGAGCCGGGTCGCCAGTTCCATGGCTACTCGCAGGAATCGATCGCCGAGACGAAGAAAGTGGTGTGGCCGACGCGAAAGGAAACGCTGCAGACTACCGGCATCGTGTTCGCGTTCGTGGTGGTGATGGCGCTGTTTTTGTGGCTGGTTGACACGGGGCTGCTATGGGTAGTGAAGAGGCTGTTAGGCCAGAGCGGGTGATGAGCAAGAGGTGGTACGTGGTGCACGCCTACTCGGGATTCGAGAAGAGCGTACAGCGCACGCTGCAGGACCGCATCCGGCGCTCCGGCATGGAAGACAAGTTCGGGCAGATCCTGGTGCCGGTCGAGGAAGTCGTGGAATTGAAGAGCGGCCAGAAGTCGATCAGCGAGCGCAAGTTCTTCCCGGGCTACATCCTGGTCGAGATGGAAATGACGGACGAGACCTGGCACCTCGTGAAGAACACCCCGAAGGTGACCGGCTTCGTGGGCGGCACTGCGCATCGCCCCACTCCGATTTCGGAGAAAGAGGTGCAGAACATACTGCACCAGATACAGGAAGGCGTGGAGAAGCCGCGGCCGAAGGTTCTGTTCGAGGTGGGCGAGGCGGTGCGCGTGAGAGAAGGGCCGTTCGCGGACTTCCACGGCAACGTCGAGGACGTCAACTACGACAAGAACAAGCTGCGCGTGTCGGTGACGATCTTCGGGCGCTCCACGCCGGTGGAGCTCGATTTCGGTCAGGTGGAGAAGGCCTGAATCGTAATGGGTGAATGGGAAACGATGGCGGCCCGACAGGAGACGGGTTTTTCGATTCACGATTTACGATTCATGAATCACTGATTTTGGGCGGGGAGGGCGCTGCGGGCGCCCGCTGGAACCCGTAAGGAGACGAAATGGCAAAGAAAGTCGTAGGCCTCATCAAGCTGCAGGTGCCCGCGGGCAAGGCGAACCCGAGCCCGCCCATCGGACCGGCGCTCGGTCAGCGGGGGCTCAATATCATGGAATTCTGCAAGGCGTTTAATGCCGCCACGCAGAAGGTGGAGCCCTGGCTGCCGGTGCCGGTAGTGATCACGGCCTACCACGACAAGAGCTTCACGTTCATCATGAAGACGCCGCCCGCGAGCGTCCTGATCCAGAAGGCGGCAAAGATCGAGAAGGGCAGCGCGCGGCCCAACACGGAGAAAGTGGGCCGGATCACGCGTGCGCAAGCCGAGGAAATCGCCAAGGCGAAGATGCCCGACCTCACCGCTGCGAACCTCGATGCCGCCGTGCGCACGATAGCCGGCAGCGCGCGCAGCATGGGCGTGGACGTGGAGGGCTTGTAAATGGCACAAGCTTCCAAACGCTACAGAGCGATCAGCGCCAAGGTGGACCGTCTCAAGGCCTACCCCGTGCAGGAGGCGCTCAAGCTCGTCAAGGAGAACGCCACTGCGAAGTTCAACGAATCGGTAGACGTTTCGATCAACCTCGGCATCGACAGCAAGAAATCGGACCAGACGGTTCGTGGCTCCATCATATTGCCGCAGGGTACGGGTAAGAAGGTGCGGATCGCGGTATTTGCACAGGGCGACAAGGCGGCGCAGGCGAAGGACGCCGGCGCCGACATCGTCGGTTTCGAGGACCTTGCCAACGAGGTCAAGTCCGGGAAGCTGGATTTCGATGTCGCCATCGCCACGCCGGATGCGATGCGGGTGGTCGGGAGCCTTGGCCAGATCCTCGGGCCGCGCGGGCTGATGCCCAATCCGAAAGTCGGAACCGTCACGCAGGACGTGGCGGCGGCGGTGAAGAACGCGAAGGCCGGCCAGGTGCAGTTTAGGGCCGACAAGGCGGGAATCGTGCAGTGCGTGATCGGGCGCGCTTCGTTCACGGTCGACGCGCTCGCCGAAAATTTGAAGGCGCTGGTGGACGCGGTTAACAAGTCGAAGCCGTCGAACGCGAAAGGGATCTATCTGAAGAAGATCTCGGTTTCGAGCACGATGGGTATCGGCGTGCGCGTCGACCAATCGAGCCTGGCGCAGTGACGATATTTGTGAGCGCGCCGCGAGGCGCGCGCGATGAACTTTGGGCTGCTGCGGCAGTAGCCGCGGCGGGTTGTCAAAGACCGTAGGAACCGGACGGTTTAATTTTTCGGGAACGGATGACAGGTCTGGTGATCGAGTATCTGCCGCATGGCGGGCCGCTCGATGCCTGTTCCTCATTCCCGAACGTCCTACGCAGACGGTGCACCCGAAAAAGGTCGAGTGGTTGGAGCTTCGATCCTGGACCAAGGTCGCCGTAGGGCTGTTCCGGGTTTCGTGTTCCGGGCCGGATGTCTCGGCCCTGAACTTCGAACGCGGGGCGGGGAACGCAAAACGTTGATAGGAGGTGGACCTTGACTCTAAATCTCGAACAGAAACAGGCGGTGGTCGCCGAAGTGAGCGCACAGCTCTCGCAGGCGCAGGCCGTGATTCTGGCCGAATACCGCAGTCTCCCGGTCGCGGAAATGACCGAGTTGCGCAAGAAGGCGCGCGGCTCTGGCGTCTACCTGCGCGTGCTGAAAAACACATTGGTGCGCCGGGCCGTCGCCGATACGCCGTTCAAGGGGCTCACTGACAAGATGGTCGGGCCCCTCGCCTACGGCATTTCGGCGGACCCGGTTGCCGCGGCGAAGGTGCTGCATGAGTTTGCGCGGGAACACGACAAGTTCGTGATCAGGGCCGGCGCCATGCCGAACGTCCTGATGACGCCCAGGGAAGTGGCGGAGCTTGCCAGGATGCCGAGCCGTCAGGAGCTGCTCGCGAAACTCGTGGCGACGATGCAGGCGCCGATCGCAAGGTTCGTGCGCACGTTGAATGAGGTGCCGGGCAAGTTCGCGCGCTCGCTCGCTGCCGTACGCGATGCGAAGGAGAAGCAGGCCGCGTAAACCGGTCTCGCAAATGAATTTTCGGATGTTGACAACTTTGAACTGAACGGGAGTTAAAAATGGCTATTGCCAAAGCAGAGATACTCGACGCAATTTCGAATATGACGGTGCTGGAGCTCTCCCAGCTCATCAAGGACATGGAGGATAAATTCGGCGTTTCCGCCGCCGCCGCAGTGGCGGTGGCTGCGCCGGCTGCAGGCGGAGCTGCCGGTGCCGGAGCAGCGGCCGAGGAAAAGACCGAGTTCACGGTCATGCTCACCAGCGCGGGGGCCAACAAGGTCAACGTGATCAAGGTGGTGCGCGCCGTGACCGGATTGGGCCTGAAAGAAGCGAAGGACCTCGTGGACGGCGCCCCGAAGCCGGTCAAGGAGGGCGTGTCCAAGGCCGACGCGGATGGGCTGCTCAAGCAACTGATCGAAGCTGGCGCGACTGGCGAGATCAAGTAATCGAAATGCGGAGATGCGGCTGGCGGGCGACCGCCAGCCCTGATCTTTTTCTTGAACGGGCCGCAATTTTTTCTGTTCTGCGGGCGGTGGCGTCCGCGGGCGGGTTGCGGCCGGACTCGTTCGAATTCTGAGTTCTTCCAGGGGCTGACATGACGTACTCCTTTACCGAGAAAAAGCGCATTCGAAAGAGCTTTGCGAAGCGCAGCAGCGTACTGCCGGTGCCATTTCTGCTGGCGACGCAGCTCGACTCCTTCGCGGCATTCTTGCAGGCAAACGTTGCGCCGGATGCCCGCAAGAGCGATGGCCTGCAAGCCGCTTTCAAGAGCATTTTCCCGATCGAGAGCCATTCCAAGAGCGCGCGGCTCGAGTTCGTGAGCTACGCGTTGGGCGAGCCGCCTTTCGACGTCAAGGAGTGCCAGCAACGGGGCCTCACCTACGCCGCGCCGCTGCGCGCCAAGGTGCGGCTGGTGATCATGGACAAGGAGGCCGCCAAGCCCACCCCCAAGGAGGTAAAGGAGCAGGAAGTCTACATGGGCGAGATCCCGCTCATGACCACGACCGGATCGTTCGTGATCAATGGCACCGAGCGCGTGATCGTTTCGCAGCTGCACCGCTCCCCGGGCGTGTTCTTCGAGCACGACCGCGGCAAGACGCATTCGAGCGGCAAGCTGCTGTTTTCGGCGCGGGTGATCCCGTACCGCGGCTCGTGGCTCGATTTCGAGTACGACCCGAAGGACTACCTCTATTTCCGCGTCGACCGCCGCCGCAAGATGCCGGTCACCATCCTGCTGAAGGCGCTCGGCTACACGCCCGAGCGCGTGCTCGCGGAATTCTTCGCGTTCGACACCTTCCATCTGGGCAAGGAAGGGGTTGAGTTCGAGCTCGTGCCGGAGCGTATGCGCGGAGAAATCGCGCGCTTCGACATCACCACCAAGGGTGGCAAGGTCATCGCCGCCAAGGACAAGCGCATTACGGTGAAACACGTGCGGGAGATGGAGCAGGCGAAACTGCACCGCATCTCCGTTCCGGAGGATTATCTGGTCGGGCGCGTGCTGGCCCAGAACGTGGTGGACCAGGCGACCGGCGAGATCCTGGCCAATGCGAATGACGAGATCACCGAGCAGCTGCTCGCCAAGCTCAAGGAAGCGGGCATCGCGAGGCTCCAGACCATCTATACCAACGATCTCGACCAGGGTTCGTACATCGCGCAGACGTTGCGCATTGACGAAACCGCCGACCAGACGGCGGCTCAGGTCGCGATCTACCGCATGATGCGCCCGGGGGAGCCGCCGACCGAGGACGCCGTGAAGACGCTGTTCAACCGGCTGTTCTTCCTCGAGGACACGTACGACCTGTCCAAGGTCGGCCGGATGAAATTCAACCGCCGCGTGAGCCGGGCCGAGCTGAGCGGGGCGGGCACGCTGTCGGCGGAGGACATCGTCGCCGTCATCAAGATCCTGGTCGATCTCAGGAACGGCAAGGGCGAGATCGACGACATCGATCACCTCGGCAACCGCCGCGTGCGCTCGGTGGGCGAGCTCGCGGAGAACCAGTTCCGCGCGGGGCTGGTGCGGGTGGAGCGCGCGGTGAAGGAGCGGCTCTCGCAAGCGGAGTCCGAGAATCTGATGCCGCACGATCTGATCAATGCGAAGCCGGTATCCGCCGCGATCCGCGAGTTCTTCGGCTCCTCGCAACTCTCGCAGTTCATGGACCAGACCAACCCGCTCTCGGAGATCACGCACAAGCGGCGCGTCTCCGCGCTGGGGCCCGGGGGGCTCACCCGCGAGCGCGCGGGATTCGAGGTGCGCGACGTGCATCCGACGCACTACGGGCGCGTGTGCCCGATCGAGACGCCGGAAGGCCCGAATATCGGCCTCATCAACTCGCTTGCGCTCTATGCGCGCACCAACGAGTACGGCTTCCTCGAGACACCCTACCGGAAGGTGAAGGACGGGTCGGTGACCGAGGAAATCCACTTTCTTTCGGCGATCGAGGAGGGGCAGTACGTGATTGCACAGGCGAATGCTGCCCTGGACAAAGGCAACCGCTTTACCGACGAACTGGTGTCGTGCCGGCACCGCAACGAGTTCACCTTGTCTTCGCCCGAGCGCATCGACTACATGGACGTCGCTCCCGCGCAAGCGGTGTCGGTGGCGGCCTCGCTCATTCCCTTTCTCGAGCACGACGACGCCAACCGGGCCCTGATGGGCTCCAACATGCAGCGGCAGGCGGTGCCGTGCCTGCGGCCGGAAAAGCCGCTGGTGGGGACCGGGCTCGAGCGCATCGTGGCGGTGGACTCCGGCACCGCGGTGCAGGCGCGCCGCGGGGGCATTGTGGACTACGTGGATGCCTCGCGCATCGTCGTGCGCGTAAACGACGAGGAAACCGCGCCGGGCGAGGTGGGCGTGGATATCTACAACCTCGTCAAGTACCAGCGCTCGAACCAGAACACCAACATCAACCAGTGCCCGTTGGTGAGGGTGGGCGACCGCATTGCCAAGAATGACGTGGTGGCCGACGGCGCTTCCACCGACATGGGCGAGCTCGCTCTGGGTCAGAATATGCTGGTGGCGTTCATGCCGTGGAACGGCTACAACTTCGAGGACTCGATCCTCATTTCCGAGCGCGTCGTGGCGGACGAGCGCTTCACCTCGATTCACATCGAGGAGCTTTCCGTGGTGGCGCGCGACACCAAGCTCGGTCCGGAGGAGATCACCCGCGACATCTCTAACCTGTCGGAGTCCCAGCTCGCCAACCTCGACGAGTCGGGCATCATCTACATCGGCGCCGAAGTCGAGGCGGGCGACGTGCTGGTCGGGAAGGTCACGCCCAAAGGCGAGACCCAGCTCACTCCGGAGGAGAAGCTGCTGCGCGCGATCTTCGGCGAGAAGGCCTCCGACGTGAAGGACACCAGCCTGAGGGTGCCCTCCGGAATGTCGGGCACCGTGATCGACGTGCAGGTGTTCACGCGGGAGGGCATCGAGCGCGACAAGCGCGCGCAGCAGATCATCGACGACGAGCTCAAGCGCTACAAGAAGGATCTCGCCGACCAGCTGCGCATCGTCGAGAACGACGCCTTCGAGCGTCTCGAGCGCCTGCTGCTGGGCAAGACCGCCAACGGCGGGCCGAAGAAGCTCGCGAAGGGCTCCAAGATCACGAAGGCCTACCTGACCGAAGTCGAGCGCCACGGCTGGTTCGACATCCGGGTCGCGAACGACCGGGTCGCGGCGCAGCTGGAGAGCATCAAGGAGAACCTCGCACAGACGCGCCAGCTCTTCGACAAGCTCTTCGAGGAGAAGAAGAAAAAACTCACCAGCGGTGACGAGCTGCCGCCCGGCGTGCAGAAGATGGTCAAGGTCTACCTCGCGGTCAAGCGCCGGCTCCAGCCCGGCGACAAAATGGCGGGCAGGCACGGCAACAAGGGTGTCATCTCCAAGATCGTGCCGGTGGAGGACATGCCCTGCATGGCGGACGGAACGTCGGTGGACATCGTGCTGAACCCGCTCGGAGTCCCCTCGCGCATGAACGTCGGACAGATTCTCGAAACCCATCTTGGCTGGGCGGCCAAGGGTCTGGGATTGAGGATCGGCGAGCTGCTCAAGGCGGAGGCCAAGGTCGCCGAGATGCGCAGGTTCCTGGGCCGGATCTACAACAGCGGCGGGCGCGCCGAGAATCTGGACTCGCTCAGCGACGAGGACATCGTGCGGCTTGCGGAGAACCTGAAGAGCGGCGTGCCGTTTGCGACCCCGGTATTCGACGGCGCGACCGAGAAGGAGATCAAGGAGATGCTCGATCTCGCGGGGCTGCCGCGCGGCGGGCAGGTGACGCTCTTCGACGGGCGCACAGGAGACCCCTTCGAGCGTCTGGTGACCGTGGGCTTCATGCATATGCTGAAGCTGCACCACCTCGTGGACGACAAGATGCACGCGCGCTCGACGGGCCCCTACAGCCTGGTCACGCAGCAGCCACTCGGCGGCAAGGCACAGTTCGGCGGGCAGCGCTTCGGCGAGATGGAGGTCTGGGCGCTGGAAGCGTACGGGGCGGCCTACACATTGCAGGAGATGCTCACCGTCAAGTCCGACGATACCGAGGGCCGGCGCAAGGTGTACGAGTCCATCGTCAAGGGTGACCACCGCATTGAGGCCGGCATGCCCGAGTCCTTCAATGTGCTGGTCAAGGAGATCCGTTCGCTCGCGATCGACATCGACCTGGACCAGAACCGGTTTTGATAGCCGCGCATGGATACGATTGCTGAGATGCACCTGAGCTCACACGGGAGTCACTAGATGAAAGCTCTGCTCGATTTGTTCAAGCAGGTTACGCAGGAAGAGGATTTCGATGCGATCAAGATCGGGCTCGCTTCGCCCGAGAAGATCCGCTCGTGGTCCTACGGCGAGGTGAAGAAGCCGGAGACGATCAACTACCGAACGTTCAAGCCCGAGCGCGACGGCCTGTTCTGCGCCAAGATCTTCGGTCCCGTCAAGGACTACGAGTGCCTGTGCGGCAAGTACAAGCGGCTCAAGCACCGTGGCGTGATCTGCGAGAAGTGCGGCGTGGAAGTGACGCTGTCCAAGGTGCGGCGCGAGCGCATGGGCCACATCGAGCTCGCGAGCCCGGTGGCGCACATCTGGTTCCTGAAGAGCCTGCCCTCCCGCATGGGCATGGTGCTCGACATGACGCTGCGCGACATCGAGCGCGCGCTCTATTTCGAGGCGTATGTCGTGATCGACCCGGGCATGACCCCGCTCAAGTGCGGGCAGCTGATGACCGAGGACGACTATCTTGCCAAAGTCGAGGAATTCGGCGACGACTTCACCGCCATGATGGGCGCCGAGGGCATCCGCGATCTTCTGCGCAGCCTCGAGCTGAGAAAGGAGATCGAGACGCTGCGTGCCGACCTCGCGGCGACGAGCTCGGACTCCAAGATCAAGAAAATCGCCAAGCGCCTCAAGGTGCTGGAAGCGTTCCACAAGTCGGGGATCAAGCCCGAGTGGATGATCATGGAGGTGCTCCCCGTGCTGCCGCCCGAGCTGCGGCCGCTGGTCCCGCTCGACGGCGGGCGTTTTGCGACCTCCGATCTCAACGATCTCTACCGGCGCGTGATCAACCGCAACAATCGCCTGAAGCGGCTGCTCGAGCTCAAGGCCCCCGAGATCATCGTGCGCAACGAGAAGCGCATGCTGCAGGAGGCGGTCGACTCTCTGCTCGACAACGGGCGTCGCGGCAAGGCGATGACCGGCGCCAACAAGCGCCCGCTGAAGTCTCTCGCCGACATGATCAAGGGCAAGGGCGGTCGCTTCCGCCAGAACCTGCTCGGCAAGCGCGTGGACTACTCGGGACGCTCGGTAATCGTGGTCGGCCCGCAGCTGAAGCTCCATCAGTGCGGCCTGCCGAAACTGATGGCCCTGGAACTGTTCAAGCCGTTCATCTTCCACAAGCTCGAGGTGATGGGGCTTGCCACCACCATCAAGGCGGCCAAACGCATGGTGGAGGACCAGGAGGCCATCGTGTGGGACATCCTCGAGGAAGTCATTCGCGAGCATCCCGTGCTGCTCAACCGGGCCCCGACGCTGCACCGGCTGGGCATCCAGGCCTTCGAGCCGGTGCTGATCGAGGGCAAGGCGATCCAGCTCCATCCGCTCGTGTGCGCGGCGTTCAACGCCGATTTCGACGGCGACCAGATGGCAGTGCACGCGCCGTTGTCGCTGGAGGCGCAGATGGAAGCGAGGACGCTCATGCTTTCCTCGAACAACATCCTCTCTCCGGCCAACGGGGAGCCGATCATCGTGCCTTCCCAGGACATCGTGCTCGGCCTCTATTACGTCACTCGGGAGAAGGTTGGAGCGCGCGGCGAAGGCTCGCTCTTCACCAACCTCGCCGAGGTCACGCGCGCCTACGACTCGAGCCAGGTCGAGATCAGTGCGCGCATCATGGTCCGGATCAGGGAACACGAGATCGACGAGGACGGAGGCAAGCGCGAGAAGTTGACGCGGTACGAGACTACCGTGGGGCGCGCGCTGCTCTCCGACATCCTGCCGGCGGGACTTTCCTTCGAGCTCATGAACAAGCCGCTCAAAAAGAAGGAGATCTCGAAGCTGGTCAACGCCAGCTTCCGGCTTTGCGGATTGCGCGAGACGGTGATCTTTGCCGACAAGCTGATGTATACAGGGTTCTCGATGGCAACCAAGGCGGGGATCTCGATCGCGGTGGACGACATGCTCATTCCGTCGCAAAAGAACGAGATCATCGCGGATGCCGAGAAGGAAGTGCAGGAGATCGAGAAGCAGTACACGTCGGGACTGGTCACCCAGGGCGAGCGCTACAACAAGGTCGTGGACATCTGGGGCCGAGCCGGCGACCTCGTCGCCAAGGCCATGATGGAGCAGCTCGGCGTCGAGCCGGTGCTGGATTTCGACTTCAAGAAGAACGAGTGGGCCGAGCGAAGGGACAAGAAGGGCACTGCGGTGATGCAGGAGTCGTTCAACGCGATCTACATGATGGCCGACTCCGGAGCGCGCGGCTCTGCGGCGCAGATCCGGCAGCTCGCTGGCATGCGTGGGCTGATGGCCAAGCCCGATGGCTCGATCATCGAGACGCCGATCACGGCCAACTTCCGCGAGGGGCTGAACGTGCTGCAATACTTCATCTCCACCCACGGCGCGCGCAAGGGCCTCGCGGACACGGCCCTGAAGACGGCCAATTCCGGTTATCTCACGCGCCGCCTGGTGGACGTTACGCAGGACCTCGTGGTGACCGAGGACGATTGCGGCACCGCCCAGGGCGTGTCGATGAAGGCGCTGATCGAGGGCGGCGAGGTAGTCGAGTCGCTGCGTGAGCGCATCCTCGGCCGCGTGTGCGCGGCCGACCTCACCAATCCGGAGAACGGCAAGGCGATCTGCGCGGCCAACACGCTGCTCGACGAGGAAGTGGTGGAGGCAATCGAATCCGCCGGCGTCGACGAGGTGAAGGTGCGCACCCCGCTCACGTGTGACACGCGCTACGGGCTGTGCGCCAGGTGCTATGGGCGCGATCTCGGCCGCGGAACCCCGGTCAACGTCGGCGAAGCGGTCGGCGTGATCGCCGCACAGTCCATCGGCGAGCCGGGCACGCAGCTCACGATGCGCACGTTCCACATCGGCGGGGCGGCTTCGCGGACCGCGGTGGTGAGCCAGGTCGAGAGCAAGTCGAGCGGCGTGGTGCGCTACAGCGCCGGCATGCGTTACGTGACCAACTCACGCGGCGAGCTGGTCGTGATCTCGCGCAACGGCGAAGTCGTCATTCATGACGACAACGGCCGCGAGCGAGAGCGGCACAAGGTCCCGTATGGCGCGACGCTGATGGCGCGCGACGGCGAGGCGGTCAAAGCCGGCCACGTGCTCTCGACGTGGGATCCGCACACCCGGCCCATCATCACGGAGTACGCGGGTCGCATCAAGTTCGAGCACGTCGAGGAGGGTGTGACCGTCGCAAGGCAGATCGACGAGGTGACCGGTCTATCCACGCTGGTCGTGGTGGATCCGAAGCGCAGGGGCGGTGCCCAAGCGAAGGGGTTGCGGCCGCAGGTGAAGCTCACCGACGGGGGCGCCAACGAGATCAGGATGGCGGGCTCGGATCAGCCGGTCAATATCACGTTCCAGATCGGCTCGGTCATCACGGTGCGGGACGGCCAGGAAGTCGGAGTGGGCGAAGTGCTGGCGCGCATTCCGCAGGAGACGTCCAAGACCCGCGACATCACCGGCGGTCTGCCGCGGGTGGCGGAGCTGTTCGAGGCGCGCTCGCCCAAGGATGCAGGGCTGCTGGCAGAGGTCACGGGCACCGTGTCGTTCGGGAAAGACACGAAGGGCAAGCAGCGGCTCGTGATCACCGATCTCGATGGCGTCGCGCACGAGTTCCTCATCGCCAAGGACAAGCACGTGATGGCGCATGACGGGCAGGTGGTCAACAAGGGCGAGATGATCGTGGACGGGCCGGCCGATCCGCATGACATCCTGCGGCTGCTCGGCGTGGAGGCGCTGGCGCGCTACATCTGCAACGAGGTGCAGGACGTCTACCGCCTGCAGGGCGTGAAGATCAATGACAAGCACATCGAAGTGATCGTGCGCCAGATGCTGCGGCGCGTGCAGATCACCGACCAGGGCGACACGCGCTTCATTACGGGCGAGCAGCTCGAGCGTGCCGAAGTGCTCGAGGAGAACGAGAAAGTGGAAGCCGAGGGAAAGAAGCCGGCGAGCTACGAGTATCTGCTGCTCGGCATCACCAAGGCATCGCTTTCGACGGACTCGTTCATCTCCGCCGCGTCGTTCCAGGAAACGACCCGCGTGCTCACGGAAGCGGCGATCATGGGCAAGCGCGACGAGCTGCGCGGACTCAAGGAGAACGTGATCGTCGGTCGGCTCATCCCGGCTGGCACCGGACTTGCGTACCACCGCGCTCGGAAAGGCGAAGTTACGGTTCCCGAACTGACCGAGGGTGCGGAAGCGAGCGAAGCGGTGGCTGCGGGGACAGAAACTCGCGAGGAGGTTGCTTGACAGTAATTCGCTAACCCCATAAAATTTACGGTCTTTTTAGCTGTCTGGCGCCCATTACCGACCAGGCGGCGCCAAGCAACGAAATCCAAGCAGGGACGGTGGTGACGCCGTCCCCGCTTTTTTGGGGCCGGTAAACATGGTCCCGCCTAGCCAGGAGTTCCATGAATTCATTGGCTTAGGTCCAGTACTCGGAATCGGGAAGGTATCAGACGCATGCCAACCGTCAACCAGTTAGTGCGCAAGGCGCGGCGGGCGCCTCGCGAGAAGAGCAGAGTGCCGGCGCTGGCCGGCTCGCCGCAGCGGCGCGGCGTGTGCACGCGCGTTTACACGACCACGCCCAAGAAGCCGAATTCGGCGCTGCGCAAGGTCGCGAAGGTGCGGCTCACCAACGGGTTTGAAGTAATCGGCTACATCGGCGGCGAAGGCCACAACCTGCAGGAGCATTCGGTGGTGTTGATCCGCGGCGGGCGAGTGAAGGATCTTCCGGGCGTGCGCTACCACGTGGTGCGCGGCAGCCTCGACACCGCGGGCGTCAAGGATCGCAAGCAGGGGCGCTCCAAGTACGGGGCCAAACGGCCCAAGGCCGCTTAGCGAATGTTGAATGCTGAATATTGAATGAATACTGCGGCGTGACGAGCAATTCAAAATTAAACGTTCAAGGTTGATCATTGGGGTAAAAAATGCCGCGACGCAGAGAGATACAGAAGCGCGAAGTCCTGCCTGACCCGAAATTCGCGAGCCAGGACGTCGCCAAGTTCATCAACGTACTCATGACCCGGGGCAAGAAGTCGGTCGCCGAGAAGATCGTCTACGGCGCGCTCGACCAGATCAAGAAGCGCTCGAGCAAGGATCCGCTCGAGGTATTCAACCAGGCGATCACGAACGTCAAGCCCATGGTCGAGGTGAAGAGCCGGCGGGTGGGCGGGGCAAACTACCAGGTTCCGGTGGAAGTGCGCTCGGTGCGCCGTGTCGCGCTGGCCATGCGCTGGATCCGGGATGCCGCGCGCGGTCGCGGCGAGAAATCGATGGGCGCGCGTCTGGCGAGCGAGCTCGCCGAAGCGGCCGAAGGCAAGGGCGGTGCGATGAAGAAACGCGAGGAAGTGCACCGCATGGCGGAGGCCAACAAGGCCTTCTCGCATTACCGTTTTTAGGCTCAACCGTATAGGCGCGGAAACGCGGAGGAATACTTGTTCAGGGGCCCGGCGCGGTTGGTATCGGTCTTCCCCGGACGCCTGCGTTCCTGCGCTGAACAGAGAAATTTCACGTGCCACGCAAAACCGCAATCGAGCGCTACCGGAACATCGGCATCACTGCGCACATTGATGCCGGAAAGACCACGACCACCGAGCGCATCCTGTTCTACACCGGGGTCTCGCACAAACTCGGGGAAGTGCACGACGGCACCGCGATCATGGACTGGATGGAGCAGGAACAGGAGCGGGGCATCACGATCACTTCGGCGGCGACCACCTGCTTCTGGAAGGGAATGGACAACCATTACCCCGAGCATCGTATCAACATCATCGACACGCCGGGACACGTGGACTTCACGATCGAGGTGGAGCGCAGCCTGCGCGTGCTCGACGGGGCGTGCACCGTGCTGTGCGCGGTCGGCGGGGTCCAGCCGCAGACCGAGACCGTGTGGCGCCAGGCAAACAAGTACCGGGTGCCGCGGCTCATCTTCGTGAACAAGATGGACCGCACCGGAGCGGACTTCCGGCGCGTGCTCGAGCAGGTGCAGTCGCGGCTGAAGGCCACGCCGGTCCTGATACAGCTGCCGATCGGCGCCGAGGACAAGTTCAAGGGCGTGGTCGACCTGGTGAAAATGCGCGCGATCTACTGGGACGACGCGACCCAGGGCATGAAGTACGAGGCGAAGGACGTGCCCGAAAACATGCTCGCGGACGCGAAGAAATGGCGGGAGGCGATCGTCGAGTCCGCCGCCGAGGCGAGCGAAGAGCTGATGAACAAGTACCTCGAGCACGGCGAGCTTTCCGAGGAAGAGATCAAGAAGGGCCTGCGCACGCGCACCATCCACGGCGAGATCTTCCCGATGCTGTGCGGCTCGGCGTTCAAGAACAAGGGCGTGCAGGCGATGCTCGACGCGGTGATCGATTACCTGCCTTCTCCGATCGACATTCCGCCGGTGAAGGGGCTCAAGGAAAACGGCGAAACCGACGAGCGCGAGCCGAAGGACGAGGCGCCGTTCTCCGGCCTCGCGTTCAAGATCATGACCGATCCGTTCGTCGGCCAACTCACGTTCTTCCGCGTGTATTCCGGCGTCGTCAATTCCGGAGACGCCGTTTACAACCCGATCAAGGGCCGCCGGGAGCGCATCGGGCGCCTGCTGCAGATGCACGCCGATGAACGCGAGGAAATCAAGGAAGTGCGGGCCGGCGACATCGCGGCGGCGGTTGGACTGAAGGACTACACCACCGGCGATACGCTGACCGATCCGCAGAAGATCATCACGCTCGAGAAAATGGAATTCCCCGAGCCGGTAATCCACGTTGCGGTCGAGCCCAAGACGAAGGCGGACCAGGAAAAAATGGGCATCGCGCTGAACCGCCTGGCGCAGGAGGATCCCTCGTTCCGCGTGCGCACCGACGAGGAATCCGGCCAGACCATCATCTCCGGGATGGGCGAGCTGCATCTCGAGATCATCGTCGATCGCATGAAGCGCGAATTCAGCGTGGAGGCGAACGTCGGCGCGCCGCAGGTCGCTTACCGCGAGACGATCAAGAAAGTGTGCGAGAAGGTCGAGGGCAAGTTCATCAAGCAGTCGGGGGGGCGCGGTCAGTACGGCCACGTCTGGCTGCGTCTTGATCCGCAGGCTCCGGGTGCCGGCTTCGAATTCGTGGACGCGGTCAAGGGCGGTTCGGTGCCGCGTGAGTACATTCCCGCGGTGAAGAAGGGCGTGAACGATACGCTGCCCAACGGCGTGCTGGCGGGTTTTCCGGTGGTGGATATCAAGGTGACGCTGTTAGACGGCTCCTACCACGAAGTGGACTCCAACGAGAACGCGTTCAAGATGGCGGGCTCGTTCGCACTGAAGGAAGGGCTGCGCCGCGCCAGTCCGACGCTGCTCGAGCCGATCATGGCGGTGGAGGTCGAAACGCCCGATGACTTCATGGGCAACGTGGTGGGTGATCTGAGCTCGCGCCGAGGCGTGATCCAGGGCATGGAGGACCTGCCGGGCGGCGGCAAGGCGATCCGGGCCGAGGTGCCGCTCGCCGAGATGTTTGGCTACTCGACCACGATGCGCTCGCTCTCCCAGGGGCGCGCGACCTACACCATGGAATTCAAGCACTACGCCGAAGCGCCGAAGCAGATCGCGGAGGCGGTCATCAACAAGTACACCGGCAAGGAAGAACAGCGATAAGGGGTGCACTATGGCAAAGGGCAAATTTGAGCGCAAGAAGCCGCACGTGAACGTGGGGACGATTGGGCACGTGGATCATGGCAAGACGACGCTGACGGCGGCGATGACGGCGATCTTGGCGAAGAAGTATGGTGGG
>VGID01000068.1 GCA_016868035.1 Betaproteobacteria bacterium | reverse complement strand
GCTCAACGCGCCGCATCTGATGAGGGATGTCTACGACGGAAAACTGTTCAAGGACGGAATCGCCGTGCGCACGAGGATCGAGCCGACAAGGAAAGCCGCCTGAATCTTTTTACACACCTATTGACAAGACCTCGAATGGGAGGGCCGTTGAGCATGTTTCTTTCGCCTTCCGCGTTAACACTTGGTTACAAATGCTTTCCAATGGTTACCGCAGCCGCGCCGGCACCGGGGTTATGCTGGCGTTACTCGATCTGAGGACGTTCGACGGCACAACCGAAGGAGAAACGAGATGAACAAGACGATGTGTGCTCTAGCCGCAGCGGCACTGCTCGCCGGCTGCGCATCGCCAGGCTATCAGTCCTCCGGATATCACGACCGCGGTCAACCGTACTACGCGGCCGGCCGTGCGCCGGCGCAATACTCCGGTGCGCCTGCGCAGCGCGGCAGCCCGTTCTTCGGCCAGGCCGCCGGCGCGGTTGCAGGCGGGCTGCTTGGCGCGCAAGTCGGCAAGGGCGACGGCCGCGTAGCAGCGACGGCCGTCGGCGCCGCCGCGGGCGCTTATGCCGGCGGCAAGATGTCGGACCCTTGCCAGGCTGACCTCAACATGGGGCACGTGATCGGCGGACTCGCGGGCGGTCTGCTCGGCGCCCAGGTCGGGCGGGGCGACGGCCGCACGGCCGCCGCAGCGCTTGGCGCCGCGGCCGGCGCCGCGCTCGGCGGCAACATGGGTGCGTCTCCGGGTTCCGGATGCCGCTGAATATCAGTGATTACGTGATTCAGTGACTAAGTGACTGTCGCAGGCCGGCGCGAACCCGAACGATGTAATCCCTAAATCACTCGGTTACTCAATCACCAGCAAGCTTCTCCTCGTGATGCGGGGCGCGCGCTCCCATCCCACCGGCCTCCTCCTCCCCATCCGGTGACGCGCGCGTCCCGCCCTTTTTTTTCGGCTCCGTCACGACACCGTCCAGCACGTTACGCCCGACAAAGCGGGTTGCGGGCGACCATCACCCCTCGTCTCTCGCCGTTGGCCGACGGCCAGTTTGTTAAACTGCGGGCGTGATCTTCGCGATACCCGACGACTACCACGGTCTTGAGGAACGCCTGCCATGAAGAATCTTTTCGACAAGGAACTCGTCGAGGCGCTCGAGCAGCTGTGCGACGAGACGTGCGAAGCGATGCGGCTCGCCAAGGCGAGCCCCGACCTCGACGACCTCTCGGCGACCTTCGCGGTGGCGCTGCTCAAGCTGGGCCTCGCCACGGGCTTCATCGAACAGCGCCATCCGGGCTTCGCCAAGGAAGTCGAGGTGAAGCGCCAGCGCGTGATCGCCGCGCTGACACAGGAGCAGCAGAAGCACCAGAAGCACTGAGCGCTGCCGGCGATGCGCGCACGCGCGATGTTCGCGGTTGCCCGGAACGGGCAGCGGCACGCGCCCGCAATGCGTTATGCTATATGCGGCGTGCGTGTCGTTGCGATCCTTCGCGTTTCTGAAAGGAGGCGTCATGCGATTTAACGTCATGGCCCTGTCGGTGACTGCGGGCGTTTTCTGGGGTGCGGCGATTTTGATCGTGGGGGTGGCGAACCTGATCTGGCCGGGCTACGGCAAGGCGTTCCTGGACCTCGTCTCCTCGGTCTACCCCGGTTACGACGCCGCCCCTTCGTTCGGGGACGTCATGATCGGGACGATCTACGGCTTCGTTGACGGCGCGATCGGAGGAGCGATCTTCGGGTGGCTCTACAATCTGGTCTCGCACCGGGTCCCGGCACGGCAGGCCTGAAGCGACTGCGGCATGAGAAAATCCCAAAGCATATGAAACCGCCGATGAACGCAGATGGAAAAGGCGGTAAGCGGTAAGCGGTAAGCGGTAAGCGGTAAGCGGTAAGCGGTAAGCGGTAAGTTGGACTCGACTCTGTCGCGAAGTTCGCGCTCACTGCTTACGGATCTTCTCCACACTGCTCACTGTTTACCGATCACCGTTCACCATATTTTGATCGGCGTCTATCTGCGGCTAAGTTTTCTTGATTTTGTTGCCGGCTCGAGGAGCCCGGGCAACAACGAAATGCGGAGTCGAGACCCATGGCGGTACCCTGGCTTGCGGCGCTGAAAGCCATTCCCTGGACCACGATCCTCAGGCAGGCGCCGGCAGTCGTGCAGGCCGCGGATGCCCTGCTCACGCAAACCAGGCGGCGGCAGGCGGACACCGAGGCGTCCGGCGAGACGCAGCTGCTCAAGCAGCGGCTCGCCGAGCTCGACAGCCGCGATAAGCAGAACGCGGAGATCGTCAAGCAGCTCGCGGACCAGGTACAGGCACTGGCGGCGGCGACCGAGGTCATCGCCGCGAGGGTCAGGGCGCTCCTCGTGGCCGCCGCGGCGGTCGGCGCGGCGCTCGTCGCCATCCTGCTCGCGTACATGCTGCGCTGAGGAACCCGGCACCACGGCGCGGGCACGTTCGCCGGCGATCCGCCGCGGCCGGGGGCCCGGTGCGCCGGCCACTACGACTCGACGCAATGAGCAAGGAGGCGCCATGATCACCCACGGCGGAGGCTGTCACTGCGGGCAAGTGCGGTACGAGGTCCGTGCGCCCGCCACAATCACCGTGTCGCAATGCAATTGCTCGATCTGCAGCAAGTCAGGGTATCTCGGGCTGATCGTGCCGAAGGACCGGTTCAAGCTGCTCCGCGGCGAGGACAGCCTCAGCACGTATACTTTCAATACGGGCGTGGCGAAGCACTACTTCTGCTCCCGTTGCGGCATCAAGTCGTTTTACGTGCCGAGGTCGCACCCGGACGGGATCAACGTCAACGCGCGCTGCCTCGATCCCGGGACCGTCGTGAACATGACGATCAAGCCCTTCAACGGCCGGGAGTGGGAACAGCAGTACCCCAAGGGCCGCGCCGACACGTATCCCGACTGAAGTGACCTGCGCGTCCGCGCACGATCTCTCATGGCAATGGCCAGACAAAAAGACGGCTTCATATTCTGGAAACAGGACCTGCGCGTGGCGGGCTCCGGGTCGACCGCCGACGCGGTCGCGCGGCTGCGCACGCAGCTTTCGGCGAGCCGGTTCGCCTTCCAGGAACGCCTGGTGGGAACGCTCGAGGGGTCCCGCCTGCGGGCCTGGAGGGCATCGCCCTTCGGCCAGGCGGGTGACGTGGTGGAGTTCGAGGGAACGTTGCGCCCGGCGGCCGAAGGCACCGTAATCGAGGGCAGCGTGCAGTACAAGACCGCCACCAAGGTCCAGTTCACCGGCTTGCTCGTGATCGGATTCGTGCTGCTGGCGGTCGGCGCGTTCCAGAAACTGTCGGACCCGCACTCGGGCGCCGAGCCGCTCGGCATGGGCGGCTTCATCACGCTCCTGACGCTGTTCTGGATCTACTCCAGCAGCAAGATGAAGCACACGCAGATACAATTCATCGAGTCCCGCCTCGGCGAGGCGGTCGCGAAATAGACCTCGCTCCGCGCCGCGCCGGCGCGGGATGGACGAAAGGTCGCGGAGCGCGGCAACGGACCCAAGGAGGCACATCACCCGTGATCGCGGTTATTTTCGAAGTATGGCCGGCAGAAGGGCGCAAGGACGAGTACCTCGACCTCGCCGCGGCGCTGCGCCCGGAGCTCGAGAAGACTGAAGGTTTTATTTCGATCGAGCGGTTTCAGAGCCTGACCGATCCCGCCAAGATCCTCTCGCTCTCGATCTGGCGCGACGAGACGGCGATCGCTTCGTGGCGCGCGCTCGAATCGCACCGGGCCGCGCAGAAAAAAGGGCGGGCGGGCGTGTTCAGCAATTACCGTTTGCGCGTGGCCGGCATCGTGCGCGACTACGGCATGTTCGAGCGCGAGCAGGCGCCGAAGGACAGCCGCACGGTCCATGGGTGATCCGGAACGCGCGCGCCGCCAATGACGGAGCGGATACGGATCGGGCGACGTTATTGCGGCCCTCCCGATTCAGGGAACGGGGGCTACGTGTGCGGCCGCCTCGCCGCCTACATTGAAGGCCCTGCCCGGGTGCGCCTGCGCGTGCCCGTTCCGCTCGAGACCGAGATGGAGGTCCGCCGCACGAGCACGGGGGTGGAGATGCTCCACGCCGGCGCGCTGGTCGCGGAAGCCTCGCCCGCGGATGTCACGCCCGAGTTTCCGGCGGCGCCGAGCTACGCGGAAGCGGAGGCTGCCGCGCGCTCGTACCGGGGGTTCCGCAACCACCCGTTTCCGGCCTGTTTCGTGTGCGGACCGCAGCGCACCGCGAGCGACGGTTTGCGCATCTTCGCCGGCCCGCTTCCCGGCGGGGAGATCGTGGCCGCGCCGTGGATCCCGGACGCCTCTCTCGGCGACGCCAATGGCATCGTGCGCAGCGAGTTCGTGTGGGCCGCGCTCGACTGCCCCGGCGCCTACGCCGCGCCGGTGCCGGAAGGCACACCGATGCTGCTCGGCGAGCTCGCAGCCTCCCTCGGCGGGAGGATCGCCGCCGGCGAGCGCTGCATCGTCGTGGGCTGGGGCTTGCGGCGCGACGGCCGCCGGCACTTCATGGGAACGGCGCTCTTCGCCGAAAACGGAGAACGCCGGGCCACCGCACGCGCGACGTGGTTCGAAGCCGCGCGGAGCCCGCGATGAACGGCAACCGAAGACGGCAAGGAAGACCACATCACCCGCGGACACGCCGATACGCGGCGTGGGCACGGATGCGATTCGATCGTTCAACCACGAAGGAGACTCCACATGGCAAACGAGGGCTACCACGAACCGGTGAACGAGCTTTCCGCCGAGACGCGCGACATGCACCGGGCGATCGTCTCGCTCATGGAAGAGCTGGAGGCGGTGGACTGGTACAACCAGCGCGTGGACACGTGCAAGGACCGCGACCTGAAGGCGATCCTCGCGCACAACCGTGACGAGGAGAAAGAGCACGCCTCGATGGTGCTCGAGTGGATCCGCAGGCGCGATCCCGCCTTCTCGAAGGAGCTGAAGGACTATCTCTTCACCAAAAAGCCGCTCGCGCACGACTAGGCGGCTTGCGGCCGCGTGCGCGGCGGGTTGCAGGTGCCGGCCACGGCAACCGGGCGCCGCACTCCGTGGACTTCGAGCGCGGAAATACGGCGCTTACGGTGCGCCGCGCGCAGCTTCCTTCAGGCCGATGAAGCTGTGGTCGCAGAAGCCGGGGTCCGAACTTGCCTTCAGGGCATCGTACACGGCGTCCGGATCGGACATCACGCGCGAATTGAAGTGGCGCGACTGCATCGCCCCGTAGGTGATGCAGGTCCCGCTGCGCGCATCGCGGTCTATGCATCCGTAGACCGTGGTCAGCACGTACATGCCCGCCATGTGGTCCACGAAGTGCAGGTATTTCGCGCCGTGCAGCACTTTCACCTCGCGCGCGCCCGCCTTGCGCGTCGAGATCTGCCGGGCACGCACGCCGTCGATGTGCTGAAAATGGGAGAGCGTGTCGGAGCGCCCTTCCACCAGTATCAGATCGCCGGTGACGCGGTCCACCTCATAGGCCTTGTAGAACGCGCAGTGCACGAACCGCGACTGCACCAGATTGTCGAAGGCGCCCGCCTGCGCGTGCGCGGCGGCGGCAAACAGCGTGGAAGCGAGGGCGATGGAATATTTCAGGGAGGGGAACATACGGAGTTCGAGTTTGCCCGTTTCGCGCGCACGTGTCCACCGCCTTGACACTTGCACACACCGCCGATACGCTCGATTGCTGATTCAAGCAGTTAGCTTACGCCGATGGCGATGACGGCCGTGGAAAAAGTCCTGGCGCGCGCGAGCGGAGTCACGAGCGTGAAGCCCGGGGACATCGTCCATCCGGTACCCGACTTCATCATGATCCACGATGGCGTCGTGATGGGCGCGAAGCGCGAGCTCGATGCGCTCGGCATCGATCGCCTCGCCGCGCCGGAAAAGGTGGTCATGGTCACCGACCACGACGTGATCTACGGCAGCGCCGGGGCCGCCGAGCGCGGGGCCTACAACCGCCGGGCGGCGCGGCAATGGGGCGTCGAGCGCTTCTACGACGTCGGGCGCGGCGGCCACGGCCACATCTTCCCGATGGAGTCGGGCATGCTGCTGCCGGGCATGTTCTATTTCGACAACGATCGCCACGCCACCAACGCGGGCGCGATCGGCGCCTTCGGCTTTCGCATGGGCGCCGAGATCAGCCGGGTGCTCGCCACGGGAACGAACTGGGTGATGGTGCCGGAATCGTTGAGGCTCCGGATCAAGGGGACGCTCAAGCCGGGCGTGCACGCGCGCGATCTCGGCTTTTACATCGCGGGCCTCGTCCGCAAGGGCAGGCTCAAGCTCGATCTCGACTACCGCGTGGTGGAGTTCGCCGGCGACCTCGGCCAGTTCAACCTCGCTGCGCGCGCGGCGCTGTGCTCGAGCCCGACGGAAATCCAGGCCTACGGCGTGTTCTTCCCGCCGTCCGACGGAATCCTCGCCTACGCGAAGCGCCGCGGGAAGCGCCCCTACACGCCGGTCTTTCCCGACGCCGATGCACGGTACGAGGCCGATGTCGAGCTCGAGGTGAGCGGGCTCGAGCCGCAGATCGCGCTGCCGGGAGGCGTGCAGAACACGGTCGACGTGTCCGAGGTCGCGGGCACCCCGATCGACCACGCGTTCATCGGCTCCTGCGGCTCCGGGATGTACGACGATCTCGTCGCCGCGGCATCGGTGCTGAAGGGCCGGCAGCTCGCGCCCGGAGTGCGCCTGTTCATCGCGCCCGGCTCCGAGCACTCCACCCAGCGCATCGTCAAGGACGGCCTGATGCAGATCTTCCTGGAGGCGGGCGCGGTGCTGCTGCCCGCCGGCTGCGGGCCTTGCAACGACGCGGTGATCGGCCCGGTGCACTCGGGTGAGGCTTCGATCTCGACCGCGGCCAACAACAACACCGGGCGCTTCGGGGCGAAGGACGCGCGGCTCTACCTCGGGAATCCCACGACAGTGGCCGCATCGGCCGTCGCCGGGAAGATCGTGGACCCGCGCGGCGTGACTCCCGCGCCCGAGGTGCTCAAGCTCGCCGAAGCCGCCTGATGTGCGACAAGCCACAACACAACCGGATGAAACCGCCGATGAACGCCGATGAACGCGGATGGAAACCGGTAATAGGAAATGGGTAATAGGAGCAGGAACACGCACGACCGGTCCTGGCGGCTTTTGTTCCACGATTTACGTTTCACGTTTCACGAAGCGCATCGGCGTATAGGTGCGGGTGAATTGTTCCCTGGTCATTGGACATGAGTTCGGAGTTTCGCTGGGTCCTGAAGGGCCGCTGCTACAAGCTCGGGCACGACGTGCCGCACGCCGGCGGGGTCATCCCGAACCGGCTGATCGTCGCCCGGCAGTTCGATCCGAAGGAGCTCGTGCGCCACCTGTTCGAGGAAACGGACCCGGGTTTCCACGAGCGCTGCCGGCCCGGGGACATCATCGTCGCCGGCCGCAACTTCGGCATGGGACCGAAGATGAACGGTTACATCGCGATGCAGGCGCTCGGGCTGGGCCTGGTGTGCGAATCCATGCCGTTCCTCGCCTACCGCGCCGCAATCGGCGTGGGGCTGCGCGTGCTCACGGATTGCCCCTCCGTCACCACGATCTGCGGCGCGGGAGACGAGCTCGAGGTGGATTTCGAGAGCGGACACTTCGCGAACGTCTCGCGCGGCGTTTCGCGCGAATTTCCGCCGCTGCCCGACGCGCTGCGCGAGATCGTCGAGCTGGGCGGCAACAGCGGCTGGCTGAAACGCTGGTGGGAAAATCGGGAAACGCCGATGAACGCCGATGGACGCCAATGACTGCCAGGCCAGAACTGTAATTGGACCACAGAGACGCCGTGAGTAGCGGAGTGTCTCTTCGATTCACGATTCACGATTCACGACTCACGACTCACGATTCACGACTCACGACTCACGAGTCACCAGTCACGCCTCATTACATGAGTGAGCATCGCAACGAGCTGGGCCAGCCGGTCGGCTTTCCCGTTCCCGGCTGGCGCTCGCCGCCGCGGCCGCCGCGCGAGCCGATGGCCGGGCGCTATTGCCGCGTGGAGCCGCTCGATCCCGCCCGCCACGCGGACGACCTGTTCCGCGCGGATGCACAGGATCACAGCGGCCGCGCCTGGACCTACATGCGCTACGGCCCGTTCGATTCTCTTGCCGCCTACCGGGGCTGGATGCAGGCGTACGCGCTCGGCGACGATCCCATGTTTCACGCGATCGTGGACGCCGCGACCGGCAAGGCAGCCGGCGTGGCGAGCTATCTCCGGGTCGATCCGAAGAGCGGCGCGATCGAGGTCGGGAACATCAACTATTCGCCCCCGCTCCGGCGCACGCCCGCCGCAACCGAGGCAATGTATCTCATGATGAAGCGCGCCTTCGGCCTGGGCTACCGGCGCTACGAATGGAAGTGCGACGCGCTGAACGCCGCCTCGCGCGCCGCTGCGCTACGGCTCGGGTTCTCCTTCGAGGGCGTGTTCCGCCAGGCGACGATGTACAAGGGCCGCAACCGCGATACCGCGTGGTACGCTGCCATCGATCGCGAGTGGCCTCAGCTCGAACAGGCATTCGTGCGCTGGCTCGACCCGGCGAACTTCGACGGGCGCGGCAAGCAGCGCGTGCGCCTGTCGGCGCTCACCGGGCCCATCCTCAAACAACGTGGCTGACGCCCGTAGCGCGACCGCTCACGACATCCCCCGTATCCCCCCGGACATGCCGCGCGTCGCCGCTCTCTACCGCTACCCCGTGAAGGGCTTCACACCCGAAGTATGCGACGCCCTTACCGTGCTCCCCGAAGGGCGGATCGCCGGTGACCGGGTGCTCGGCCTGCGCTTCGCGAACAGCAGCATCCCCGACGCCGCGTGGAGCAAAAAGCACGAATTCGTCGCGCTGGCGAACACGCCGGGACTCGCGCGCCTGCACCTGCGCTTCGACCATGCGGCACGGCGGCTGCGCATAGCGCTCGAGGACGCGGTGCTCGCGGACGAAGCGCTCGACGAGGCGGGCCGCAGCCGCATCGCCGAAGCCATCGCGCGCTACGTGCTCGCGCTCGACGAGAATCCGCTTGCCGGCCATCCCGAGCGGCTCCCGCTGCGCCTCGTCGGTGACGGCGCGAGCCCGCGCTACCAGGACAACCCGGCGGGTGAGATCACGCTGCACGGGCGCGGCACGCTCGCGGCGGTCGCCTCCGCGCTTGGCGATCCCGTACTGAGCGAGGCCCGCTTCCGCTCGAACGTCGCGGTGGAAGGCATCGAGGCATGGCAGGAGCACGCGTGGGTCGGGCGCGCGGTAAGCATCGGGCAGGTCCGCTTCGACGTGGTGAGGCCCAAGGTGAGGTGCCTCGCCACCCACGCCAACCCGGAAACCGGGAAACGCGACCGGCCGGTCCTGCGCACGCTCGTCAACGCCTTCCGGCAGCAGGAGCCCACCTTCGCGGTCGCGATGGTGACCCGCGGCGCGGGCGGGCAGATTCACGTCGGCGACGAGGTGATCCTCGGAAACTGAAACGCGCCACCGCAACCACAAGGAGAGCCCATCATGAACAAAGCGAAACTGATCGCGATCCTGGTGCTGGCCATCGCCCTCGGCGCGGTCGTCATCCAGAACCGCGCGCCGGTCCAGACGCATTTCGTGTTCATCACGGTGGAGATGCCGCACATCCTGCTGCTCGTGCTCACGGCAGGCGCGGGCTTCTGCCTGGGGCTGCTCGTGCCGCTGTTTGCGCGCTCAGGAGCGGGCCGGCAGCCGCCGGGCGGCGCCGGGAATTAGCCGCTGATACACACCGATGACGACCGTGGATCGTAAGTCGTGATTCGTGAGTCGTGAGCGGTTGGACTCCTTCCGCCTTTCTCGTCTCTCGTCTCTCGTTTCTCGCCTCTCTGCCTCTGCCTTTCGCCTTTCGCCTTTCTACTTTCGACTTTCGCCTTTCGACTTTCGACTTCGGCTCTAGCGTCGCCGGCGCGCGGACTCCACGATCGTCTCGATGAGCCGCGGATAGGAGATGCCCGCGAAGCACCCGCTGCGGTTCAGCGCGTGCGGGTCGAGGTCGGGATTGGGATTCGCCTCGATGAAGTAGAGCCGCCCGTCCTTTCCCAGACGGAAGTCGAGCCGCGCGTAGTCGCGCAACTGGAGCGCGTGGAAGATGCGCCGGCTCGCTTCGCGCAGCCTGCGGCGTTGCGCCGCGCCCAGCCGCGCGCGGCGGTAATACACGCCCCACTTCGCCCGGTAGCGCGGATCGTTCTTCAACCGGTAGGTCGCGAATTGCGGCGCCGAGCGCCGGCGGCTGCGCACGACCATCTCGACCGGCGGCAGCACGCGCGGCTTGCCGCCGAGCAGCCCGACGTAGAGGTCGCGGCCGGGAATGAACTGCTCGCACACCGCCGGCTCGCCCAGCCGCTCGCGGAGATTCTTCACCCGCGCGCGTAACGCGCGCAGGTTGCGCACGAGAGAGTGCTTGTTGATCTCGTCCGAGCCGTCGCCGAACTGCGGCTTCACGATCAGCGGAAACGAGACATCGGCCCGGCGTACGTCGGCCGCGCCGTTCGCCACGAAGTAGCGCGGAACGTGCACCCCGAGCCCGTAGACGATGCTCTTGGAGAGCGCCTTGTCGCGCGAGAGACGCAGGCCCACCGGCCCCGTGCCCGTGTACTTGACCTTCATGATCTCGAGCAGCCCGGTGATCGCCGCATCGAGCTTGCGGTCTCCCTCCACCCACTCGGTGAGATTGACGACGATGCGGGGCTTGAGCGCCCGGATCCGTTCGATCGTCGCGACCACGCGCGGCGAAAAGGGCACGACCTCGACGCGCCGGTAGCGCCGGCGCAGCACGCGCAGCACCTTCTCCTCGACGTCGTCGGATTCCGGAATGAAGCGCCCGCCGCGGACGTACTCGCCGGTTTCCTCGTCCACGAGCAGCGCGACGTCGCAGCGCGGGGGCTTGCGCTTCGGCATGAGCGAATTCTAGCAAACGCGGCGCGGGCGGCGCGCAATGCAACACTCAACCGTGCGGACCTCAACGCCGTGGTTCAGGTAAGATCGGGGTGAGGCCTTGTATCAGCGCGCGTCAACGCGCGGCCCAATCTTTTACATCCACCACACAGGAGATCAGACCATGATGGTTGCACGCTGGCGCATCGATGCCCGGTTCGGTCACAAGCAAACGGTGATCGAATCGCTCAAGAAATGGCATAGCGCAATCGGAACACAGGTCGGCTGGACCAAGGATAAGGTTCGCATAACTACCGGCTCGGTGGGCGCGCCCGAGTCCGCGGTCGAAGTCGACGTCACGATCAAGGATCTCGCCGAGCTCAACACTTCGTGGGAGAAACTCGGGACGATCGCAGCACACAAGGAGTGGAGCAAGGAGATCGAACCTTATGTCGTTTCGGGATCACCTCGCTGGGAAGTGCTGCGTATCGTCGACTAGGAACCGCAAGTTTCCGGCCCGCGCGTGCAGCAGGCTAGGACCGGGGGAAAGCGCGTAGCGCCCGCGCGCGCAAAAAAAGCGGGGCGGCGGACGGGGACAGCCGCAGCTACGCTGAAATCGAAAGGCGAAAGTCGAAAGGCGGAAGTGAAAGCCCGCTTTTAACGTCCGGCCGCCGCCTTCGGCCGGCGTTGTAGCTACTTTCGCCTTTCGACTTTCGACTTTCGACTTAGAATTACAGCATGTCCGAAGAGCACGCTTGGGCCTTCCCGGAGTCCGTTCAGCCGCAGTCCGGCGAGGCCCAGTTCGACCTCGAACGCGCATTCGATGCCGTCGTGCTGGTTCGTGCCGAGGTTCCGGAAGATGCGTACAGCGCCGCCACGCTCGGCACCGAGCGGGGCGGTTACGGCACGGTGATCCGCGAGGACGGCCTCGTGCTCACGATCGGCTACCTCATCAACGAGGCATCGCAGATCTGGCTCACCACCAATCGCGGCGCCCTCGTGTCCGGCTACCCGCTCGCCTACGACCAGGCGACCGGGTTCGGCCTGATCCAGCCCCTGGGCAAGCTCGGCGTCCCGCACCTTCAGCGCGGCCTTGCAGCCGACGTCAAGGTCGGCGATTCGGCGTTCGTGATCGGCCACGGCGGGCGCGCCCACTCCCTCAGGACCAGGGTCATCGCGAAACATGAATTCGCCGGCTACTGGGAATACCTGCTCGACGAGGCGCTCTTCACCGCGCCGGCGCACCCGCAGTGGGGCGGCGCGGCGCTGCTCGACGCGCAGGGCAACCTCATCGGCACCGGGTCGCTGCTGGTGGAGCAGGAGGTGAACGGCGAGCCCCGCCACGTCAACATGTTCGTGCCGATCGACCTGCTCAACCCGATCTTCGATGCCATGCTGAAGACCGGCCGCAGCCCGCATCCGCCGCGTCCGTGGCTCGGCATGTCCACGCACGATCCGGGAGGCAAGCTGGTGGTCGCGAGGCTTTCTCCGGACGGCCCGGCGAGCCGCGCCGGCGTCCGGGTCGGCGATGTGGTGCTCGGTGTCGGCGGGTCGGACGTGCAGGGCCTTGCCGAGTTTTTCCGGACCGTGTGGCGCCTGGGCCCGGCCGGGGTCGAGGTGCCGCTCACCCTCTCGCCGGCGGCGATACGCTTCACATCTCGGTCAAGTCGGCCGACCGGAACGACTTTCTACGCAAGCCGAAGCTTCACTGAGTGACTCGTTGCTCGTTTCTCGTTGCTCGTGGCCGGACTTTCGCCTTTCGACTTCCGACTTTCGACTTCCCCTTCTCCCTCCCGCCGTTGGCCTTCCGCTCGACGTTTCGTCAACGGGCGCCGGTCGAGTCAACGCGACGCCTTGCACGTCGGTTGCTTGTGACAGGAGAAGCGCCTTGGCAATTTATATCAAACCCAGTATAATGTCGTTCAAGCCGCTAGTTTGGCTGGACGATAGCCGGAAGCGTGTGCGCGACTTCCCTACCGTGGCGCGCCAGCGGGCGGGATTCGAGTTGTGGGAGGTTCAGCAAGGCAACGACCCTTCTGACTGGAAGCCCATGCCGAGCGTGGGGCCAGGAGCCTGCGAGATCCGAGTGCGGGACGAGGCGGGAGCGTTCCGGGTGATATACGTGGCGAGGTTCGAGGAGGCCGTATACGTGCTTCACGCGTTCCAAAAGAAATCGAGGCGCACGCCGAAATCGGATGTCGATCTGGCCGACGCGCGATACCGAGGGTTGGTGAACGAAAGAAGGATGAAACGATGAGTTCGAAGATCAAGATGGAGCGCGGCAGCGGGAACGTATTCGCCGACATCGGGTTCCCGCGGGGGGAGGCGGAAAATCTTCTCATGCGCGCGGAGTTGACGTTGCAGATCCGGCGCGCATCCAAGGGACTCACCCAGGCCGAAGCGGCGCGCAAGTTCGGCGTGACGCAACCCCGCATGAACGACCTCCTTCGCGGAAAGATCGACAAGTTCAGTCTCGATGCCCTGGTCAACATGCTGGGCAAGGCCGGCTTACGCGTGGAGGTCCAGGTGCGAAAGGCGGCCTGAAGCTCAACGAAGAGCAAGTCGAAAGGCGAAAGTCGAAAGGCGAAAGTAACACCTTGAAAAGCGGCTTTTAACGACCGGCCGCCGCATCGGGCGGCAGTATAGCTACTTCCGACTTTCGCCTTTCGACTTTCGCCTTCGGCCCCGTAGCTACTTCCGACTTTCGACTTGGCCGTACAGTCCCCTAGCGGGGCCTGGTGACTTTCTTTTCTCGCCCAAAAGAAAGTCACCAAAGAAAATCGCGCCCCGTTCGCCGCCGCTACCGCGTGAACGCGTAGCGGTCCCCTGCGCTGCTCGCCAAGGTCGGCGGCTGCGCAACTCACGGACCATCACCGTTCTCAGGACAGAGTCGTGGACGGTTCCCGCGACACTCAAATCACGACACCCTGGTTCGACAGTGCTCGCCGACTTCCCCGACCTTGACTGCGCTGCTCGGCGGCTCACAGGGGTCCCAAGATCAAAATCCACAACCGGTCATCGGGGCTCCGCCCTTCCGACTTTCGCCTTTCGACTTTCGACTTGTATGAGCAACGGAACGTTGCGAATGATCTTGCCGCTCGCCGACTGGCCCCAAGAGAGAGAGCGCGCGGTCGAGATCAGCGGTGGCCCCGATCCGATATTGCGGACGCCGTTTCGCATCGGCGAGGCGAGTACCGCCGCGCTGGCGGCAGTCGGCCTCGCCGCCGCCGATTTGTGGGAACTGCGAACCGGGCGGCGCCAGGAGATCGCGGTCGACGCCCGCCAGGCGGCCGCCTCGCTGCGCAGCGGGCATTACCTGAAGCTGAACGGGTCGGCCGTGTCACCCGAGCGCAATGCGGTGATGGGCTTCTACCCGGCGAAAAACGGCCGCTGGAGCTACGTCCACGCCAACTTCCCGAACCACCGGGCCGCCGCCCTCGGCGTGCTCGGCGTGCCGGAAGACCGCGAGGCGGTGCGGCGGGCGGTCGCAAAGTGGGACGCGCTCGAGCTCGAGGAGGCAATCATCGCCGCGAAGGGCGCGGGCGGCATGGTGCGCACCATGGCCGAATGGGCGCAGCACCCGCAGGCCGCCGCGGTTACCTCGCTGCCGCTGATGGAGATCGTCAGGATCGGTGACAGCCCGCCGGAAAAGCTTCCCGGCGGCGACCGGCCGTTGTCGGGCATCCGCGTGCTCGACCTGACGCGGGTCCTGGCCGGGCCGACCTGCGCGCGCACCCTGGCCGAGCACGGCGCCGACGTCCTGAAGATCACCGCCGCGCACCTGCCGAGTCTCGGCTACCAGGAGCACGACACGGGCCACGGCAAGCTCTCGGCGCATCTCGATCTGCGCGAGAAGAGGGACGTCGAGATCCTGCGCGGACTCGCTCGCGAGGCCGACGTGTTCGCCCAGGGCTACCGGCCGGGTACGCTCGCCGATCGCGGCTTCTCGCCCGAAGCGCTGATAAAGCTGCGGCCCGGCATCGTCTGCGTCTCGCTCTCCGCCTTCGGCCATGTCGGCCCGTGGGCATCGCGCCGCGGCTTCGACACGGTGGTGCAGGCGGTGAGCGGCATCGCGAGCCGGCAGGGAGAGCTCTTTCCCGGTGCGGCGCCGGGCCCGCAGTTCTATCCGGTCTCGGCGATCGACTATCTGACCGGCTATCTGATGGCCTTCGGCGCCATGGTGGCCCTCGCGCGCCGCGCGCGCGAGGGCGGCAGCTGGCTCGTGCGCATCTCGCTCGCACAGACCGGGCGCTGGCTGCTCGGACGCGGCGAAGTGCCGGAGGCCGCGTTGAAGGACGTGCCGAAGGATTTCACCCCGGCGGAGCTGGAGCGCTGGTCGATGACCAGCGATACGCCCGACGGCCGGCTGCAGCACCTCGCGCCGGTGGTGCGCCTCTCCGAGACGCCGCCGCGCTGGAGCCGGCCGAGCGTGCCGCTGGGCCACAACGAACCCGTGTGGCCGGCACGCTGAAGTCGAAAGTCGAAAGGCGAAAGTCGAAAGTAGTAGGTGTCAACGGCTGCGATCCCGCTCCGTTAGAGGCAGGAAACGGATCGGAGTCATGCAGGTCAAGAAGCAAGCGCCGGATTTGATCGCCAGGACGAAGGCGTTCTCGCTCGCGGCCATACACTTCTATTCCAGAATGCCGCGCCAAACGGTCGCACAGATACTTGGCAGGCAGCTGCTGCGTTCAGCCACATCCGTCGGTGCGCAGTATCGAGAGGCGCGGCGGGCGAAATCGACCGCGGACTTCATCAGCAAGACAGAAGGGGCACTACAGGAAGTGGACGAGGCGGGCTACTGGCTCGAGTTGATTCAGGATTCCGGGATCGAAACCGACAGCTCCCTAGATGCCCTGCGAGCCGAAGCAAGGAAACTATTAGAACCTATTTCATATATAGGCGCGTGATGCGTTGCGGCCAGGACGGACCGGATGCAAGGCGCCCGACGAAGGCCATATGTCGATATGGTCTAGGAGGGCAACGACGCAGCCGGCCGTCCTGGCC
>VGID01000067.1 GCA_016868035.1 Betaproteobacteria bacterium | reverse complement strand
CGCCGCCTCGGCCTCCGGAGGCGCGAGCGGCGCGCCGTCGCAGCGGCTCCAGGTGTCGCTGAAGAGCGCCTGCCAGTCACGCACCACCGGACCGCGGATCTCGATCATGGTCTCCCGCCATGCATCGTAGGGGCGGTCCGGCGGATCGAACTCGTCGGTGATGCCGGCACCGCCGGTAAAGGCGACGGCGCCGTCCGCGACCACGAGCTTGCGGTGGTCGCGGAAGAAGTTGCGCAGGAGCTTGGTGGTGTGAAGCGGATTGTAGTACGCGAGCTTCGCGCCCGCAGCGTACAGGCGCCGGCGGTCTTCGGCCTCGAGGCCAAGCGCGCCGAAGTCGTCGAGGAGGACGTGCACGCGGACGCCGCGCGCCGCCGCGGCGCAGAGCGCATCGAGCACGCGCGTCGCAACCGCACCGGACTCGAAAAGGTACATCTCGATCAGCACCTCGTCGCGCGCGGCGTCGATGGCGCCGATGATGCGCGGGACGAACTGTCTGCCGTCCACGAGCAGGCGAAACCGGTTGCCCGCGCGCCAGGGAAAGCGGAATTTCAGGGAGCGCAGGCCCGGCACGGCGCGTGCGGGCGCAGGTTCATTTTTCGCGGGATCGGGGCTCAACCGAAATTCGCGGAAGCGTGCAAGGAGCAGCGTGTTCAGGCCCGGAATCCGGGCCCGCCTGCCGGGCCCGCCGGGGGCGCAATCTTGCGGAGCGGACAGCCCGGCGCGGACGCCGCTTTCTTGCGCTCGATGATGTCCCGCCAGTGCTTCTGCAGGTAGTAGGCGATGGTTTCCACGCGGATCTTCATCGAGGCTGCGGGCTTGGTCGAGTCGAGATCCTGGAACGAGAAGAAGAGGGTGCCCGAGCGCTCCACGATCTGTTGCACCGGCGTGTAGCTCGGCTGGTCCATGCCGCACTCGTAGCTCGCAAGCCGGATCACGCAGGCGATCCACGGCATGCGCGCCGCCGCCTTCGCGCCCCACAGGATCTCGTTGGTGTTGGCGCTGTAGGACGAGGGCCAGACGTCGGAAATATCGTGCGGCGAGCGGATGAAACCGCGGCGGATGTCGTCGCCGAACATCCATTCGAGCAGATCGGGGTCGGTCGGAAAATGCTGCGCCCAGAGAACGGGGTAGCCGTGCGCCTGCAGGTCCATCTCGATCTCGTGGCCGATGCCCGGATCCATGTGGTAGGGCCGCGCCAGCACCATGAGGCACGGCCGGTCCTCGCGCGCACAGCGCGCGAGCACCTCGCGGCTGCGGCGCGCGGCGCGGGCATTGAACGCTTCGAGCGCCGCATAGCCCTCGCGCGCCGCGTTCCGCGTCTCCGCCAGCGTGAGGGCGGGGATCACGCCTTGCAGGCCCTCATGGAGCTGCTTGGGAACGAGCTTCGGATCACCGAGCGAGACGAACGGCGCGGCGTAACGGACGCCGTGCTCGGCGAACGCGTCCTTTTCCCTGAGGAACCCCGCCTTGATGTTCTCGGGCGCGGCCATCACGCGCGGGCACGCCAGCGTGTCCAGCGCGTGTCCCTTGAGGAACGAGGGCAGCGAGTAGATCATGGGCGAGAACAACACGTCGATCTTCCTGTGCTTCTCGCGCACGAGGAGTTCCCCGTAATGGCCCGAGATGCACTTGACCGGATAGCAGCAGTCCACCGTGACGCGGCCCTTCCCGTACTGGCGCGCCTGCTCCTCCGAGGTGTCTGAAGAGAAGACGATGCGACGCGGCTCGATCCCGAGCGCAGTGAAGAATCCCACCCAGAACTGGTGGGTGGACCACAGGCCCAGCGCCTTGGGGATGCCAATCCGCAGCTCAGCCCTCGCCTTCGAGTCGGCGGAAGGCGTCCTCGCGAACCATCTCTGCAATGTTGGGAAAGACACGCTTGCTCTCCTCGAGGCGGGCCTTGACACCCCGCATCTCGTTCGCGTCCTCCAGCAGCCCCTTGGGACACGAATTGCCGCTGATGACGCGCTCCCGGCCCTCGGCGAGCGGCACCTTGCTCCAGGGCCTGCCCTTGGCGCCCGGCAGCCGGACGTCGATGAACGTGCGCCTGCAGTTCACCGCGCACCAGCGGCAGGTGGTGTGCTCGTTGGTGACGCTCTCGTAGGCGAGCGCTTCGACCTGCTCGAAACCGAGAAACCGCGTCGCGCCGCCGCCCCGCCACCACTCCGCCGCGCACAGCGCGGCCCCGATCGCGCCCGCCTCTCCCGGGCAGGGATGCACCACGACCTCGGCGCCCGGGACCTTGCCCGTGATGAAGTCCACCTGCGCCTTCACCACGGCGAGGTTGCGGTGGGTGCCTCCCTGCAGCACGAACTTGCGCCCGACCGCGGCGAGATTCTGCAGCTGCCCGGCATAGACCCAGACGTTGAGCGGCAGCACGGCGGCGAGCGAGGCCATGATTTCCTCCGCGGTCCAGCCCTTGCGCTGCTGGTTGACGATGTCCGACTGCAGGAAGACACCGCAGCCCATCGCGAGCGTGGGCATCCTCGTCGCCCGGAACGCGCGCTCGGCGTAGTGCTCGAGCGGGATGTCGTAGCGCTCGGCGACGCCCTGCAGGAACGCCCCGTTGCCCGACGAGCATTGCGAGTTCAGCCGGAAGTCGGACACCGTGCCCTGACGCAGCAGCATGATTTTCACGTCGCAGCCGCCGACGTCGCAGATCACGTCGGCGTCGGGAAAAAAATGCAGGGCGCCGGCGGCATGCGCGACGGTCTCGACGATCGCCACGTCCGCGCCGACGACGTCCTTCAGCAGGTCCTTGCCGTAGCCGGTGATCGCCAGCGCCGCCACGCGCTCGAAGCCCGCGGCGCGGACCTGGCGCAGCACGGCCTTGGCATCCTCGATGGGGTTGCCCTTCGACATCACGTAGCAGGAAAAGAGCAGCTCGCCCTGCGGCGAGACCACGACCGCCTTGGCCGTGGTGCTGCCGAAGTCGCACGCCAGAAATGCGGTTTCGGCGCCCTTGGCGCCGGTGGCCGCTCTCGCCGTCCGGGCGCCGGGCGGGACGACGGCCCGGCCATCGGGACGGCCGTATTTCTTCATGAACGACCCGCGCTCTTCCTCGCTGGCGAGCAACGCCTTCGCGCCTTCCCGGGCCTTCTGCTCGTGCTGGCCTTCCTCGATCCACCAGCGCAGCCGCTCACTCCCTCGATAGCGCGCGACCCGCGGATCCTCCTTCTCTCCGATTTCCGCGCAGCCGAGGCACGCGAAATACAATGCGTCCCCGGAAACGTGGATGAGACGCTCGGGATCGGTGCCGTGCGGGAGCGCGACGGAGCGCTCCGCCCACAGCCTGCCCAGATGGTGCTGCCATGCTTCCTGCAGGCCTTCGAAGAACAGGTTCGGCCCGCCGAGGAGGAGCACGCCGGGCAGCGGCGTATTGCCCTTGGTGAGCTGCGCGAGGTTCTGGTAGACCACCGCCTCGTAGAGGCTGGCGATGATCTCCTCGACCGGAACCCCGGCTTTCACCAGCGTGTTCGCATCGACTTCCGCGAAGATCCCGCACTTGGAGCTGATCTTGTGCAGGCTCAGGTCGCGGTACTTCATCCTGGCGAGATCCTCGAGCGGCACCCCCAGCTTGCGCGCGGTCTTCTCGATGAAGGCCCCGGTGCCGCCGCTGCACGCGGACTGCATGTAAACCTGCTTGCCGGTGCCCGCGCCCGCGGGCGTGAAGAACACGGTCTTCATGTCCTCGCCGCCGATCTCGGAGACGAAATGCACTTCCGGATGGTGCCTTTCCACCGCGGCGGCGACGGCGACGACCTCCTGTATGAATTTTCCGCCCACCAGCGGCGCGAAACCGCCGCTGCCCGAGCCGGTGAAAAAGATGAGGTCGCGCTCCGGCGCCAATCCGCACTCGGCTTCCATACGGGTCAGGAAGTCGAGCACGAGCTCCGCCTGCCGCGTGTTGTGACGCTGATAGTCGCGCCACAGGCGCCGGCCGCCCTCCATCACCACCGCCTTCACGGTGGTGGAACCGGCGTCGAGGCCCACGATCTTCATCGGCGCGCGCACCCGGCCAGATGCAGCACGAGGTTCGCAGCGGCACCCGCCGCGCCGCAGTGCGGAACGCGGTAGGTTGCGCGCTTCATTCCCGGAGCGGCGTCGTAGAGCGCGCGCGCTTTCTCCGGCGTAAGCCCGCTCCGCTCGAGCGCCTCTTCGTACTCGCGCTGCGCCTGGCGCTTCGCTTCGGCGAGGATCATCTGGCAGCGCGACAGCGCGTGCACTTCCGCGTCGCCCTTGATCTCCAGCGGTGCGTAGAGAAGGTCCGGGTGCTTTCCCAGCACGGCGGCCATGGCGCCGACGCTCATCGTGTTGGGCATGCAGGCGTAGGGCGAGAGCTCGCACGTCATGTGGGCCTTCTTGTGCCGGTAGGCCCACAGGGCCTTGCCGATCAGCATATCGCCCTCGCCCCCGCTCAGGCGGCCGTGGTAGTGGGGCGCAGCGAGCTCGTATAATTCACGCTGGTCCGGCAATTCATGGGGCACGTTGCCGAGTGCCCCGCGCATGCGGTTGTAGGTGAACCGCAACAACGCTTGCGCGGTCTTCACGGCGCCGAGCTTCAGTCGCGCGAGCCGGTCTATCCCGAGGTGATCCGCATAGTCCCGAGCGGCGTAGCGCATCAGGTAGTCGAGCCAGATCGCGATCGCCGCGGGATAGACTTCCGCACCCTCCGCTTCGAGCCAGCGGTGGATGTTGTAATTGGCCTCGCCCTCGACGGTCTGCAGGTAGAACTCGCCGGTGATCTTCACCACGGGCTTCACTCGCAGGCGGTCCACCTCGATGCGCTCGAAGCTGCGACGTACCTCCCCTAGCGCCTTCAGGAAGCGATCCGTGCCGAGATACCAGAGCACAACCCCCGCCTTCCCGCCGCGAAGGGGGGAGGTGCGAAATACCTCGTAAAAATACTGGACCGCGTCCCGCATCACCCGCTCGGTTTCACCGGGATTCACTTCGTACGGTCGGACCTGGTATTCCATGTCCTGCAGGAGATCGGCGACCAGCACGGCCCAGATGGCGCCCATCGTGAAAGGCAGGTTGAGCTCCAGCCCGCTGCCGTCGGCCGCTCCCTGGTCGAGCCCGTTCTGCGCGAGCAGAAAGATGCGAAAGGATTCCATGCCGAGGTTGCGCAGGGTGAGCTCGTAGCTCTGGTGGTACTGCCCGAAGCGGCATGCGCCGCATGCCCCGGCCGTCACGTACACGTATTTTTGCGCGACGTCCGCGGCGCTCGTACGCACCGCTTCCGAGCGCAGGAAATTCGCGAGGTTGCCGGCGGTGAAGCTCGTCGGGCAGCATTGGCCGATGTCGGCCAGCTCACGCCCGGTGAGGAGATCTTCCTTGGTGGCGCCCGGCAGGATCCGCGTCCGGTAACCGAGGTTCTCGAGCGCGCCCTGGATCAGGCGCTCCGCCCGCCAGTGCAGGCCGCCGAAGAGCACGGTGACGGTATCGCGCTCCGATCGTGTGAATGGCCTCGGCCGGTATGCGCGGTAATGCCCGATCGCCGCGTGGTCCATGGTCCGCCTTTTCTTGCCGGGTGGGGCTACGAACGATGCATGCCCATTACTTCGTACAATCAGCCACTCCGTATCTCGCGCTCGCTGCCGGGTCATGGGCTGCTCGCGCGGTACGATACAAAATCAAGATGCGTCAACGGGTTATGTTGATGAAGCGTTTGCCGCGGCCACCTTTGCCCGTGTATGCTGGCGGCATCGTAACACGCGGCGGCCAAGAAAACGGATTGACTCATGAACGTGCTGCTCGTCGTTCTCGCCGCGGCCGCGGTCATCTGGGCGCTCGCATACCACCGCTCGCACGCGATTGTGTGGACCGGTGCGTTCGCGATCGGCCTCGGTCTCCTCAGCACGTACTCGGGCTGGCCGCAGCCGGTCATCACGGCGCTGTGGGCGGGATTTTTCGTCGCGGCGCTCCTCGGCAATCCGGGCCCGGTGCGGCGCGCGCTGGCGAGCCGCCCGCTGCTCGGGCTGTTTCGCCGCATCCTGCCCCCGGTCTCGCGCACGGAGCAGGAGGCGATCGAAGCCGGAACCGTATGGTGGGAAGGCGATCTCTTCAGCGGCAATCCGGACTGGGGAAAGCTCCTCGCGTATCCCAAGCCCGTGCTGAGCGCCGAGGAGCGCGCATTCCTCGACGGTCCGGTCGAGGAACTGTGCCGGATGCTGCACGAGTGGGAGATCACCAACGACCTGAACGACCTCCCGCCGCACGCGTGGGAGTTCATCAAGGAGCGCGGGTTCTTCGGCATGATCATCCCGAAGGAGTACGGCGGGCTCGGCTTCTCGGCGCTGGCGCACTCCGAGATCGTGATGAAGCTCACCACGCGCAGCAGCACCGCGGCGATCACCGTGATGGTGCCGAACTCGCTCGGACCCTCGGAATTGCTGCTGCAGTACGGGACGCGGGAGCAGAAGGAACGGTATCTGCCGCGCCTCGCCAAGGGGATCGAGATTCCGTGCTTTGCGCTGACCAGCCCGGACGCGGGCTCCGATGCGGGCGCGCTGCCCGACTTCGGCGTGGTATGCCGGGGAGAGTGGGACGGCAGGCAGAACGTGCTCGGCATCCGGCTCACCTGGGAGAAGCGCTACATCACGCTCGCGCCGGTCGCGACGCTGCTCGGGCTCGCGTTCCGGCTCTACGACCCCGAGCGCATCCTCGGGGACGCGGATGACATCGGCATCACGCTCGCGCTCATCCCGACCCAGACGCCGGGCGTGAACATCGGGCGCCGGCATCTGCCGCTGAACGCCGCGTTCATGAACGGCCCGACCTGGGGCAAGGACGTGTTCGTGCCGATGGACTACGTGATCGGCGGGTCGGACTACGTGGGCAAAGGCTGGAAGATGCTCATGAACTGCCTCGCCGCCGGGCGCTCGATCTCGCTGCCGGCAAACGGCTGCGGGATCGCCAAGGGCGCGGCGCTCGCGACCGGCGCCTACGGGCGCGTGCGCCAGCAGTTCCGGATGTCGATCGGCCGCTTCGAGGGCGTGGAAGAAGCGCTTGCCCGCATCGGAGGCAATGCCTACATCATGGACGCAGCGCGCGTGATGACGGCCGGCGCGGTGGACCTCGGCGAGAAGCCCTCGGTGGTCTCGGCCATCGTCAAGTACCACCTGACCGAGCGCGGCCGCGAGACGATCAACGACGCAATGGACGTGCACGGAGGCAAGGGCATCTGCATGGGGCCCAGCAACTACCTCGCGCGCGCCTACCAGCAGACGCCGATCGCGATCACCGTCGAAGGCGCCAACATCCTCACGCGCTCCATGATCATCTTCGGGCAGGGGGCCATACGCGGCCATCCCTATGTACTGCGGGAGATCCGCGCGACGCAGGAGACGGACGCGGCACGGGCGGTGCGCGATTTCGATGCCGCGCTCTTCGGGCATCTCGCGTTCTTCGCGTCGAACAAGGCGCGTGCGCTGTGGCTCGGGCTCACACGCGCGCTCCTGGTGCCCGCTCCGGGCGGCGGCGCGACGCGGCGCTACTACCAGCAGCTTACGCGGCTGTCGAGCGGATTCGCGCTCATGGCGGACGTCGCAATGATCGTGCTGGGGGGCTCGCTCAAGCGCCGCGAGCGCCTCTCGGCGCGGCTCGGCGACATCCTGAGCAACCTCTACCTCGCCTCGGCCGCGCTCAAGCGCTACGAGGATGACGGGCGCCCGGCGGAGGACCTGCCGCTGCTGGATTGGTCCGTGCAGGACGCGCTGAACCGCATCGAGGAGGCGTTCTACGGGCTGTTCGAGAACCTGCCGAACCGTTTCGTCGCGTGGTCGATGAAGCGCATCGTGTTTCCGTACGGCAGGGAATTTCCCCCGCCGCGCGACCAGACCGGGCAGCAGGTGGTCGGACTGATGCTGGAGCCCACGGCGTCGCGCGAGCGCCTGATCCGCGGCGTATACGTCCCCGCGGACGAGCGCGAGCCGGTCGCGGCGCTGGAGGCGGCGCTGCGTGCCGTGATCGCGGCCGAGCCGGTAGGCGCCAAGATCCGGACCGCGCGGGAGGAGGGCAGGATCGGGGGCACCTTCCCGGACGAGATCGTCGAGGACGCGCACCGCAAAGGCGTGATCTCCCGCGAGGAGGCGCAGATCATGGAGCGCGCGAAAGTGCTGCGCCGCCGCGTGATCATGGTGGACGACTTCCCGCGCGATCTCGGCAGGACCGAGATCTACCAGAGTACCCAGCCGGTCACTTTCGAGGCGCTCAGGCAGAAAACGTGACTGGTGACTGGTGATGCGTGACTCGTTAATCGTAAATCGTAAATCGTTAATCGTGGCCCGGGCAGTGGCTGGCGCTTTGCGGGACTCTTTCGATTCACCATTCACGATTCACGGTTTCGAATATGAGCGATAGCGTCCTCTATTCCGTCGCTGGCGCCGTGGCGACCATCACGCTCAACCGGCCGCAGGTGATGAACGCGCTCGACGCCGCGATGATCGTGCAGTTGCGCGCGGCGTGCGAGCGGGTGGAGCATGACGCCGTGGTGCGCGCGGTGGTGCTGCGCGGCGTGGGCGCGGCATTCCTCGCCGGCGGCGATGTCACGGTGTTCCGGGCGAACCGCGAGCGCCTGCCCAAGGTCGTCGGCGAGCTCGCGGGAGAGCTGCACCACGCGATCCTCGCGCTGCGACGCGCGCCGAAGCCGGTGCTCGCGAGCGTCCATGGGGCGGTGGCGGGCGCGGGCGTGAGCCTGATGGCGGCGGCGGACCTTGCGATCGCGGCGAAAGAGACCAAGTTCACGCTCGCCTACACGAGGATCGGAGCAAGCCCCGATGGCGGCTCGACGTATTTCCTTCCCCGTCTGGTGGGCTTGCGCAAGGCGCTGGAGCTGGTGCTGCTGTCGGACACGTTCGACGCGGAAACCGCGCTGAAGCTCGGCCTCGTCAACTGGGTGGTGAACGTCGAGATGCTCGGCGCGGAGACCGAGCGCATCGCGGGACGCCTGGCGCACGGCGCCACGGCCGCATTCGCCGAGGCGAAGCGGCTGCTCAACCAGAGCTACGATCAGCCGCTTGCCGCGCAGCTCGCTGCCGAGGCCGAGGCCTTCGCGCGCTGCGCCGCGACGCATGATTTCAGGGAAGGCGTGGCCGCCTTCGTCGAGAAACGGAAGCCCGACTTCAAGGGAAATTGAACCGCCAAGGCGCCAAGAAAGGCGACAATGAATGAACGTCAGATTTTGGTTTCCTTGGCGTCATGGCGGTTGATCTGAGGGGTTAAAAATGCCGGGTTTGAGGAGGAAAACGATCTTCATCACCGGCGCGAGCCGCGGCATCGGCCGGGAGATCGCGCTGCGCTGCGCGCGCGAAGGCGCGAACGTGGTGATCGCCGCGAAGACCTCGGAGCCGCACGCGCGGCTGGCGGGAACGATCCACACGGTCGCCGGCGAGGTCGAGAAGGCCGGGGGCAAGGCGCTCGCGGTCCAGCTCGACGTGCGCAGGGAGGAAGCCGTCGCCGCGGCGGTGCATCGCGCCGTGGAGCGTTTCGGCGGCCTCGACGCGCTGATCAACAACGCGAGCGCGATCTCGCTCGCGCCCACGCTGCAGACCCCGGCCAACCGCTACGACCTGATGATGGCGGTGAACGTGCGCGGCACCTTCCTCTGCTCGCAGGCGTGCATTCCGCACCTCGCGCGCGCGGAGAATCCGCACATACTGAATATCTCGCCGCCCCTCAACATGAGCGCGCGCTGGTTCCAGAACCACGTTGCCTATACGATATCCAAGTACGGGATGAGCATGTGCACGCTCGGTATGGCGGCCGAGCTGCGGGAACAGGGCGTTGCGGTGAACTCGCTGTGGCCGCGCACGACCATCGCGACGGCGGCGATCGAGGTGCACTTTCCCGAGGCGATCCTGAAGGCGAGCCGCAAGCCTGCGATCATGGCCGATGCGGCCTGCGCGATCCTGAAGCGCGACAGCGGCGGCGCCACGGGGAATTTCTACATCGACGAGGACGTGCTGCGCGAGGAGGGTGTGAGCGATTTCGGGCAGTACGCGGTGACCCCGGGAGCCGCGCTGTATCCGGACCTGTTCCTGGATTGAAAGAGTCCGTGAGCGGTGAGCAGCAAGCCGTAAGCGGTAAAGTGGCGGATGGCGCACAAGCAGGGTCTTGCTTCGGTCCGCTCACCGTGTACCGTTGACCGATCACCATCCGAAGGAGGAAGCATGTCACAGGGCGCAAGCCACCTGGTGCCGGCCGAGGCGGCGGTAACGCTGGACGGTCTATTCCGGGAGCGCGTGAAGCGCACTCCCGACACGGTCGCGTACCGGGCCTACAACGAGGAGCACGCCAACTGGCGCGACTACACGTGGGCGCAGATCAACCACCAGGTCGCGCGCTGGCAGGTCGCGCTCGAGAAGGACGGGCTGAAGGCCGGAGACCGCGCGGCAGTGATGCTGCGCAACTGCCCGGAATGGGTCACCTACGACCAGGCGGCGCTCGGCCTGGGGATGGTGGTGGTGCCGCTCTACACGCAGGACCGCCCGGAGAACATCGCCTATATCCTCAACGACGCCGAATGCAAGGTGCTCCTGATCGAGGGGCCGGAGCAGTGGCAGGCGCTGCTCGAGGTGAAGGACCGGCTCGGCGGGCTGACGCGCATCGTCTCGGTCAAGTCCGTGCCCAACGCGGGGGAGCCGCGGCTCAAGTCGCTCGAGGAATGGCTGCCGGACGAAGGTGGCGCGACGCGCAACGTGCCGCGGGATCCGAACTCGCTCGCAACCATCGTCTACACCTCGGGCACGACGGGACGGCCCAAGGGCGTGATGCTCTCGCATCACAACATTCTGAGCAACGTCGCCGGCAGCTGCGCAGTGCTCACTCCCGGCCACGACGACGTGTTCCTCTCGTTCCTGCCGCTCTCGCACACGCTGGAGCGCACGTGCGGCTACTACCTCACGGTCATGTCGGGCTCCACGACCGCCTTCGCGCGCTCGATTCCGCAGCTCGCCGAGGACCTGCAGTCGGTCCGGCCGACGCTGCTGATCTCGGTGCCGCGCATCTACGAGCGCGTCTATGGGGCGATTCGCGCCAAGCTCGAGGAAGGGCCCGCGATCCGCAAGAAGCTGTTCGAGCTCGCGGTGCGCGTCGGCTACGCGCGCTTCGAGCGGGCGCAGGGGCGGGGCGCCTGGAAGCCGTCGTTCCTGCTGTGGCCCGTGCTCGACGCGCTCGTGGCGAAGAAGATCATGGCGCGGCTCGGCGGCCGCATGCGCGCTGCGATCTCCGGAGGCGCCGCGCTCACGCCGGAGATCGCGCGCGTATTCATCGGGCTCGGGCTGCCCGTGCTGCAGGGCTTCGGCCTCACCGAGACGAGCCCCGTGGCGTGCGCGAACCGCCCCGACGACAATCTGCCCGAGAGCGTGGGCAAGCCGATACAGGACGTGCAAGTGAAGCTCGGCGAGAACAACGCGCTGCTCATCAAGGGCCCGAACGTGATGCTCGGGTACTGGAACAACGAGAAGGCGACCCGCGAGATCCTCAGCCCGGACGGCTGGCTCAATTCGGGCGACACCGCGCGCATCGACGACGAGGGGCGCGTCTACATTACCGGGCGGCTGAAGGAGATCATCGTGCTCTCCACCGGAGAGAAAGTGCCGCCGGTGGACATGGAGGCGGCAATGGCGCGCGACTCCCTGCTCGAGCAGGTCATGCTCCTCGGCGAGGGCAAGCCCTACCTGAGCGTGATCGCGGTGGTCAACGCCGAGCACTGGAAACGGCTTTGCGCCGAGCGCGGCCTCGACCCCGAGGCGCGTGAAACGCTGCGCGAAAAGCCGGTGGAGGAAGCCGTCATCGAGCGCATCGCACGGCAGCTGCGGGAGTTCCCGGGCTACGCCCAGGTGCGACGCGTCGCGTTGACCACGGAGCCGTGGACCATCGAGAACGGGCTGCTCACCCCCACCCTCAAGTTGAAGCGCGCCAAGGTGATGGAGAAATTCAGCGCCGAGATCGAGCAGATGTACGCGGGCCATTGAACGGCGTTGCCTGTTCCACGTTCAAGGTTCCAAGTTCAAATCATGTCGCGGTGGACGAGACCCGCCGCCCGCGCCCTGTACACTCGAAGCGCTGATCCGGAGCCCCGTGCGGCCGGTAACGATGCGGTTGTCTGTATACTTGCGCCGGCGGACATGGGTGGGGGAGGTGGGGGAATGGGGCTGAGCGGCAAGCGGATGCCGGTCGCCGCGGCAATCGCGGCCGTGGTGCTGCCTGCCGTGGCGCAGGGCAGCGGCTTCCACCTCATGACCCAGAACGCGAGCGGTCTTGGCAACGCCTATGCGGGGCATACGGCGGCCGCCGAGGACGCGAGCACCATCTACTACAATCCCGCCGGCCTGACGCGCCTGCCCGGCAGGCAGGCGAGCGCTGCGTTGCACGCGATCCGGCCTTCCCGCGAATTTGCCACGGGCGGCGCCTCGGCCGCGCCCGCAGGGCTCGCCTCGCCGGGCGGAAACGGCGGCGATTCGGGCGACCTCGCGGCCGTGCCGAACGCCTACTTCTCCTGGCAGTTCGATCCGCGCTGGTGGATGGGCGTCGGAATCAGCGTTCCCTTCGGGCTGAAGACCGAGTACGAGCCGGGCTGGTTCGGCCGCTTCCAGTCGCGGCGCTCGGAAGTGAAGACCGTGGACATCAACCCGAGCGTGGCGGTGAAGCTCACCGAAGCCGTGTCGCTCGGGTTCGGTGTGAGCTACCAGAAGGCGGAAGTGAGGATCGAGCGCTCGGTGCTGCTGCTGCTCGTGCCGCCCGCCGAGTCGTTTGCCAGGATCAAGGCCGACGACGGCCGCTTCGGGTGGAACGCCGAGGCGATGTTCGATCTCTCGCCGGCGACCCGCATCGGGGTGAGCTACCGCTCCTCCATGGAGCACACGCTGACGGGTACCATCGCGTTTTCATCGGTTCCGGGTGTGGGAACGGCGGTGAACACGGTGAGCGCGAAGCTCGAGTTTCCCGACGCTTTCTCCTGGGGCATTGCGCACCAGCTCTCGCCGCGCTGGGAACTGCTCGGCGACGTGACCTACACGCGCTGGAGCAGGATCAAGGCGGTGCCGCTGGTGACGACCTCCGCCTCGGCGGTGGCGGGCGCGGGGGCGGTGCTGGACACGTTCAACTTCCAGTTCAAGGACAGCTACCGCGTCGGAGTGGGCGCGAACTGGAAATGGCGAGACGACTTCACGGTGAAGCTCGGCGTCGCGTACGACAGGACGCCGGTCGTGGACGCGTTTCGCACCGTGACGCTGCCCGACGCCGACCGCACGCTGGTCGCGATCGGCGGCAAGTACCGCGTCTCGAAGCAGGCGACGCTCGATTTCGGCTACCTGCACATGTTCATGAAGGACGTCCCGATCAACCAGAGCCGCGGGCTCGGGGCGGTCGCCGGCGCGCAGGGCAACGTGATCGGCAGGTACGAAGCGGACGTCAACATCGTGAGCGCGCAGTTCACGTACCGGTTCTGAAGCGCGTGGCACGCGAAGCTCCGCGATCCTGCGAGCGGGGGCGTGCTAGAATTTTTCCACCACTGCACGGGATCGTTCCATGCCGACCGCCACTCCCCTGATCGTGCGCAGGGCCGCCGTGCTCGGCGCCGGCGTCATGGGCGCGCAGATCGCCGCGCACCTCGTCAACGCCAATGTCGCCGCCGTTCTCTTCGAGCTTCCCGCGAAAGAGGGCGATCCCAACGGCAACGTCGTCAAGGCGATCGAGAACCTGAGGAAAATCGATCCGAGCCCGCTCGCGACGCCCGCGCGCGCGGGCTTGATCCAGCCCGCGAACTACGGGCAGCACCTGGAGCTGCTCAACGATTGCGACCTCGTGATCGAGGCGATCGCCGAGCGCACGGACTGGAAGGCGGACCTCTATCGCAAGGTCGCGCCGCATCTCGGCGAGCACACGATATTCGCGAGCAACACTTCGGGGCTCTCGATCAACCAGCTTTCAGAATCTCTTCCGCAGGGCCTGCGGAAGAGATTCTGCGGGGTGCACTTCTTCAACCCGCCGCGCTACATGCACCTGGTCGAGCTGATTGCAGCCAGGGACACGGACGGCGCGATGCTGGACGAGCTCGAGAAGTTCCTGGTGACCACCCTCGGCAAGGGCGTGATCCGTGCCAAGGACACCCCGAACTTCATCGCCAACCGCGGCGGCGTGTTCTCGATGCTCGCGACCATTCACCACGCCGAGCGCTTCGGCATCGGGTTCGACGTGGTGGACGCGTTGACCGGCACCCTCATCGGCCGGCCCAAGAGCGCAACCTTCCGCACCGCGGACGTGGTCGGGCTCGACGTGTTCGCGCACGTCGTCAAGACCATGAAGGACACGCTGCCCGAGGATCCGTGGCACCGCCATTTCGAGGTGCCGGCGTGGCTCGGCGCTCTGATCGAGCAGGGCGCGCTCGGGCAGAAAACCCGGCGCGGCGTCTACCAGAAGGTGGGCGCCGACATCCAGGTGCTCGATCCGAAGGCGAAGTCCTACCGCATCTCCGAGCAGAAGGCGGACGAGGCGGTGGTGGGGATCCTCAAGAACCCTGACCCGGCGCAGCGCTTCGCGCAGCTGCATGCGAGCGCGCACCCGCAGGCGCAGTTCCTGTGGGCGGTCTATCGCGACGCGTTCCACTACTGCGCGGCGCACCTCGCGGAGATCGCCGCCAACGCGCGCGATCTGGATCTCGCGATCCGCTGGGGCTTCGGCTGGAACCAGGGCCCGTTCGAGATCTGGCAGGCCGCGGGCTGGCAGCAGGTTGCGAAATGGATCGCGGAGGACATCACCGCCGGCAAGGCAATGGCCGGCGCCCCGCTGCCGGCGTGGGCGGCGGCGCCCGATCGCGACGGCGTGCACCGCGCGCAGGGCTCCTATGCGCCCGCGGAGAACGCCTATCAGCCGCGACGGGCGCTGCCCGTCTACCGGCGCCAGGCCTTCCCCGACCGCGTGCTCGGCGAGAGCGCGACCTACGGCGAAACCGTGTTCGAGACCGACGCGGTTCGGTGCTGGCATACGGGAGACGACATCGCGATCGTGAGCTTCAAGAGCCGGATGCACACGATCGGAGACGACGTGCTCGACGGCCTGCAGCAGGCGATCGACGAGGCCGAGCGCAACTACATGGGGCTCGTCATCTGGCAGACCGAGCCCCCGTTCTCGGTGGGCGCCAATCTCAAGAAGAAGCCCTCCGGCGGCGCGCGGCCGTCCCAGCCGTCCGCGGCGGGCAGGCTCTTCCGGCAGTTCCGGCGCGCGGCGCAGTCGGCGGTGCTGAAAGCCGCGCACGCGCTGAATGTCGCGGACACGCTGATGGCGGGCCAGCTCGCCGAGGTGGAGCGGCTGGTCGAGCAGTTCCAGGACACGACGCAGGGCCTGAAGTACTCGATGGTGCCCACCGTCGCGGCCGTGGACGGGCTCGCCCTGGGCGGCGGGTGCGAGGTCATCCTGCACTGCGACCGCGCCGTGGCGACCCTCGAGAGCTACATCGGGCTCGTGGAGGCGGGCGTGGGGCTGCTCCCGGCAGGCGGCGGATGCAAGGAGTTCGCGCTGCGGGCGGTGGCGGACGCCAAGGGCGGGGACATGTCGCCCTTCCTGCAGAAATACTTCAAGACGGTGGCGATGGCGGAAGTCGCCCGCAGCGCCGAGCACGCTCGCGAGCTGGGCTACCTGCGCGCGGCGGATCGGATCGTGATGAACCGCTTCGAGCTGCTCGGGGCGGCCAAGGCGGAGCTGCACGCGCTCGTTGCCGCTGGCTACCGCCCGCCGCTGCGGGCGACGGCGATCCCCGTCGCCGGGCGCAGCGCGATCGCGACGATCAAGGCGTTCATGGTGAACTTGCTCGAAGGCGGCCACATCTCGGAGCACGACTACCTGATCGGCTCCAAGATCGCGACCGTGATGTGCGGGGGAGAGGTCGAGGCCGGGAGCCTCGTGGACGAGCAGTGGTTCCTCGATCTCGAGCGGAGCCACTTCATGGAGCTGATCGCGACCCAGAAGACCCAGGCGCGCATCGAGCACACGTTGAAAACCGGCAAGCCGCTCAGGAACTGACGGGTCACGGCAAGAAAAGTCTGCACAGGGGGCTTACCCTTGGCCTCGACAAGGGTTTTTTTGTGTAGAATTCGCATCATTGGCGTTGAACGGGATCACGCTTGGCCTGTACAGGACGCGGCCGTGGGCGCCTGCCATGGGTACGTGACCAAGCTTCAGCGCCGGCTCGAATGGTCCAGGCGGTTAAGTAATAAAAACAAGGAGTTTGCGAGCATGCGGATGGGGACGAGGGGCAAGGACGGGGGTTGCATCCGGGTAGGTCCATCTACGGGGGAGGTCGCGGGCATGAATCCACACGTACGCCGTTTCCGGCTGAAACTCGCCGCCGCGGTCCTGCTAGTGCACTGTCCGCGAAATAGCTTGTACTTCTGGACGGGTGTTGCTATGCTCAATCATGCCCAAACGCGCGCAAGCTGTGAACCTGGGGGAAGGCGAACGGCAACAACTGGAGCAATGGGTGTCG
>VGID01000066.1 GCA_016868035.1 Betaproteobacteria bacterium | reverse complement strand
GGTGGATAAACCAGAAGCAGGTTCGCTCGTTAGCAATGACATGCCGGTAGTCGTAGAGCCCCATGAGAAGACCTCCCAGGGCTCCACCGTAGCAGCGAGCGTTTTACCCATTAAGTAGGACATTGCCTAAAGCAATTGCCGACCTGTTGCAGCCTGCGACAAAGGGTGATCGCCTGGCAATAAAGGCCCTGATGGACCTTGGCGATAGTCACTTGAAGGAGGGCGATCTAAAGAGCGCTGCTCAAGCGTTCAAGGAGGCAGCGATTTCGTACCGTATTGATGCGTTTCGCCAAAAGGCAAACTATGAGGAGGAGCACGCACAAAGCCGCTGGAGGCTTGAGATCGTTGAACAGATATTTGTTAGGTGGCTGGAAGCACACCCTGACTCAGTTCCACGCAAGCGGCCGGAGATTCTTGACATTCCATGGGAAAGATTAATTGAGATGTTCCGCACAAATGAACTGGAGGGTGTCTCGACTGCAATTGATTACTTGTATCAGACTCTGACATCAATGGGATTCGAATTTTATTCTCCAGGAGGCAGCGTACTTCGCAGAATCGTTGAGCTGCTGCGCGCATTTGGTGGAGCCGAAGTTGGTTGGGCAGAACAGTTCCTAAATGACGTTCGCGTTCGCATCGCTTTGGACCAGCTCACTGATCGTGTGTTGGAGGCAAGCAAGGAAGGAAATGGGTGAATCCGCGCGAATGGCACCGGTCCTTGACCGGCAGAATGGCAGATTTGGGTCGGACGCGAACTACTCTCGCGTCCTACGAATCATCGGGCTGTTCAACGTTTGGGTCTAGAGACAACTCTCTCTCCGCCGCCTCCGCCGCCTTCTCTGCCCGAATCGCCGCTATCGTGGCCTTGACTTTGGCGTTGCTGCGCCAGATCGCTCGCTTTTCTTCGGGGGCCTTTTCAACCGCCGCAAGAGCCGTCTCAGCAGGAATTTGTTTAATACGTGCTATTGCTTGAGCAAGCTCATATAGTGGAGAGCGCATCTTTAACCACGCATCCGCACGCTGGGTATCAACGCTCCAAACCGCAGTATTTTGATCGCGGTGACTGTGAAAGAAGCCCTCGAGAGACGCATGTCGCTCCCGAAACACCTCCGACTCCATGCAATGCTGATTGAATGCACTCTGCACTGCTTGCTCAAACTTCGGCGGTATTGACAGACCCCTTGCTTTCCGAGCACGTTCTAACTCGGACAACACGGATTGGCGAGGGAGACCTCTGGTGTGGATACGCAAGAGATCTATAAGGTCCGTAACGTAGGTGTCGTTTGCGTGTCTACTCGTCGTCATGTCAGAGGCTTTGATGGCAAGATGCTACGCGTCAAAGACACAAGGGAAATCAGGATACAGTGCCACACGATAACCAATTCACCAACACTTGGATTTTCCCCCCTTGCAGCCGCGAAAGCATCTTCACGAAATCTTTGCGGGGATGATTCGTTAGATACCCCCTGATTTCCGCTTTGGGTCGTTTGCGGACGTTCGCTCCAGCAGCGTTTCGTCTGATTCCGTGTGTTTCTTGGCGTACCTTCGCGGTCTTGGCGGTTCAAGAGACAGGATTCAGGATCAAGGATTCAGGATTCAGAGTAACTGTTCCTCCCCTGCGTTCCTCGGCGTCCTCCGTGTCCCCTGCGGTGAGAGGTGGTCTTTGGTTTTTCCATGGCGGGCTTGGCGGTAAGACGCGCCCGCGGTTTATGATTACCGCCCATGAACCTTCATCGCCTGCTCTCGCAACGCGCCGCCGACGGCAAGCCGCTGCGCGTCGCGCTCATCGGCGCCGGCAAGTTCGGCACGATGTTCCTCGCGCAGGCGCGCCGCACCCCGGGCATGCATATCGTCACGATCGCGGATCTCGCCCCGCAACGCGCCCGGGAGAGTCTTGCTCGCGTCGGCTGGGATGCGACGCAACATGCGGCGCGCTCCCTCGAGGAAGCCCGTAACAAGGGCACCACCTTCATTACCGAGGACGCCTTGGCGGTCGTCGGCTCGGACGCCGTCGAGATCGTCGTGGATGCGACCGGCAACCCGGCCGCCGGCATCCGGCACGCGCTCGCGTGCTGCGAGCACGGCAAGCACATCGTGATGGTCAACGTGGAAGCCGATGCGCTCGCGGGCCCGCTGCTCGCGCGCCGCGCGCGCGAGGCCGGCATCGTTTATTCGCTCGCCTACGGCGACCAGCCGGCGCTCGTCTGCGAGCTCGTGGACTGGGCGCGCGCCGCCGGCTTCGAGGTCGCCGCCGCCGGCAAGGGCACCAAGTACCTCCCCGAGTACCACGAATCCACTCCGGAAACGGTCTGGGGCCACTATGGGTTCACTCCGGAGATGGTGGCGGGCGGCGATTTCAACGCGCGGATGTTCAATTCGTTCCTCGACGGCACGAAATCCGCGATCGAGATGGCGGCGGTCGCCAATGCGACGGGGCTCACCCCGGCGCCGGAGGGGCTCGCGTTTCCGCCGTGCGGCGTGGATGAATTGCCGCGCGTGCTCCGCCCGCAGGCCGAAGGCGGAACCCTGCACCACCGCGGCGAGGTGGAGGTGGTGTCCAGCCTCGAGCGCGACGGGCGCCCGGTCGCGCGCGACCTGCGCTGGGGCGTCTATGTGACGTTCGCCGCCGACAGCAAGTACGTGCGCCGCTGCTTCCACGAGTACGGTCTTGTGACCGACGAGTCCGGGAACTACGCCGCGATGTACAAGCCCTGCCACCTGATCGGGCTCGAGCTCGGCATCTCGGTCGCGAGCGTCGGGCTGCGGGGGGAACCGACCGGATCACCTTCCAGTTTCCGCGGCGACGCGGTCGCGGTCGCCAAGCGCGATCTCCGGGCGGGAGAAACGCTCGACGGGGAAGGCGGCGCCACCGTGTGGGGCAGGCTCATGCCGGCTCGCGATTCCCTCGCGTGCGGCGCGTTCCCGATCGGGCTCGCGCATGGCGCGCGCCTCGCGCGCGCCATCAATAAAGGCATGAGTCTGACATGGGCCGATGTGGTGCTGGCTGACAGCGAAGACGTGCGGTTCCGGCGCGAGATGGAGGCGATATTTGCCGCCGAACTCGGCGTTCCAGGTTCCGGGTTCAAGGTGGTGGGTCCGGGCTGAGCAGCGTGTTGTTCGCCGCCTCCGATCGTCCGACCTTGAACCTTGAATATTGAACGTTGAACGCGGAACGTGAGGAGTCAGGTTGACAGCATGTGTCCGATGTCTGAACAATACGCATGTTTTTACCGTTTTGGATGAGGATGATGGAGCGACGCGATTTCATCAAGATGTGTGCCGCGAGCTGCGCGCTCGGCGCGCACGAGGCGCTCGCGGCGAAGGACCTCAGCCCGCGCTTCTACGCGCGCGCGCACCTGGTCAACGAGCGCGGCCAGCCGATCAAGGCCGCGAGCCTCGTCGCGACGGAAAACTACATCTTCCACTACCCGTTCGAAGGCACGCCCTGCTTCCTGTTGAACCTCGGGAAGCCCACGGTGCGCGATGTTTCACTCAAGACCGAGGACGGCTCCCTGTACCAGTGGCCGGGAGGCGTCGGGCCGCGGCGCGCGATCGTCGCCTACTCCGCGATCTGCGCGCACCGCATGACCTACCCCACGCCGCAGATCACCTTCATCAGCTACCGGGAGAAATCCACCGCGGGAGCCGCGATGCGCCGCAACGTCATCCATTGCTGCTCGGAGCACAGCGAGTACGACCCGGCCTCGGGCGCGCGCGTCGTGGGCGGCCCCGCGCCGCAGCCCCTGGCGGCAGTCCTGCTCGAGCACGACGCGAAGGACGATGGGCTCTACGCGGTCGGCACGCTGGGCGCGGAAATGCACAACACCTTCTTCGAGAAGTTCGCGTTCAAGCTCGCGCTCGACTACGGCGCCGACAAGGTGCGCCGCCCGGTGGCGCAGCGCAGCGTGGTGCAACCCCTTCAGGAGTTCTGCAAGCAGCAGGTTCGCTGCTGAAGCAGCGAACCTGACCTTGGAACTTTTCGGGCGCGGCCCATGCCTGTGCCGCGGCCAGGCGGGGCGGAGCGAACCAGCGGAGGCCCCGCATCTCTTTTCTCGATCACTCAGTGACTTAGTCACATAGTCACTTCGTCAGTCAGTCCCGGAGTCATCGAAAAAAATCGGGCGCCACAGGCGCCCGATTTTTTTACCTATTCCCTGTCTCCTATTTCCCGTTTCCTGTTGCTGCGCTCCTCCGCGTCCTTATCGTCAAGAGTTTATCCTGTCGCTCTTGGCGGCCTCGGCGGCATTTCCCGCTTTACTCCGCGTCCTCTGCGTCCTCGGCGTTGAGAGTTGATCTTGGTTCTCTTGGCGGCCTTGGCGGTTCAGGACTTCTCAAATCACGCGCGAGTAGCGGCGCACTTCCCGGTCGTGCCGCAGGTAGCGGTCGAACACCATGCAGATGTTGCGGATGAGGAAGCGCCCCTTGGGCGTGACCGTCAGCCAGCCGTCCTCGATGCTCATCAGCCCGAGGCGCTCGAGCTCGCGCAGCTCCGCGAGCTCCGCCGCAAAATACCGGTCGAAGTCCACGAGGTAGGCGATCTCGATCGACTCCTTCGACAGCGCGAAGTGGCACATGAGCGCCTGGATCACCGCGCGGCGCACGAGATCGTCCGCGGTGAGCTCGAGCCCGCGCATGACCGGCAGCTCGCGCCGGTCCAGCCCGTCGTAGTAGTCCGAGAGCGCGCGGTAGTTCTGGCTGTAGGTCGGCCCGATCGCGCCGATCGCGGAGACGCCGAGTCCGATGAGGTCGGCGTCCGCGCACGTCGAGTAGCCCTGGAAGTTGCGATGCAGCCGGCCCTGGCGCTGCGCCACCGCGAGCGCGTCCTCGGGCAGGGCGAAGTGATCCATGCCGATGTAGACGTAGCCCGCGGCCGCGAGGCTGCGCACGGCGAGCGCGAGCAGCTTGAGCTTGGTCTCGGGCGCCGGCAGCTCCGCGTCGTTGATCTGGCGCTGCGCCTTGAACAGCGTGGGGAGATGCGCGTAGTTGTAGAGCGCGATGCGGTCGGGGCGTGCCGCGGTCACGCGCGCGAGCGTCGCGTTGAAGCTCATCAGCGTCTGCTTCGGCAGCCCGTAGATGAGGTCGATGTTCACCGACGCAAAGCCGTGGCGCCGGGCGGCCTCCAGGACAGCGAGCGTCTGCTCCTCGCTCTGCTCGCGGTTGACCGCCCGCTGCACGTCGCGGTCGAAATCCTGCACCCCGAAGCTCACGCGGTTGAAGCCCATGTCGCGCAGCGCGTGGATCGTCTCCACACTGACGGTGCGGGGATCCACCTCGATCGAGTACTCGCCGTCCGGCGCGAGCTCGAAGTGCCCGGCGATCCGCGAGAACAGTGCGCGCAGCTCGTCGCAGTCGTAATAGGTCGGAGTGCCCCCGCCACAGTGCATCTGGGTGACGCGCGGATCGTCCCGGAACAGCTCGGCCTGCATCCGCAGCTCCCGGCCAAGGTAATCGAGATAGCGCTGCGCCTTGGCGGCGTCGCGTGTTACGATCTTGTTGCATGCACAATAGAAGCACAGGCTGCGGCAGAACGGCAGGTGCACGTAGAGCGAGAGGGGGCGCTGGATGCCGCCGATGTTGCGCCGGGCCGCCCACGCGCGGTAGGTCCCGGGGCCGAATGCCTCGACGAAGCGGTCGGCCGTCGGATACGACGTATAGCGCGGCCCGTGCCGGTCGAAGCGCCGCACCAGATCGAGATCGAAATCCGTCTGCGCCGGCGTCATGTGTGCGGATTGCACGCCCGTTACCCTGCGGCTTCAGCAGAAGCCAGTATTGCACGGGGCGGGGGGGTGGCCTTGATGTAAGTCAAACGCCATGATGAATACCGCGCCATACTCCCGCGCATGAAAACCCCTGTTCCCACGGGGCCCGTCGATGTCGGCCACCTGCGCATCGCCTGCTCCTCGTGCAGCCTGCGGGAGCTCTGCCTGCCGGCCGGGATCGACACCCGGGAGATGGAGCGGGTGGACCGGCTCGTCAACCGCCGCCGCAAGCTGAAGCGGGGGGAGCACCTCTACCGCGCGGGCGCCCCGCTCGCCGCCCTCTACGCGATCCGCTCCGGGTTCATGAAGAGCTGCGTGCTGCACGACGACGGGCGCGAGCAGGTGGCCGGCTTCCACATGATGGGCGAGCTGCTCGGCATGGACGCGATCAGCAGCAGCCGCCACATGTGCGATACCGTCGCCCTCGAGGACAGCGAGGTGTGCGAGATCCCCTTCGGCTACCTCGAGCAGCTCTCGCGCGAGCTGCCATCCCTGCAGCAGCAGCTGCACCGGATCATGAGCCGCGAGATCGTGCGCGACTACGGGGTGATGCTGCTGCTCGGCAGCATGAAGGCCGAGGAGCGCCTCGCGGCGTTCCTGCTCAACCTCTCGCAGCGCTTCACCGCCCGGGGCTACTCCGGGACCGAGTTCAACCTGCGCATGACGCGCGAGGAGATCGGCAGCTACCTCGGCCTCAAGCTCGAGACCATCTCGCGCGTGCTCTCGCGCTTCCAGCAGGACGGGCTCATCGTGGCGCGCCACAAGCACATCCGGATCCGCGACCCGGAAGCGTTGCGCCGCCTCATCAGCCAGCAGCGTCAGTAGTGGTAGCGGGTGAGGTTGAGGAAATGCACCACGTCCTCGACCTCCTCCCGGCGCCAGGGCAGGTTCTCCTGCTCGACCCACTTCATCACGATCTCGCGCAGCTCCTGGCGGTTGAGGGCGAGGCGCGGCGTGCGGGCATGCACCTTCTCCGTGTGGCACACCCGGCAGTGGTTCTCGTAGAGCATGCGCCCGCGCTCGAAGCTCGGCGGCTCGGCGCGCACGAATTCCGCGGGCGCGCCCGCGACCGCTGCCACAAGCCACGCCGCTGCGAGAAGGCGCCTCAACGCTTCGCGCCCTTTCGCCGGCTGCCGAGCGCGGTGTCGATCTCGGCCTCGGCCTGCCGCCGGTCCTCTTCGCGGTAGCCGCCGGGATCGATCACGCGGTAGCGCTGCGCGCGGAAGAAGGCGCAGGCTTCGATCAGGTGCCGGCGCTCCTCCGGTTCCACGCGCACGCCTCCGCAGGCCTTGCGCCCCGCCCCCGCTTTCTTGCGCTCGACCATCGCCGCCTCCGCGTCAGCTCACCGCGAGCTTCTTCACCGCCGTCTTCGCCTTCATCGGCAGGGTGAGGCGTAGCACGCCGTTGTCGTACCTGGCGTCCGCCTTCGCTTCATCGACCTCGTGCGGCAGGGTGAAGCTTCGCGAGACCTTGCCGTAATAGCGCTCGCTGCGGATGACTTCCTCGCCCTTCTTCTCCTCGGCTTCCTTCTTCACTTCGCCGGTGATCGTGACCTCGTTGCCGTCGATGGAGACGTGTATGTCGTCCTTCTTCACGCCCGGCATCTCGGCCCTGACGGTGTAGGTGCCGTCGGTCCTGGTCACCTCCATCTTGAGCGACATTCGCGGAGCGAGCTCGCGCTCGATGCGCATCGGACGCAGGAACACGCCCTTGAACAGATCGTCCAGGTCTTCAAACGGATCGAATCGGGTGATGTTTGTCATGGCCGTCTCCTTCCCGTGTTGGCCTACGGACGGACACGCCGGCACAACAGAGCGGACGGCCGGCGGACCGTCCAATTTCATGCTACTCCGGCCGCCGCCCGGAGTACTGACCTACGTCAATGCTGCTTCCGGTTACGGCCCGCCGGCGCTGTCCGGACGCTCTTCCCGCCGCGGGCACCCCACGGGCCGATCGGGCGCCTCCAGCGGGCACAAGCGGTTGATATCAGCGGAGCCGCGCTGCAGGAAGCAGGTGAACGCGCTCGAAGCCGCGGCAAAACCCCAGAACACGAAGAATCCGAGGGAGTAGACCGCGATGCGGCTCAGCCCCGCAGGCTGCCCCAGCACGGTCAGCTCCATGGGGTCGAACAGCGTGAAGAACGCGGTCTCGGCGATTCCCGCCACGATGAAGGACGGCCACAGGATCCAGATAGCGCGCCGCATGGGTTTCCCTCCTCAAGTCCTGCGTGGTGCGAGCACGAGGGGATGCGATGCCGGGATGGACCACTCCCCCGCGAGGCGCCACGTCTGCATCTCGTCTTCCAGGATCACCAGCCACCGCCCGGCGGGCAGCGCCGCAGGGCCCGCGCGGTACGTGCCGGCGCCGCCGCTAGCGAGCGAGAGCACCACATCGCGCCCGGAGCGCGTGGGGTGCACCAGCGTGAGCTGCAGCGCAGGGGGCGGCACGCGGCCGCCTGCAAGCCGGGCTTCGATGCGCCCTCGCGCGTCCACGCTCAATTCGGCGGACAATCCGAGCGCGGCGGCGGCGCGGTCCCGGGTGAGCGTGCGCTCGAGCGCGCGCCCGTGCCGGTCGTAGCCGCCCGACACGTGTCCGTCGCTGCTACTCACCGCGAGCCATACCGTGACGATCCCGGCGAGCGCGACCGCGGCCGGCCCCGCCATCAGGAGCCACGGCCAGCTCTCGCGGTACCAGGGTCTTGCGGGCTTCGATCCGCCTGTCATGCGCCTACCTCACGAAGAACCGGGACGGTGCGTGCGCCGTGATCTCGGGCCGCTCCAGGCTCTCGACGCGGAACACGACCGGGTGCGACCCGGCCGGATGGCCGGCGGGGTCGAGCCGGACCGACACCGGAACGGTGACGGTGGAGGCCGCGGGAATCTCGAGGGGCTGGGCCGCGACGAGCTCGAGCCCGTCCAGCCCCGAGACCGAGACGCGATAGCGGTGCGCGCGCTCCTCGGTGTTCATCACCTGCAGGCGATAGACGTTCTCGAGGCGTCCCTCCGGGGTCTCGCGCACCAGCGCCGCCCGGTCGCGGATCACGTCGAGCTTGAGCGGGATCCGCGCGTAGAGCGCCGCGCCCAATGTCGCCGTGACTGCGAGCAGCACCACGCTGTAGAGGACCACCCGCGTTCTCAGCATGCGCCGCCACACCTCGGCCCGCGTCAGCCCTTGGTCGATTGCGTTCTCGGTCGAGTAGCGGATGAGGCCGCGCGGGTAGCGCATCCGGTCCATGACCTGGTCGCAGGCGTCCACGCACGCGGCGCAGCCGATGCACTCGTACTGCAGCCCGTTGCGGATATCGATCCCGGTCGGGCATACCTGCACGCAGATGCCGCAGTCCACGCAGTCCCCGAGCCCGGCCGCCCGCGGATCGACCGCGCGGCTGCGCCCGCCGCGCGGCTCGCCGCGCTTCTGGTCGTAAGTGATGATCAGCGTGTCCGCGTCGAACATCGCGCTCTGGAAGCGCGCGTAGGGGCACATGTAGATGCACACCTGCTCGCGCATGAACCCGGCGTTCCCGTAGGTGGCAAAACCGTAGAACAGCAGCCAGAACGTCTGCCACGGGCCGAGCGATAGCGAGAGGAGCTCGCCGCCGAGCAGCGTGATCGGGGTGAAGTAGCCCACGAACGTGAATCCCGTCCAGAACGCGAACGCGATCCACGCGCCGTGCTTGGCAGCCCTCAGCGCGATCTTGCGCGCATCCCACGGCGCCGCGTCGAGGCGCTTGCGGGCGGTGTGGTCGCCCTCGATTCTCTCCTCGATCCACATGAAGATCTCGGTGTACACCGTCTGCGGGCAGGCGTAGCCGCACCACAGCCGTCCCGCGACCGCCGTGAACAGGAACAGCGCGAGCGCCGAGATGACGAGCAGCACGGTCAGGTAGATGACGTCCTGCGGCCAGAATACGAAGCCGAAGATGTAGAACTTGCGCGCGGCGAGGTCGAACAGCACCGCCTGGCGCTCGTTCCAGGTGAGCCAGGGCAGCCCGTAGTAGACGATCTGCGTCGCCCACACCAGCGTCCAGCGCCAGCCGGCGAACCACCCGTGCACCGCGCGCGGATGGATCTTCTTCCGCACCTCGTAGAGGTCGGTTTCCGTCCCGCTGCTCTCGCGGGCGAGAGCGAGGTTGCGTTGCGTCCGCGCCATGCGCAGGCCTCAGGCCGGGCCGCGGGCGGGCGCGGAGGCGCGCGGCGGGGAAAACTGCAAGGGCGCCGCGCGCGCGTGTCGGCGGCGTGCGGTGATCATCGGCGGCTACTTCCTCTCCAGGTCGGCGGAAAGGCCGTAGACGTAGGCGGTGAGCAGGTGGATCTTCGCTTCGTCCAGGAACAGCTTGTGCGCCGGCATCTCGTTCTTGCGCCCCTTCATCACGGCCTCGATGACCGCGGCCTCGGACCCGCCGTGCAGCCAGATCGAGTCGGTGAGGTTGGGCGCACCGAGCTGCGGGTTGCCCTTGCCGTCCGGCCCGTGGCACGCGGCGCACACCGCCGCGAAGCGGGGCTTGCCGCGGAACGCCCGCAGCGTGTCGTGGGTGCGCCCCGAAAGCGAGAACACGTAGTGGGCGACGTCCTTCGCGCCTTCGTCCCCGCCCACCGCCGCGCCGAGCGGGGGCATGACGCCGGTGCGCCCCTCCGCGATGCTCGTCCGGATCGCCTCGGGCTCGCCGCCCCAGAGCCAGTCGCGGTCGCGCAGGTTGGGAATGCCTTTCGCGCCGCCCGCGTCCGAGCCGTGGCATTGCGAGCAGAAATTGAGGAAGAGCCGCTGGCCGATCGCGCGCGCCTCGGGGTCCGCGGCCACGGTCCTGATGTCCTGTGCGAGGAACCGCGCGTAGATCGGTCCGTACTTCGCTTCCGCGCGCTCCATCTCCTCGCGGAACTGACCCGTCGAGCTCCATCCGAGCAGCCCCCCGTACATGCCGAGGCCGGGATACAGCGCGAGATAGACGAGGCTGAACGCGATGGTGATGTAGAAGAGCCATATCCACCACCGCGGCAGCGGATTGTTCCATTCCGTGAGGTCTTCGTCCCAGGTGTGGCCCGTGGTGCCCACCGGCTCGTCCTTCGCCACGCGCCGCGTGCTCATGCTTTGCAGCAGCACCGCGCAGGCGACGATGCTCACCACGGTGATCAGCCCGACGTAGATGCCCCAGAAATCGCTCGTGAACTCGCTCATGACCCGCCGTTTGCGTTGGATCCCGTGCGCGCGCCGGAGTCGTCCTCGTCGTCGGCAAACGGGAGCATTGCCGCCTGCTCGAAGCGTTCCCGAGTCGCGCTGCTCCAGGCCCAGAGCGCGATGCCGACGAACGCGATGAGCCCCGCGACCGTGGCGATGCCGTATATCAGCCCGACGCTCATGGCCTCACCGCACGTTGCGCAGCGCCGTGCCCAGACCCTGCAGGTAGGCGATCACCGCGTCCATCTCGGTCTTGCCCTTCACGCTCTCGGCCGCGCCCGCGATCTCCTCGTCGGTATACGGCACGCCGAGCCGGCGCAGCGCCCGCATCTTGGCGGGCAGGTCGCGCGCGTCGAGCGCGGTGCGTTCCAGCCACGGATAGGCGGGCATGTTCGACTCGGGCACGAGGTCGCGGGGATTGATGAGATGCACGCGGTGCCACTCGTCCGAATAGCGCCCGCCCACGCGCGCGAGATCGGGGCCGGTGCGCTTGCTGCCCCAGAGGAAGGGGTGGTCGTAGACGAACTCCCCGGCGACGGAGTAGTGCCCGTAGCGCTCGGTCTCGGCCCGGAACGGGCGGATCATCTGCGAGTGGCAGCCGACGCAGCCCTCCCGGATGTAGATGTCGCGCCCGGAGAGCTGCAGGGGAGTGTAGGGCTTGACCCCCGGCGCGGCCTGCGTCGTGGCGGTCTGGAACGAGAGCGGGACGATCTGGACCAGGCCGCCGACGCTGATCACCGCGACCGTCAGCACGACCAGCAGGCCGAGGTGGCGCTCGATCACGTCATGGATCGATGAGGGGCTCTTTTCCACGTTTCACCTCGTGCCGGTCGCGTTCGCCGTTGCTCACGCCCGCGCGGGCGCGACCGCGGGCGGTATGGCGTTGTCCACCGGCTGCCGGCCCGCGACCGTCTTCCACACGTTGTAGGCCATGACCAGCATGCCGGCGAGATAGAGTACGCCGCCGGCCAGCCGGACCACGTAGAACGGATAGCTCGCTTTCACGGCCTCGGCGAAGCTGTAGGTGAGCGTGCCGTCGGGGCTCACCGCGCGCTACATGAGTCCCTGCATCACGCCCGCGATCCACATCGCCGCGATGTAGAGCACGATGCCCACGGTCGCGATCCAGAAATGCAGCGTAATGAGCGGCACGCTCGCCATCTCGGTGCGCCCGTAGAGGCGCGGGATGAGGTAGTAGATGCAGCCCATCGAGATCAGGCCCACCCAGCCGAGCGCGCCCGAATGCACGTGCCCGATCGTCCAGTCGGTGAAGTGCGAGAGCGCGTTCACCGTCTTGATGGACATCAGCGGCCCCTCCAGCGTTGCCATGCCGTAGAACGAGAGCGAGACGATCATGAACTTGAGCACCGGATCGTCGCGCAGCTTGTACCACGCGCCCGAGAGGGTCATGACGCCGTTGATCATGCCGCCCCACGAGGGCGCGATCAGGATGAGCGAGAACAGCATCCCGAGGGTCTGCACCCAGTCGGGCAGCGCAGTGTAGTGCAGGTGGTGGGGGCCCGCCCACATGTAGGTGAAGATCAGCGCCCAGAAATGCACCACGGACAGCCGGTACGAGTAGATCGGGCGCCCGGCCTGCTTGGGCACGTAGTAATACATCATGCCGAGGAAGCCCGCGGTGAGGAAAAAGCCCACCGCGTTGTGCCCGTACCACCACTGCACCATCGCGTCCTGCACGCCCGCGAAGGCGGAATAGGACTTGGTGAGCGTCACGGGAATCGCGGCGCTGTTCACGATGTGCAGCACCGCGACGGTCAGGATGAACGAGGCGAAGAACCAGTTGGCGACGTAGATGTGCGGGACCTTGCGCCGGGCGATCGTGCCGAGAAAGACCACGGCGTACGCGACCCAGACCACGGCGATCAGCACGTCGATCGGCCACTCGAGCTCGGCGTATTCCTTGGAGCTCGTAAATCCGAGCGGCAGGCTGATCGCGGCGGCGACGATGACCGCCTGCCAGCCCCAGAACGTGAAGGATGCGAGCGCGTCGCCGAAGAGGCGCACGTGGCTGGTGCGCTGCACCGCGTAATAGGAGGTGGCGAAGAGCGCGCAGCCGCCGAAGCCGAAGATGACGGCGTTGGTATGCAGCGGCCGCAGCCGGCCATAGGACAGCCACGGCGCGAGGTTGAGCTCCGGCCAGATGAGCTGCGCGGCGATCAGCACGCCCACCGCCATGCCGACCACGCCCCAGACCACCGTCATGATCGCGAACTGGCGCACCACGCGGTAGTTGTAGAGCTGCGGCGCCGGCATCGGGGTTCCTTCGGGAAAACAATCGTGTATGCGCGGCAGTATAGGGTTCCCCTCCGGCACGCAGTTGATCTAGATCAACGTTTCGGCTACCCCGCCACGGTAACGTTTTGGTGCTACGGGATGCCCGAGGGCACGCGCAATGACGACCATTACCGACCGCATCGACAACATCACCCGAATCCCGCCCGAGTACCGCAAGGCGGAGCTGCCGGCGCCGAAGAGCGTCAAGATCGAGATCTCGCCGCGGTGCAACTACCGCTGCGGCTTCTGTGCGCTGCGCATGCGCGAGGTGCAGCCGAAGTGGGACATGGACTTCGGTCTCTTCAAGCGCATCACGAAGGAGATGCGCGAGGCCGGGGTCGAGGAGATCGGGGTGTTCTACCTGGGCGAATCGTTCATGAACCCGCGGCTCCTCGTGGACTGCATCGCCTACCTCAAGAACGAGATCGGCATGCCCTACGTGTTTCTCACCTCGAACGCCTCGATGGCCTTTCCCGAGGCGGTGGAGGAATGCATGAAGGCGGGCCTCGACTCGCTCAAGTGGTCCGTGAACGCGGCGGACGAGGAGCAGTTCGAGAAGATCATGGGCGTCTCTGGCCGGCTCTTCCGCAACGCGCTCCACAACATCCGCCGGGCGTGGGAAGTGCGCGCCACCGGCAATTACAAGACCGGGCTCTACGCCTCCTCGATCCGCTACGACGGCGAGCAGCTCGCGAAGATGGAGAGCCTGCTTGCCGAGCGCGTGCGGCCGTACGTGGACAAGCACTACTGGCTCCCGCTCTACTCCATGGGGGCGTTCGCGACCCAGCGCGAGGAGCAGCTCGGCTACCGGCCCACCGCCGGCAACCAGGGCCGGATCGGGGCGCTGCGCGAGCCGCTGCCGTGCTGGTCCGCGTTCACGGAGGGCCACGTGACAGCCGAGGGCAAGCTCTCGGCGTGCTGCTTCGATGCGACCGCCAACTGGACCATGGGCGATCTCACCAAGATCCCGTTCATGGAGGCCTGGAATTCCGCGCCGTTCGTGAAGCTGCGGGAAGCCCACCTCAGGAAGGACGTCTCCGGCACCGTCTGCGAGAATTGCATCGCCTACGGCTAGCAGTTTGTTGAAAAACGATCGTCGCTCCCGCGTAGGCGGGAGCCCGGAAAATCCGGTGTATGACAGATCAATGACTTACTGGATTCCCCCTCCGCGGGAATGACGTTTTTCGTGAGCGCGGCGCATTTTTCAACAAACTGCTAGAGCCGGTTCCGAGTTCGGCGTTCTGGGTTCCGGGTTCATCCCGGCGCGCCGCAGGTTGCTTGCCATTGACATACGTCAGTACGCGGCCGCCGCTGCGGAGTAGGATGATGCTGGGCGGGCGCGTGAGGGGCCCGCGTGCGACGAACCAAGACAGACCGAGGTGACCCATGTACAAGAACATACTCGTCCCGACCGACGGCTCCGCCCTCTCGCGCCGCGCCATCCGCCACGCGGTGCGGCTTGCGAGGGAACAGAAGGCGCGCGTCACCGGTTTCTACGTCGCGCCGCCGTGGGAGCCGAGGGCCTATGGCGACTGGGTGCCGCCGAATTTCATCGCGCCCGATCAGCACGAGGCCTACGTGAAGAAGGCGGCGGCGCGCTACCTCGGCGTGGTGAAGAAGGCCGCGCAGAAGGCGGGCGTGCCGTGCCGCTGCCTGCACGTCGAGGCCAACTACCCGTACGACGAGATCCTCAAGGCGGCGCGCCGCAGCCGCTGCGATCTCATCGTGATGGCCTCGCACGGAAGGCGCGGCGTCTCGCGCCTGCTGCTCGGCAGCGAAACCAGCAAGGTGCTGGCGCACAGCAAGATCCCGGTCCTCGTGGTGCGCTAGCGGCGCACCCCGTTCCCGCTTCAAGGTTCAAGGTTCAACGTTCAAGGTTCCGAGTCCAGGGTCGGATGCGCGGGAAGCGCTGCGCGCCGGTCAGGCAGAGCGAACAGGCACGCTTTGCCCCGGTGCCCAGACCCGGGGCATGAAACTTGGAACGTTGAACTTGGAACCTTGAACTTGGAACGCGAAGCCGTCAGTAGCCGACGAGCTCCATCAGCGCCTCGCTCTCCTTCAGCTCGACCTCGCGCTGGTTCACGCCGAGCAGGCCGTCGCGCGCCATCTGCGAGAAGAGCCGGCTCACGGTCTCGGTGCTCAGGCCCAGGTAATTGCCGATCTCTTCGCGCGTCATGCGCAGCACGAAGCGCTCCGGATCGTAGCCCATGTGCCCGTAGCGGCGCGAGAGCGACAGCAGGAACGCGGCGAGCCGCTGCTCCGCGCTCATGCCGCCCAGCATGAGCATGAGCCCCTGGTCGCGCGAGATATCCCCCGAGAGCACGCGCAGCAGCTGGCGCTGCAGCTCGGGCATGCGCCGGGCCGCGGCCTCGAGCGCCGCGAAGGGCAGCACGCACACCTCGCTGTCCTCGAGCGCGATCGCGTCATAGTTGTGCTCGAGCCGGCTGATCGCCTCCATCCCCATCAGCTCGCCCGGGAAGTGGAAGCCCGTGATCTTCTCCGCGCCGTGGCGCGAGGCGCATGCCGACTTGAAGCTGCCGCTGTGAACCGCGTAGAGCATCTCGAACTTGTCGCCGGCCCGGTAGAGCGTCTGGCCGCGCGCGACCCGGCGCGTGGTGCACACGAGATCATCGAATTTCTCGAGTTCCGCGTCGTCGAGCCTGCACGGCAGGCACACGGAGCGCATGCAGCAGTTTGCGCATCTCGGCTCCATTACCGCGCGTGCGGCCGGACGCGGCGCGATGCTGTACACCGCTGCGCTCTGCGGCTGTGGAACAACCTGGCGAAGTGCGTTTCCCTGCGTCATGGCTTCTCCTTGTCTATCCGCGTTTCACGAAATGGATGTGCCGCCGGCGGCAGGTCCGGCGTCCCGCCACCGCTCCAGGATCCTGACGATGCTCTCGAAATCCGCGGACTTGTCGAGGAAGTACTCGGCTCCCGCGTCGGTGCTCGCCTTGACGTGCTGCGGCGTCGCGTAATTGCTCAGCATGATCGCGCGGATCGCCGGCATGGCGCGCTTGACGTCGCCCAGCACGTCGATGCCGCTGCCACCGTCGCCGGCGAGCTTGATGTCCAGGATGACCGCGTCCGGCTTCGTGCGCAGGATTCCCGCCACGGCCTCTTGATAGCTCGCCGCCTCGCCCACCACCGCGACGCCGCGCAAGTCGCCGATCATTTCGGCCAGCCGCTCGCGGATGGCGGCCGAGTCTTCGACCAGAAATACCCTCATACCGTGCGCGCCCGCCTCCTTCCCGCGATGCTGGAAGATTTCGCTGGTACCGCCGTTGACCGGCGTGAAAAAACTGATCCAGTTCGAGTGAGAGAAAATTCCGATTTTCTGACACTGGAAAGGATCAAGAAATGCCCAAAGGAGTGCGTTTAAAGCCCGAGCAGGTTGTGGCCAAACTTCGT
>VGID01000065.1 GCA_016868035.1 Betaproteobacteria bacterium | reverse complement strand
CGAAGTTTGGCCACAACCTGCTCGGGCTTTAAACGCACTCCTTTGGGCATTTCTTGATCCTTTCCAGTGTCAGAAAATCGGAATTTTCTCTCACTCGAACTGGATCAGTTTTTTCACGCCGGTCATCTCCGACAGCTACCGCGCGCGCGCTCTCGCTTTCTACGATTTCGGTGCGGTCCAGCGGAACAACGCGTTGCCCGGAGAGGCGGTGCGCGATTCGATCGAAAGCCTGGGCCTCGGCGTGCGCATGAGCTACGGCAAAACGGTGAGCGTGCGCTTCGACGTCGCGCAGATCCTCCAGCCCACCGCCAACCGCAACACCAGCGACCGGCGCATCAGCGCGGCGCTTGCGCTGATTTTCTGATTCCCTCCATCCGCAAAACCTAAGCAACTGCTGTGTCGTCCGAGGCGGGGCGCCAGCGCCGCCATTGGGCGCCTCCGCCCTCCTTCTTCGCGCCATCCAAGCGAGGGGTTCAAAGCATTCCCACAACGCCTCGCGGTTCGCATTCCGTGCCTCAACGCCGGCGGCTCGAACCCTGGGCATTTCGGGCGCGATTCTTGCGCTTATTCGCCGTGCGTTAACAAGTGCGTAATGAGGACGCGTAGGGTTACACGAGGAAGAAAACGTAACTAATTGAACTGGAAGCATAAAGACCGATCGCTCCCGGCGGCTGGTAGGCGGGCATGACGAGTGCTCGGCTGCTTGGCTGTCGTGTTTTCGACGTTTGGGGTGGGGGATGATGCAATACCGACGGCAGGCGCGGCGGATCCGACCGACCATCATCGCGATGGCGGTTGCGGGCTGCTTTGCCGCGCCCGCGCTGCACGCGAATCCCACGGGCCCGACGGTGGTCCACGGCACCGCGCTCTTCCAGCAGACGGGCAACGTGCTGCAGGTGACGAACAGCCCGAACGCGATCATCCACTGGCAGAGCTTCTCCATCGGGGCGGGGGAGATCACCCGCTTCATCCAGCAGTCGGGCGCGAGCGCGGTATTGAACCGCGTGGTGGGGCAGAACCCCTCGGCGATCCTGGGCGCGCTGCAGTCGAACGGGCGGGTCTTTCTCATCAACCCCAACGGCATCGTCTTTGGTGCCGGCTCCCAGGTGGACGTGGCGGGGCTGGTGGCCTCGACGCTGAACCTCTCGAACGCGGACTTTCTCGCCGGGCGCATGCGCTTTACCGAGGTGCCCGGTGCGGGCAGCGTGGTGAACCAGGGCAGCATCAGCACTTCGTCCGCGGGCAACGTCTATCTCGTGGGCCCTGCGGTCACGAACCAGGGCCTCATCACCAGCCCCGGAGGCGAGGTGATTCTCGCGGCTGGAAACAGCGTGGAGCTGGTGAACCCCGGCACGCCGAACCTGCGGGTGGAGGTTGCTGCCGCGGAGAATGAGGCGCGCAATCTGGGCACGATCGTGGCGGATGCCGGGCGCGTGGGGATTTACGCGGGGCTCATCCATCATTCGGGCACGATCCGCGCCGACAGCGCGGTCGCGACCGAGGACGGGCGCATCGTGCTGCGGGCCACGAAGAGCGTCACCGTGGAAGCGACTGCGGTGACCACGGCCAACGGGCCGGCGGGCGGCTCGGTGACCATTCAATCCGGCGACACGACTCTCGTCTCGGGCACGATCGAGGCGAAGGGGAGCGAAGCCAGGGGCGGCACGATCCAGGTGCTCGGCAACCTGGTGGGGCTCGTCGAGAACGCCACCATTGACGCGAGCGGGGCTGCCGGTGGGGGCACGGTGCTGGTGGGGGGCGACTTCCAGGGCAAGAACCCGGACATCCCCAATGCGTTTCGCACCTATATCGGGCCCGAGGCCGTGATCCGGGCGGACGCCACGCAAGCCGGCGACGGCGGGCGGGTGATCGTGTGGGCGGACGATGTCACGCGTTTTTACGGCGCGATCAGCGCACGCGGAGGCGGGGAGGGGGGCAACGGGGGCTTTGTCGAAGTCTCCGGCAAGGAAGTTCTCCGGTTCTATGGCGCCGTGGACGTGCGCGCGCCCGCGGGCCGCGCCGGCACCATCTTGCTCGATCCGCGCGACATCACGATCCAGGACACCGGCGGTGCGCACAACGGCCAGGTAACACCCGGAATTGACGAGAGCATCCTCTTCGCCGATGGGGGCAGCGCGGCCGATTTCACGCTCAACGATGAAGCACTCGAAGCATTGAACGGAAACGTGTTGTTGCAGGCGGAGCGCAATTTCATCGTAAACGCCGGTTTGAGTGGGGGACTCAATTTCGTTAACCAGACTGCCGGCGAGACCGTCGTGTTCCAGGCGGGTCAGGACATCACGATCAGTTCCGCGCTCACCACGGCCGGCGCGGGCTTCGTTGCCCAGGCTGGTCGGCACATCAACATCATGGCCGCGCTCACTACCAATGGCGGCCGTATCCATCTGGAAGCGGATTCCCCGCATGCATTCAGCGGCGCCGCTAATGCCGTCGGTCAGGTCAATATCCAGGCCCCGGTCACTTCCAACGGTGGCGCGATCACGTTGATCGCGGGGGGAAACCGAGGCACCAGCAACAGTATTCGTGGCCCGGACGGCAACTTGAGCACCATCGGGGACAATGGAGGTTTCCGGCCAGCGGCGTTCGTTGACGCCGGTACCGGCGGCATCAACCTTGCGCTCTCGCGGAACACCGACGAGCTTGGTATCGGGAGTACCGGACACCTCACGCAGATCCTCGGGAATCATAGCAATCCTCCCGATGGCGCTATCGTCGGCAGCATTGCCAACCTCAGAACAACGGGCGCGCTGGTGATCGGGACGGCAACCACCGCCGGAAGCGACGGACTCGGGACCGGGGCACAGGTGCTGACGGTGAACAAGATCTCCAACGTCTTTAACAACAGCAACATCACGCTGTCGGTGGCCTCCGGAGGCTCTTTTCAGCTGGTCGCGGGCAGCGGAGGCATTGAGCTCTCCCGGCCCCTGACCACCTACCAGAACACGATCATCACCACGACGACCGGCACCCTGACGGTTAACCAGACTCTCGGCACTTCGAACAATCCGCTTACCATCACTGCTCAGAACGTGGTGCTTGGTCCCAGTGGCTCGTTTAACACCGGGAGCGGGGCCTTCAGCTGCGCCGGCACGGGGTGTCCTGTCGTCAACACGGTTTTCTGGGACGGCGGCGGCGCCGACCTTAGTTGGTTCAATGCGCTTAATTGGAGCGGGAACGTCGTGCCCGCCCCCGGGCAGGACGTGACCATCGGCAGCGGTTTCGGCACGATCGTGTTCAATGGGGCAGCGACGGTGACGAGCCTTGTCGCCAACAGCCCGGTGCACATCTCCGGCGGGTCGCTCGATGTTGCGAACGCCTCCACCTTCAGTGATCTCTTCACGCTGTCGGGCGGCACCTTGCAGGGCACTGGCCTCGTGACGGTCGGTGGCACCGGGGGCTCGCTCGCGTGGACCGGGGGCAGCATGACTGGCTCCGGCAGCTTCACGCTCGCCGCGGGCCGCAGCGGTACATTGAGCGGGACGCTGACACTCGGCCGATTGTTCCAGAACGATGGCTTACTGGTGCTCAATAACGTGACCGTGAATAACCCGGGCGCGGGTTCGATCGCCAACGCCGGGCTGATCACCAGCGCCGCGGGCACCGCGAACGTCATCAACGCACCGCTCGTGAACAAGGTTGATATTCCCGTTCCGGCGACGACGGTCCTCGGCACGATCCAGTTGAACGGGTCGTTGACTGCCGCGAACTTCCCGACGAACGACGGCACGATCCACTTCGCGGCCAACAACCCGACGCTTGCCACCGGCGGAAACTCGCTGACGAATGCTGCAACCGGGGTCATTACCGGGAACGGGACGCTCAATCTGGGCGGCGCGACGCTCACGAACAACGGCACCGTCGGTCCCGGCACGTCCGCGGGAGCGCTGACGATCACCGGGAATTACGCGCAGGGAGCGGCCGGCATCCTTGCGCTGGAACTCGGCGGCCTGACGCCCGTCACGCAGTACGACCGGGTGGTGGTGACCGGTAACGCGGCGCTCAACGGCACGCTCGATGTGACTTACATCAACGGTTTTGGTGCGAGTGTTGGCGATACCTTTACGGTGATCCAGAGCGGCGGGGCGGTCAGCGGGACATTCGGTACCACCAATTTGCCGGCAGGCTCGCCGCTCATGACCCAGTATTTGCCGTCGAGCGTCAACGTCCTCGTGCCGCTGCCGCCGAGCGTGCAAGGCGCGGTGGCTGCGTCCCAGCAGAGCACGGCCTCGGAAGCGACGACCGGCGGCGAGAAGCAGCCGGAGGAGGCGCGGCGCGAGATCCAGAAGAAGCCGGTCTGTACCGGTGGCTACACCGGCACTCCGGCCGCGGCGGCCGCGGCAGTGCGGCCCGTGATGATCGGACTCGGGGGGCGCTGCACGGCATACGGCTGTTTCTAACTGCCGTGACTCGTGACTGGTGAGTCGTGACTCGTGAGTCGAAACTTCCTGAAAAGCGCGTGTTCCACCGTACGATTAGGTTTGGCGATCAACCATTCCCCATTTCTGCTTTCCCCGTTGTCCCGCCGTTGACTCCGCCGGAAAGTCCTGTATAATCCGCGCCTTCGGCTCGCGGCATGCTATTGCCGCCGTTCCGAGTTCAAGGCATACGATTCAGGGTTCAGGGTACTCTAAACGCTGAACCCAGAACGCAGAACCCGGAACCTTTGTTGATCCTTGCCTCACCGTGCACGCATCACGGGAGGCTTTACCCATAAGGAGACCCGATGCGTCATTACGAGATCGTTTTCATCGTCCATCCGGACCAGAGCGAACAGGTCCCGGGGATGGTCGAGCGCTACCGTTCGATGGTGACCGGCCGCAACGGCAAGATCCACCGCCTCGAGGACTGGGGGCGCCGCCAGCTCTCCTACCCGATCCAGAAGGTGCACAAGGCGCATTACGTGCTGATGAACATCGAGTGCGACGGCGAAACGCTCGGCGAGCTCGATCACGCGTTCAAGTTCAACGATGCCGTCCTGCGTCACCTGATCGTGCAGGCGGGCGGCCCGGTTTCCGCTCCTTCGCCGATGATGAAGGAGGAGAAGTCGAGGTCGCTCACGCCCGCGGCGGAAGAAGCGCCCAAGCCGGCGCCGGCTGAGGAAGCGGCCACCTAGGTGGATGCGAACGAAGTCGTGCTCGGCGGAGAGCTCACCGAAATCGAGGCGCTGCGCCACACTCCGGCTGGCATCCCGTTGATCCATTTCAAGCTGGTGCACCGCTCGCGCCAGGTGGAGGCGGGCTACAAGCGGCAGGTGGAATGCGAAATCAACGGAGTGGCGATGGCCGAGGCGGCGCTGGCGATAGGGCGGCTCAAGGCCGGCCAGGCGGTCAGGGTCGGCGGTTTTCTAAACCGCAAGAACCGCATGAGCAAGCAGTTGATGTTACACGCGATCGAGATCGCAATATCAGAGGAAGGCCAACATGCCATTTCAACGACGCAGCGGACCCAAGGGCAAGGGCAGGGGTAAGGGAGCCAAGGGCAAGGGCCGCGATACGCGCGGCGGGCGCGGACAGCTGTTCCGCCGCCGGAAGTTCTGCCGTTTCACGGCGGAAGGGATCAAGGAAGTCGATTACAAGGATGTCAACCTGCTCAAGGATTTCATCAACGAGAACGGCAGGATCATCCCGGCGCGCATTACCGGCACCAAGGCGCGCTACCAGCGGCAGCTGTCCGTCGCGATCAACCGCGCGCGCTACCTGGCGCTGCTGCCATACACTGATTTGCACTAAGAGCGGTGAATGGTGAATGGTAAAGGCCGAGCGATAGGCCGCGAGAGAGCCGATTTCCCGTTTCCTATTCCCCATTTCCGCTTCCGAGGAGTCTGAAGATGCAAGTGATACTGCTGGAAAAGATCGGCAACCTGGGCGAGCTGGGCGAGGTGGTGAAGGTGCGCGACGGATTCGCACGCAACTACCTGATTCCGCACGGCAAGGCCAAGCGCGCCACCCCGGAGAACGTCGCCGAGTTCGAAAAACGCCGCGAGGAACTCGAGAAAGTGCAGGCCGCCGCGCTCGCGAGCGCGCAGGAGCGGGCCGCCAAGCTCGACGGGCTCATGCTCCAGATCACGCAGAAGGCGGGCGTGGACGGGAAGCTGTTCGGCTCCGTCACCAACGTGGACATCTCCGAGGCGCTGAAGGCGCAGGGCTTTGACGTGCCGAGAGCGCAGATCCGCATGCCCGAGGGACCGCTGAAGATCGTCGGCGATCACCCCATCAAGATCGCCTTGCACGCCGACTTCGTGGTCACCGTCACCGTTTCGGTGCTCGGAGAGCAGTGAGGAGCGGTGAGTGAACCGAAACCAGTGAGGATTACTTAGACGTTAATTCGAAACGATAAATTGTTTTCCGAGGAAAGGGCTGGCGACAGCCCTTTTTTCGTTTAAGATTCGGAATTGGCTCACGACGGTCGCCGCTCGGTGATTTCGATGAATCTCATCGGCGTCTATCGGCGTTCATCGGCGGCCAAGTCGGACTTTCGGTTCTGAGATACAAAAAGCTGCAAGACGCGGCACACGATGGCCCAGGCTCAGGTCACCCAGTTCATCAAGGACGCCCAGGTCGAAGCCGCGCGCGTGCCTCCCCAGTCCGTGGAGGCCGAGCAGTCGGTGCTGGGCGGCCTCCTGCTCGACAACGCGGCGTGGGACAAGATCGCCGACCTCGTCACCGAGGAGGATTTCTACCGGGCGGACCACCGTCTCATCTACCAGCACATCGGGGCGCTCATCGAGCACGGCAAGGCCGCCGATGCCCTGACGGTGGCGGAAAGCCTCGAGCGCAGCGGCAAGCTCGCCGAAGTGGGCGGCAACGCCTATCTCGGCTCGCTCGCGATGAACACCCCCAGCGCGGCCAACATCCGGCGCTACGCGGAGATCGTGCGCGAGCGCTCCGTCATGCGCAGCCTTGCCGCGGTGGGCACCGAGATCGCCGACTCCGCGTACAGTCCTGCCGGGCGCGACGCCAAGGCCCTGCTGGACGAGGCGGAGGCTCGGATATTCCGGATCGCCGAGGCCGGCGCGAAGGGGCAGCAGCAGGGCTTCGTCAAGATCGATCCGCTGCTCACCGAGACGGTCGAGCGCATCGACATGCTCTACAACCGCGAGGACAAGAGCGACGTCATCGGCATGCCCACGGGGTTCGTGGACCTCGACCGCATGACCTCGGGCCTCCAGCCGGGCGAACTGATCATCATCGCCGGCCGCCCCTCCATGGGCAAGACCTCGCTGGTGATGAATATCGCGGAGCACGTGGCGCTGGAGATGAAGAAGGCGGTGGCGGTGTTCAGCATGGAAATGGGCGGGCCGCAGCTCGCCATGCGCATGATCGGCTCGGTCGGGCGTGTCGACCAGCACGAGCTGCGCACCGGCACGTTCAAGGAGGATGACTGGTCGCGGCTGGTGGACGCGGTGGGCAGGCTCAACGAGGCGCGGGTCTACATCGACGATACGGCGGGGCTGAACGCGCTCGAAGTGCGCTCCCGCGCGCGGCGCTTGCACCGGCAGTGCGGGGGCCTGAGCATGATCATCGTGGATTACCTGCAGCTGATGTCGGCGAGCGGGCGGGAAGAGAACCGCGCGACGGAAATCGCGGAGATTTCGCGCTCGTTGAAGGGCCTGTCGAAAGAGCTCAAGGTGCCCGTGGTGGCGCTCTCGCAGCTCAATCGCAGCGTGGAAGCGCGCCAGGACAAGCGCCCGATGATGTCGGACCTCAGGGAATCGGGAGCGATCGAGCAGGACGCCGACTTGATCCTCTTCATCTACCGCGACGAGGTCTACAACCCCGACACGCCGAACAAGGGCATCGCGGAGATCATCGTCGCCAAGCAGCGCAACGGTCCCACCGGCAAGATCAGTCTGACCTTTCTCGGCAAGTACACGCGGTTCGAGAGCTACGCCGACAGCGCGCGGTTCTAGCGCGCTAGCGTTCAAAGTTCCGAGTTCGAAGACGGACGTTCAATGGCGATTTCCAACTTTGAACGTTGAACCTTGAACGTTGAACCTTGAACTTGGAACGGCGCCCGCTAGAGCGCGTCGGCGGCGTAATCCGCGAGCCGCGAGCGCTCCCCGCGCGCGAGCGTGACGTGCCCGCTGTGCGACCACCCCTTCATGCGGTCCACCACGTACGTGATTCCGGAGCTGCCTTCGGTGAGGTAGGGCGTGTCGATCTGCGCGATGTTGCCCAGGCACACGACCTTGGTGCCGGGGCCGGCGCGCGTGATCAGCGTCTTCATCTGCTTGGGCGTGAGGTTCTGCGCCTCGTCGATGATCAGGTACTTGTTGATGAAGGTGCGCCCGCGCATGAAGTTGAGCGACTTCACCTTGATGCGCGAGCGGATGAGGTCGCGCGTGGCGGCGCGGCCCCATTCGCCGGCCTCGTCGTCGGTCTTGTTGAGCACGTCTAGATTGTCCTCGAGGGCGCCCATCCACGGGTTCATCTTCTCTTCCTCGGTTCCGGGCAGGAACCCGATGTCCTCCCCGACGGGCACCGTGACGCGCGTCATGATGATCTCCGTGTAGGTCTTTTGCTCCAGCGTTTGTGCGAGCCCCGCCGCGAGGGTGAGCAGCGTCTTTCCCGTTCCGGCCTGCCCGAGCAGCGTCACGAAGTCGATCTGCGGATTCAACAGGATGTTGAGCGCGAAGTTCTGCTCGCGGTTGCGGGCCGTGATGCCCCACACGTTGTGGCGCTGATTCGTGTAGTCGCGCAAGGTCTGGAACACCGCCGTCTTCCCGTTCACCTCCTTCACCTGCGCGTAGAACGGCCGCTCCGCCTCGAGATAGACGAACTCGTTCACAATCAGGCTCGAGCATACCGGCCCGTGCACGCGATAAAAGGTGCTGCCGGCCTGCTGCCACGATTCCATGTCCTTGCCGTGGCGGTCCCAGAAATCCTGCGCCAGCCCGCGCGTCCCGGTATAGAGGAGGTCGGTATCCTCCAGCACCTTGTCGTTGAAGTAGTCCTCGGCCGCGAGGCCCAGCGCGTGGGCCTTGATGCGCATGTTGATGTCCTTCGACACCAGGATCACTTCGCGCTTCGGATGGAGGTCCTGCAGGTGCTTCACCAGCGCGAGGATCTGGTTGTCGGCCTTGCCGCTCGCAAGCCGCGCGGGGAGCTCCCCGTCGATCGCCTCGGTCTGCAGGAACAGGCGCCCGGTCGCGGTCTTGTCGCCGTGGGCCTCGAGCGCGATGCCCGCCGCGATGCCGCCCTCGCTGTGGGTGACCATCTCGTCGAGGTACCGGCTCGCCTGGCGCGCGTTGCGCGAGACCTCCGACATCCCGATCTTGTGGTTGTCGAGCTCCTCGAGGGTCGCCATCGGCACGTACAGGTCATGCTCCTCGAAGCGGAACAGACTGGTCGGGTCGTGCATCAGCACGTTCGTGTCGAGCACAAAGAGCCGGGTCACGGCGGGGAGGCGGGTCACTGCGGCTGTGGTCTTGCGATGGATCATGGGGCTCCTGTAACCGGTTCCAAGTTCCGAGTTCAAAGTTCAATGTTCAATGTGAGAACCCTTGAACTGCAACTTGCTCGAACCTTGAACCTTGAACCTTGAACCTTGAACCTTGAACCTTGAACCTTGAACGTCCTCGTTACTTGAGTGTCCTGACGAACTCGAGCACCTCGCGGGCGTGCCCCGGTACTTTGACGCCGCGCCACTCGCGGCGCACGATGCCCTGGGCGTCGATCACGAACGTGCTGCGCTCGATGCCGCGCACCTTCTTGCCGTACATGTTCTTCATCTTGATGACGCCGTAGCGCTTGCATGCCGTTTCCTCGCTGTCCGACAGGAGCTCGAACGGGAAACGCAGCTTCGCCTTGAACCTCTCGTGCGAGCGGGTGCTGTCGCGCGATATCCCGTAGATCGCGCAGCCGCGCTTGCGGAACTCGGGGGAAAGATCGCGGAGTTGCTCTCCCTCCGCAGTGCAGCCGGGCGTGTTGTCTTTCGGATAAAAATACAGGACGAGAGGGCCGCCTTTGGCCAGGGAGAGGCGGAACGTCGTGTCGCCGGTGGCCGGCAGCTCGAAGTCGGGCGCGAGCTGGTCTAGCATTCGGTGTCGCGCCTCCTTTCTCGCGTCGGGCCGGAAATAATGGTGAACGAAACGGCTCCGGCGCGCAAGCGCGCAGGAAATGCGGAATGGGGAATGGGGGTGGAAGTGGTGTGGCGATTGCTACAGCTTGCACGATTCCCCATTTCCTTTTTCCGGTTTCCTCAAGAGAGGAACTCCTTGCCCTGGTACGATATCACCGTGCGCGAGCCGGGGCTCGCCTCCTCGACGACGACATGGCGCGGCACGCGCGCCAGATCGAGCCCCGAGGCATAGTCGCGCAGCGAGACGAGCTCGTAGCCGAGCGCGCGCCAGCCGGCGAGCAGCTCGCCCAGCGCCGGGGCGAACTCCGCCCCCTCGATCTCCGCGCGCAGCGTGTACACATGCCCGGTCGCCGGCGGGTCGCGGGTGAGTTCGAGCAGGCGCTGCACCGCGTGATCGGTCCCGGTTCCGTCGGCGCCCATCAGCTCGTCGAGCGTGGGAAGCGTCGTTGGCAGCTGCGGGCACGCGACGATCTCGCCGTCGAGAATCGGCACGAACGGGCATCTTCCGCGCGTGTCGGAGCCGTGCCGGAAGCCGAGCCGCTGCGTGTGGCGGAAGGCATAGCGGTTCATGCGCCACCCGGCCGCGCCGTGCGTGAGCGCGCCGGTGCCGAAGATCTCCTCGAACCGGTCACGCGCGCGCCGCATCGCGGTGCGGGTCCACGTATCATCCGCCCGCGCGGCATGACGGAGCCAGCCGGCGCGGTCGTAGGCCTGGATGCCCGCCTCGTGGCCGTCGTCGCGCACCCGGCGCATGACATCGGCGCAGCGGGCGCCGATATCGGCGCCCGGAAGCAGCGTGCCGGCGAGCAGCGTGGCGAGCCCGTAACAGCGCAGCCGCGCCACTCCGGGCAGCGCCCCGATCGCCCGTCCGGTGTGGTCGGCACCGAGGGTGAAGAGGAACGTCGCGCCCGCCCGGTGCTGCTTGAGCAGCTCGACGAGACGCGGCACGCCATCGCGTGTTCCCCGCAGGCTCGCGGCCTCGACGCGCAGCGCGAGCTTCATGAATCCGGACAGAACGGAAACAAATGTGCGCTCACAATGGATCCCCGTTAATGTCCGTTTCCCGCGCGCCTGCGCTCGCTGCGCAGGCACTGCTCCGCGAGCCGGTCGAACGCGCTGTCGCTCGTGTCGCGCAACGCGAGCTTGAGAGCGCGCGCGAGCGCCGGATAGTGCCTGACGATCGCGCGCGTGTACGAGGGATCGTAATGACGCGCGAGCAGTTCCCCGGTGAGCTCGTCGAAGCGCTGCGCGAGGGCGAGCTCCCGCCAGCGGGAGATGACCGCATTTCCGTGGAGCGTGGTCAGGCATTCCAGTTTCGACGCGAGCACGCCGGGGTCGGCGAGGAAATGCGCGTATTCGCGCTTGAGCAGCTCGACGCGCGCCTCAAGCGGCGCTTCGAGGAGGACGCACTCGCTCCGCCACATCGCCTCGATCAAGGCCTCGGGAACGCGCAGCTCGCCGATTTTCCTGCTTTCCGCTTCGACGTAGACGGGGCGCGCGGGATCGAACGCGCCGAGCGCGTCCCAGACCAGGCTTTCGAACATTTTCTGCGTCGGCTGCGCTTCGTCGGGCAGGTTTCCGAGCACGGAGCCGCGGTGCGCGGCGAGCGCTTCGAGGTCGAGGACCTGGCCGCCGCCGTCGCGCAGCGCCCGCAGCAGGCGGCTCTTGCCGGTGCCGGTGAGGCCGCACACGACGCGCCAGCGCAACGAGTGCGGCAGGACGTGGAGTTGCGCGACGACGTTGCGGCGGTACGCCTTGTAGCCGCCGTCGAGTTGTCCGGTGCGCCAGCCGACCTCGGAGAGCACGTGCGCGAAGGCGCCGCTGCGGCCGCCGCCGCGCCAGCAGTACACGAGCGGACGCCAGCTGCGCGGGCGGTCGAGAAAGGAGCCTTCGAGATGGCGCGCGATGTTCGCGCTGATCAGCGCCGCGCCGATCTTCTTCGCGTCGAACGATGACTGTCGTTTGTAAATGGTCCCGACGCGCTCGCGCTCGGCATCGTCCAGCACCGGACAGTTGATCGCGCCCGGGACGTGATCGTCGGCGTACTCGCCTCCCGAGCGCACGTCGATAATCTCGTCAAACTCGGACAGTTGTGCTACGGTTACGGTCGCTGGTCCACGCACGGCAGATCCTGTTGCATCGCGCTTATTCGGCATAGCATCCGGCGCTCTCGATTGCGCGCATCAGCGTACAGTTTACGGGAAATCATGAACAAGCCTTCTGACACGGCACCCTTGCGGCTGACGCAACTCTCCCACGGCGGCGGCTGAGGCTGCAAGCTTCCGCCAGCGTTGCTGAGCGAAGTGCTGAAGAGCGCGCCGATCGCCGGGGCCTTTCCGGACCTGCTGGTCGGCAACGAGTCGAGTGACGACGCGGCGGTGTATCGCCTCAACGATACGCAGGCGCTGGTCGCCACCACGGATTTTTTCGCGCCGATCGTTGATGATCCGTACGACTTCGGGCGCATTTCCGCGACGAACGCGCTCTCGGACATCTACGCGATGGGTGCGCGTCCGATCCTGGCGCTTGCGTTGCTCGGAGTGCCGCTCGGCAAGCTGCCGGTCGAGGCGGTGCGCGCCATCGTCGCCGGCGGAGAGTCGGTATGCGCGGCGGTTGGCATTCCGATCGGCGGCGGGCACTCGGTGGACGTGCCGGAGCCGATGTACGGGCTGGTCGCGCTCGGCTTGATCCACCCGTCCCGGGTGAAGCGAAATGACCAGGCGCGGGCGGGCGATGTGCTGATCCTCGGCAAGGGGCTCGGCATCGGCATCATGGGCGCCGCGCTGAAAAAGGGCGAGCTGCGTGACAAGGCTTACCGGCAGATGCTCGAGACGGCGACCCAGCTCAACACCCCGGGCCTCAAGCTCGCCGAGATGGAGGGTGTGCACGCGCTGACCGACGTCACCGGGTTCGGCCTGCTCGGACACCTGCTCGAGCTCTGCCAGGGGGCCGGGCTGGAGGCGAAGCTCGAATTCGACCGGATTCCGATCCTGTCCGCTGCGCGCTACCTGGTCGAGGCGGGATATGCCACGGGCGCGTCGGAGCGTAACTGGACGAGCTGCCAGCACGCGGTGAGCCTCCCGGCGCAGTGGCCGCAATGGCGCCGGAAAATCCTCACCGACCCGCAGACGAGCGGCGGGCTGCTGGTCGCGTGCGACGCGGACACCGCACCGGCGGTGCTCGCGCTGTTCCGGCAGGAGGGTTTCAAGCAAGCGGTCGTGGTGGGCACGCTCGAGCGCGGTCAGCCGGCCGTGCGCTTCGTCTAGGCACGGAACTGTGCGCCGATTGACGCGTGGTGTCGGGTCGTCTTGCGCAGCGGCTGCGGCGCGCTCGCCGGGTGCCGGGCTATTTCAGCAGCGGTTGAAGCGCGCGCCAGACATTTTCGAGTATGAGAGGCTGGGCCGCCTCGGTCGGGTGCAACCGGTCGTCGAGAAAGAGCTCGCGCCGGCTGGCGACGCCCTCGAGCAGGAACGGGAGGAACGCCGTCTTGTGCCGTTTTGCGACGTTGGCGAACGCCGCCTCGAATTCGGCGGTATAGCGCTGCCCGTAGTTCGGCGGGACCCTCATGCCGGTCACAAGCACGCGTGCGCCGCGCTTGTGCGCTTCGCCCACCATCGCCGAGAGGTTCTCGAGCATGGCGGCGGCGGGAAGCCCGCGCAGCCCGTCGTTGCCGCCGAGGGCGAAGATCACGATCCTCGGCTTGTGCGCGGCGAGCGCGGCAGGCAAGCGCGCGAGCCCACCCGCCGTGGTCTCGCCCGACACGCTCGCGTTTACCACGCGCAAGTCGGGCCGTTCGCTTGCGAGGCGCTGCTCGAGCAGCCGCACCCAGCCCGCATCCTGGCGGATGCCGTAAGCTGCCGAGAGGCTGTCGCCGAATACGAGGATGACGCTTGCGCCGTGCGCCAGACCGGCGGCGAGCACGATGGAGAGGAACAGGATGACGCGCACGAACGAAGCCCCGATGATCGAGGCCCGCGGACTCACCAAACGGGTCAGAAGCGGGGAGAGCATGCTCACTATTCTGCACGATGTGCACCTCGCGGTGCAGCCCGCGGAAGCGATCGGGGTGGTCGGCGCCTCCGGATCGGGCAAGACGACGCTGCTCTCCCTGCTCGCGGGGCTCGATACACCGAGCGCCGGCAGCGTGCGGCTCGACGGCACCGAGCTCTTCGCACTCGATGAGGATGCGCGGGCGGCGCTGCGCGGGCAGCTCATCGGATTCGTGTTCCAGTCGTTCCAGCTCCTCCCGGCGCTGACCGCGCTCGAGAATGTGATGCTGCCGCTCGAACTCTCGGAGAGCCCGGATGCGAGGCCCATGGCGCTGGAGATGCTCGAACGCGTCGGACTCTCCGAGCGCACGCACCACTACCCGAAGTACCTCTCCGGGGGCGAGCAGCAGCGTGTCGCCCTGGCGCGCGCGTTCGTGACGCGCCCCAAGGTCCTGTTCGCGGACGAGCCGACCGGCAGCCTCGACGCGGCGACCGGCGCCGGCGTGATCGAGCTCATCTTCGAGCTGAACGCGCATTTCGGAGCTACGCTGGTACTGGTCACGCACGATGAGCCTCTCGCGGCGCGCTGCACGCGGCTCGTGCGCCTCGCGGGCGGGCGGATCGCGGGCTGAAGGCGCCGTGCATTTCGCCCATCTCGTCCGCTTCTCCGCCTCGCTGCTCGCGCGCGATTTCCGGGCGGGCGAGCTGCGGGTGCTCGCTGCCGCGCTGCTCGTGGCGGTCGCCGCGGCGACCAGCGTGGCGTTCTTTGCCGATCGACTCAAGCAGACGTTCAGCCGCGAGGCGCACCAGCTGCTCGGAGGGGACCTGCTGCTCATTTCGGAGAAGCCGTGGCCGCGCGAAGTGCCGGGGGAGCTTGCGCGGCGCGGCCTGCGATCGGCCACCAGCGTCTCGTTCATCAGCATGGTGCGGGCTGGCGAGGCGGGCCAGCTGGCGCGCGTGAAGGCGGTCGAGGCGGGCTACCCGCTGCGCGGCACGCTGCGCATCGCGAGCGCTCTCAACCGCGCCGACGCGCCGACGAAGGAAACGCCGAATCCGGGCGTGGTATGGCTGGATGAGCGACTCATGTCCGCGCTCGGCACCACGGTCGGCGAGCGCGTCCAGCTGGGAGAGCTCACACTCGCGATCGGGGCGGTCCTCACGCTCGAGCCCGAACGCGGGGCCGGGTTCATGAATCTCGCGCCACGCCTGCTGATCAACGCCGCTGATCTTCCGGCCACCGGGCTCATCCAGACCGGCAGCCGCGTGAGCTATCGCTTGTACGCGGCCGGAGATCCCGCCGCCGTTTCCGGGTTCGAGCGCTGGATACAGCCCCGGCTGGCGCGCGGGCAGAGCGTGGAGACGCTCGAGAACGCCCGTCCGGAGGTGCGCGTGCTGCTCGAGCGCGCCGAGCAGTTCCTGGGACTTATTGCGGCGCTCGCGATGGTTCTCGCCGGAATTGCGATCGCGTTCGCGACGCGCCGGTTCGTGGAGCGTCATCTCGACGGCTGCGCCGTCATGCGCTGCCTCGGCGCTGCGCAGCGCACGCTGGTCCTCGCCTACGTACTGGAATTCGTGCTGCTCGGCGCGGTCGTGTTTGCCGGTGGCTGCCTCGTCGGCTGGATCGCGCACCAGGCGCTCGTGCACTGGCTCGGGCAGCTCGCCGCCGTGGCACTTCCCGCCCCGACCCTGGTGCCGGCGTTGCAGGGCTTCCTGATCGGGGTGGTGCTATTGCTCGGTTTCGCCGTGCCCCCGCTGCTGCAGATCCGGGACGTGCCGGCGCTGCGCGTCATCCGCCGCGAGTCGCGTCCGCCCAGGGCGAGCGCGCTGCTCACCTATGCAACAGGCATGATCGCGGCCTCGGTCCTGCTCGTGTGGCAGGCAGGCGACGTCAAGCTCGGCGGATGGGTGATTGTGAGCTTCAGCGGCGCGGGACTCGCATTTTTCGCGGTGAGCCTGCTGCTCGTGCGTGCCGCCGGCGGGCTTGCTTCCAGGGGTGGCGTGGTTTTGCGCTACGGCCTTGCGAGCCTCTCCCGCCGGGGCTCCTCGAGCGCACTGCAGATCGCGAGCCTCGCCCTGGGTCTTACCGCGATCCTGCTGCTGACCGTGACGCGCGCCGATCTCATCGCGGCGTGGCGGCGTGCGTCCCCGCCGGATGCGCCCAATCGCTTCGTGTTCAACATCCAGCCCGACCAGCTCGCCGGGGTGCAAGAGCACTTCCGGGAGCACGGAATCGTGCCGCCGGAAGTCTATCCGATGGTGCGTGGCCGCCTCGTCGCGGTGAACGGGCAGGCGATCTCGGGCGCCGATTACGAATCCGAGCGCACGCGGCGCCTGGTCGAGCGGGAATTCAACCTGTCGTGGACGGAAGCGCTCCCCGCGCACAATCAGCTCGTGGCCGGTACGTGGTGGGGGGCAAATCCTGGCGCCGAGTTCTCGGTGGAGCAGGGGATCGCGCGCCGGCTCGGGCTCGCCCTGGGCGACACGCTCACCTACGCCGTCGCGGGCGAGACGCTCATCGGGCGCATCACCAGCGTGAGAAAGCTCCAGTGGGATTCCATGCGGGTCAATTTCTTCGTGATCGCGTCGCCCGAGCTGCTCTCGCGCTACCCCGCGAGCTACGCCACGAGCTTACGCGTCGCGCCGGAGCACGAGGCGGGTTTGAACGAGCTCACCCGCCGCTTTCCGAGCCTGACCGTCGTGGACGTGAGCGCGATGCTGCGGCAACTCCAGACGATCCTCGACCAGGTGATCGCCGCGGTGCAGTTCGTGTTCCTGTTCGCGCTCGCGGCGGGCCTTATCGTGCTGTACGCCGCGCTCGGCGCCACCGAGGACGAGCGCCGGCGCGAGGCCGCCCTGCTGCGCGCGCTCGGCGCGC
>VGID01000064.1 GCA_016868035.1 Betaproteobacteria bacterium | reverse complement strand
TGCTAAGCACCATCCCCTACCAGCGACCTGACAAACCGTTTAAAGGCGAGCTATGACTGTTCTGCGAACGCTGAGACTCGGTCACGTCCACGTCAAAAAAGTGTTCTGCGAACGCTGAGATTCGCCCGCTTACCGCTTACCGCTTACCGCTACGCGTGACGAGCAAACAGCAGCACCCCCGGCCGCGCGCCGGGCGTTTTCATTTCCTGCGCCAGCATCCGCTCTCCTCCAAGACCCGGCCTTCGCGCGCGAGCTTGATGAGATGCGCGTGCAGGGAGCGTCGCGCTACCGCGTGGATCCGGGCGGGCACGTCGTCGTAGACGAGCGGCAGCAGCCCGTCGAGTGTTTCCTCCCCCGCCCGGGCGAGCGCGTCGAGCACCTTCTTCTCGCGTTTTAGGCGGTGCGCGATCAGCCGGCGCACCTCCTCGTGCGGGTTTTCGATCGGGTGGCCGTGGCCGGGCGCGAGCAGTGCGATGTCGAGGTGAAGCAGGCGCTCGAGCGAGGCGAGGTAGACGGCCATGTCGCCGTCGGGCGGCGAGATCACGACCGTGGAACCCTGCATGATGTGGTCTCCGGTGAAGAGCCAGCGCTCCCCCTCCAGCAGGTAGCACAGGTGGTTGGAAGCGTGTCCCGGCGTATGCACCGCACGCAGGCGGAACTCTCCGCAGTCCATCACCTCGCCCTCGCGCAGCACGCGGTCGGGCGCGTAGGTCGCATCCTGCCTGCCATCCTGGGCGGCGGGCGGATAGCCGAGCAATTGCGCGCCGGTCGCCTGCTTGAGGGCTTTCGCACCCGGCGAGTGGTCGAGATGCGTGTGCGTGCACAGGATCCACTTGAGCCCCGTGCCAACCGCTGCGCACATCGCCGCGAGGTGGGACGCGCTCTCCGGTCCCGGATCGATCAGGGCCAGATCGCCGGAGCCGATGACGTAGGCATTGGTCCCCGGACCGGTCATCACGCCCGGGTTGGGCGCGGTCACGCGGCGGACCAACCCGCTCAGCTGAACGACCTCACCCGGGATGATTTTTTCCAGAGTCGGCGTCAAGGAACACTTACCCGGACCGGAAAACGGGAAATGGCAAACCGGAAATCGTGCAAGCCGTTGGCTTTCTGCCCGTCGCGCTGGATGAAGGGTAGCAGTGTTTCCGCGATTTCCTATTCCCCATTCACTATTCCCCCTCCCTGACTTTCCACTCGCCGCGTCCCTCCTCCGATCCCGCCTGCTCGTAGCCCGGGTCCCCCGGCATGAGGCGCGTCCCGTCCTTGGCGATGCGCGGGAGGATGGCCGGAATCTCGCGCCGGGTCCCGAGCGCCGCGACGAGCGCTTGCGCCGAGGCATGATCGGCGAGCTGCTCGAGCGTGCGCACCGTCGGCAGCCGCATCTTGATCTCGCCGCGGCGGTGCCCGTCGAGAGCATCCGCCGGCCGCAGCCACGCGTGGCCGATCGTCTCGTGGTTGTCGTGCGCAACCTCCTGGAGTTCCGGCGCGACCGCCACGAAGAAGCGCGTGTCGTAGCGCCGTGGCGCGCCGGCCGGCGTGATCCAGTGGCCGAAGTACGTGAGCCGGTCTGCGGCAAGGCGCAGACCTTCCTTGCGCACGATCGCCTCGAGCCCGATGCCGCCCTCATCGAGCGCGCGCCGGTGCGCGCGAAAGCGCTGCGTCGCGGGGCCGGTGAGCGATACGATGTCTCCGCTCGCGTCGTAGGCGAGCAGGATATTCGCCTCCTCGAACGATTCTCGGATCGCTGCGATCCAGTAGGCGAGCCCGCCGCGCGCCACGCCAAGCGCGCGGCTCGCGGCAGCGTCGTCGAGTCCCTCGCACAGCGCGCACAGCTCGCCGGAGGCATCGGCGGCGTCGAGCGCGCCGCCGGGAAACACGTGCATCCCGGGCATGAACCCGGAGCCGAAATTGCGCTGCAGCAGCAGCACCTCGAGCCCGTGCGCGGCGTCGCGCACCAGCGTGACGGTCGCAGCGGGCAGCGGAGTCGGTTCTGCGCCGCGCGTCACTCCCTCATCCTTCTACCTTCTGCCTTTCGCCTTTCGCCTTTCGCCTTCCGACTTCCGCCTTTCGCTAGTCGGTGCCCTTGGCGCCCGAGAGCTTGATCAACCTGGCGAACTTGTCGCTCTCCGCCCGCACGAACTTGCCGAGTTCCTCCGGCGTCGTTCCGACCGCCTCGGCGCCGACGTTGGCGAGTCTTTCCCTGACGTCGTCCAGCTTCAACGCCCGGTTGATCTCCGAGTTGAGCCTCGAGATCGCGTCCCCCGGCGTGCCTGCCGGGACGAAATACGCGAACCAGTTCGTAAACACGAAGTCCGGCACGCCCGCTTCGGCCATTGTCGGCACCTCGGGCGTCGCGGGCGAGCGCTTCGCGGAAGTCACAGCTAGCGCCTTCAGCCTGCCCGCGCGCACGTGCGGCACCGAGGGCGGCATGCCGGAGAAGAACATCGGCACGTGCCCGCCGATCAACTCGGGCATGACGGCGCCCGCCCCTTTATACGGGACGTGCACCATGTCGAGCTTGTAATTGATCTTCAGCAACTCTCCGGCCAGGTGCTGCACCCCGCCCGTACCCGCCGACGCATAGGTCATCTGGCCCGGCCGTGCCCGGATGAGCGCGATCAGCTCCTTTACCGACTTCACGGGCAGCGCCGGATGCACGACCAGGATGAGCGGCGTGCTCACCGCGAGCGTGACCGGCGTGAGATCCTTCTCCACGCTGTACGGCAGCTTCTGCAGGTGCGGCAGCACCGCGATCTCGGCGGGCGACCCGAGCAGCACCGTGTAGCCGTCGGCCGCCGACTTGGCGACCACGTCGGCTCCGATCACGCCGCCGCCCCCGGTGCGGTTGTCCACGATAATCGTTTGCTTCATGCTGTCGCTCATTTTTGCTCCCACCGTGCGGGCGGTGAGATCGAGCGCGCCGCCCGGCGCAAACGGCGCCACGACGCGGATCGATTTCGCTGGATAACCCTGCGCCGCTGCGCCGCCGGCAACCACGGACAATACAAGTGCCACGAAACGTGCCAATGCCTTCACTTTGCTCCTCCTCCGGTTCTACCGCTCCACCACAAACACGGGTGCTTCAATGGTCGGGATGCGCGCTGGCGCGGCGTTCGGCTACTCCGGCGTGATCCCGGCCAGCGCGGCGATCTTGCGGTATTTTTCGATCTCGATGCGCTGCAACTGCCCGAGATGCTCCGCCGTGCTTCCCACCGCATCGGCGCCGGCCTCGGTCATTCGCTTTTTGTATTCCGGCGACTGCACGACCTTCACGATCTCGCCGTTCAGGCGGTCAATGATGTCGCGCGGAGTCTTCGCGGGCACCCAGACCGCGAACCATTGCATGATGTCGAATCCGGGCAGCCCGGACTCGGCGATCGTCGGCACGTCCGCAAGCGCCGAGGAACGCTGAGCCGATGTGACGGCAAGGGGCCTTAGTTTTCCCGCCCTGACATGCGGTATCGACGGCAGCAACGCCACGAAGCCCACGGGAACGTGGCCTCCCAGGAGATCCACCAGGGCCGGCGCCGCGCCCTTGTACGGCACGTGCACCCAGTCGATCTTCAACGTGTGCTTCATCAGCTCGCCGGCGAAGTGCTGCGGAGTGCCGGCTCCCACCGACGCATAGGTGAGCGCCCCGGGCTTGGACCGCGCGAGCGCGATCAGCTCCTTCACCGACTTCACCGGCAGCGACGGATGCGACATCAGCAACGCGGGCGTCGTGGTGGCGAGTGTCACCGGATGGAAGTCGCGCACCGGATCGTAAGGCATCTTCTTGAACAGCACGACGTTCATCGTCATCTCGCTCGACGCGCTCACCAGCACGGTATGGCCGTCCGGCGCGCTCTTGGCGACGACATCGGCGCCGATCATCCCGTTGCCTCCACCGCGATTCTCGACGATGAACTGCTGTCCCAGGACTTCGCCCAGCCGGTGCGCGATGGGCCGGGCGGTGATATCCGTGCCACCGCCCGCGGGATACGGGATCACCATGCGCACGGGCCTGCTCGGGTAGCTCTGGGCGAAGATTTCCGCCGCCATGACGGCTGAGACGAGCATCACGGCGCCACAGACCCATTTTCGATTTGCACTCATCGCTTCCTCCTTCTTCATGGGAACGTTTCCGTTTCAGACCTTCAGCCAAATACAGCCGGGTAACCCGGCGCGGGCGTGAACCCCAAGTCCCCTCGTTTGATCACCGCTTCGCGCCCGCCAGCGGCCTCGAGCAGCTCCGCCTGGCGCTTTTTCGCTCTCGCATCCACTTCCGCCGGATCGCAGATCGCATAGAGCTTCGCGCGGCACTCCTGCAGGATTCTCTCATGCTTCGGGTCGCCCGCGAGATCGCGCAACTCCTCCGGATCGGCCGCCAGGTCGAAGAGCTGCGGGTGGTAGGCCACGTAATGCACGTACTTGAACCGGCCGTGACGGATCATGAACGCCCCGGTCGTCGAACCCATGCCGTGGTACTCGGAAAGCACGTTGCGCTCCGGCTGCTCTCCCCCCGCGAGCCGCAACAGCGAGATGCCCGGATGGCCGTCGTACATTTCCGGCCGGTCCGCCCCGACGCACTCCATGATGAATGGATAGGTATCGACGTGGCTTGCCGGGGTACGCAGCTTCTCGCCGCGCGGGATGCCCGGGCCCTGGATGATGAGCGGAACACCCGCCACTTCCTCGTACATCGTGGACTTTCCCCAAAGGCCGCGCGCACCGAGATTGTCCCCGTGATCGGAGGTGTAGAGCACCCTCGTCGTGTCGGCGAGCCCCGCCGCGTCTAGCGTGCGCAGCACTTTCCCGATATTGTCGTCGACGAACGCGCACAGGCCGTAGTAGGCAGCGATCGCTTTCTTCAGCTTGTCGGGGTCGAAAAAACGGTCGTAGAGAAAACTCGACGTGTAGTCCTTCAGGTACGGATGGTCCGGGCGCTCGTCCGCCGCGTACTGCTTCGGCACGGAAATCCGGTCGAGGGGATACTGGTAGTAGAACTCGGCCGGGGCGACGAGCGGAAAATGCGGGCACACGAACGAGACGAACAGCACCCACGGCTTGTCCCGGTGTTTCGGGGCTTCTTCGCGCAGCCAGATCTGGGCGCGCGTGCAGATCTCTCGATCGTACGCGGTGTAAGGCGTTTCGCCCGGCCCGGCGAGCTTGGCGATCTTCCATGACAGCCCGCGCTCGGGCAGGTCGCGGCGCACGAGCCCCATCAGATCGCCCTTGCCCTCGATGATCTGCATCGGGATCTGCATTTCATTGAAGCCGTAGTCGTCGCCTTCCAGGCCCCGGAAGTGGAGCTTGCCGATGGAAGCGACGTGGTGTCCCGCCGCGCGCAGGCGGTGATGCCAGCTCGGTATCGAGCCGTCGTAAGCGTCCGCGTTGTCCCAGAAACCGATCTGGTGCACGTACTTTCCCGCCGCGAATGCTGCCCGCGCGGGCACGCAGACCGGGCAGGTCGTATAGGCCGAAGTGAACCTGGTGCCCCGCGCGGCGAGCGCATCGAGATTGGGGGTCTTGACGTCAGGGTGCCCGGCGCAGCCCATCATTTTCGGGTTGTGCTCGTCGGACATGATGATGATGAGATTGGTCGGCTTCATGCATTCCCTTCGAAAACACTCACATGCTAGGTTCCGTAGCGAACATTCGCCTTGGCGCTCTTTAGCGCCGCAAGCGCGCTGTAACAGGCGAGCCACGCGGTCTTGGGGTTGTCCGGCGCGGGCACGTTCTCGAGCTCGATGCTGATGTTGCCGGTCTTGCCGCGGATGGTGATGTGGTGCGTGTTGTGCACGAGGCCGGGGTCCGCCACGACCTTCAGCCGCGTGCGGTCGAATCCGATCCCGGCCATGGACAGCACCGCGGCGATGTTGACGTTCGCAGGAAACAGCGGCACCCCCTCGCGCGCGGGCCCATCGAATATGGTGTACGGTGCAGCGAGCTTGTCGAGGTCCACCGCGACTTTGCCGACGTACGGAATGTTCTTCCATGCCGCCGGCGGCTTGGTGACCGCGATCGTCACCTCCTCCACTCCGGCGATGCAAGCGGCTTTCAGGGCATCGAGCCCGCCGATGCCGCCCGAGGGCACGTAGAGCAGCGCCCCGCTCCCCTCCGCGGCACGCTCGAGTTTTCCGCGCAGCGCATCGTCGCTCAGCGCGCCGCACGAGAGCACGATGACGGAGATCCCCGTGTCGAGCAGCCGCTCCACGTATTCCCGCACCGCCGCGTGCGACGCTGCTTCCACGACCACGTCGGGTCGCTCGCCGACGAGCCCCTCGAGGCCGGTCACGAACGCGGCCCCGAACTCTTCTGCGAGCGGCCGGCCGCGCGAACGCTCGCTCCTGCCGGCGATCGCCACCACCTTCGTCTCGCCCAGATCCCCGCGCCGGATGTGCTCCAGAAACAGGCGCGCGATGGTGCCCCCGCCGATGATGCCCACTCGCATTACCCGACCCCGCGTACCGAGTACATGGCCTATTCTACAAGCGCCCGTGCAGCCCGCGAACTCCGATGGAAAGTGTGGCTGGTGCCGCGTGACTAGAACCTATTTCATATATAGGCGCGTGATGCGTTGCGGCCAGGACGGAGCGGATGCAAGGCGCCCGATGAAGGCCATATGTCGATATGGTCCGGGAGGGCAACGACGCAGCCGGCCGTCCTGGCCGCAACCCGCCGGGACGGGGCGATCCGGGCGCATTTCTTCGTCGGGGACCCTCGAAATATCGACATATTCCTTCGGGCCCTCCTCCTTGAACTGCCTCCCACATCGCCGCCGTCGCACACGTGCCTATATATGAAATAGGTTCTACTGATTCGCGTCTGTCAACGCGAAGCAGCGGTTCGCGAAAAAATTCGCTTCTTCAGTCACGAATCGGGTAGCGGGCCTGGCGCCCGCTGGCGCGCTCGATGAGCTCGGGCCAGATCGCCGCGGCATCCTTCTGGAATATGGTCTCGGCATCCGCCGGCAAAACGTGCCAGCCGCCGCGCGCGATCTCGGCCTGAAGTTGCCCCGGCGCCCACCCTGCGTAGCCGGCGTAGACGCGCATCACCTGGATCGAGCCGGGGCGCCGCAGCAGGGCATCGACGGCGTCGGGATTGGATAGCGCATAGACGTCATTCAACAGCGCGCTCGCCCCCGCGACCGGCTTGCTGGAGCGCACCATGAACACGAGCCCGGTGCGTTCGACCGGCCCGCCGAAGTAGACGAAGTCGTTCCGACCTTTTAGCGACTCGTATTCCGGAAGAATCTGCGCGAGGCGCAGGTTGAGCGGACGATTGATGATGACGCCCCACGGCCCGCCGCGCCGGGGGTGGGTCACCAGTACGACCGTCTGCTGGAAATTCGGATCGCGCATCTCGGAGCGCGCCACCAGGAATATGCTGTTTGCCGCTCCATCCGCCTGGGCGGCGGCTTGCGCCGAAATGCCGAGCGCCAGCAGAGCCAAACACGCAAACGCGAAGCGCTGCAGCATGGGCGACGGACGGGAGTACAACGGAGAAAACCTGCGGCGGCCTGTGCCGCAGCCGCGGCTGGCCTGAGACGGGTGCGCCGGCTTCAGGTGACGCAGCCCGGAGTCGTCGCCTTCCCAGGCTCCGCGAGTTCCGGGATCGCCGCGCCGTTGCGGATGGCGGTCATCTCGGCCAGGATGGAAACGGCGATCTCCGGCGGGGTCTTGCTGCCGATCTTGAGCCCCACCGGCCCGTGCAGGCGCCCGATCTCCTCCTGCGACAGGTCGAAATCGGCGAGCCGCTTGCGGCGCGCATCGTTGTTCTTCTTCGATCCGATCGCGCCCACGTAGAACGCGGGCGATTTGAGTGCCTCGAGCAGCGCCATGTCGTCGAGCTTCGGGTCGTGGGTGAGCGTCACCACCGCGCTGTGCCCGTCGAGGTTCATTTCGGCCACAATCTCGTCCGGCATGCCGCGCTTGAGTTCCACGCCGGGCACGTTCCAGGTCTCGGCGTACTCCTCGCGCGGATCGCAGATCGTGACCTGGTAGTCGAGCGCCTGCGCCATCTGCGCGAGATAATGCGAGAGCTGCCCCGCCCCGATGATGAGCAGGCGCCAGCGCGGCCCGTACACCGTGACAAGCGTCTTGCCGTCGAAGGAGAGCTGGTCCGACCATTTTGCGGGCGCGGTCGCGACCCGTCCCGATTCCATGTCGAGGCGCCGCATGACGAGCTCGTGCCGCTCGATGCCGGCGAGCACCGCGTCGAGCGCGTGGCCCTCGGTGAGCGGCTCGAGCACGAGCTCGAGCGTTCCGCCGCACGGCAACCCGAAGCGCTTCGCTTCCTCCGCGGACACGCCGTACCGGGTCGTCGCGGGCTTGTCCTGCACGAGCTTGCCTTCGCGCACCAGCACGATCATGTCGTCCTCCACGCAGCCGCCCGACACCGACCCGACGACCAGCCCGTCGTCGCGGATCGCGGTGAGCGCGCCGATCGGGCGCGGCGACGAGCCCCAGGTGTGCACGACCGTCGCCATCACCACGCGATGGCCGGCTTTTACCCAGTCACGCGCGCTTCTCAGAACCTGCAGGTCTACGCTGTCCATCGTCCGGAAACTCCCAACTGATCAAGGCGACCCGATATCCGGCTAGGTTAGAGCATGGCCCCGCGGCGGGTCAAGGAACACCCGCAATCCGGCTTCCTCCTGCAATACTCGTACAATGGCCGCTATCGCTGACGGTGACACCGGGGAGTAGTGAATGGAAATGACAGGCGAGCAGCTCATTGCCCTGCCGCAGGCGGCGACCTGGGACGCGCTCAACGATCCGGCCGTGCTCAAGCAGTGCATACCCGGCTGCGAGACCCTGGAGCGTGTGTCCGACAACCAGTACGAGGTCACGATGCGCGCGAAGGTCGGTCCCGTGAACGCCAAGTTCAAGGGCAAGATGACCGTCACCGACGCCGATCCGCCGCGCGCGTACACGCTGGTGTTCGAGGGCCAGGGCGGGGTCGCCGGATTCGCGAAGGGACAGGCGAGCGTCGCGCTCAGCCCGCAGGACTCGGGCACGCGCCTCGCCTACAGCGCCAAGGCGACGGTCGGCGGCAAGCTCGCGCAGGTGGGCGCGCGGCTGCTCGACGGCGTCGCGAAAAAGCTCGCCAGCGAGTTCTTCACCGCGTTCAACCAGCACGCGAGCGGCGGAAAATGAAACCGCCGATGGACGCCGATCGACGCAGATAAGATCAAGACCAAAATAGACAGGATTAACAGGATGAAAACAGGATTTGCATCATTATTTGATCGGGTCTAATCCCGTTAATCTTGTGAAATCCTGTAAATCCTGTCCAATTTCTTGTTTTTCGTCGGCGTGTATCGGCGTTGATCTGCGGCTGATGTATTTCTTGATCCTGTTACAGAAGCGCTACTGACTGCGGCCGCCGCGCGCCAAACAAAGCGGCCGGCTGTTTCCAGTCGGCCGCCAGCGGTCCTCCCTGTCCCCGTATTTTTTTGTTATCCGCCTTTGGGATTATCGGCGTCCATCTGCGTTTATCGGCGGTTGCGTTGGTTATTCATGCCCGCAGCATCTCGGGCCTGATGGGAAGCTTGCGGATGCGCTTGCCGGTCGCCGCGAAGATCGCGTTGGTCACCGCCGGAGCGATCGGGTTGGTGCCGGGCTCGCCGATGCCGCCCTGCTCGCCCTTCCCCTCCAGGATGTGCACCTCGACCTTCGGCATCTCGTCCATGCGCAGGATCGGGTAATCATGGAAATTCGACTGCTCGACGCGCCCGTTCTTCACCGTGATCTCCCCGTAGAGCGCGGCGCTGAGGCCGTAGAAGATCGCGCCCTCGATTTGCGCCACCGCGTTCCCGGGATTCACGATCCAGCCAGAGTCGATCGCGGCGACGACACGGTGCACCTTGACCTTGCCATCCCGTGCGACCGACACTTCCGCCACCTGCGCACAGTAGCCGCCGTAGGCAAAGTGCGCCGCGATCCCACGATGCACGCCCGCGGGAAGCGGCTTGCCCCAGCCCGCCTTCTGCGCCGCGAGATCGAGCACCGCGCGCAATCTTGCCGCGTGCGGCTTGCTGAAGAGCTGCCGCCGGTACTCGTACGGGTCCTTCCCGGCCGCGTGCGCGAGCTCGTCCACGAACCCCTCCAGGATGAAGCCGTTCTGCGTGTTGCCCACCGAGCGCCAGAAACCGCACGGCACGCCCGGGTTGTTGTTCACGTAGTCCACGAGCACGTTGGGAATGTCGTACGGGAAGTAGTCGCCCGCGCCCTGCGCGGAGGTCGGATCCATGCCGTCCTTGCGCACGAAGTGCGCGAAGGTCTTGAAGAACTGCAGGATCGAGCCCCCCACGATGCGGTGGCGCCACGCCGTCGGCATGCCGTCCGCGCCGAGCGCCGCCTGCAGCACGTTGTGGGAAGCCGGGCGATAGAAGTCGTGCTGGATGTCGTCCTCGCGGGTCCAGATCACCTTGACCGGCACGTTGTCCGCCGCGCGTGACGTCTCGACCGCGTCGAGCACGTAATCGCTCTCGAGCCTGCGCCCGAAACCGCCGCCAAGATACGTCGTGTGGACCGTGATCGCTTTCGGCGGAAGTCCCGTGAGCTGCGACACCCAGTGCTGGTTCCATGACTGCGCCTGCGTCGGCGCCCAGATCTCGACGGAGTCGCCCTTGAAGTGTGCCGTCGCATTCATCGGCTCCATGCACACGTGCGCGAGAAACGGCACCTCGTAGACCGCTTCCAGCCGCTTCGCGCCGCCCGCGAGCGCGGCCGCGACATCCCCCGTCCGCATCCGCTCCGCGGCAGCGGGCGCCTTCGCGAGGTCGGCCCAGTTCTTGAAGATGCCGTCCGAATTTACCTTGGCCATCGCCCCTTCGTCCCACGTCACCGACAGCGCGTCGCGCCCCTTCTTCGCTGCCCAGTAGCTGTCCGCGACGACGGCCACGCCCGAGCCGATCTGCACGACTTTCTTCACGCCCTTCACCTTGAGCGCCCGGGACGCGTCGTAGCTCTTCACCTTGCCGCCGAACACCGGGCATTTCTCGACCGTGGCAATCAACATGCCCGGGCGCTTCACGTCGAGCCCGAACATCGCCGTGCCGTTGGTCTTGGGGGCGTGTCGTGGCGCGGGTCGTCTTTCCGATGATCTTGAACTCGGACGGTGACTTTAGAATTGGCCGGTCGGGCGCCACCATCCTCGCCGCGTCGGTCGCGATCGCGCCGTAGGAAACCTTCCTGCCGCTCGGCTTGTGGACCACGTAGCCGTTCTGCGCCACGCAATCGGACCGCAGCTCCTTCATCCGCTCGGCGCCGGCCGAAACCAGCATGAAGCGCGCCGCCGCCCCGGCATGGCGTACGTTCACGCCCACATTGCGCACGCTCGAGCTGCCGCCGGTGCCCTGCGCGCCGCCCACCGCCTTGAACCCGATATAGCGCGGATTGCCGAACGCCGGGTCGATGCCGCCCTGCTCGATGCGCACGCTCTTGAGATCCACCTCGAGCTCTTCGGCGAGCAGCATGGCGAGAGCGTTGTGCGCGCCCTGCCCCATCTCGGATTGGCTGCAAATGAAGGTGACTTTGCCATCAGTGCCGACCTTGACGAACGCGTTGAGCTTCGCCGGACCGGCAGCCGCCTCGGCCAGCCGCGCGGCGCCGGGAATATGGAAACCAATGACGAGCCCGCCGCCCGCCCCGGCGCTCGCCTTGAGGAAAGTCCTGCGACCCTTGTTGATTTCGGTACGCATGTCACGCCCCCTTTCCCATCATCGCCGCCGCGGTGTGTATCGCCTTGCGCACGCGGTTGTACGTGCCGCAGGTGCAGATGTGCCAGCCCATGGCCTGCTCGATCTCGGCATCACTCGGCTTCCTGTTCCTGGCAAGGAGCGCCGCAGCCGACATGATCTGCCCCGACTGGCAGTAGCCGCATTGCGGCACTTCTTCCGCGATCCAGGCCCGCTGCAGCGGATGGCGTCCGTCCCGTGACAATCCCTCGATCGTCGTGATCTTCCTTCCCGCCACCTGCGACACCTGCGTATTGCAGGAACGGGCCGGCACTCCGTCGACGTGCACCACGCACACGCCGCACAGCGCGACGCCGCACCCGAACTTGGTGCCGGTCAGCCCGAGTTTCTCGCGCAGCACCCACAGCAGCGGCGTGTCGGGTTCGACATCCACCTTGTGGGCTCTTCCATTGACGGTAAACGAGACCATGGAAACCTCCATCGGTGACAGGTTGGGAAAAACGCGCGGCTTCAGGTCGGGCGGGGAAGTTATCGTTATGAGCCGTGCGCCGCTGAGGGGCGCGCCTGAATGGCGTCTGCAGAGCATTATGGAGCCCTGTGCGAAAAAGCACGCGCCGCCACGCACCGCAGTCTGATTGCGGCGCCGCAACACGTTGTCGCCCCCAGCCGGCACCGCTAGACTATTGATTTTCCTGAAACCGCGTTTCCGACAACAAGAGGGAAGACCATGCTGAAAATCTGGGGCCGCCTGAACTCCATCAACGTGCAAAAGGTGCTGTGGTGCTGCGCCGAGCTCAAGCTCAAGTACGAGCGCGTGGACGCCGGCATGCAATTCGGGGTCAACAACACGCCCGAGTACCTCGCGATGAATCCCAACGGCCTGGTGCCGACCATAAACGACGACGGGCTGATCCTGTGGGAATCGCACGCCATCGTCCGCTACCTCTCGCGCAAGCACGGCAAGGGAACGCTGTGGCCCACCGACGAGAAGGCGTGCGCCGACGCGGACCGCTGGATGGAGTGGTACAGCACGACGGTGTGGCCCAACCTGCGCCCCGTGTTCTGGAACCTGGTGCGCATGGCGCCCGACAAACGCGACATGGCTGCGGTCGAAGACGGCCGCAAGAAGCTCGCCGCCAACTTCGACATCGTCAACAGGCATCTCGCGAGCCGCCAGTACATCGCGGGCGGCGCATTGACCATGGGCGATATTCCGATGGGCGTGGCGGTGCACCGCTGGTTCGCGCTGCCGATCGAGCGGCCGGCCCACCCGAATCTCGAGGCGTATTACGGGCGGCTCAAGCAGCGCGCGGGCTACAAGGAGTTCTGCGCTCTCCCGCTCACTTGAGCCGGTGAAAAGTGCCTGGTGAGTGGTGAGCGGACGAGCGCCACTCCCGGATCGAATCATCGACTCACGACTCACGACTCACCACTCACGGATTGTCGGTCATGAGCGGAAAGCGCACCTACCGCTACTACGATTTCGTGATGGCGGCGTTCGTCACGGTGCTCATCTGCTCCAACCTGGTCGGGCCCGCGAAGATCGCGCAGGTCGAGCTCCCGCTCTTCGGCGCGGTGGTCTTCGGCGCCGGCGTGCTGTTCTTTCCGATCTCGTACGTGTTCGGCGACATCCTCACCGAAGTCTACGGCTACGCGCGCGCGCGCCGGGTGATCTGGGCGGGCTTCGCCGGACTGGGATTCGCCTCCTTCATGGCGGCGGTGGTGGTGGCGCTGCCCCCGGCGCCCTTCTGGCAGCACCAGGGCGCCTACGAGACCGCCTTCGGCAACACCTGGCGCATCGTGGGAGCCTCGATGATCGGCTACTTCTGCGGCGAGTTCGTCAATTCCTTCGTGCTCGCCAAGATGAAGCTGCTCACCGCCGGAAAGTGGCTGTGGACCCGGACCATCGGCTCCACCATCGCAGGCGAAGCGGTGGACTCGGCGCTGTTCTACCCGCTCGCATTCTACGGAGCCGGCATCATTCCCGACGAGCAGCTGCCGTTCATCATGCTCGTCCAGTTCCTGGCCAAGACGGGCGTGGAGGTCGTGCTGACGCCGGTCACCTACAAGGTCGTCGGTTTCCTGAAACGAGCGGAGAACGAGGACTACTACGACCGCGACACGAGATTCAGCCCGTTCCGGCTCAAGGCTTGAATCCGGAGGTAATGGGTAATGGGCAAACGCCTAAATGGTAGATTCATTTCTGCTCATGACTCGTCGCTCATCACTCATTACTCATTACTCATCACTCATTACTCATCACTCATTACTCATTCCCCGTTTCAGTCGCCCGTCGGCAGCATCCGGAACTCGAGCACGGTCTTGTTCGCGCGCAACGCCTCCTGCAGGCGGCGTGCGTTCAGTGCGACGCGCGAGCGGATCACCATCTGGTACTCGAAGTAGTTGGAGGCGCTGGTGTAGTAGTAGCTCAGGTTGGCGATGGAGAAGCCCTGGTCCGACACGAATTTCCGGAACTCGTCCTCGGGCATCGTCGCATCCGGCGGGAAACGCACCTGCAGGTGGGCGTAGAACTCGCCCGGCACCATCACCTCGATCCAGCGGAACAGCGAGAGCGTGCCGAGCGTGATCAGCGTGGTCACGATGAGCGGGAAGTAGAAGCCGACCCCGGCGAGGATGCCGATCGCCGCGGTGATCCAGATCGAGGCGGCGGTGGTGAGCCCGCGCACGGTGAGCCCTTCCTTGAAGATCACGCCCGCGCCGAGGAAGCCGATGCCGGTCATGATGCCCTGCGCCATGCGCGTGGGATCGATGCGAACGACGTCGGAGAGCGCGCCCGGGAACCATTCGCCCTGATGGACCGTGACCAGCATCAGCGCGCTGGACGCGACGCACACGAGCGCGTGGGTGCGGAAGCCGGCGGGCCGGCCGTGGTAGCTGCGCTCGAAGCCGATCAGCCCGCCCGCGGCGAGCGCGATCAGCAGATGCTGCAGGATGATAACGTTGTCCGAGGTCAAGGGCGGCCGGATCCGCTGTCACACGAGCAGCAGTGTAGCAAACTTCGCGTAAGCGGTAAGCGGTAAGCGGTAAGCGGTAAGCGGTAAGCGGTAAGCGGTAAAACGGGACCCGGTTTTTCTGGGGAGTTCTCCGCTCGCTGCTTACTGCTCACGACTCACGAATCACGAGTCACGGGTTCTAGCCCTTGACGCAGATCACCTGCTTCAGCGTGTGCACCACCTCGACCAGGTCGGTCTGGTTCTCCATGACCTCGTCGATGTTCTTGTAGGCCGCAGGAATCTCGTCGATCACGCCCTTGTCTTTGCGGCACACGACGCCTTGCGTCTGCTCCACGAGATCCCTGGGCGTGTACGCCTTGTTTGCCTGCGTGCGGCTCATGCGCCGGCCCGCCCCGTGTGCGCACGACTGGAAGCTCTCTTCCGAGCCTTTCCCGCGCACGATGTAGGATTTCGCGCCCATGCTGCCGGGGATGATGCCGAGGTCGCCCGCACGCGCGCGGATCGCGCCCTTGCGCGTCAACCACACGTCCTTGCCGTAATGGTGCTCGCGCTCGACGTAGTTGTGGTGGCAGTTCACGGCCTCGCTCGTCACCTCGAACGGCGGCATATGACGCCTGAGGGCAGAGAGCACGAGATCCATCATGGCGTGGCGGTTGGCCGCAGCATAGGCCTGTGCCCAGCCCACCGCCTCCACGTAATCGTCGAAGTGCCCGGCGCCTTCCTCGAGGTAGGCGAGATCGCGGTCGGGCAGGATCAATTGGTGGCGCTCGGCGTCGCGGCGCGCCAGCTCGATGAAGTAGGTGCCGATCGCGTTGCCGATGCCGCGGCTGCCGGAGTGCAGCATCACCCAAAGCCGGCCCGCCTCGTCGAGGCAGACCTCGATGAAATGGTTGCCCCCGCCCAGCGTGCCCATCTGGTAGACCCAGTTCCGCGTGCGGGGGAAGCGCTTCTCGAGCTGCGGGTGCTTCTTCAGGATGACGTCGAGCTTGCGTCCGAACGGCTTCGCGGCGTCGGTCAGCGCCCGCCCCTCCTTGTGCTGGTCGCGCCCGACCGGCACGTCGCGCGAGATCTGGTCGAATACGCGCTTGAGCCTCGTCTCGTCGAGATCGTTCGCCGTGAGCGAAGTGCGCGTTGCGATCATCCCACAGTTGTGGACGAACACGCCGGCCGAAAGCGCAAAATTTTCGTAGCCTGGTACGGTGAGGCAATACACGTCCTCTCGTCGATCCAAACGCTGTATGCGTTTGACTCTATGGTTATACCCATGCATGTGGCGCTTATGCGCATTCAAGCGCAAATGACCCATGAACTTTTCGCCACAGTGAGGGCATATGCGCTCGACTTGAAGCAGCCGTCGAACGTTTTCCCTGGATTTCGCCCTACCCTTCCCGCTCTTGTTATAGGCAATCAGCCACTTTTTGCCACGCTTTCCGTTTCCGGAAACCGCCCTCAGAAAAGCCTCGCGGTTCTCCGCCATGTAGCGGGTAATATTCTTTGTCCCCCTTGTTGCAAAGTACTCGCGGCCTTCCGGCGTTTTCGCCTTACGACCAAGAGCGGCTACTCGTCGCCCTTCGAAATCCTCAGATTGCCAGTGGGTGTTTCGTTCGACCAGAGACCGATGATACGCAGAATGATCGCGATCCCCCATGAACTGAAGGTTCGCAGGATCATTGTTAGACTCGTTGAAGTCCTTATGATGAATCACGGTTTTCTGGCCGGGAAATACCGGTATCGGTCCCAGCGCTCCGCTGCGTGCGAGCGCCCAATGGAAACGCTGGTATCCATGCGTGCCGGGCTGCAAGACTTCGGTATAGCCCTCTGCATTGATTCGCCGATACAAAGGCATCAACGATGCGCCCACGCGCAGTTGGCCCGCCTCGCACCACGAACCGTCCCGGAGCAGGAATTGGTGATCGGGCGTGCAATAGATCCGTTCAGCATTGTCCAGCTCCACCAGCATCAATGGGGCATCCCGGCGGGTGAGACGTGCGGTCGCCTTGGCGCCGGTGATGCGTCTATCGTTGCCAATCACAAACACCCAATGCTCACCGCCTCGCTCGGATAGTTCTTTAAGGGTGGTTTGTGTTCCGTCTAAAAGCGGGATTTTGGTGTCTCCTGTAAAACAACCAATATCGACACCTACCGCCGCCGGAATGATCGCGCGGTGCGTGGCAATCACGGCGCCCACCGTGGAGCCGATCCCGGTATGGACGTCGGGCATCGCCGCGACGTGGTGGAAGACGATCGGCAGCTGCGAGAGGTTCACGAGCTGCTGGCGCGCCTGCGCCTCCACCTCATCGGTGTAGATCCTGACCGGAACCCGGCCTTCATCGATGACCTGCCTGACCGGCATATGCAGGTAATGGGTAATGGGTAATGGGTAATGGGGCGAATCTCAGCGTTCGCAGAACACTTTTTTGACGTGGACGTGACCGAGTCTCAGCGTTCGCAGAACAGTCATAGCTCGCCTTTAAACGGTTTGTCAG
>VGID01000063.1 GCA_016868035.1 Betaproteobacteria bacterium | reverse complement strand
GGTGCCGATCGTGTTGCTGATCAGCAGTCCCACGAACAGCGCGAACAACACGTACTCGATGCCCCAGTCTATGAATATCCCGTTGCCCGCCAGCCACCGCGACAGCCAGGCGAGGAGAAAGACCACGGGAAAGCCCACGATGAACGCGCCCACCTTTCCGCCCAGCACCTTGAATCCGATGGCCGCGACGATGAGCCAGGCGATCCCCACGTAGACGACCTTGGAGATGTTGTCCCACGCGAACACCTTCGAGACCTCGGAGCCGGCATGCCCGCGTATCTCCCGGCCCAGCGCGCCCGCGACCGACCGGCCGCCGGCTTTTTCCAGTGCACGGCCGGCTTTGTCGATCGCTTTCCGGTCTCCTTTTTGCAGTGCTTCCCTGAGCGCCGTGGCTGGGCCCAGTATCGCTTTCTGATCCTTGGCCGTGGCGTCCTTGATGACGGTGTCGAGGGCACCGATCCAGCCCGGCGTACTCTGCGCGATCTGCGCGTCGGTCGTCCACCGGAAGGTGGACACGACATTGCGCAAATCGAAGAGTTTCCAGCTGAATGCGGCGATGATGACCGCGATGATCACCCCGCCGAGATAGACGGCGATCCAGTCTTCCGTACGCCATTTCGAAGCAGGCATGTGTAGCTCCCCCTTTCTGTTTACTTCGTTGTCAGGCTGTTACCGAGGCCGGTCCGCCCTGCCGCGTGCTCCGATCGCCTTCAATGTTGGTCGAATCCAACCGGGCAGATTGTTCCGGGCACTTGCTTCTGCTTCTCTACTACACCGCTGGCTGTTCCGCGCGCCCGCGCGTGCCGTTCCGATTACGAATCGACTGGCATTGTTTTCTGCGGGCAGCGGAAAACTCGGGTAGTGTTGGATGCCCGTAAGGTTTTGTCAAGAATCCTTGACGTCGCCACGTCGATCTGCTGGCGAGGGTTGATTCGCCCTTGATTATGCTGGAGATAAATGCAGTCTATGGGCGGATACAATTCTTGTATGCCCGGGGCAGGACTCCGAATCGAGGCCGTCGTAATACCCGGTTCACCGCTGCCTGCCGAACGGCCACGCCGGCCATTCGCTCTAAGAGAGAACGGGCAGCCTGGATACCGACTAGGCTGGGTGCTGCGGCAACTCGGCCAGGCTTTTCATCGCGGCGTCGGGCGTGATTCCGAGCGCGTCGGGCGTTACCCCTCCGCGATTGATCCAGAACACGCGAAAGCCGAACGACTTGGCGCCGGCCGCGTCCCAGTAGTTGGAGGACACAAAGCCGATTTCCGGCGGCGGCAGCGCGAGCCGGTCCACCGCGAGCTGGTAGACGCGCGGGTCGGGCTTGAAAACGCGCGCCGCATCCACCGACAGCAAGGCGTCGAGCTGGCGCTCCAGCCCGGCGTGTTTCACCAGCGCATCGAGCATCGCGGGCGTACCGTTGGAGAGGATCGCGCGCTTGTAGCCGGAGAGCGCGGGCAGCGCCTCGCGCGCATCCGCAAAAAGCGCAAGCCGGTCGTAGGCATCCATCAACCGCAGCAGGTGCGCCGCCTCGAGCTTCAGTTCGAGCGCGCTGCACGCGTGGCGCAGCGCGTCCGCGGTGATGCGCGCGAAGTCTTCATAGCGCCCCATCAGGCTGCGCAGCCACGTGTATTCGAGCTGCTTCGCGCGCCAAAGCTGCGACAGCGCCATGCCCTTCCCGGGAAAGGTTCTCTCGCAGAGCTCGGCGACCGTGTGCACGTCGAAGAGCGTGCCGTAGGCGTCGAATACGAGCGCTTTGATCGCCATGCCTTGCATCCTTCTCGGGTTTGCGGGCGCGCGCAAAGACTATTCGTAGAGTTTCGCGGAAGCCTTGCCCCGGAACACCCAGTACGAGTAGATGGTGTAGCCGACGATGAACGGGAGCACGATCAATGCCCCGATGAGCACCACCTTGAGCGACGAGGGATGGGCGGCCGCCTCCCAGATCGTCATGCGGTCCATGACCACGAACGGGAACAGGCTGTAAGCAAGGCCGGTGAACGCAACCAGGTAGATCGCTACCGCACCCGAGAACGGGCTCCAGTCCGGCACGGCCTCGCCCTTCCTGAGGCGGCGGGTCAGCCGCCAGATCCAGAGCCAGGCAGCGGCGCTCGCGAGCGGCAGCAGCATGAGCGGCAGCATGCGCGGAAGGTCGAACCACTTTGCGCGCACGGTCTCGCTCGCGAGCGGTGTCCCGAGGCTCACCAGGGCAACCCCGAGCGCCACCCACAGCAGTCCCCACCGTGTCCAGCCGATCGCCTTCTTTTGCAACGCTCCTTCCGTGCGCCAGATCAGCCAGGTTGCGCCGAGCAGCACATAGCCGCCGCACACGCCGCCGGCCACGACCAGAGCGAAGAGAAAATAACCAACGCCCGACTCGAACCCGGTGATATAGCTTCCCAGCATCAGCCCCTGCGCGAGCGAGGCGAGGAACGAGCCGAACCAGAACAGCCAGTTCCACAGCTCGCGGTGCCATCCCTCGGCTTTCATCCGGAATTCGAAGGCGACCCCGCGCAGCATCAATCCGATCAGCATGGCCACCACGGGGAGGTAGAGCGCGGTGAGGACGATGCCGTGCGCCGCGGGAAATGCGACGAGCAGCAGCCCGATGCCGAGCACGAGCCACGTTTCATTGGCGTCCCAGAACGGGCCGATCGAAGAGACCATGACGTCCTGCTCGCGGGACTCGGCGGCGGGCAGCAGCATCCCGACGCCAAGATCGTAGCCGTCCAGCACCACGTAGGCGAAAATCGCCGTACCCATGAGAATCGCGAAAATGACGGGCAGATCGAGCGTCATGCGGCCGCTCCTTCCCGCAGCGCCGTGGACGGGTACGATGGGGGAGAGCTGCCCTTGCCGGCGAGGTGGGTGAGCACCACCATGTAGGCGAGCAGCATCAATCCGTAGGTGATGAGGTAACCGGTGAGGCTCGCCCCGAGCTGCGCGCCGGTGACCGGCCCTACCGCATCCGCGGTCCGCAGCACGCCGGTTACGAGCCAAGGCTGGCGCCCGATCTCGGTCACCATCCATCCGGAGAGCGTGGCGATCCACCCCGAGAAGGTGAATCCAGCGAACGCCCACAGCAGCCACCGCGGCGCCGCCGCTGTCCCGCGCGTCATCCATGCGCCCAGCCAGGAGAGCGCGATCATCAGCATGCCCATCCCGACCATCAGGCGGAAGAAGAAGAACACCGGAGCCACCGGCGGGATGTCGGGCCCGAACGCGTCGAGGCCCAGCAGCTCCGCGTCCGGAGAATGCTTGAGTACCAGGCTCGCGCCCTTGGGAATCTCGATCGCGTAGTCGTTACGCCGCTCCTGCTCGTTCGGAATCGCGAACAGCACCAGCGGCACGCCCTTGTCGGTCTTCCAGATTGCTTCCATCGCGGCGATCTTCGCCGGCTGGTGCTCGAGCGTGTTCAGGCCGTGGAGATCTCCGACCACGGCCTGCAGCGGCGCGAGCACCGCGGCGAGCACGACGCCCGAGCGCAACGTTCTGCGCGCAGCTGCGTCGGTCCCGGCCTTCAGGAGCCTCCACGCCGAGAGGCCCGCCACCACGAATGCCGCGGTGAGGCCCGATGCGAGCATCATGTGCGTGAGCCGGTAGGGGAACGAGGGGTTGAAGATCACCTGCCACCAGTCTGCAGCGATGATCTGGCCGTCGGCGTAGGTGTGGCCCGTGGGCGTCTGCATCCACGAGTTGAGGGCGAGAATCCAGAACGCGGAGAGCGAGGTGCCCACCGCCACCATCACGGTGGAGCCGAGATGCGCCCATCCCGGCACGCGGTTCATTCCGAACAGCATCACGCCGAGGAAGGTGGCCTCGAGAAAGAACGCCGTGAGCACCTCGAACGCGAGCAGCGGCCCTGCGATGTTGCCGACCGTGTTCATGAAACCGGGCCAGTTCGTTCCGAACTGGAACGACATCGTAATACCCGAGACCACGCCCAGCGCGAAAGTGAGCGCGAAGATCTTGGTCCACAGCTTGTAGGTCTCGAGCCACGCGGCCTCTCCGGTGCGGGCATACTGGGCGCGGAAATAGACCAGGATCCAGGCGAGCGCGATGGTGATGCTCGGGAACAGGATGTGAAATGCGATGTTCAGCCCGAACTGGGCTCGCGCCAGAAGCAGGGTATCGCTCGCTTCCAAATCACCCTCCGGAGAGCGCGCAGACGATCATGATTTCGTCTTCCCTGTGCAGCGGCGCGGAAAGGCCGGCGACCTGGTCGGAGTTGACGAAGATCCGGATATGGCGACGGATCTCGTCCTGCTCGTTGATGATCCGGAAGCGGATGCCCGGATAGCGCCGGTCGAGATCGTCGAGCAGTTCGCCGACGCTCGCGCCCGCCGCATCCACGGAACTTGCTTCGCGGGTATAGCTATGGAGCGCGCCCGGGATGTAGACCTTCATGTTTCGGCGCTCTCGAGCGCGTAAATTTCCGGCAGATGGCGCGCGAGACAGGTGAAACGCTTGCCCTCGTCCACGCTGCCCCAGACTTCGCCGCTGGTCGTGCCGAGATAGATTCCTACCGGGTCTTGCGTGTCCGCGCACATTGCCTGGCGCTTGACCGTCCACCACGCCTGCTTGCGCGGGAGTCCGCGATCGAGGCGCTGCCATGATTTTCCCGCATTGCGCGTGACATAGGCCGCGGGCCTGCCATCGGGGCTCACGCGCGGCCATACCGTGGTGCCGTCCATCGGGAATACCCACAGTGTATCGGGGTCGCGCGGGTGCAGCACCAGAGGGAAGCCGATGTCGCCGACTTTCTTGGGCATGGCTTCTCCGATCCGCACCCACCGCCCTTCGGCGCGCTCCATGCGGTAAATCCCGCAGTGGTTCTGCTGGTAGAGCCGGTCGGGGTGGAGGGGATGGAGGCGCACGCAGTGCGGATCGTGACCATACTCGGGGTAGGGGTCCGGCAGAAAATCAGCGCGGCAGCCCTGGTTAAGCGGGCGCCACGAGCGCCCCTGATCGCGGGTCTCGAACACGCCGCCGCTCGACATGCCGATGTACATATGGCGTGCATCGCGCGGGTCGATCAGTATCGAGTGCATCTTGGGACCGTCCGGGGTTCCGTTCTGGGGTCCACCGGTCCATTCCATCCACGACGGATGGTCGTTGAACCCGCAGACGCCGTCCCACGTCAGCCCTCCGTCTTCGGAGCGAAACAGGCCTTGAGGAGACGTTCCCGCATACCATACTCCCGGCTCCGACGCGTGACCGGGCGTGAGCCAGAACACATGGTCGACCTCGCGTTTGAGTTCGCCGTCGGGCGCCTTGGGGAATGCCGGGGGACGGCGCGCCTCGACCAGGGTCTTGCATCCGTCCGTCGAACGGTAGACCGTGGGACCCAAATGGCCGGTGCGTGCGGCAATGAGCATCGTGCGGCCGTCGCGCCCATCGGCCACGAAATGGTGGACGATGTTGCCGAGGAGATGCGGACCGGAAAGTCTCCAGGCGCGGCGGCCGGCATCGCCACGCAGTATGAACGCGCCCTTGCGAGTGCCGACGAGCAGGCTCGGCCCCGCACGCCTCGTACCCGCGGTGCGCCGCTTCCGGGTGCCGCTCGCTCTGGACTTGGGCACGCTTGCAATTTCCGGTGGGTTGCTGCAATTCTACTGTATCCGGGGACATGGGCCTCGTATCCGTGGCGCGCGGCACATGCAAATCCTGCGCGAAATCCGACACTTGAAAATGCGATATCGGCCCCTTATATGTCCAGTAGGTCAACGAGAGCGGCCACGCCATGCGCTTTGACAAGTTCACGACGCGATTCCAGCAGGCCTTTGCCGACGCGCAAAGCCTCGCGGTCGGCAACGACAATCCGTACATCGAGCCGCAGCATCTGCTCGCGGCGCTCATCAACCAGCAGGACGGCAGCACCGTCTCGCTGCTCTCGCGCGCCGGAGTCAACGTCGGCGGGCTGCGCGGCGGGCTGAAGAGCGCGATTGGGCGGCTGCCCAAGGTCGAGGGGGCAGGCGGCGAGGTCAACGTCTCCCGCGAGCTCGGCAACCTGCTCAATCTTACCGACAAGGAAGCGCAGAAGCGGGGCGACCAGTTCGTCGCCTCCGAGCTGTTCCTGGTCGCGCTCACCCAGGACAAGGGCGAGACCGGAAAGCTGCTCAGGCAGCACGGCGCCGGCCGCGACGCGATCGAGAAGGCGATCAGCGCCGTGCGCGGCGGAGAGTCCGTGCAAAGCGCGGAAGCGGAAGCGAGCCGGGAGGCCTTGAAGCGCTACACGATCGAGCTCACCGAGAGAGCGCGCGCGGGCAAGCTCGACCCGGTGATCGGGCGTGATGACGAGATCCGCCGCGTGATCCAGATTCTGCAACGGCGCACGAAGAACAACCCGGTGCTGATCGGCGAGCCCGGCGTGGGCAAGACCGCGATCGTCGAGGGGCTCGCGCAGCGGATCGTGAACGGCGAGGTGCCGGAGTCGCTAAAGGGCAAGCGCGTGCTGGTGCTGGACATGGCGGCGATGCTCGCCGGTGCCAAATACCGCGGAGAATTCGAGGAGCGGCTCAAGTCGGTGCTCAAGGAGATCGCGCAGGATGCGGGACAGACCATCGTTTTCATCGACGAGCTGCACACCATGGTCGGCGCCGGCAAGGCCGAGGGCGCGATCGACGCCGGCAACATGCTCAAGCCCGCGCTCGCGCGCGGCGAGCTGCACTGCGTCGGCGCCACCACGCTCGACGAATACCGCAAGTACGTCGAGAAGGACGCGGCGCTCGAGCGGCGCTTCCAGAAGGTGCTGGTGGATGAGCCGTCGGTCGAGGCGACCATCGCCATCCTGCGCGGCCTGCAGGAAAAATACGAAGTGCACCACGGCGTGGACATCACCGACCCGGCGATCGTCGCGGCGGCGGAGCTGTCGCACCGCTACATCACGGACCGCTTCCTGCCCGACAAGGCGATCGACCTGATCGACGAGGCGGCCTCGCGGATCAAGATGGAGATCGACTCCAAGCCCGAGGAGATGGACCGGCTCGACCGGCGCATGATCCAGTTGAAGATCGAGCGCGAGGCGGTGAAAAAGGAGAAGGACGAGGCCTCACAAAAGCGCCTTGCGCTTTTGTCAGGAGAGATTGACAGACTGGAACGGGAATACGCCGATCTCGAGGAAATCTGGAGGGCGGAAAAGGCGCAGGTCCACGATAGCGCGCACGTGAAGGAGGAAATCGACCGCGTGCGAGCCGAAATCGCGCAGCTGCAACGCCAGGGCAAGCTCGACAAGGTGGCGGAGCTGCAATACGGAAAGCTCCCGCAGCTCGAGTCCCAATTGAAAAGCGAAATCAAGCCGAGGACGGAGCGGCCCCGGCTTCTGCGCACGCAGGTCGGCGCCGAGGAGGTCGCGGAGATCGTCTCGCGCTGGACCGGCATCCCCGTCTCGAAGATGATGCAGGGCGAGCGCGAGAAGCTCATCAGGATGGAGGAGCGCATCCACCGGCGCGTGGTCGGGCAGGACGAGGCGGTGAAGCTCGTCTCCGACGCCATACGGCGCTCGCGCGCCGGTCTGTCCGACCCGCGCAGGCCCTATGGCTCTTTCCTGTTCCTGGGCCCGACCGGCGTGGGCAAGACCGAGCTGTGCAAGGCGCTCGCGGAGTTCCTGTTCGACTCCGAGGAGCACATGATCCGCATCGACATGTCGGAGTTCATGGAAAAGCACTCGGTCGCGCGGTTGATCGGGGCGCCGCCCGGCTACGTGGGCTACGAGGAGGGCGGGTATCTCACCGAGGCGGTCCGCAGGAAGCCCTACTCGGTCATTCTGCTCGACGAAATCGAGAAGGCGCACCACGACGTCTTCAACGTGCTGCTGCAGGTGCTCGACGACGGGCGCATGACCGACGGGCAGGGGCGCACGGTGGACTTCAAGAACACGGTGATCGTCATGACCTCCAATCTGGGTTCGCACATGATCCAGGGCATGGCGGGCGACGATTACCAGGTGATCAAGCTCGCCGTGCTGGGCGAGGTGAAGGCCCAGCTCCGGCCCGAGTTCGTCAACCGCATCGACGAGATCGTGGTGTTCCACGCGCTCGACGAGCACCACATCAAGACGATCGCCCGGATCCAGCTCGGGGAACTCGAGCGGCGGCTTGCCGCGATGGAGATCCGCCTCGAGGTGGGCGAGGCGGCGCTGGCGGAGCTCGCCTCGATCGGCTTCGACCCGTTGTACGGCGCGAGGCCCCTCAAGCGCGCGATCCAGCAGAAGATCGAAAATCCGCTCGCGAAGTCGATACTCGAGGGCGCATTCGGCCCGAAGGACACGGTCCGCGTGGACGTGAAGAAGGGCGCGATGACCTTCGACAAGGGCAAGCCGGCTGCCGCTGCGGCGTGAGCGACGCGGCCGCTTGAGCTCGTGGCGCTCGTCGCGTTATTTCAGAGTTCCGGCCTGCGCCAGTAGCCGGTCAGCTCGAGGTAGCCGCGCCCGATCGCTTCCCCTTCGCGCAGCGCGCGCACCGCGCCCTCCCAGTAGATCGTACCGGTCGTCGCGCGCGCATCATGCTCCTGGTCGTCGAACAGCGGCTCGACCGCGAGTTCGAGCTCACCCGCTCGTACCAGGAACGACACCGGATAACTCGTTCCCGTGCGCGCCGATTTCCACACGCGGCGGGGAGTGAAACGCACCTCCTCCGGTGAAAACACCTTAACGCGGCCATCTGGATGGCGCAGTGTGCCGCCCGCCCAAAGATGGCCGCCGGTCTTGTCGCGCATGCGAAACGCCATCAATGCCGCGCCGCCGTCGAGGTTGATGCCGATCCAGTCCCAACCCGTGGCGTCTTTCTCAAGATATTGCGATGACCATTCGTGATCCAGCCAAGCGGCGCCGGCTACCGGAAGTTGCTCCCCGCTACGGGTTATTGTTCCGTTCGCCTGGAGATGAGGGATGCTGTAGTAGTAGCTCGCTGATTCCGGCGCCGGTCCTTTGCGGCTGAATCCGTTCTCTCCCTGCAATAATGGCGGCTGGACTGCGTCAAGCGCCAAGTCGATGGAAAATTCCCGCGTTGGAATTCGTGCCCGGTAGGTGCGGCCTTCCTGATCGAGCCGCCATTCGTCGATCCAGACCCGCGCGCGGCCTTCATCCGCCCCGGCAACACCGAGACCGGCGCGCGCTGCGCGCTGCGCGTGGACCAACTGCCGGCGCGCGGGATCCGACAGGGCGGCGTGGCCGATCATGATCTGGCGCGGGGCGAACGCGCTCGGGTTGTCATGCTTCAGTTGCGGCCGCGCACGGAAGAACGTGATCTGGAAGCCGAGCGGCCGGCTCGCTTCGCTGACCCAGCCCGTCACGTACCACCATTCGATGCGGAACTCGGGATGGGCTCCTTCGTCGTGCGGGAAGCGCATGACGTAGCCCGGCACCACCGGTGCGAACGGCGTGATTCGTGATTCGTGATTCGTGAGCTGTGCGAAGGCCGCAGGCGAAGTAAACGCGCCTGTCAACCCAACCAGCAGCCGCCGCCTGCGACGAGAAAACCGGTCGTTACTCAATCCTCACTCCTCGATCCCCAATCCTGTTGTCGTCACCAGTCCTCGCGCACCGAGCGCGCCACGTCCTCGTGCATCGCCGAGCGGCCGCTCAGCACGGCGGTCGCCGCCGCAGCCGCCACGATCAGCAGCGCAAGCGCGCCGAGCGCGAGCCACGGCATGTGCAGATCCATGCTCCAGTGGAAGGACTGGCGGTTGACGACATGGATCAGGATGAGTCCCACCAGCCAGCCCACGGCGAGCCCCAACGCGACCCCGAGCGCGGCGGTGAGCGCGCCCTCGCAGCCGAGCATCGCTGCGATCTCACGGCGGCTCATGCCGATGTGGCGCAGGACTCCGAACTCGCGCCGCCGCGCAAGGGCCTGCGCGCTGAAGCTCACGCTCACGCCGAACAGCCCGATCAGCACCGCCGCGAACTCGAGTGCATAGGTCACGGCGAAAGTACGGTCGAAGATACCGAGCGAGGCGGCCCGGACCTCGCGCGTGCTGGAGATCTCGATGCCCTGCGCTGCTGCGAGCCGTTCGCGAAGAGCGAGCGCGGCGTCGTTCCAGGCGGTGCCCCTCGCAAGCCACAGCGCGGCGTCATTGGCGTTGCGGTCCCCGGTGAGCTCGATGTAGCGCGCACGGTCCATCACGATGGCGCCGCTTTGCCGCGCGTAGTCTCGCCACACTCCCGCCACCGTGTACTGCGACGGCGCCGCGCCAACCGGCAACCGCAGCGAGTCGCCCTGGCGCAGCCCGTACAGGTCGGCGGCCACCTCCGAGATCCAGACCGGCGGCGGCTCGTCCGCCCGCGGCACGCGGGCCGGCGCAACCAAAGGCAGCACTTTTTCGGCTTCTTCGGGCGCGACCGGCCGCGCGATGAGCGTGACCGGCGGACGCTCCCGGCTCATCAACAGATTCTGGCTGCGCAGGAACTCGGCCCGCTCGATGCCCGGCGTGGCGGCGATGCGCTCCTGCTCCTCGGGCGTGAGATAGCCGGTTTCGCCGCCGCGCGCCACGCGCAGATACAGGTCGGCGGGCAGCATGCGCTCGAGCCACACTTCGAGCGACGCGCGGAACGAGCTCACCATGATCAGCATCGAAACCATGAGGCTCACGCTGATCACGATGGCCGCCACGCTGATCGCGGCCTGCCGCGGAGTCGCCTTGAGCTGCGCAACCGCGATGCTCACCGGCGCCGGCGCGGGTGCCGGCAGGCGTTTCAGGAACGCGGCGGCAAGCCACGGCATCGCCAGCACCGTGCCGAGCAGGATGAGCGCGACCGCGGCATATCCCGCGACGGGCAGCCCGTTGAGTGGCGGAAGCAGGACGACGAGCAGGCCCGCCGCGACCAGCGCGCCGCCCCGCCAGGGGGTGGCCAGTGCTTCGAGGCTTTGCTCCTCGTCGCCCGCGCGCAGTGCCTGCGCGGGTGCGCGCCGTGCCGCTTCCAGCGCCGGTGCCGCGGCGCCTGCGACGGCGAACGCCACGCCCAGGGCAAAGAAGGCGGCGAGCGCGCGTGCGTCGGGATGGAGGCTTGCCTCGACGCTGCGGAAGTAGCCGGCACCGAGGTCGGCTCCGACCAGCGCTACCGCGTAATACGCGAGCGCATATCCGAGGACCACCCCGAGCGCGGCGCCGAGTACGCCGATCGCCGCGCCTTCGGCAACGAGTTGTGCGGCGAGCGCGGTGCGGGTGATGCCGAGTACGCGCAGCAGGGCGAACTGCGTGCGCCGCCGCAGCACGGCGAGCACCTGCGAGGAGAATACGAGGAACGCGCCGGTGAAGAGAGCCACCAGCGCAAGCATATCGAGGTTGAGCCGATAGGCGCGCGACATGTTCGCGCTGCGCTCGGCTTCGCCCCCTGGTGTGACTACTTGGGCGCCAGCCGGGAGCAGGTCCTGCAGTTCGCGGGAGAACGACCCGGTGTCCACCCCGGGCTTCAGCCTGAGATCGATCCGGTTCAGACGCCCGAGCCGCTCGAGCCGCTATTGCGCGGATGATATGTCCATCACCCCGATGCGCTGGCGGTACGATCCCTCGGGCAGAAGGCCAATGACGTTCAGCGTAACGGTGCGCGTGCCGACGTAGATCGCGAGCGGACCGCCGGGCTCCGCTCCGAGCCATTCGGCGGCGGCGCGGGACAACAATATGGCGTCGGCATCGAAGAGATCGAGCACCATTCCGGAACGCTCGGGAAGCAGATCCGGCTGCACCTGCGCCGCGCGCAGGGGATCGAAGCCGAGGATCTTCAGCGTTTCGCGGCGACCGGCGAGCGGAACGTCCACTTCCAGTGCCGGATTCGCCGCCTCGACCTGGGGCAGGCGAGCCAGTCGCGCATAAAGCGCTTCGTCGAAGCCGGCGCGCGGTCCGCGAACCACCAGATCGGCTTCGCCTGCGAGGTGGCGCGCCGCGAGCCCGAACTCGTTCACGGCGCTGGCGTTTACGAGGTGCACCGCCACTCCGAGGGCGACGCCGAGCGCAATCGCAACGATCGCGAGCAGGGTGCGTCCGGGGTTCTCGCGGAACGGGCCGAGCACGAGCGCATAAAGGAGCAGCAGGCGGCCGCCCGTGAATACGCGCGCGGTCGCGGTCATCAGAGACAACCTCTAATCGCGGAGGGCGCGGAGGACGCGGAGAAAAAATGAGTGCTCATTTCAAAAAGACTCAAACCTCTCAATTGCCTCATCTCCGCGTTCTTCGAGTACCCTTTGCGTCCTTTGCGTTAAAGCTTTTCCTTGTTTTCCGGACGAAGCCCGTCGGGCGTGAGCGTGAGAATGCGGTCGGCGCTCGCCGCCGCCGCCGCGGAGTGCGTGACGAGTATGCCGGCGCCGCTCTCGCGCTTGGCCTGGTCGCGCAACAGCTGCAGGACCGGCCCCGCCGTGCCGGGATCGAGATTGCCGGTGGGCTCGTCCGCGAGCAGCAGCAGCGGGCGGTGCACGAGCGCCCGCGCGATCGCCACGCGCTGCAGCTCGCCGCCGGAGAGCTCGCGCGGGTGGACCCGCGCCGCGTCGGAGAGGCGCACCGCTGCAAGCATCTCGGCTACGCGCGCCGCCGCCTGCCCGGGCGGCACGCCGTTCAGGGAAAGAGGCAGCGCGACGTTCTGGGCGACCGTGAGGTGCGGCAGCAGGTGAAAGGCCTGGAACACGAAGCCGATGCGCGCGCGGCGCAGGAGAGTGCGCTGCGCGTCGTCGAGCGCAGTGGTCTCCACGCCGTCGAGCGCGATGCTGCCGCGGTCCGGGAGCTCGAGGCCGGCCACGAGATTGAGCAGCGTCGATTTCCCGACGCCGGACTCCCCCATGATCGCAATGTACTCGCCGCGGGCGACTTCGAGCTCGATGCCACGCAAGATTTCCCGGGGACGCGCGCCACCGTAGGACTTGGAGAGCCCGCGTATCGTCAGCATGGCGTGTTTTCCTGCCGCGGAAGGCGCCGAACTAGCCGGCGAGCCGCGTCGGGATCCACACCTCGGAGTGCAGGGTGCGGTGGACCGGGCACTTGTTCGCGATTTCCAGCAGGCGCGCCCGCTGCGATTCATCCAGCTCCCCGGCAAGCTCGATCTCACGCTCGATGCGGTCGATCCTGCCTTCCCGTGTCTCGCAGTCCATGCAGTCCGCGGCGTGGACCTTGTTGTGCGTCAGGCGCACGCTTACACGGGAGAGCGGCCACTTCTTCTGGTCCGCGTACATGCGCAGCGTCATCGAGGTGCACGCGCCCAGAGCCGCGAGCAGCAGCTCGTAGGGCGAGGGACCGGTGTCGCTGCCGCCGAACGAGGCGGGCTCGTCCGCGCGCAACCGGTGCGCCCCGGCGGAAATCGCTTGCGTGAACTTGCCCTCGTGCGTCTCGGATACCGTGACGGCGCCCGGCTCCGCCGCGTGGGGCTTTCCGTCGCTTTCTGGCGCGCCGACATAACGGCTCGCCCACGCGGCGAGCACCGAGGCCACGTATTCCGCGTCCCGCCTGTGCGTAAGCAGGTGGTCCGCGTTGTCGAGCGAAACGAAGCTCTTGGGGTGCTTCGCGGCCATGAAGATCTGCGCCGCGTTGTCGATGCTCACGGTGGTGTCGCGCGGCGAGTGGAATACGAGCAGCGCCTTGCGCAGCCGGGCGATCGCGTCCTGGCCGCCGCGGCGGGCGATGTCGTCGAGGAACTGCTTCTTGATGCGGAAGCGCCGGCCGGCGAGTTCCACTTCGGCCTCGCCCGCCGCCTCGATCTCGGGCACCGCGCCGGTAAGGAGATGGCGCACATGGGCGGGCTCGTACGGCGCACCGATGGTGGCGACCGCGGTGGCCTCGGGGATCTCCCCGGCGGCGGCCAGCACCGCCGCGCCGCCGAGGCTATGCCCGACGAGGATCTTCGGCGCCTGGTGCAGCTGCCTGAGCCAGCCGGCTGCAGCGACGAGATCGGCCACGTTCGAGGAAAAATTCGTGTTGGCGAAGTCGCCCTCGCTCCCGCCGAGTCCGGTGAAGTCGAAGCGCAGCACCCCGAGCCCGTGCCCGGTGAGCGCCGTGCTGATGCGCGCCGCGGCGAGCGTGTCCTTCGAGCAGGTGAAGCAGTGCGCGAACAGAGCGTAGGCGAGCGGGGGTGTATCAGGCAGGTCCAGGCGCGCGGCCAGTTCTCCGCCGAGCGCGCCGCGAAAGCGGATCATGCTGCGGGCATCCTTCATGGCGTGGTCTCCCGTGCTCCACACGATGGTAGCACGCGCTCTGCGGCGGGCCGGACGGAACTTGGCGGGCGTTTACGTGTCCATTTTGTCAAGTGTTATCATGCGTGTTGCCCGGCGGTAGCGCGTGATCAGAACCTAAGTGTGGAGCCGCGCGACAGGGAACGTGTACCGGCGCCGGCGGTGACGGTGCAAGAAATCGCAACGACAGGAGGGGCAACCATGAGAGCAAGCTTGCGTTTCTGGAGTCTCGTTGTGCCGTTGGTGGTGGTTGGCGCCGCTCCCGGAGCGGCCCCGGCGCAGCAATACCCCGAAAGGCCCATCAGGATCGTCGTCCCGTTCGGCGCCGGCGGTTCGACCGACGTGCTCGTGCGCATCGTCGCGGCGAAGCTGCCGGAAGGGCTGGGCCAGCAGGTGGTGATTGACAACCGCACCGGCGCGGGAGGGCTGATCGGAACGGACCTCGTGGCGAAGGCAAATGCGGACGGGTACACATTGCTCGGGACCGGATCGCCGCACGCGATTTTCCCGAACCTCTACAAGACCGTTCCGTTCGATCCAATTAAGGACTTCGCGCCGATCATGCAGATCGCCAGCCAGCCGTACGGGCTGGTGGTGCATCCGTCTCTGCCCGTCAAGTCGGTGAAGGACCTGATCGCGCTGGCAAAAAAAGAGCCTGGCAAGCACAACTATGCTTCCTCGGGCCAAGGCGGCGCGATGCACTTGTTCCAGGCGCTGTTCATGAACATGGCGAACATTGACATGGTGCATGTCCCGTACAAGGGCAGCGGCCCGGTGCGGGCCGACCTGCTGGGCGGTCAGATCAAGATCGGCTGCCTCGGCCTCTCGAGCATCCTTCCGAATCACCGGGCGGGGCAGCTGCGGATCATCGCGGTGACAACCGCCAAGCGCTCCGCGGAGCTGCCCGACATTCCCAGCATTGCGGAGACCTTGCCGGGCTACGATGCCGCGCTGTGGACCGGTTTTCTCGCGCCGCGGGGAACGCCGGCGGTGGCGATCAAGCGCATCCAGGCCGAGCTGAACAAAGCGCTCCAGACGGCCGACGTGAAGAACGCGTTTCAGACCGCCGGAACCGACATCGTTGCCGCCGATTCGAAGGCTTTCGGCGAGTTCGTTCGCGTCGAGTACGCGAAGTGGGGCAAGGTCGTGCGCGAACTCAAGCTGCAGGTCAACTAACCGTAAGCCCGGACGCAAGAGCGCCGGCTTACGTCCGCGTGTTGGAACGGACGGCTCGACCGCCGTTCAACACGCGGGTCGGGTTTGTACCGCAGGTACATAGCTACCGGTCACGGGCTACGTCACGGATGCTCAATGCGGGGCTGCTGACAGCCCTGCGGTGATTCTGAACGAGGCCCGGTCCTGTTCGTCGAGCTGGGCGGTGAGCCCGGTTTCCCAGTCGAGATACTGTCTCATCGCTTCGTGATTGCCCGCGTGGCGGTCGTGGACGAAAAACAGGTAGTCGATGCATTCAGCGTCCGGCGGCACGCCAGGCGATGCCTCGGTCGCGTAGCCCGCCGCGGTCCAGGCGTCGAGCCCGCCCTCGAGCAGCTTCACGTTCTTCACACCGGCTTCGACGAGATCAACCGCGGCAAGCCGCGCCAAATCGACGTCTTCGGCCACGAGCGCGATGGATGTCTCCTGATGGAGCGCGTCCGCGGCGAGCCGCACGCGAGTGCTCCAGCGGCTGCCCGGGATGTGCGATCGCCGAAAATTCATGCTCGGACGCAGGTCGAAAACGCGCCACTCTGCCGTCGCGCTGGCGAGCTCCTGCGCGGTTACCGGCGCGAGCACGGGGAGCGATGGGACGGGTGCGCGCGGTACGGACAGGCTCGAGCGGATCCCGTCCTTGAGCACGTAGGCGTCGAACCCGAGCTGCCTGAGCCAGGAAGCGACGGCGGGCGCGCGCACTTCCTCGGAATCGACGAGCACGATGGGGGCACCGCGCACGCCTATCCATTGGTCGGTCGCCTGGACCAATTGTCCGCCCGGCGCATGTACCGCGCCCGGCAGCGAGCCCTTCGTGAATTCCTCCGGGGTGCGCACGTCGCAGACATAGGTCGTTCGCTCCGGATCGCGCAGCCATTGCCGAACCAAGGCCGCCCTCACGTACTCAACGTCAAAGCGCTCGGCGAGGGTGCGGGCGCTTTTTCGGAGCCCGGGCAGCCGCTTCTCGTCGATGCCATCCGGGTAACGCCGAGCGCTTCCGCGCTCGAGTTCAAGGCCCGCCAGGACCCAGCCCTGCGTTCCATTCTCGAGCGCGTAGACCGGATTGCGGACGCCGAAGTTGATCAGCGTCTGTGCGCCGATAATGCTGCGCGTGCGACCGGCACAGTTGACGATGATCTTCGTCTCCGGGCGCGGGGCGATCTCGCCGATGCGCAGCGGCAACTCCGCATTCGGGCAGCACACGCCTCCCGGGATGTTCATCCTGCGGAATTCGGCATACGGGCGGCCGTCGACGATCACCATATCCTCACCGGCCGCCTGCATGCGCGCGAGCTCGGCTGCGGTGATGCGAGGGGTGTGATACGCGTGCTCGACGAGCTCGCCGAACGTCTTGCTGGGGACGTTGACGCCCGCGAACAATCCGTAGCCGGCCGCGGCCCAACCGCGCGTTCCGCCTTCGAGCACCGCGCAGTCCGTGTATCCGAAATGCGCGAGCCGCCGCGCGGCGAGCGCGGCGACGCCGCTTGCGCCATCGTCGCACAGCACGATACGCGTCGAGGACCGGGGAACGAGCCGCCCTACGTCCAGCTCGAGACGGCTGTAGGGCAGCGGGACGCCGAACAGCAGATGGGACGTTCCGAACTGTCCCGCTTCGCGCACGTCGAGCAGCGCGATCTCGCCGCCGTCGCGCAGCATCTTCTTCAGTTGTCCGGCGGCTACGGTCTTGTCTAGCGGTTCGGCGTGCTGCTTCATCGAAGATCCCCGTGCCCGTAATCGGTAAGCGGGCGAATCTCAGCGTTCGCAGAACACTTTTTTGACGTGGACGTGACCGAGTCTCAGCGTTCGCAGAACAGTCATAGCTCGCCTTTAAACGGTTTGTCAGGTCGCTGGTAGGGGATGGTGCTTAGCA
>VGID01000062.1 GCA_016868035.1 Betaproteobacteria bacterium | reverse complement strand
TGCTGGAGGTTGCCAACCTGTATGGTCGATACGGCTACAGAACCGTATTCGATCTCATGGTCGCCGCTGGCTGGCAGACGACGGAATCGGTGGTGCGTCGTATCTGGGGTGAGGAAGGCTTGAAGGTTCCGGCCAAGCAACCGCCGCGGGGTCGTCTGTGGCTGCATGATGGATCCTGCGTGCGCTTGCGCCCTGAGTCGCCGAACCATGTCTGGAGCTACGACTTTGTTCAGGGGCATACCTACTGTCCCTTGCAGAGGCGCTGGCGCAAGTTCCGCATCTTGGTGGTCATTGATGAATACACCCGGGAATGTCTGGCGCTGTATGTGGCCCGGCATATCAAAGCACTGGAGGTGATTGACGTGCTCTCGGACGTGATGCTCAAGCGTGGCATCCCACGCTTCATTCGTAGCGACAACGGGCCTGAGTTCGTGGCGAAGATACTGCGCGACTGGCTAAACAGCATCGGCACCCAGACTGCGTATATAGAGCCAGGCAGCCCTTGGCAGAACGGTTACTGTGAAAGTTTCAACGGAAAATTTAGAGACCAGTTCTTGAATGGCGAATTGTTCTACAGCCTGAATGAGGCAAGGATTCTGATCGAGCAGTGGCGCATTCATTACAACACCGTTCGGCCACACCGATCGATCGGGAGACGACCACCGGCACCTGCATCTTGGACTATCGATTCAACAACACATCATGCGTTGCATCAGAGCCTATTCCCACCAATCCCAACGCCCCAGGAGGTGAACCAGCGATTGAACCTGCATTAGCTCTACGCTAGACTTAAAACTCTCACTGCAACTGGATCAGGATTCAACGCAGGTCACTGCCGCTCGATCCTCGCGACATCGTGCGCTGTGGGCGCAGCAGTCTTCGGGATGTCCGCTTCTACTTTCCTTTATCCTCCTGCTCGCGGCGCTGATCTACCGACTGCTGCAGGACCTCGCCCACGCCCTTCGCCTTCTCCAGCGCCTGCCGCTGGCCCTGGATGAGATCGGGCGGCGGCGCTTTCGGCCCGCTGTCGCATGCGGACACGACGAGCAAGCCGAGCACCATCAGGCATCGCTGTATCATGCTGCCTCCTCGCGAAAGTGCTTCTGGAAGGTGATCCGGCCGCGACGGTGATCCGCATCGCTGCGTGCTGCGCCTGTGCGCGAGCCGCGCGTGGGGAGCAGTTCATCCCCGGCAATGGCGGCACGGAATTCGACGCCGATCGCGTTCCCGCCGCGCCGCACGCGCGCCGTGCCCGGCTATGCGTCGAGCGCACAGAACACGCTCCCGGGCAGGAGCCTCGCGCGGAGCTGTACTACTTTCTCTTCAGGAAAAAAATGAATTCGCCGTCGGCCGCATCCGATGACAGCAACGCGTTTCCGGTCTGCTTGGAAAACGCCTGGAAGTCCTTCACCGAGCCCGGGTCGGTGGCCAGGATCTTGAGTACCTGTCCCGAAGCCATATCGGTGAGCGCTTTCTTGGCGCGCAGGATCGGCAACGGGCAATTCAAGCCGCGCGCGTCGAGTTCCTTGTCGAATTGCATCGCTGGATTATTCATAGATCAGTGTTCCACCAGAATCTAATATACGGAAATTTCCCTCCGGCCGCAAATGCTTGATCCATCGCGCTCAAGATCGTGTCCGCCCGGCGGGTTGCGTCAGAAGATGCTGATGTTGCGGTCGGCAAGCAACTGCGACATGCGGGTGTTGGCCATCGTGAGGCGGTCCACCAGCAACTCGAGAAAGGCGCCGTGGAAGTGATGCCGGCACATTTCCGAGGCCTTCGCGAGCGTCTCGGCGCGGATCTCGATCACCATGATGTCCGAGATCGAGACGACGCTCGCCGAGCGCTGGAACCGCTGCTTGCCGAGATAGGCCATCTCGCCGAAGCATTCCCCGGCCTTGAGCACGTTGAGCAGCCGCTCCTGTTTGGTGATCTGGACCTCCCCGGACACGAGGATGAAGAACGAGGAGCCGACGTCGCCCTCCTGGATCAGGGTGGTGTCGCGCGGATGGCGCCGCCATGCCGCGACGCGCATCACTTCCCACAGCTCGACATCGCTGAACTGCCGGAAGAATGCGAGCTTGCGCAGGATGTCGAATTTTTCGCTCTCGGCAAATCCCTTGTCGAGCTTCTCCTCGGTGCCGAGCGCCGTCGCGAGGTCGTGCGCGAACTCTTCCCAGAGCTGATAGCGGTCCGCGGTCGCCTTTTGCAGCGCGCGCATCACGATGGCCTCGACGCGCAGCGGTATCTCCGGCCTCACCTGGGTCGGCAGCGGCGGCTCGACGTTGATGATCTGGTAGATCATGGTGTAGTTGTTCGCCCCCTGGAACGGGAGCCGGCCCGTGAGCAGCTGGTACATCACCACGCCCAGTGAAAACATGTCGCTCTGATGGCTGAGCGGCTGCTCCTTCACCTGCTCCGGCGACATGTATGCCGGAGAGCCCACCCCCGTCAGCTGGGTCGTTTCCGACGTGAGCGTGAGCGCGGCGCCGAAGTCCGAGATCTTGATGTCGCTATCCCCGGCGAGCAGGATGTTGGCGGGCTTGATGTCGCGGTGGATGACGCCCTGCCTCGCCGCATAGTCGAGCGCGCGGGCGCACTTGTAGATGATCTCCACGATCTTCGGGATCGGCAGCAGGCGGTCGTGGCGTGTGTACTGCTCGAGCGTGGTTCCGTCCACGTACTCCATGACGATGTAGCTCGCCTCGTCCTCCGCGACCGCGTCGTAGATGGCCACGATGTGCGGATGCGAGAGCTTGCCCGCGAGCGAGGCTTCGGTGACGAAGAGCTTGCGGTAGCGCCGCCCGTGGTCCTTGTCCACGAGCACCTCGGGAAAGACGAGCTTGATGGCGACGAGGCGGTTCTGGAACGGGTCGAGCGCCTGGTAGACGGCACTGGTTGCGCCCTTGCCGATCTCCCGGATGATTTCGTACTTGCCGACTTTCTGCATCGGCAAGCTCGTCCGATTCATGGCGTGGTCCCGCCCGATAATTCAAATAGGACAATACCATAAAGCACCCCCGCACGGCCCCGCCCGAGCGGCTGCACGTGATTTCCGTCACGCCATGCCGCGCGCGGCCACGCCGGCGCCGGAACGGCGCCCTGCGCGTCGCGCGGACGGATCTTGTAACAGATATAACTTGCTTGTAACATCTGTTACATGATCGGGGACGGCGCAGAGTGGCTGGCATTGATCATCAGCCTTCCCGCCCGCAACGCGACCGCGCGCATGCGCGTGTGGCGGGGCTTGAAGGCGCTCGGGTGCGGGGTGTTGCGCGACGGCGTGTATCTCCTCCCGGCCCAGAACGGCGCGCGCGAACTTCTCATGCGCCAGCAACGGGAGGTCGTCGCAGCCGGCGGCAGCTCGCAGCTGGTCGAGCTCAAGCCGGCCGACGAAGCGCAGGAGAGCCGCTGGCGCAAGCTCTTCGACCGGGCCGCCGACTACTCGAAGTTCTCCCGCCATGCACGAACCCTGAAGGCGCCGGCCGGGCCCGCCGCTTCGGCCCGCGCGGTCCGGAGCTTGCGCCGCGAATTCGAGGCAATCGCGGCGATCGATTTTTTTCCCGGACCGGCGCATGACCAGGCGAAAAACCTGCTGGACGAATCGGAGCGGGCGATGCTCGCGCGCCTGTCACGGGACGAGCCGAGTGCGGCCGCGCGCGCGATCGAGCCCTGCAGCAGGAAGGATTATCAGCGGCGGGTGTGGGCGACGCGCAAGCATCCCTGGGTGGACCGCCTGGCGAGCGCGTGGCTCATCAAGCGCTTCATCGACCGGGCGGCGCGCTTCGTGTGGCTCGAGCGGCCGCGCGACTGTCCGGCGCGGGCGGTCGGATTCGACTTCGACGGCGCGGAATTCACGCATGTGGGCAACCGCGTCACTTTCGAAGTGATGGTGATGGCGTTCCGCATGGACGCCGATTCCGCGCTCGCACGCCTCGGCAGGCTGGTGCACTACCTCGATACTGGCGGCATACCCGTCGCCGATGCCGACGGCCTGCGGACCATACTGCTCGGGGCGCGGGCGCGGTGCAGGGGCGACGACCGGCTGCTCGCCGAGGCCCGAAAGATCTTCGATTTTCTCTACACTGCGTACAAGGAAAATCCCGATGACGAATGATCTCCGCACAGCTCCGGAGCCGGTCTCGCTCCGCGAGGCTTTCTGGTACTGGCTGAAGCTCGGCTTCGTGAGCTTCGGCGGCCCCACGGGCCAGATCGCGATCATGCACCAGGAGCTGGTCGAGCGCAGGCGCTGGATCTCGGAGCGGCGCTTCCTGCACGCGCTCAATTACTGCATGGTCCTGCCGGGGCCGGAAGCGACCCAGCTTGCCACCTACATCGGCTGGCTCATGCACAAGACGCGCGGCGGCGTGATCGCGGGCACTTTGTTCGTGCTGCCGTCGCTGTTCATCCTGATCGCACTGTCGTGGATTTACATGGCATACGGCAACGTGCCTGCCGTGGCCGGTGTCTTGTACGGCATCAAGCCCGCGGTCACCGCGGTCGTGGTGTTCGCCGCCTATCGCATCGGCTCGCGCGCGCTCAAGAACGGCGTGCTGTGGAGCATCGCGGCCGCGGCGTTCATCGCGATCTTCGCGCTAAGGCTGCCGTTTCCGCTCATCGTGATCGGCGCCGGCGTGATCGGTTATTTCGGCGGGCGCGTGGCACCGGAGAAGTTCGCGATCGGCGGCGGTCACGGGTCGGGTGCCAAGAGCTACGGTGCGGCTCTGATCGACGATGGCGCGCCGATCCCGGCGCACGCGCTGTTTACGTGGAAGCGCCTTGCGCGCGTGTGCGTCACCGGGCTCGTCTTATGGGGCGGCGTAATGGCCGCGCTCATCGCGTACTCCGGCTGGGAAGGCACGCTCTCCCAGATGGGCTGGTTCTTCACGAAGGCGGCGCTTCTCACCTTTGGCGGAGCCTACGCCGTGCTGCCGTACGTCTACCAGGGCGGCGTCGAGCATTACCAGTGGCTCACGGCGGTGCAAATGATCGACGGATTGGCGCTCGGCGAGACCACTCCCGGGCCACTCATCATGGTTGTCACCTTCATCGGCTTCGTGGGCGGCTGGACCAAGCAGCTGTTCGGGTCGGACAGCTTGTTCCTCGCCGGCGCCGTCGCTGCCGTGGTGACCACGTATTTCACGTTCCTGCCGAGCTTTCTGTTCATTTTCGGTGGCGCGCCCCTGATCGAAACCACCCACGGCGAGGTCCGGTTCACCGCGCCGCTTACCGGGATCACGGCCGCCGTGGTGGGCGTGGTGCTCAACCTCGCCGTGTTTTTCGCGTGGAAAGTGCTGTGGCCGCAGGGAACCGAAGCGGATCCGTTCGCGGGCGCCTTCGAATGGGCGACGCTGGCGATCGCGATCGCCGCCTTTATCGCGCTCTTCCGTTTCGGCGCCGGAATCATCCCGGTGATCGGCGCCTGTGGCGCTGCGGGCCTCGCGTATTCGCTCCTGATCGGGTGACGACGCGATGGATACGCCCGAGGTGCTCCTGCTCTCCCGAGCCGATGTAGCGGGACTGATGGGGGTTTCCGACTATCTCGATGCGATGGAGCGCGCGTTTCTGGCTTGCGGCGAACGCGCGGCGGCACGCTCCGCCGTGCTCGACATCCCGGTCGCGGGCGGAACCTTCCATGCGAAGGCTGCCGCGCTGGCGCAGCCCGCGCGTGTTGCCGTAAAAGTCAACGGTAATTTCCCCGCGAACCCCGCTCGCCATGGATTGCCCGCGATACAAGGCGCGATCATCCTCTGCGATGCCGCGCTGGGGTACCCGCTCGCCATCATGGACTCGATCGAGATCACGATACAGCGCACGGCCGCGGCTACCGCTCTCGCGGCGCGGTACCTGGCGCGCCGCGATGCAGACATCCTCGCCGTCATCGGTTGCGGAAACCAGGGCCGCGCCTCTTTGCGCGGGCTCGTACGGGAGCTTCCGATCCGGAAGGCGTACGCGCACGACGTCGAACACGCTGCCGCCACGCGCTTCGCGGCCGAGATGGGTGCCGAGGCGGGAATCGAGATCGTGGTCGCCGTCGACGTCGCTAGCGCCGCGCGGGCGAGCGGTGTCGTCGTGACCTGCACGCCCGCGCGCAAGCCTTTCCTGGCGGCGGGCGACGTTGCTCCGGGCACCTTTGTCGCAGCCGTCGGCGCGGACAGTCACGACAAGCAGGAGCTCGAGCCCGGGCTGCTCGCCAGCGCGAAGCTGGTGGTGGACAGCCTCGAACAGTGCGCTCGTATCGGCGAGCTGCATCACGCTCTGCGATTGGGGGTGGTCAACGCGCGCGCGGTGCACGCGGAGCTCGGCGATGTCGTAGCCGGGTCGAGGCCAGGGCGCACGTCGCGCGAGGAAATTACCGTTTTCGACAGCACCGGGATCGGGCTGCAGGACGTCGCGGCAGCCGCGGCGATTTACGAGCGCGCGCTCGCTTCCGGCCGCGGCCAGCGGTGCCGACTGAATCGATGAGGTGAGCTCATGTCCTACTCCATGAAACCGCTATCGTGCGACCCGCGATCGCTGAAGGGGCTGTCCGAAAAGCTCATGATCAGCCACTACGAGAACAACTACGGCGGAGCGGTGAAGCGGCTCAATTCGATCGCTAGTCAGCTCGCCGAGCTCGATTTCCCGAAAGCGCCTACGTTCGTGGTGAACGGCCTGAAGCGCGAGGAGCTGATCGCGATGAACTCGATGATCCTGCACGAGCTGTACTTCGACGGGCTCGGCGCCAGCGAGCTTTCCGCCAAGCTGAAAGCGGCGCTCGCCCGCGATTTCGGCAGCGTCGAGCGCTGGCAGACGGAGTTTTCCGCGATGGGCAAGGCCCAGGGCGGCGGCTCGGGCTGGGTGCTGCTCACCTACAGCCCGCGCGATGGGAAGCTCCTCAACCAGTGGGCGGCCGACCATACCTGCGCCATCGCCGGCGCGACGCCCATACTCGCCCTCGACATGTACGAGCATTCCTACCACATCGACTACGGCGCGAAGGCCGGTGCGTATGTCGATGCGTTCATGAACAATATCAACTGGCAGGCGGTGGCGCGGCACTTCGAGCGCGCCGCCCGATGAGGAGAAGGCCATGAACCGGAGCATCAGCGCAGACGAACTGAAACGGCTGCTTGCGGCGCGCGCGCCGCTCACTGTGCTCGATCTCCGGCGCGCCTCCGACTACGAAGCCGATACCGGCGTGGTACCCGGAGCGCGCCGCCTCGAGCACGAGACGATCGAGCACTGGAGCCAGACCCTCCCGCGGGAGGGGGAAATCGTTCTCTACTGCGCGCACGGCCGCACCATCAGCAACGCCGCGCTCGATTTCCTGCTGGCCAGGGGCTACAAGGCCCGTTACATCGAGGACGGCATGGACGGCTGGAAGGCGGCGGGCGGGGCCGTGGCCGCCAAGCCCCGGGCCGGAGGGAGGTGCGCATGAAATGGATCACTCGCGAACGCCCCAAGATCGACCGCATCGCCTGCCCCTGGCTCATCGCGCGCTTCATCGACGCGCATCCCGAGTTTCTGTACGTGGCGGCGAGCGAGGTGATGAAAACGGCGGGCGCGGCGAGCGCGATTCCATTCGACGTGCCCGGAGTCGAGCTCGGCCATCATGGCGAGCTGTGCAGCTTCGATGCGTTTCTGCAGAAATACCGGCTCACCGATCCCGCGCTGCACCGGCTCGCGGTGATCGTGCGCGGTGCCGACACCGGCAGACCGGAGCTCGCCCGGGAAGCCGCGGGCCTGCTCGCGATCTCCCGCGGACTGTCGGAGAACTTCTCCGACGACCTCAAGATGCTCGAGCACGGGATGGTGATCTACGACGCGCTCTACGCGTGGTGCCAGAAGCAGGTTCCACCGTCATAGACACGAAGCAGGCGCTGGCATCGAACCGGCGACCCGGCTCAATGCATTCTACCGGCGCGCCTCCCTGCGCAGCTCCTCTTCCGCCCGGCGCAGCTCCCGCAGCCGCGCCTCGGCCCCGGAGAGCTGGTAGAAGTCGCCGTCTCCGCTCTTGATCGCGATCTGCAGCTGCTCCACCGCCGCGGGGAGCCTGCCCATGCGCACATACGCTTCCGCCTGTGCGCGATGCTGGGCGAAGCGCTGGTTGAGCTCCGCGTAGGCGCGCGCCAGCAGCAAGTACAGACGGTGGTCATCGCTCACGCTCTGCAGGCGTTCCTCAACGAGCCGCCGTGCCGCATCCGGCTGTTTGCCGCGCAACAGCGCGTCGGCATAATCGTAGGTCAGGGCCCGGTGGGTGGGGTAAGTCCGCAGCGCCTCCCGGTAGCAGCCGAGCGCGCCCTTCGTGTCGCCCGCGCCGCTCGCGATCCGGCATCCGAGCGACTCGACCAGCGCGTTCGGCGGAACGTGCTTGCGCAGCGCCGCGAATTCGACACGCGCCCGGGTATGGTTCTTCGCGCGCGAAAGGCTCGTCGCGAGCCCGTAGCGGCTCGCCGCCTCGCTCAGGAACTTGCGCTCGGCGAGACTCGATTCGAAGAACGCGATGGCTTCGTGCAGCGGATCGAACAGAGCCCTGAGCTTGGCCCGGATCAGCTGGAATTCGAGGCTGTCCGGAACCTGGCGGTAGGGCAGCGCTTCGGTGCGGCTCTGCATGTCCGCAATGCGCTCGAAGGTGAGCGGGTGGGTGCGCAGATAGGCGGGTGCGCCCGTGTCGTAGGCGCGCGTCGCGCGCTGCATGCGCTCGAATATGCCGGCCATCGCGCGCGGATCGTACCCCGCCCGCTCCAGGATCTGCAGCCCCACGCGATCGGCTTCGCGCTCATTGTCCCGCGTGAAGTTGAGCTGGGACTGGATAACCGCCGCCTGCCCGAAGGCGGCGGCGGCCTCCGCTGCCTGCGAGCTCACGCGCGAGAGCAGGATCGCCGCGACCAGAGTGGCGATGGAGGTCACCTGGCTCTGCTTCTGCTGGGCGAGCAGGCGCGCAATATGGCGTTGCGTGACGTGCGCGACTTCATGCGCCAGCACGCTCGCGAGCTCCGACTCGCTCTGCGCGGCGAGGACGAGCCCGCTGTTGATGCCGATGAAGCCGCCGGGCAGCGCGAACGCGTTGATCTGGTTGTCGCGGATCAGGAAGAAATCGAAGTCCTGGCGCGAGTCCGAGCTGTTCGCGACGAGCCGCCTGCCGAGACTGTTGATGTAGTCGGTCGCTTCCGGATCGTCGTAATAGCTGGGGTCGGCGCGGATCTCGCGCATGATGCTCTCGCCGAGCCGCCGTTCCTGCAGCGGCGAGAAGCCCGCCTGTGCCGCCTCGCCCAGGTCGGGCAGGCCCTGGGCGAGCGCTCTCGGCAGAGCGAGCAGCAGGAGCACGAGGAAGACGCGTAAGCGCATGATGCTATGATAATTCGCCTGTCCCGTAGTTCCTACAACGCGGGGCGAGAGCGGACGACAGACCCGACGTGAAGAAAAAGCTTACTCACTTGGACGCCCGCGGCCGCGCGCACATGGTCGACGTGGCGGCAAAGGGCGAAACGCGCCGCGTCGCGCGCGCTGCCGGGCGCATCCGCATGCACTCGGCTACGCTGCGGCAGATTGTGGCGGGCGGCATGAAAAAAGGCGACGTGCTTGCGGTGGCGCGCATCGCCGCGATCCAGGCGGCCAAGCGCACCTCGGAGCTGATCCCGCTGTGCCACCCGCTCGCGCTCACGCACATCGGCGTGGAGTTCACTGCCGACCGGAAGGGCTCCGCAATCGAGTGCGTGGCGACCGCGGAAACCGTGGGGCGCACCGGGGTCGAGATGGAGGCGCTCACCGCAGTGAGCGCCGGGCTGCTCACCATCTACGACATGTGCAAGGCGGTCGATCGCGGCATGCGCCTGGAGACGATCCGTCTGCTCGAAAAAAAAGGTGGAAAATCAGGTCATTGGAAGGCCTCTGCCCGACGGTCGTCCCGTGCCGGAAGCGCCCGGTAGGGTTCCGGTAAAGGTAGAGATCCCCCATTTACCCGATCGCGGCGGCTCTCTGACGAGCTGTGGCCCGCAGATCCGGAATAAAATCGGCGAAATTGCAGTATTTTCGATGGGCGCATAGAATTTTCTGAACTCCTGGGAGCATAGGATATTCTAATATCACCAATAAACAAGATGTTCCGCTGGGAATCAGGGTGACGTTTTCGGCGCTGGATCCATAACCATGTAACGAGAGAGGAATCTATGAACAATCTGCGCAGGACGTTTTTGAAGGTGGCTGGTGGCGCGGGCGCCGTTGCGGCGGCGGTGTCGCTGGGCTTGAGCATTTCAGGCGGAGCAGTCGCCCAGGGAGCCGCACCCGGCATGCCGCTGCCCGATGAACAGGTCGCCGACACGTTGAAGCGCTTGTTCGGCAACCGGCCAATCCAGGCGGCCGGCGACCGGATCAAGTTCGACGCGCCGTTGATCGCCGAGAATGGGGCGGTCGTGCCCGTCCGGGTGGACGTCGAACTGCCGATGACCAAGGACGACTACGTCAAGAACGTCTACATCATCAGCGACAAGAACCGCCGGCCGGTGAACGCGCAGTTCGCGTTCACGCCGGACTCCGGCAAGGCCGCGGTGGGAACCAACATCCGGCTGGCCTCCACGGGCGACGTGCGCGCGATCGCGGAGACGAGCAAAGGCGCGGTCTACGAAGTCAAGCGCGAAGTGAAGGTCACGGTCGGCGGCTGCGGCGGCTGATCGCACGCGCTCCTCTTTACGGCGCTTTCGGCAGTAACACGATCTGCGCATGCGGCCTTCGGGCCGCATGCGCGGCCGTCTTCACAGTGCACTCGATGCACGAACAGTTTGGAGGTAAGTGATGTCCCAGGTACGGATACGCATTCCTGAGAAAATCAAGCCGGGCGAGATCGTGACGGTGCGCGCGCTGGTCACCCATCCGATGGAAATGATGGCGTTCAAGGGCGGCAAGCCCGTCGAGAAGAACTACGATTTCATCCACAAGGTCGAGGCCACCTACAACGGCAGGAAGGTGTTCGAGGCCGCGACCACGCAGGCGGTGAGTCAGAATCCCTTCATCTCGTTTACGATCAAGGCCGATGCGCCGGGCGTCGTGAAGATCATGTTCTACGACACCCACGGCAAGACCTACGAAGGACAGGCCGAGATCAAGTTCTGACCGCTGCACACCGCGTCTCCGGGCGCGCGGCGGTGACACGGCCGCGCGTTCCGGGGAAGAAAACAACAGGAGGAGGTTCGTCATGAAGCGTCTGGTTCAGAAACTTCTTCGTCTCAAGCGGCCGGGGCTGGTCGCGCTGGGCGTGCTGGTCGTCGCAGCGTGCGCGACGGTCGGCACGACGGTCACGTCCAAGGAGTGGCAGACGAGGGCGATTCCCCTGTCCCAGGGCGTCATCAAGGAAGCGGACGGCAAGCGCACCCAGGTGCGCTACCCCGGCTTCCGCGAAGATAGAAGCTTCGACCAGTGGCCGACCTACGCCGCCGGGAGCATCGAGTATTTCCCGCCCAAGAAGGGGCAGATGCCCACGGGGGTCAAGGGCGACCCGAAGAAGGGCCACGCGCTGTTCCTGGCCGGGCCCAAGGGACCGTGCACGGGCTGCCACCTCATCCCGGACGCCAAGGTCTGGCCGATGGGAAACGTGGGGCCGGATCTGCGCACCATCGGCGATCGCGGGCTGCCCGACGAGTTTCTCTATCAGATCGTCTATGACCCGCGCGTGATCTTCGGCGCGGACAGCCCGATGGCCCCGTTTGGCGCCTCGGGCATGTGGACGCCGGAGGAGATCGTGCACGTGGTGGCCTACCTTCAGAGCCTCAAGGGCAAACCGGCCGGGGTGCCACTGAAGGTCACGGACGACAAGCAATGGAACCCCTTTACGCGCGACCGGGTGCAGCTCGACTTCGGCGACCAGCTGGATCCCACGGGCAACCCCGCGCTCGTCAAGACTGAAGCGAGCGCCGTTCCCCTGTGGAGCAAGGCCGGACCCAAAGGCCAGTCCTGCGCGGGCTGCCACGGTCCGATCGGCAAGCCCGATGCGCAGCGCCCGCTGGGAGTCATCAAAAGCATGGTGGGCGTGGCGACCCGCTATCCCAAGTGGTTCAGCCAGTACAGCCGCATGATGTCGGTGGAGGACTTTCTCGCGGTTCACACGCCCGAGACGACCGGGCATGCGATGCCCACGCAGGGCGAGCTGAACCTCACCATGTCCGTGCTCGTGAAGATGCAGTCGAACGGCATGCCCTACAAGCTCGAGGATAACGCGAACGTGCGGGCCGCCATCAAGCGCGGCGAGGAGCTGTTCAACCGCAGGGTCGGCCAGCGCGGCCAGGCCTGCGCGAACTGCCACACGGAGCGCGGCGGGGCGCACAAGTTCCTGGGCGGGCGCTTCCTGGGGAACCTGGGCAAGGACACCATGGTCCAGCACCCCTACTTCCGGACCTCGCAGGGCGCGCTGTGGGACATTCGCTACCGGATGCAGTGGTGCATGACGCCCCTGCTCAGCAACATGCTGCCGGGTGATGCTCCCGAGTACGCGGATCTCGAGACGTTCCTCGTGTCGAAGCAGCAGGGGCACGAGCTTTCGATCCCGAGACGGCCGTCCCACTGAGAGAGCACGGCGCCGGGGCCCCGCCTCGGCGCTTTTTTTGTTTTTTGCGCAAGAAAACATGGACGTTACCCGACGCGATTTCCTGAAGCTCGTCGCCATCGCCGGCGTAGCGGGCGTGGCCGACCGCCACGCGCTCGCCGCTGCACTCTCGCCGCAGAAGCTGCTCGAGTTCAAAGCTCTTGGCAACGTGACGCTGCTGCACATGACGGACAGCCACGCGCAGCTGCTGCCCGTGTACTACCGCGAGGCCGACACGCTGCTCGGCGTCGGCCCGGAGAAAGGCCAGCCCCCGTACCTGACAGGCGAGGCGTTCCTGCGCCAGTACGGGCTTAACCGCGGCTCGGCGGAGGCGTACGCGTTCACGTACCTCGACTTCTCCAAGCTCGCGCAGCGCTACGGACGCATGGGCGGCTACGCGCACATCGCGACGCTGGTGAAGCGCATCCGCGCCGAGCGCGCCGGCAGGACGCTGCTCCTCGACGGCGGCGACACGCTGCAGGGCTCCGCCACCTCGCTCTGGACCAACGGCGAGGACATGCTGCGTGCGGTGAACCAGCTCGGCGTGGAGGTGATGACGCCGCACTGGGAATTCACCTACGGCATCGAGCGGATGAAGCAGCTCTTCGGCGACACAGGCAAGCGCGGCATGTTCAGGGGCGATTTCATCGCGCAGAACGTCGCCGACATCACCTGGGGGCTGCCCGGCGATCCGGTGTTCCGCCCCTACACGATCCGCGAGGTGGGCGGCGTGCGCATCGGCATCATCGGTCAGGCGTTTCCCTACACGCCGATCTCGCATCCGCTGCGCTTCGTTCCCGACATCACGTTCGGCATCCGCGAGGAGCGCGTGCAGAGCCTGGTGGATGAGCTGCGCGGCCAGCACAAGGTGGACTCGGTCATCCTGCTCTCGCACAACGGCGTGGGGGTGGACCTCAAGCTCGCCTCCCGCGTGAAGGGCCTGGACGCGATCCTTGGCGGCCACACCCACGACCTGACCCCGGAGCCGATCAAAGTGGGCTCAACCCTCGTCATCAACTCCGGCGCCTACGGCAAGTTCCTCTGCCGCCTCGACCTCGACGTGCGCGAGAAGCGCGTGATGGACTACCGCTTCAAGATGATCCCGGTGCTCTCCAACGAGATTCCCGCGGACGCGGAGATGGCCGCGCTCATCAAGAACATCCGCGCGCCCTACGAGGCGAAGCTCGGAGAGAAGCTCGCGGTCTCCGAAAGCCTGCTCTACCGGCGCGGCAACTTCAACGGCACCTTCGACGAGGTGATCCTCGAGGCGATGCTCAAGCACCACGACGCTCAGGTCGCGTTCTCGCCCGGCTTCCGCTGGGGGAACTCGGTGCTGCCGGGACAGGCGATCACGCTGGAAGACGTCTACACGCACACGGCGCTCACCTATCCCAACACCTGGTCGCGCGAGATGATGGGCGCCGAGATCAAGGCGAACATGGAGGGCGTCGCCGACAACCTCTTCCACCCCGACCCCTATCTCCGCCAGGGCGGGGACATGGTGCGCATGGGAGGCATCAGCTACACGATCGATGTGACCAAGCCCGGCGGCCAGCGCATCTCCGACCTCCGCGTCGGCGGCAAGCCGATGGATCCCGACAAGCGCTACAAGGCGACCGGGTGGGCGAGCATGAACGTGGTGGACGGCCCGCCGGTATTCGAAGTGGTGGCGAACTACCTGCGCGGCGTAAAGCGCGTGAAGCTCGCGCCGGGCTCGCGCGTCAAGGTCCGGACCTAGCCGTCTGCCGGGAACGCAGCACCGCCGGGCGGCTGCAGGCGTGCGGAATCGGACCGATCCCCTTTTTCTCTTCCCGGCAGCGTTCCCAGCGCGGCTCCCCTGTGGCGTGCCGCGCTTTTCGCTGCGCATGACCTGAAAGGCGATCCGCGATGATCCACCGTACTGCGTGCCTGCTGGCGCTCCTGCTGGCCCTCGGCCTGCTTCCTGCCTCCCCCGCTTCGGCCAAGGAGGTCTCGCTCCGCCACGGGGGCATCACGCTCCACGGACTCCTCGACCTCGCGCCGGGCAAAACGCTCGCCGATGGCGTGATCCTCATGGTCCACGGCACGATGCAGCACCTCGACTTTTCCACCATGCGCGATGTCCGCACGCTGCTGCACGCCAAGGGCTACAGCACCCTCGCGGTGAACTTCGGGCTCGGCGTGGACCGGCGCCGCGGCCTGTTCGACTGCGAGCGCGCGAGCACGCACCGCTTCGGCGATGCCGTCGGGGAGATCGGCGCCTGGCTCGACTGGCTGCAGGCCAACGGCGCGAAGCGCGTGGTGCTGTTCGGGTTCTCGCGCGGCGGCCAGCAGGCCGCGTGGTTCTCCGCCGAGCGCGATCACCCCGTGATCGCATCCCTCGTGCTGCTCGCGCCGATCAACCCGGCGGAGTCCGCCGATTCCGCGCGCTACGAGGCGCAGTTCGGCAAGCCGTTGAAGCCCGTGCTCGAGCAGGCGCGCGCGCTCGCGCAGTCCGGCAAGGGCAGCGCGTTGCTGAAGAACGTCGCGTTCCTCAACTGCCCGGACACCAGCGTCACGGCCGAATCGTTTCTCTCTTATTACGCGACGGATCCGGCCATCGAGATGCCGGCGCTGCTGGAGCGCGTGAAGCAGCCCGCGTTCGTGGTGGTGGCCAGCGCCGACCAGGTCGTGCGCGGCCTCGAGAAGCAGCTTGCCCCGCTCGCGGACGGCAAGCGCTTGCGCTTTACGGTCATTACCGGCTCGGACCACTTCTTCCGCGATCTCTACGGCGAGGACGCGGTGGACGAGATCGTGAAGTTCCTGCGCCCGTGACCCTGCGCGGCACCCGGATCCCTTCGCAACTTGCCGGAGGCGCGCGCAGTCGAAGCTGATGATGTTCCCGACCGCACGCGGCCCGGTCCTAGCGAGAGCCTTCGCCGTTTTCGTGCTCGCGCTTGCACCGTTTATCGGCCGCGCCGAGCACCCCCCGGGCAAGACCAACCGGCTGGCCGATTCGAGCTCCGCCTATCTCCAGCAGCACGCGCGCAATCCCGTCGACTGGCACCCCTGGGGTCCGGAGGCGATCGAGCGCGCGCGCCGCGAGAACAAGCCGATCTTTCTCTCCATCGGCTACAGCGCCTGCTACTGGTGCCACGTGGCCAACTGGACGCTCTACGAGGACCCCGAGGTGGCGCGCGTCATGAACCGCTGGTTCGTCAACGTCAAGGTCGATCGCGAAGAGCGCCCCGACCTCGACCGCGTCTACCTGCGGGCCACGCGGCTAATGACCGGGTCCGCCGGCTGGCCCAACAATCTCTTTCTCACGCCCGGGCTCAAGCCGTTCTACGCCGGCTCCTACTGGCCGCGCGACGACGACGACGCCGGGAGGCCCGGCTTCCTCTCCGTGATGAGGCGGGTGCACGAGGAGTGGACCACGCAGGAGCGGCGCGCGCGGGAGCAGTCCGAGAAAGTCGCGGTCGCGTTGCGCGCGGAGTCGCCCGCCACGGCCGGCGCGCCGCTGGCGCCCGCCCAATGGCGGCGCGCGGCGCGCGACGCGCTGCTCAGGGACGCCGACCCCGGGCACGGCGGCTTCCGCATGCCGAGCGGGGCCAAGTTCCCGCAGGCGCCCGCGCTCGAGCTGCTGCTCGCCGAAGGCGCGGGCGACATGCAGGCGCACGCCCACCTTGCCCGCACGCTGGAGGCGATGGCGCTCGGCGGCCTGCACGACCACTTGGGAGGCGGCTTCCACCGCTACACGCTGGACGAGGGCTGGTCGATCCCCCACTTCGAGAAGATGCTGGTGGACAACGCGCAGCTGCTCGCGCTCTACGCGCGCGCATTCCGGGCCACCGGCAGGCCGCTCTACCGTGACGTCGCGCGCAGTACCGCGACCTTCCTGTTGCGCGATCTCGCCGATCCCGGCGGCGGCTTTCACGTGTCGCTCGACGCGGCGTCGGGACGCAAGGAGGGAGCAAGCTATCTCTGGAGCGCGGAAGAGATCGCGCGCGTCCTGGGTCCCGAGGCATCGCGGCGATTTCTCGCCGCCTACGGGCTCGAGCTCGTCGCGCTCGCGGGCGAGGATGCCCTGGTCGGGGAGGAGCGGCGGGTGCTGCGCGTGAGGCTCCCGCTCGCCGAAACGCTCGCGCGCACCGGTTTCCGCGACGCGGACACTCTGCTCGCCGGGCTCGCGCGCGAGCGAGCGCAACTGCTCCAGGCGCGGAGCCGCCGCGCCCAGCCGGCGCGCGACCGCAAGATCCTGGTGGGCGCGAACGGGCTCGCGATCGAAGCTTTCGCCGTGAGCGCCTCGGCGCTGCATGCGCCGCGGTATCGCGAGATCGCGCGCGCCGCGGGAGAGCGCATCTGGCGCGCCGCCCACGATCCGGGCACGGGCAGGCTCGCGCGCCTGATCGTGGCCGGCCGGGCGGCGGGAGAGGGCTTCCTCGAGGACTACGCCCTGCTCGCGCGCGGGTATCTGGCGCTCGCCGAGGCGACCGGGGATGCGCGCTGGCGCACCCGCGCCCGCGCACTCGCGGACGCGATCCTGCAGCGCTTCGTGAGAGCCGACGGACGGCTCGCGAGCACGCAGGACGACGTTGGGCTCTTCGTGCCGGCCGACGAACACGAGGACTACGTCCATCCCTCCGGGCCGTCGGCCGCCCTGGATGTTTTCCTCCGCTTGGGCGAGCCGCGCTTCCGCGCCGCGGCCGAGCGCGTGCTGGCGGGGCTTGCCCCGCGGTTCGCGGGGCGGCCGGAACG
>VGID01000061.1 GCA_016868035.1 Betaproteobacteria bacterium | reverse complement strand
TCTTCAGAGATATCTCGTCGAGGCAGACTTCAAACATCGGCTGCCTGAAGACATTGATTTCATTGCTCTGGTGCTTCAACGTCTGCTCGCGCCACAGGCAGCTTTACCCACTAACTAGGACGTTGCCTAAGCAAAAGCGTCGGCCCTGCCCCCGGCCCGACCTCCTTCCTGCTTGGTGAGCCGCCTGGGTTCTGGCACACTGTAGCGTGCCGATCCCCGTCCACCCTCATGGAGAACCCGTCGTCATGAAACGAGTGTTTTGCTGCGTAGCCCTCGCGTGCCTCGCTCCCGTCGCCGCCTCGCCCGCGCTGGCGCAGGCGTGGCCCAACAAGCCGATCCGCTGGATCAGCCCGTTTGCGCCGGGCGGAGGCGCGGACATCACCTCGCGCGCGATCACGGCGAAGCTCACCCCCGTGCTCGGGCAGCAGGTGGTCGTCGAGAACCGCGGCGGCGCCGGCGGCATGGTGGGCACCGAACTCGCGGCGAAGGCTCCAGCCGACGGCTACACGCTGCTGATTGGCACCATCGGCCCGATCGCGATCAATCCGAGCCTGCACAGCAAAATGCCGTACGACCCGATCCGGGATTTCACTCCGATCACCCAGGCCGCGAACGCGCTCAACGTGCTCGTCGTGCATCCCTCGCTGCCGGTGAAATCGGTGAAGGATCTGATGGCCCTCGCCAAGGCGCGCCCCAAAGATCTCACCTACGGCTCCTCCGGATCCGGAGCCGCCGACCATCTCGCAGGAGAGCTGTTCAACTCGCTGCTGAAGGTCAAGATGGTGCACGTGCCCTACAAGGGCGGCGCGCCCGCGATGCTCGATCTCGTCTCGGGCAACATCCAGCTTGTCTTCTCCACGGTGTCCACGGCCCTGGGCTCCATCAAAGCCAACCGGGTGCGTGCGCTCGCCATGGCCGGGACCCAGCGTTTCGAGCTGATGCCCGAGCTGCCGACGATGGCGGAGGCCGGTCTCAAGGGCTTCGAGGTCAACAACTGGTACGGGGTATTCGCACCGACGGGAACGCCGCGCGAGATCATTTCCCGGCTCAACGGCGAGATCGTGAAAATACTCGCGATGCCGGACGTGAAGGCAAGGCTGCTCGACTCGGGAATCGCGGCGGCGTCGAGCACGCCGGATGCGTTTGCCGCTTACATCCGCTCCGAGACCGACAAGTGGGCGCGGGTGATCAAGGAAGCCGGCATCAAGGTGGAATAGCCGGGCGCCGTCTCAGCAGAGCACGCGCCAGACTTCGCTTGCAGCGGCAAACATCCGCCGGTCGCCATTGCGTCGCGCGATGAGCTGCAGACCGAGCGGGAGCCCGTTCGAGCCGGTGAAGGCGGGCAACGTGATCGCGGGCACGTGCATGGTAGTCCAGATCGCGCAGAACGCGGCGTTGCCGGTGGAGTCGAGCCCGAGCGGGGCCTCGCCGTCGGCGCTCGCGGCCATGAGCACATCGTAATCCGCGAAGATCGCATCGAGCTTGAGGCGCAGCGTTTCCGCGAACGAGCGCGCCTCGACATAGCGCTCGATGCTGCAGCCGAGCCCGTCCTTCAGGCGCCCGTTGCGCAGGGCCGCGCTGATTTTCTCCCAGTGATGCTCGATCTCGTGCGTGAAGTTGCGCGAGAACTCGAAGCTCGAGATCCAGCGGTGCGCGTCCTCGATGCGCTCGAATTCGGCCGGAAGGTCAACGTCGGCGACGGCGGCTCCCGCGCGGGCGAGCCGCTGCGCTGCGTCCTCCAGCCGCGACTGGTAGACGGGATCGACAAGGCGCCAGAGGTGCGTGCGGCAGAAGCCCACCCGCAGGCGCGCGGGCGGGGCCGCAATCGGCTGCGGCGCATTGCGCAGGAGCACGTCGCGGTAGAGCGCGACGTCCCCGACCGAGCGCGCGATGAGACCGAGAGTGTCGAGCGATCCCGCGGCTTCCCTGACCCCGTGCATGCGCAGATCACTCCATGTCGGCCGGTAGCCGACGCAGCCGCAGAACGCCGCCGGGCGGATCGTCGAGGCGGTCGTCTGCGTTCCGATCGCGAGTGGCACCATGTGGTCGCCGACCGCCGCCGCCGAGCCGCTCGATGAGCCTCCGGGCGTGCGCCTGGAGTCGCGCGGGTGCCGGGTCTTGCCCGGGTAGCGATTGGCGAACTCCGTGGTGACCGTCTTTCCCATCAGGATCCCGCCGGCCTTGCGCGAGAGCGCGACGCACGCAGCGTCCGCTACGGGGCGATGGCCCGCGTAGATCGGCGAGCCGTACCCGGTCGGCATGTCGTGCGTATCGATGATGTCCTTGATGCCGAACGGCACTCCGTGCAGCGGACCGCGCACGCCGGCCCTGTCGAGCGCGCGCGCCTGCGCGATGGCGTGATCCGGATCGAGGTGCTGCCACGCCCCTACCGCCGGCTCGCGCTCGGCGATGCGCTCGAGGCAGGCGCGCACCACGTCCTCGCAGCGCGCCTCCCCTGCCGCCACCATCTTTGCGACCTCGGTCGCGCTGGATTCGTTGAGGCGGCGCGCGCGTACGGAAGTGTCCATGGTGCGTTCCTTTTCCCGCTGGAACCCGCTCGCGATGGCCGCGGGCGGGCCTGCCGATTATAGAACAGCTCCCGGGCGGACGGTCCCTTCGCCGCGCCGGCTCCACGGCTTCGCGGCAGGCCACGCCGGCGGGCATCGCAATAAAAAGCGCTCGCCTCCACGGCGAGCGCCTGTAGCAGCCGGGATGCGGCGATGAACGCCGCACCCGGGAAGTGCTTATCGCAACGGGATCTTGCGCGTCTTGATCACCTTCGCGTATTTCTCGATGTCTTTCTCGAACTGCTCGCGCAGCGCGGCCGGAGAGCTGCCGACCGGCTCGAGCCCTTCCCGCTCGTAGAAGCCCTTGATCTTCTCGTCGTTCAGCGCCTCTTTGATGAGCACGCTCAGCCGTTCGACGATCTCGGACGGCGTGCCTTTCGGGAAGAACATCGCGTACCAGTTCCCGATCTCCAGTCCGGGCACGAACGTGTTGATCGTCGGCAGCTCCGGGAAGGAGACGTTCTTCTCCGCCGTCGTCACCGCGAGGCAACGCACGCGCCCCGTCTTCAACGCCGCCGCGGCGACCGGGCCGGTGGCGAACAGCATGTCGATCTCGCCGGTCATGAGCCCCGTCATCGACGGGCCGCCGCCGGTGAAGGCAACGATCAGCGTGTCGAGGCCCGCCAGCTGCGCCAGCATCTCGGCCGCGAGATGGCTGGTGCTCCCGGGCGTGTTGACGCCGTTGATGAGCTTGCCGGGGTTTTTCTTGGCAAGCGCGAGCAGGCTCTTCACCGACTTCGCCGGCACGCTGGGATGCACGCACAGAACGTTGGGCGCATTGGAGACCAGCGTGGACGGCACGAGGTCGTTGCGGGTGTCGAACTTGATGGTCTTGGAATAGAGCGTCGTGTTGATCGCGAGCGTCGCCGTGGTGAAGAGCAGCGTATAGCCGTCGTGGGGCGATTGGACCGTGAGCTGCGCGCCGATGAGACCGCCCGCGCCGGAACGATTCTCGACCAGGAACCGCTGCCCGGTGATCCGCTGAAGCTTGTCGGCGAGCAGGCTCGCCTGGATGTCGGTGCCGCCGCCGGTGCCGAACGGCACGATCATGCGCACCGGCTTCTCCGGCCAGCTTGCGGCCTGCACCGGGAAAGCCGCGACGATTGCGGCCGCGACGAACGCCGCGCCGACACCATTCCAGAAGATTTCCGCTCCATGAGGCCCTCCTTGTCTTCTTGTTCCAAGAACGAATCCGCGCGCCCGACCTGCCGCGCGGCCTGAGTTACAACTTAATTGGACAGCCCCGTTTTGGGAAGATTCGCGCAAAAAAAAGGCCGCTCGCGGCGGCCCGGCCCTGCACTGCGCATTATGACATCGGCGTTTTCCCGTTCTTTTCACTCCCTTTCTCGCAATCGCGTGAACTCAGCGCCGCGCTGCGCGCTTCTTCGGCCCCTTGCGCGGTTTCTCGGCGTCCACCTGCGCGAAGACCTCGCCCATCAGGCGCAGCGCGTCCACCGCCTTCGGGTATCCGCAGTAAATGGCGCAATGCAACAGCGTTTCCGCGATCTCCTTGCGGCTGAGCCCGTTGCGCAACGCCGCCCGGATGTGCAGCCGCAGCTCGTCGCGCATGTTCATCGCCGTGAGCGCAGCGAGGTTGAGAAAGCTGCGCGTCTTGCGCGGCAGCCCCGGACGGCTCCAGATCATCCCCCACGCCGTCTTGGTGGCGAGCTCCTCGAACGGCCACGTATAGTCGTTGGCGGCCTTCAGCCGGCGCGCGACGTAATCGGCGCCGATCACCTGCCTGCGGATACGCAGTCCCTTGCGGAACAGCGGCTCCTTCACGAACGCCGGGCGCATCAGTCCACCTTGATGTTGCCGGCCCGGATGACCTTCGCGTAGCGGTCGATCTCGCGCTTGAAGTTCGCATGCAACTCCTCGGGCGTGCTTGCCACCGGGTCCAGCGCCTCGCGCGCCATGAAATCGCGGATGTCCGCCGCCTTGAGCGCCTTCGCGATCTCGGAATTGAGCTTTCCGACGATCTCCTTCGGTGTGCCCGCCGGGAGGAACATTGCGTACCAGTTGTCGGACTCGAAGCCCGGAAAGAACGAGCCCATGGTCGGGAACTCCGGAAACGCCGAGGATTTCTTCGCGGTGGTGACCGCGAGCCCCCGCACCTTGCCTGACTTGATCTGGGGCATGGCCACCGGCCCGGTCGAGAACAGGAAGTCGATCTCCCCGCTGATCAGCCCGATCATCGACGGCCCGCCGCCCTTGTACGGGATGTGCGCCACCTTGATGCCGGTCGCCTGCGTGAGCATCTCGACGGAGAGATGGCTCGTCGTTCCGGCGCCGTTCGAGCCGGCGTTCATTGCTCCGGTCTTCCTGGCGAGTGCCACCAGCTCCTTCACATTTTTCACCGGCACGCTGGGATGCGCGACCAGCACGAGGGGGGTCGAGGAGATCCAGCTCACCGGCGCGAGGTCCTTCAGCGGATCGAACTTGACCCGGCTGCCGTAGAGCGTGACGTTGACTGCCAGGGAAGCGGTCGTGAAGAGAATCGTGTAGCCGTCGGCCGGCGCGCGCACCGCGATCTCGGCGCCGATGATGCCGCCCGCTCCGGCGCGGTTTTCCACCACGAAGCTCTGCCCCATGCTGTCGTGGAAGTTCTTCCCGAGCAGGCGCGCCTGGATGTCGGTGCCCCCGCCGGCGCCGAAAGGCACGATGATGCGCACCGCCTTCGCCGGCCACGCCTGGGCAAGCGCCGCTCCGCCGACGGCGAGACCCAGCGCCGCAAGGAAGGCCTGCAGTATTGCACGTGTGTTCATTGGTCTTTCTCCTGGTGTGGTTGCGAATGCAGAAACCGAATCCGCTCCGCCGCGCGGCCTCAGCCGCGATAGACGGGCTCGGGCTGGGTGAAGAACGAGTGCAGGATATGGTACGCAGTCAGGAAATTGATCTGCTGGAAGCTCGCGTGCGCGATGCCCGCCATCACCGCGAACTGCTTGTCCGGGTTGGGCAGCTGCCTGAAGAACTCGAGCAGGTCCTCGACGCCCGCAATCCCGTCGAATTCGCCGCGCATGACGATGGTGGGCACCGTGATTTTCCGCGGATCCACGAGCGGCAGCTTCGAGCACATGTCCACGTAGGTTCCCGTCGGCACCGAGTCATCGAGCGCGAGGATCGCGTCGGCGAAGGCCTCGACCGTGCGCTCCTCCGCAGTCCCCGGATGGTCGCGGTTGAAGATGCTATGCACGAACGCGCGGTCGATCGGCCTTCGGTTCATCCTGCTGAATTCGGGCAGCTTCTTGCGGCGCTCGTGCAGCGTCGGGCTGCCCTCGCCCGTCCACACGAAGGCATCGAGCGCGAGGCGCTTCACGCGGTCGGGGTGGCGCTGCGCGAACAGCGCCGCGCGCAGCGCCCCGGATGAGATGCCGTACACGAGGAGCTGCTTCGCGCCGCGGGTCTTCGCGATGTACTCGCTCGCGGCAGCGACATCGTCGGCGCCGTTCGCGATGTCGCAGTTGATGTCGCGGCTCTTGTCCGAGCGCCCGTAGCCTTCCATGTCCACGCACCAGGTATCGAACCCGCGCCGTGCGAACCATTCCATCGCCGAGGAATCGGGCCGCCCCGGCACCTGCAGGTCGAAGGTCGGGGTCGAAGCCATCGAGGAGCCGTGCACGAACAGGATGGTGTCCTTCGTCTCGGCCACGGCACCCGCGTGTTTCTGCCACAGGTAGAGCTTGACCTCGCCTTTGCGCGTCCAGTGCTCGGTGCCAACGATCTTCTTGCCGGCTTGCGCTTGATCCACGGGAACCTCTTCGGGGGGATGCCTTCGGGACGAAGGGTGAAGTCTAGGGGATCGGCTCCCGCAGCGTCAAATGAAGAGCGGCGGTTTGCCGCGGGCGCCGCGCGTCCTATACTGATCAAACCGGAGGCAACGCCCCGGTTTGATTTCGCGCGTTGGAACCGACGGCATGCCGCGGCTCAACGCGCGAGCGATACGAAATGGTTCGGATTGCGGGCGACACCGTGCGTAACTCCTTGGCGGGTACTATCCGCGTTGATCGGCGTCCATCGGCGGCCACCCAATGAACTTTACGATCACCGACGAGCACCGCGCTTTCGTGGACGTCGTGCGCCGCGCGTGCCAGACGGAATTCAAGGCGCGCGCCGCGCGCTACCTCGACGGCACCTGGCCGGCCGAGAACATGAAGCGGCTCGCGGAGATCGGCGTGCTCGGCATGGCGGTGCCCCAGCAGTACGGCGGCTCCGGACTGGGCATACTCGATACCGTGCTGGTGCTCGAGGAGATCGGCAAGGTCTGCTACGTGACGGCGATGGCGGCCCTCGGGGAAGTCGGAACGCAGACCCGCATCATCGCCGCCTACGCTCCCGAGAGCATCAAGCGCAAAATCCTGCCGCGCGTGGCCGCCGGAGAGGCGTTCCTCGCGATCTGCATGACCGAGCCCAACGCCGGGACCGATGTGCCGAACTACACCACCAACTGCGACGTCAAGGGCGGACGCGTCGTCCTCAACGGGACGAAGACGCTGATTTCGCGCGCCGACATCGCGGAAATGTTCGTGGTGTTCACCCGCGTCAACAGGGTGGCTGGAGCCGCGGGGATCGGATGCGTGCTGGTGCCGGGCGGCGTGAAAGGGCTGACGGCGAAGGCGAGCTTCCACACCATGGGCGGGGAGTACTTGAGCGAGGTGCTGTTCGAAAACGTGGAGCTGCCGCTCGAAAACCTCGTAGTCCGCGACAACGGGATGAAGCGCCTGCTCTCCGCCTTCAACACCCAGCGCTGCCTCAACCCGGCGATCTGCCTCGGTCTTGCCGAGGGCGCTCTGGAGGAAGCCGTGCGCTACATGCGCGAGCGCTCGGCCTTCGGCCAGAAAATCGGGGACTTCCAGGGGCTGCGCTGGAAGGTCGCGGACATGTACATCGAGATCGAGGCGGCGCGCGGGCTGCTCTACCGCGCCGCGGTCAGCGGCGCGGAGTTTCCCGATCCCGCGCTCGCCGCGATGGCCAAGATCTACTGCAACGAGATGAGCATCCGCGTCACGTCCGAGGCGATCCAGGTCCACGGCGGCTACGGCTACACCGACGAATTCCCGGTATCGCGCTACTTTCGCGGGACCCGCTACGGCAGCCTCGGCGGGGGCACCACCGAGACGCTGCGCAACCTCGTGGGGAAAAAGCTGGTCGAGGAGATGGACCTCGCCACCGGGTGTTTCGGGATGGGAATGTTCTAGTACGACGTGCGCTGCCGCAGATAGCGCTCGCGGTCGATGGATTTCACCGAAACCTTCTTCACCTGCGTGTCCTGCAGCACGTCGAGCACGATCTCGTCGCCCGCGGCACCGGCCGCCCACAGCTTGGTGTAGAAGTCCGCCTGCCCCTTGATGGACCTGCCGGCGATCCCGACGATCACGTCGCCGATCTTGATGCCGGCGTCCTCGGCCGGGCCCTCCGAAGAGACGCGCGTCACGATCAGCTTGCCCTGGATTTCCTGGGAGTTGATGCCGATCCACGGGCGCGGCCGGGCGGCCGACTTGCCGCTGGCGATCAGGTCGCCCAGCATCGGCTTGAGCAGGTCTATCGGCACGAACATGTTGCCCGGCACCTGCGTCTGCGTGCCCAGGGCGTCCCCCACCACCAGCGAGCCGATCCCGAGCAGCTTGCCCTCGCGATTGAGCAGCGCCGCGCCGCTCCAATTGACGGTGGCCGGCGCGGTATAGATCGCCTCGTCGAGCAGGTATTCCCAGTAGCCCACGAAAGGCCTGCGCGAAACCACGTAGGCGGGCGCGACGCCGTCATAGCCCACGATCAGGACCAGCTCGCGCTCCGAGATCTTTCCCGAGGCCCCCAACTGGACCGGCTTGATCGGAAGAGGGCGCAGCGCCTTGAGCAGGCCGAAACCCGTTGCATGGTCGTAGCCGATTACGGTCGCCGGGAACGCGCGCCCGTCCGCGGTGGACAGCTCGACCGTCTCGGCCTCCAGGATCAGGTAGCCGATCGTGAGCACGAGACCCTCGGAATCGATGACCACCCCGGTGCCCTCGCGCTGGTTGCCGAGCGAGCGCATCGTGCGCGCGTTGGCCACCACCTTGGTGCGCACCTTCACGACCGAGAGCGCATCTACGGTAAGGTCCGGGCGCTGTCCTGCGGCGGGCGGCGCGGGTTGCGTCTGCGCCGCAACCGGAACGTACAGACTCAAGAGCAGCACGCCCATGGCGCATCCTGCCGCGGCGCGCAGTCTTCTACCTGTCTGACCGACCAACCCGGAGATCCTGTTCATATCGTGGTCCTCCAGAGATTTCCCGTATATCTTACGACCATTTCGCGGCATTTGTAATCGTGCGGCGAGAATTCCGGCACGCCGGGGCCGTCCCGCCGGACCCACAGCTGCCCGGTCGGGGCGCCGACCGGGCAACGGGTCGCAAACCGTGACGTAGTTCGCGTTACAATTCCCCCTTTCGCGGAAAATTCTTTCCCACGGTCTTGGTCGGCAGTGCGGCCGGAATTCTTACACGGAAAACGCGCGCGCTCCCGGCGCGGCGCCGGCGTCCGGAGTAGCCGGCCCCCCTTCCGGAGCCCTGCAATCTCCGGGCCGGCGCGCGTTGTTCGCAGCAGCGGGTTTTCAAGGAGCCGTTCGTGGAGTTGGGACTGAAAGGCAAGGTTGCGGCGATCACCGGCGGCACCGAGGGCATCGGGCGCGCGACGGCGCTCAAGCTCGCCGCGGAAGGCGCCAGAGTCGCCATCTGCGCGCGGCGCGCCGAGCCGCTCGCCGCCACCGCCGCCGAGATCGAGAAACTCGGCGCCGAGGCGCTCGCGGTGACGGCCGACGCGGGCCGCGCCGAGGATTGCGAGCGCTTCATCAACGCCGTGATCGCGCGCTACGGCCGCATCGACATCCTCGTCAACAACGCCGGGACCTCGATGGCGAGCCCGTTCGGGAAGGTCGAGGACGACGTGTGGCAGGCCGACATCGACCTCAAGCTCTTCGGCGCGATTCGCTGCACGCGGCTCGCCGTGCCCCACATGAAGAAAAACGGCGGCGGGCGCATCATCAACATCACCACGATCGGCGGCAAGCAGCCCGGGGCGAACTCGGTGCCGACCACGGTCACCCGCGCCGCGGGGCTCGCGCTCACGAAGGCGCTGTCGAAGGAACTCGCGCCGGACAACATCCTCGTGAACACGGTGTGCATCGGCAAGATCCTGTCGGGCCAGCACGAGCGCCGCTACACGCGCGAAGGCATCAGCGCCGAGCAGTACTACGCGCGCGTCGCGAAGGACATCCCGCTCGGGCGCATGGGCGAGGCCGCGGAAGTGGCCAGCGTGATCGCCTTCCTCGCCTCGGATGCGGCGAGCTACGTGACCGGCACGAGCATCAATCTTGACGGCGGCATTTCGGGGGTCCTGTGAGCCTGGAAAAAGAAGTCGGCCACAGAGAACACAGAGAACACCGAGGAAACTCAAAACGCTGCGACCGTGCGACCGTACACCATTCGGGTGGCCTCGGTACGGCTTTCAAGCCCTTGTTCCCTCTGTGACCTCTGTGCTCTCTGTGGCTGAATTGCGGTTGTCAGGATGAGGAAACTCGTGTGCGTGTTGGCGGCGTGCCTGCTCGGCGTCCCGGCCGCCGGAGTGTTCGCCCAAAGCTATCCGGCGAAGCCGATGCGGCTCATCGTGCCGTTTCCTCCGGGCGGGGGCAATGACACCATCGCCCGGCTGGTCGGACAGAAGCTCGGCCAGTCGCTCGGCCAGCAGGTGCTGGTGGACAACCGCCCCGGCGCGGGGGGCACGATCGGCGCCGAGCTCGCGGCGAAGGAGACCGCGGACGGCGGAGCAGGTTCCGCGCGTCTTGCTGCGTGGATGCGACCCGGGAGCGGGCTGTAGCGTGCCATCTATGAACCGCGGTCATTACGCGCGCCTTCACGGTCGCATCCCCTTCATAGGGGCCCCTGCTCTGCGTTCCGGCACGCCGCCGGACGGCTACACGCTGTTTCTCGCAGGCGTGGCCTCGCACGGCATCAATCCCAACCTGCGCGCGCTCGCGATGACTGGCGCGCAGCGCTCAGCGGCGATCCCCGACATCCCCGCCGTCACCGAGGCCGGCGTCGCAGGATACGAGACGGGATCGTGGTACGGCATCGTCGCGCCCGCCAGGACCCCTCGCCCGGTGGTCGAGCAGCTCGGCCGCGAGATCGCGGCGGTCGTGAAGGCTTCCGACATTTCGGGCCGGCTCGCCAGCGAGGCGGTCATCCCGATCGGCGGCACCCCCGACGACTTCGACGCGCACATCAAGCGGGAACTGGCGCCCTGGGCGAAAGTCGCGAAACAGGCGAAGATCGAGCTCGAGTGAACGCGAGCTGCCTCACCCACCTCGAAGCGCTGCCGGGCGGAGAAACGTTCCCACCCGACGCGCCGCGCAACGGCAGCGACGGCGCCGTGCTGTTCGCGCGCTACGACCTGCGGCGCGTGCGGCGCGAGGTGACGCGCGAGGCGATCGAGCGGGGGCCGGCGACGCTCTGGCGCTACGCCCCGCTGCTGCCCGTGGCGGATCCCGCGCACGCCGTGACTCTCGGCGAAGGGTATACCCCGCTGCTGCGGACGGAGCGCCTCGGCGCCCAGGTGGGCTGCCGCGATCTGTGGGTGAAGGACGAAGGCCGGAACCCGAGCGGCACCTTCAAGGACCGCGGGGCCGCCGTGGCCGTCAGCCGCTACCGCGAACTCGGCGTGAAGACCGTGGCGCTCAACAGCTCGGGCAACGCCGGCGGCTCGTGGGCGCTCTATTGCGCGCGCGCCGGCATCGGCTGCGTGGACATCTTGCCGACCGATGCCCAGGCCTCGAGCTTGAGCCACTGCGCCAGCGCGGGCGCGCGCACGTATTTCGTGGAAGACTGGCACGCCTCGGGCCGCATCGTCGCTGATGCCTGCCGTCAATACGGCTGGTTCAACGTGTGCACGTTGAAGGAGCCGTACCGCCTCGAAGGCAAGAAGACGATGGGGCTCGAGATCGCCGAACAGCTGGGCTGGCGCCTGCCCGACGTCGTCGTCTATCCGATGGGCGGGGGGCTCGGGGCGATCGCGATCTGGAAGGCGTTCTACGAGCTCGCCGAGCTCGGCTGGACCGGCGGCAAGCTCCCGCGCCTCATCGTCACGCAATACGCCGGCTGCGCGCCAGCGGTGAAGGCGTTCGACGAAGGCAAGCTGGACGTCGAGCCGTGGACAAGGCTCGACGTGCCCCCGGGCGGGCTCAAGTCGCCCAACCCTCCGGGCGGCCGCCTGGTCCTGGAGATCATACGCAGGCACGGCGGAGCGGCGCTCGCAGTCACGACGGAAGAAGCGCTCGACGCAGTCGCGGAGATGGCGAGAGCCGAGGGAGTGTTCGCCTGCCCCGAGAGCGCGACCACGCTCGCGGGCCTGCGCAAGGCGCTCGCGCGCGGACTGGTAGAATCCGACGAGCGCGTAGTCCTGGTGAGCACGGGCTCGGGCCTGAAGTCGATCCCCGTGCTCCCGCAGCCAGCGGTGAGAACGATCGGCGCGGCGGCCGAGATCGGCGCCTGAGGAAAACGCCGGGCGCGAAGTCCGCGGGCAGGCATTACAGAGCCCGCATCAACGAGACCCGGACTACATGAAATTGCCGATGAACGCGGCTATTCTTTCTTGAATTTGTTACCGGCTCCAAAACATTCACGAAGCAGGAGGAAGCACGTGAGCAAACCCGACTGGAAAGCGATCCGCGGCGAATTTCCGACGCTCTCCCACTTCACGTACCTCGACGTCGCGCGCAAGACAGTGCCGCCGCGCTGCCAGGAGCGCGCGATGCAGGAATACTCCCGCGACGTGTACGAAAACGCCGGCGCCGACGCGTGGTCGGCGCCGAAGGTCGCCGAAGCGCGCGCGGTGATGGCGCAGCTCCTCGGGGCCCGGCCCTCCGAGATCGCGTTCACCAAGAACACCACCGAGGGGCTGAACATCGCGGCGCACGCGTTCGATCTCAAGCCCGGCGACAACGTCGTGCTCACCAACATGGAGCATCTCGCGAACATCTGGGTATGGAAGCACTGGGAGGCCCGGGGGGTGGAGATCCGCCTCGCGAAGCACCGCGACGGCCGGCTCACGCTCGACGCCTTCCTCGAGCAGATGGACTCGCGCACCCGCGTCGTGTCCACCGCGTGGGTCACCTACGGCAACGGCTACCGCGTGAACGTGCCGGAACTCGCGCGCGCGTGCCGCGAGCGCGGCGTGCGGCTCGTCGTGGACGGCGTGCAGGGCGCCGGCATCCTCGCAACGCCGCTCAGCGAGCTCGGCGCCGACATCGTCGCGATCGGCGGCCACAAGGGACTCTTCGGCCTCACCGGAACCGGCGTCGTGTATTGCCGCGAGGAGCTGGTGGACGCGCTCGCCACGCCGTTCGTGAAGGCCCCGCTCTCGCCCGGGTCCGCGCCCGCGCGCGCCTACGCAAGCAGCCAGTTCGACTACTTCCGCGTCGCGCACCGCTTCGAGGGCGGAAACCCGAACTTCCTCGGCGTGCGCATTTTGTGGCGCGGAGCGGAGTTCATCCAGTCGATCGGTCTCGGGAACATCGAGCGCCGCGTGCGCAGCCTCACCACCCACTGCCTGAAACTCGTGAAGCAGGCGGGGCTGCGGACGCAGACGCCGGAAGAGTGGGAGGAGCGCGCGCAGATCGTGAACCTCCTCGTGCCGAACGCAGCCGATCTCTGCGAGCGGCTGCGCGAGAAGCACCGCGTGGTGACCAACGTCAAGGACAACGCGCTGCGCGTGTCCATGTCGTTCTTCAACGACGAGGAAGACCTGGAAAAGGGAATGCGCGCGATCACGCGCGAAGTCTCCGGCAAGGCCGCCGCCGCGGTCTAGAACCGTTCCGGGTTCCGCGTTCCGCGTTCCGGGTTCCGCGTTCCGGGTTCCGCGTTCCGGGTTCCGCGTTCCGGGTTTCGGGTTCCGCGTTCCGGGTTTCGGGTTCCGAGTTCCGAGTTCCGAGTTCCGAGTTCCGGGTTGGAACTTTGAACCTTGAACTTTGAACCTTGAACCTTGAACCCGGAACGGCGCGCGACGCGCGCTATTGCTCGCGCATCGAGCGCTGAACGAATCCGAGCAGCGGGTCGAGCAGGTACTCGAGCGCGTTGCGCGACGTGGTCTGGATGAAGACCTCGGCCGGCATGCCGGCCTGGAGCTTCAGATCGCCCGCCTTGCGCAGCGCCTCCGCCGAAACGTTCACGTGCACGACGTAGTAGGGCGTGTTGTGGTTCGCCCGGTCCACCAGCCGGTCGGCCGAGATGTAGCTCACCCTGCCCTCCACGGTCGGCGTGATGCGCTGGCGGAACGCCGTCAGGCGCACGTCGGCCGGCGCGTCGTGCTGCACGAAACTGATGTCCTCCGGCCGCACGCGCGCCTCCACCACCAGCAGCGGATTCTCGGGCACGATGTCCAGGATCGGCTCGCGCGGCGCGATCACTGCGCCCACCGACGTGACCTTCAGGTCCACGACCTCGCCTGCGATTGGCGCCGTGATGCGCTGGCGCTGCTCGGCGTCCTGCGCCGGGCGCAGGCGCTCGCGCAGCTCGAAGATCACCGCCGTCGTCTGGCGCAGCTCGTTGGTGGCCTCCTGCTTGAAGGTGCTGCGCAGCGTCTCGGCGCGCAGCTCCAGGTCGGAGACCTTCTGGTGCGCGCGCGCGCGTTCCGCCTCGTTCTCCGCGCGCTTGGCCTCGTATTCCGCGGCGCTGCGCTGCAGGCCGAGCAGCCGCGTCTTGCTCACGAAGCCCTGCTCCGCGAGCGTCTGGTTCTGCGCGAGCTCCTCGCGCTGGAGCCGGATCGCGGCGTCGGCGGCCTTCATCTGCTCGGTGCGCGCCTTGATCTCTTCCTGGGTCTCGCGCACCTGGGCGCGGATGAGCGCGAGCTGCGCCGCGAGCGCGTCGCGCCGCGTGCGGAACACCGATCTCTCGCGCGCGAGCAGTTCCGCGACGCGCGGGTCCGATGCGCGCGCGCGGATTTCCTCCGGGTAGGTCATCTCGGCCGCGCCGGACTGCTCGGCGGACAGGCGCCCGGCCTTGGCGAGCTCGGCGTCGAGCTGTGTGCGCACCGCCTCGTTGCCGGCATCCACGCGCACGTCCGTGAGCACGATCAGCGTGTCCCCGGCCGCGACCTTGCTGCCGTCGCGCACCATGATTTTCCCCACGATGCCGCCCTCCTGATGCTGGACGGTCTTGCGGTTCATGTCCACCTTCACCACCCCGGACCCGATCACGGCCCCCGACAGCGGCGCGAGCCAGACCCAGGCGCCGATGGCGAGCACGAGCAGCGCGCTGCCCAGCATGCCGGCCCGGATCAGCGGCCAGGGCTTGCCGGCGCGCTCGACGTCGAGCGCGGGAAGCAGGAGATCGCGGAACGCGGTGGCCATCGGCTCAACCCTTCGGCATGATTTGTCCTGCGATCACTGCCGGCTGCGCCTCGGGCCCGCGCGGGCGCGCCGCCGAGAGCACTTCCGCGGGCGAGCCGAATTTCTCGATGAGCCCGTCGCGCAGCACGAGGACCTTGTCCACCACACCGAGCAACGTCCTGCGGTGCGTGACGATGACCATCGTGACGCCCTCGGACTTCATGCCGCGGATCGCCTCGATCAGTGCCGCCTCGCCTTCGGAATCGAGGTTCGAGTTGGGCTCGTCGAGCACGACGAACCGCGGTCGTCCGTAGAGCGCGCGGGCGAGCGCCACGCGCTGGCGCTGGCCGGCCGTTAGGAACGCGCCGCCCTCGCCGATCTGCGTATCGTAGCCCTGCGGAAGGCGCAGGATCATTGCGTGCGCGTTGGCGCGCCGCGCGGCCTCGATCACCGCCGCGGAATCCACTTCGCCCATGCGCGCGATGTTCTGGCTGACGGTGCCGGCGAAGAGCTCGACGTCCTGCGGAAGATAACCCACGTGCGGGCCCAGCCGCGTGCGCGGCCACCCGGAGATGTCCGCGCCGTCCAGGCGCACCACGCCGGCCATCGGCTTCCAGATGCCCACGATCAGGCGCGCAAGCGTGGACTTGCCCGCGGCGCTCGGCCCCACGACCGCGAGCGCCTGGCCCGCGGGCAGCTCGAAGGAAATCTGCTTGATCACCGGGCGGTCGTGGCCCCGGAACCCGAAGATCACGCGCTCGACCGCAAGCGCGCCGAGCGGAGCGGGCAGCTCGGTCCGCGCTTCCTCGGTAATCTCTGCCAACAACCTCGTCAGCCGGCCATAGGCGCTGCGCGCGTCCACCAGACCGTTCCAGGCGGAGATCGCGATCTCCACCGGCGCGAGCGCGCGCGCAAGCAATATCGTGGCCGCGATCATTACGCCGGCCGTTGCCTGCTGGTTCACGACGAGCCACGCACCCGCCGCGAGCATGGTGACCTGCAGGAACTGCCGCAGGAAACGCGACGTGCCCGTGAGCACGCTGGAAGCGCGGCTCGCCTCCAGCTGGTTCTCCAGGCCCTTGCGGCTCAGGCTCTCCCAGCCGCGCGCGAGGTTCTCCGACATGCCGAGCGCCTGCACGACGTCGGCGTTGGCGATGCCCTGGTCGGCGAATCGCCCGGCCTTGCGCGATTCGAGCTGCATCGCCTCCAGCGGCCGGCGCGAGAGCTTCTCGTTGACGACCCCGAGCGCCAGCAGCAGTAGCGCGCCGCCAAGTGCGAGCGTGCCCAGCATCGGGTGGAACAGGTAGATCACCAGCACGTAGATCGGCATCCATGGCGCATCGAACAGCGCGAGAATTCCGGGGCCGGTCAGAAAGGTGCGCAGCATATGGACGTCGCGCAGGCCATGCATCGCGTCCCCGCTGCCTGGAGTCGCGCTGCGGCGGACCATCTCGGCGAGCACGATCGGGCCGAACAACCGCTCGAGCGTGACCGCGGCGGCCGTCAGCAGGCGTGAGCGAATCACGTCGAGGTACGCCATGAACACGAGCGCGCCGGCCGCCACCACGAACAGCATGATCAGGGTCTCGGTGCTACGGCTCACGAGCACGCGGTCGAACATCTGCAGCATGAACAGCGCGGGAACCAGCAGCAGGAGATTCAGCACGAGGCTGAACGCCGCCGCGGACAGGAAGTACGGACGGAAACGCGCCGCGAACGTGTGCAGAGGCGCGATGGAAGTGCGTTCGGTCTGAACCATCTCCGGTGCGACCTTGATTGCAAGAGTTTACGCGAAGTGTATCTGCCTCGTGAAATGAATTTAAAGGAAATTTCGCCCCATTTCCGGTCCGCGCGCGGTGCCGAAAGCCCGACGCGGAAGCCGGAAACTCGTCGTGCTTTCGTGCCGCGCCACCGACCCCGGGAGCGCCGCGCAGGCTTTCGGGCCCCTGCTGGAGAACTGAAAATTTCTCATGCGACCGTGAAATACATCACATTGGCGCGCAGGATTGCACACGAAAATCGCCGATCCCGGCCCGGAGTCGTGTTGCTAACCCTTTGAATAGTGCGATTTTCACGCCTGGCGCGCGATTTGCACGGGCAGCGGGGCCCGGTATTGATCTCGCTGGCCCGATTGTTGCAGTAAACGGGGTAGGACGGGGCTGATCCCGTCGGAGCTTATTGGATGCGCGGGCCGGTACCGCGCCATGCAGCAGGGCCTTGAGGCGCATCCGAACGTTTTCAGAAAGCGAGCGGCAACATGACGAAGAAACACGTTGAACCGAGCAAGCCCCCCAAGGGCGCGAAAGTGATTGTCGGCACCCCCGGCAACGACGAGCTCGTCGGCACCAAGGGCAACGACAAGATCTTTGGCGGCGCCGGTGACGACAAGCTCATCGGCGGCAAGGGCAATGACAAGCTCTTCGGCGGCAAGGGCGATGACAAGCTCTACGGGGGCTCGGGCAACGACAAGCTCTACGGGGGCTCTGGAAACGACAAGCTCTACGGCGGCGCGGGCAAAGACAAGATCAACGGCGGCTGCGGCGACGACACGATACACGGCGGCGCGGGCGCGGACATCCTGATCGGCGGCAAGGGCAAGGACGTCTTCGTCTATCTGAGCGCGGCGGAATCGAACCTCTGCGCGTGGGACCGCATCCTCGACTTCAAGC
>VGID01000060.1 GCA_016868035.1 Betaproteobacteria bacterium | reverse complement strand
GCGTGATGCGTTGCGGCCAGGACGGACCGGATGCAAGGCGCCCGACGAAGGCCATATGTCGATATGGTCCAGGAGGGCAACGACGCAGCCGGCCGTCCTGGCCGCAACCCGCAGGGACGGGGCGATCCGGGCGCATTTCTTCGTCGGGGACCCTCGAAATATCGACATATTCCTTCACGTCCTCTTCCTCGAACTGCATCCCACATCGCCTCCGTCGCACACGTGCCTATATATGAAATAGGTTCTAATCACTGCCTTCAGTCCCAGCGGGCGTCGCGCACCTGGACTTCGCCGTTTTCGATTCGCACCGGAAACGTTGCGGTGGGCTCGTACGCGGGCGCGGAGAGCGCCTCGCCGGTCTTGATGCAAAAGCGTGCCCCGTGGCGCGGGCACTCGATCTGGTCGCCTTCGACGGTGCCGCCGGTTAGCTGTCCGCCGTCGTGGGTGCAGATGTCCTCGATCGCGTAGTACTCGCCGTCGAGGAAGAACAGCGCGACCTGCGCGCCGTCGACGTCCACGGCGCGGAATTCCCCGGGCGCAAGCTCGCCCACCTTCGCCACGGTCACCCAGTCGCTCATGGTTTTCGGTTCGTTACGTCGGTTCTGTGATCTGCCGCGGAAAGCAGCGACGGCGAATGACCGGACACCGCCACCCGTTACCCGTCAGTCGTCACTCGTCACTCGTCACCGAGGCGCTCGCGCTAGACGGCGACGACTTCGAGCTCGGAATCGATCTGGCGCACCAGGCTCTCGATGCCGGCGAGCGTGCCCGAGATCGAGCTCGGGCAGCTGCCGCACGCGCCCTGGTAGTGCACCATGACGCGGTTGCCCTCGAGCCCCACGACGTAGAGGTCGCCGCCATCGCCCTGCAGGTACGGGCGCACGTGCTCGTCGAGCAGCCCGTTGATGCGCTCAAGGCGCTCCTTGTCGGCTTCGGAGAGGTTCTCGACCGTGGCGCCCGAGCGCACCTGCGCGGCGTGCCGCACCGATTCGGCGTCGGCGCCGGGCGCCTCGCGTATGGGCACGGCCACCTTGCGCACGAGCTCCTGCCAGTCCGTGCTCCCGTCCTGGGTAACCGTGATCCAGTGATCCACGTAGAACACGTTCGTAACGTGCTCGATGCCGAACAATGCGGTCGCGAGCGGGTCGTCCTTCGCCGCCTCCGCGTTGTCGTACGAGCGCGACACGCCCCACGTGAGCGGCTCCCGAAGGATGAATTTCATCGCGTTCGGGTTGGGGGTGGTCTCGATGTCCGCAATCTTAGGCACGGTTGAACCTCGTCATCACGCCTGGCGCGGTCCGAACACGATAATGCTCATGCCTGCGATCGTGACCAGGGAGCCGAGCACATCCCAGCGGTCCGGCCGCATCCCGTCGACCATCCACAGCCAGCCGATGGCCACGGCGACATAGATTCCGCCGTATGCGGCGTAAACGCGGCCCGCCGCGGTCGGGTGCAGCGAGAGCAGCCATACGAAAGCCGCGAGCGCAAGCGCGCCGGGCAGCAGCACCCACGCCGGCGCGCCCTTGTTGAGCCACAGGTACGGCAGATAGCACCCGACGATCTCCGCGAACGCCGTGGCGACGAATAGCAGCACGGTCTGGGTGGATGCGAACATGGCTCGTGCCCGGCACCGCTCAGGCACCTCCTATCGGCGCGTGCATGGGATCCTCCTCGGCTTCCGTCGTGGTGCTCGCCACCGCGTTGAACGCCGCACGCAGGGTGTGCCACGGCAGGATCGCGCATTTGACGCGCGCGGGAAGGTCGCGCACCCCGGAGAACACCGTAAGGCGCCCGAGATGATGCGGCTTGCTCTCGTGGTCGAGTTTGCCGGTCGCCATGTTGCGGAACTCCTGCACCAGCTGCTCCGCGTCCTGCTGCGTCCTGCCTTTCACCACCGTCGTCATCATGGAGGCCGAGGCCTTGCAGATCGCGCACGACTCTCCCTGTACGTTGATCGCGTCCACCTTGTCGCCGGCGAGCCGCAGCGTGAGCTTGATGTGGTCCCCGCACAGCGGGTTGTGCCCTTCCGCCTTGTGCGTCGCGTCCTCGAGCACGCCCCAGTTGCGCGGCTTCTTGTTGTGATCGAGGATTACTTCCTGGTAGAGCTGCCTTGTGTCAGCCATCGTCAAAATCCAGTAGTAACCGCAGATAAACGCAGATACACGCCGATAAAATTCATTCGAGTCTGCCTTCGCTCCCATCTGCGTTCATCGGCGTTCATCGGCGGTTTCATTGCTCTTCATCCGAACAGCTTCTGCACTTTCCTGATGCCGGCAACCAGCGCGTCCACCTCCGCCATCGTGTTGTAAAAGGCGAAGGAGGCGCGCGACGTCGCGGGGATGCCGAAGCGCTGCATCACCGGCTGTGCACAGTGGTGCCCGGTGCGCACTGCGATGCCTTCCTCGTTGAGCAGCGTGCCCACGTCATGCGGGTGCACGCCGTCCACGACAAAGGAAAGCACCGCGGCTTTCTTCTCCGCCATGCCGATGATGCGCACCCCCGCCAGCCGGTTCACTTCTTGCGTTGCATGGTCGAGAAGATCGGTCTCGTGCGCGTGGATGCGGTCCATGCCGATCCCGTTCACGTAATCCACCGCCGCCCCGAGTCCGATCGCCGCCGCGATCGGGGGCGTGCCCGCCTCGAACTTGTACGGCACCGTGTTGTAGGTCGTCTTCTCGAACGTGACAGAAAGGATCATGTCGCCGCCGCCCTTGAACGGCTGCATTTTCTCCAGCCAGCCCATCTTCCCGTAGAGCACGCCGATCCCCGTTGGGCCGAACATCTTGTGCCCGGAGAACGCATAGAAGTCGCAGTCGAGGTCCTGCACGTCCACCTTCATGTGCGGCACCGCCTGCGCGCCGTCCACCAGCACCGGAACGCCTTTCTCGTGCGCGGCCGCGATCATCTCGCGCACCGGGTTGACGGTGCCGAGCGCGTTGGAGACGTGCGTCAACCCCACGAGCTTAGTATGCGGATTGAGGAGCTTCCGGTACTCCTCGAGCAGCACCTCTCCGCGATCGTTGATCGGCACGACGCGTATCGCCGCTCCCTTCTCCTGCGCGAGCATCTGCCACGGCACGATGTTCGAATGGTGCTCGAGGTGGGTCAGCACGATCTCATCGCCCGGCCCGATGAACTTGCGCCCGTAGCCGTGCGCGACGAGGTTGATGGCGTCGGTGGTGCCGCTGGTGAAGACCACCTCGCGCTCGTCGCGCGCGTTGATGAAGGCCTGCAGCTTGCGCCGCGCCCCCTCGTACTCGGCGGTCGCCGTCTCCGACAGGTAATGCACCGCGCGATGGATGTTCGCGTGCTGGGTCGTCTGGTACTTGAGCCAGCGGTCCATCACGGCCTGCGGCATCTGGCTCGAAGCGGCATTGTCCAGGAACACGAGCGGCTTCCCGTTCACGCGCAGCCGCAGCACCGGGAAATCGCCGCGGATGCGCTCGACGTCGAGCGCGCCGTCGCGCCGCGTCGTGAGCACACCGTGCACGGCGTTCACAGCTGCACCCCGGCCTTCGTTTCCCGCATGACCGCCCGTTCCAGCTGCTCGACGAGAGAGGGCACCGGGATGCGATCCACCACCTCGGCGCCGAACGCATAGGTGAGCAGCGCGCGGGCGTGCTCGGTCGCGAGCCCCCGGCTCCTCAGGTAGAACACCTGCTCCTGGTCGAGCTGGCCCACCGTCGCGCCGTGCGAGCACTTCACGTCGTCGGCGAAGATCTCGAGCTGCGGCTTGGTGTCCACGTGCGCCTTGTCCGAGAGCAGCAGATTGCGGCTCTCCTGCGCCGAATCGGTGAGTTGCGCGCCGGCGCGCACCATGATCTTGCCGTTGAACACCGCGTGCGCCGCATCGCCCACGATGCACTTGTGCAGCTGCTCGCTCCTGCCGTGGGGCCGGGCGTGGTCCATGAGGGTGTGCGTGTCGGCGAGCTGGCGCCCGGAGACGAGCGTCAGGCCGTCAATGCGGATCTGCGCGCCCTCGCCCTCCTGCGCGACGTTGAGGCTGTTGCGCGAGATGCGCGCGCCGAGCGTGACCGTGTGGGAGGCGTACCGCGCGTCCTTCGCGAGCGCGGCCGCGCAGGCGGCGATGTGGAAGGCGGTGCGCGCCTCGCGCTGCAGCTTGACATGCTGCACGCCGGCATTCTCGCCCACCGCGATCTCGGTCACCGCGTTGGTGAAATGCACCGTCTCCCCGAGGCTCACGTAGTCCTCGATCAGCGTGCACTCGGCGCCCGCTTCCGCGACGACCAGCACGCGCGGATGCGCGGCGACCTCGTGCTGCGTCGAGACGAACAGCAGCTGGACCGGCGTCGGGCACTGCTGGTTCTTCGCAATCCACACGAACGCGCCGTCGCGCAAATGGCAGGTGTTCAACGCAATGAACACCTCGTCCCGGAACCGCGCGTGGCACGCGAGGTGCGGCTCGATCACGGCCGCGTGCGACTGGAGCGCCGTTCTCAACGGGGCGACGATCACTCCGTAGGGCAGGCCCGAGTTCGCGGAAAGCTCCCGCGCGAACACGCCGTCCACGAACACGAGGTGCACCGTCGCCTCGGGCACGATGTAGCCCGAAATCTCCGCCATGGACGGGTGCGCGCGCTCCTCGGCGCGGTGGAACTGCACCTTGGTGAGCGGCCTGATGTCGGTGAAGCGCCAATCCTCCTCGCGCATGGTGGGCACGGCGAGCGCGTTGGCGCGCTCGAGCGCGGCGGCGCGCCGCTCATTGAGCCAGCCGAGCCCGCTCGCCGGCGCCTCGGCGCCCTGCAACAGCGCTTCGATATACGGATGCTTTGCACTCGCGAGCGCGCTCATGCCGCTGCCTTGATCCAGTCGTAGCCGCGCGACTCGAGCTCGAGGGCGAGCTCCTTGCCGCCGGTCCTGAGGATGCGCCCGCCGTCCATCACGTGCACGTAGTCCGGGATGATGTAGTTGAGCAGGCGCTGGTAGTGCGTCACCAGCACCACCGCGTTCTCCGGTGTCAGCAGCCCATTGACGCCGCCCGCCACCACCCGCAGCGCGTCGATGTCCAGCCCCGAGTCGGTCTCGTCGAGGACCGCGAGCCGGGGCTCGAGCAGCGCCATCTGCAGGATCTCGTTCCTTTTCTTTTCGCCGCCGGAAAACCCGTCGTTCACGCTGCGGTCGAGGAAGCCCGGATCGATGTCGAGCAGCTTCATCTTCGCCCGGACGTAGTCGTCGAATTCGAGCGGATCGAGCTCGTCGGCCCCGCGCGCCGCCTGCTGCGTGTTGTACGCGAGCCGCAGGAACGCGCTGTTCGACACGCCGGGGATCTCCACCGGGTACTGGAAGCCCAGGAACAGCCCCGCGCGCGCGCGCTCCTCCGGTTCCATCGCGAAGAGATCCTTGCCTTCGTAGACGACCGAGCCCGCGACTGCCTCGTAGGCGGGGTGCCCCACGAGCGCTTTCGCGAACGTGCTCTTGCCCGAGCCGTTGGGTCCCATGATCGCGTGGATCTCGCCGGCGCGCACCGTGAGGTCCATGCCCTTGCAGATCTCGACGCCGCCCACCTTCACGCGCAGGCCGCGCACCTCGAGCAGTACTTTGGCGCCGTCGCGGATCATCCGACGCTCCCCTCGAGCTTCAGGCCCAGCAGCTTCGTCGCCTCCACCGCGAACTCCATCGGCAGCTGCTGGAACACGTCGCGGCAGAAGCCGTTGATGATCATCGAGATCGCCTCCTCCGGCCCGATGCCGCGGCTCGCGAAGTAGAACAGCTGGTCCTCGCCGATCTTCGAGGTGGTCGCCTCATGCTCGACCTTCGCGCTGTTGTTGTGCACCTGGATGTAGGGGAAGGTGTTGGCGCCGCTCTTCGCGCCGATCAGCATCGAATCGCACTGCGAGTAGTTGCGCGCGTTCTCCGCCTTGGGCCCGATCTTCACGAGCCCCCGGTAGCTGTTGTTCGACTTCCCGGCCGAGATGCCTTTGCTCACGATGCGGCTGCGCGTGTTGCGCCCGATGTGAGTCATCTTGGTCCCGGTGTCGGCCTGCTGCATGTGGTTGGTCAGCGCCACCGAGTAGAACTCCCCGATCGAGTTCTCGCCGAGCAGCACGCACGAGGGGTACTTCCAGGTGATGGCCGATCCGGTTTCGACCTGGGTCCAGGAGATCTTGGAGTTCGCGCCCTTGCACAGCCCGCGCTTGGTGACGAAGTTGTAGATGCCGCCGCGGCCGCTCTCGTCGCCCGCGTACCAGTTCTGCACGGTCGAATACTTGATCTCCGCGCCGTCGAGCGCAACGAGCTCCACGACCGCGGCGTGCAGCTGGTTGCTGTCGAACTGCGGCGCGGTGCAGCCTTCGAGGTAGGAAACCGAGGCGCCCTCCTCGGCGATGATGAGCGTGCGCTCGAACTGCCCCGACTCCGCGGTGTTGATCCGGAAGTAAGTCGAAAGATCCATCGGGCATTTCACGCCCTTCGGGATGAAGCAGAACGAGCCGTCGGTGAACACGGCCGTGTTGAGCGAGGCGTAGAAATTGTCGCCCGGCGGGACCACGGTCCCGAGGTACTTGCGCACGAGATCGGGGTGCTCGCGCACCGCCTCCGAGATCGAGCAGAAGATGATGCCGACCTCGGCGAGCCGCTCCTTGTAGGTAGTGGCAACGGATACCGAGTCGAAGATCACGTCCACCGCAACCCCGGCGAGCGCCGCCCGCTCGTTCATCGGCACGCCCAGCTTCTCGAAGGTACGCAGCAGCTCGGGATCGACCTCGTCCATGCTCTTCAACTTCTTCGGCTTGGGCGCCGAGAAGTAGATGATGTTCTGGAAGTCGATCTTCGGGTATTTCACGTTCGGCCACGCCGGCTCCTCCATCGTGAGCCAGTGGCGGTACGCATTCAGCCTGAACTCGAGCATCCACTCCGGCTCTTTCTTCTTGGACGAAATGAGCCGGATGATGTCCTCGTTCAGTCCCTTCGGCGCCGTTTCCGCCTCGATCGGCGTGACGAAACCGTGCTTGTAGGGCCGGTTGACCAGATTTTCGAGTACTGTGCTCATATACCTTCCCTCTCGTAAGCGGCAGGCGGTAAGCGATGAGCGGTGGATCTCATGGCTGCTCTGCTCACTGCTTTCCGCTCACTGCTCACTGTTTCTCCTTCACGCTGAAGCTCTCGCCGCAGCCGCATTCCGCATCCACGTTCGGGTTGAAGAACTTGAATGACCGCTTCAACCCCTCCTTGACGAAGTCCAGGGTCGAGCCGTCGATCACCTCGAGGCTCTTCGGGTCCACCACCAACTTCGTGCCGTGCGATTCGAACAGGTGATCGTCCGCGCGCACCTCGTCGGCGTAATCGTAGGTGTACGCGAGCCCGGAACAGCCTACCGTCTTCACGCCGACGCGCAGGCCGATGCCCTTGCCGCGCTTGGCAAGCTGGGCCTTGATCTGCTTCGCTGCGTTATCCGTCAAGTTGATAGCCATGTCTCGTTCACCATCCTCCGTTCATCCATTCGACACCGCGAGCGCCGTGAGTCCGCGCAACCGCGCGACCACCGCCTGCAGCGTCGCCAAGAATCCGTCCACCTGCCCGGCTGTGCTCGCCGCCCCGAGCGAGAGCCGTACCGCGCCGCGCGCGAGCTCCGGCGCGACCCCCATCGCCAGCAGCGTGGCCGAGGGCTCGGTGCTCGTGCTCGAGCAGGCCGCGCCCGCGGCGGCGGCGTAGCCGGCCCTGTCGAGCTCGATCACCAGCGTTTCGCCCTCGATGCCGCCGAACGCGAAGTACGAAGTATTCGCGATCCGCGGCGCGCCCGCGCCGAAGATCACCGCGCGGAGCTCGTGCAATCCGTGCTCGAGGCGCTCGCGCAGTCCTTCCAGGCGGCGCGCGAGCTCATCCATCCGGCCCGCCGCAAGCTCGCACGCTGCCCCGAAGCCGACGATCGCGGGCACGTTCTCGGTCCCGGAGCGCATGCCCTGCTCGTGGCCGCCGCCGTGTATCAGGGGCCGCAGCTCGATCCTCTTGTCCATGATGAGCGCCGCGGCGCCCTTGGGTCCGTAGAGCTTGTGCGCCGAGACCGTCATCGCGTGCACGCCCAGCGCATTGAAATCCACCGCGATCTTGCCGAGCGCCTGCACCGCGTCGGTGTGCACCCACGCTTTCGCGCCGCGCGCGCGCGCCACGACGGCCGCGACATCCTGGATGACGCCCGTCTCGTTGTTGGCGAGCATCACCGAGACGATGCCGGTCGGCTCCCTCAGCGCCTGCTCCACGTCGGCGAGATCGATCATGCCCTCGCGCGTGACCCGCAGCTTGCGCACCTTCCAGCCCTGGCGCCCGAGCTCCTGCGCGGGTTTCGCCACGCATGGATGCTCGATCGCGCTCACCGCGATCTGCGTCGGCTTCAGATATCCCGCCGCGCCTTTCACAAACATGTTGTTCGCCTCGGTGCCGCCGGAGACGAAGATCACCTGGGCGGGCTGCACCCGCACCAGAGCCGCAACCTGCTCCCGCGCGGCGTTGACCGCCTTGCGCGCCACCGTTCCGAACTCGTGGCGGCTGGAGGCGTTGCCATAGCGCCCGCGCAGATACGGCAGCATGGCGTCCAGCACCCCCTCGTCGAGAGGCGTGGTCGCGTTGTGATCGAAATAGACGCGTTCCATCGCTCACACTTTCGCATCGAGCACCGCGGGGCGACCGGCCCGCGTTACACGGACACCGGGGTCGGTGTGCGCTTCGGGAGGCCTTCGCGCATGTCGTGCATCTGCGCGACCCCGGAATCCTTCGCGCCATCCCGGCCCTTCTGGCTGTCCACGAGCTGGCGCAGGTTCACCGATTCGAGATAGTCGAAGATGCGCTCGTTCAACGTCGCCCACAGGTCGTGCGTCAGGCACTTCTTGTCGTCATGGCAGTTTTGCTTGCCGCCGCACTGCGTCGCGTCGATCGGCTCGTCCACCGCGAGGATGATGTCAGCCACGGACACGTCGCCCATCTCGCGCGCGAGGCGGTAGCCGCCGCCCGGACCGCGCACGCTGTTCACCAGATGATGGCGGCGCAGCTTGCCGAACAGCTGCTCGAGATAGGACAGCGAGATCTTCTGCCGCTCGCTGATTTCCGCGAGTGTCACCGGTCCGCTTCCGTGGTGCATGGCGAGGTCAATCATCGCGGTTACTGCGAATCGCCCCTTCGTCGTCAGTCTCATGGGTCACCCCTAATGCTCATTTAAAACAGACATCTATCGTAAATACTTGAGTAACCTGCTCAAGTATAGCTTTCCCGACTGATTTAGTCAACAATCTTGTTGAGATAGCCGGCGTCGAGCTTGCTTACCTGCTGCTCCTCGACGGTTGCGCCCAGCCGCTTCAGCTCGGCGAGGATGTGCTCGATGCGCCGGTCGGTGTCGACGCAGTGGTCAATGAGTTCGTGGATCGCCTTGGCCAGCGGGTCGTTCAACTCCTTCATCACGGCGTAGGCGGCAAACCGCCCGTTCGCCGCCGGTTGCGATTCGACGAGACGAGCCGGAATTCCGATCGCGGTCGCGCGCGGTGGTACGTCCTTGATTACCACCGCGTTGGAGCCGATCTTCGCGCCCTCGCCGACGGTGATCGGGCCGAGGATTTTCGCACCCGCTCCCACCACTACGCCGTTGGCGAGCGTCGGATGCCTCTTGCCCTTGTTCCAGGAGGTGCCACCAAGCGTTACCCCGTGGTAGAGCGTGCAGTCGTCGCCGATCTCGGCGGTCTCGCCGATGACGACTCCCATGCCGTGATCGATGAAGAAGCGCCGTCCGATGCTCGCGCCGGGGTGGATTTCAATTCCGGTCAGCCAGCGCGACACGTGCGAGACCATGCGCGCCAGCCATTTCAGCCCCATGTGCCACAAGCGGTGCGCGAAACGATGGGTCAGCGTCGCGTGAAACCCCGGGTAGCAGGTAATCACTTCCCAAGTGTTGCGGGCCGCGGGGTCGCGTTCAAAAACGACCGCGATTTCTTCCTTCAGCCGGGTAAACATCTATTAGCGTTTCCTGATATTAGACTGGGAAGCTTACGATTCCCTAGTAATTTAGTCAACTTAACAGCTAGCTCCGGATCGAAGGCGTTTTCCCCTTGCTCCGGCCGCGGACGCGGACCCGATCGGGCGCGCCCAAGGCGCGCAACACGCCGCGCAGGATGTTCACTTCCTCGGTTTCAAGTTGCGCGCGGGCGAACAGCCGCCGCAGCCGCGGCATCAGTTTCTTCGGATGCTCCGGGTTGAGAAAACCGCGCTCGACCATCGTCTGCTCGAGATGCGCGTAGAAGCTCTCGACTTGCTCGTGCGCCGCGAGCGAGCGACGGCGCGGCCGGGGCGCCGTGCTTGCCCGCGCCGCCATGCGGAGCTCATAGCAGAACACCTGCACCGCCGCCGCGAGATTGAGCGACGGGTACTTGGGGTCGGCCGGTATCGTCGCGAGCAGACGGCACTGGTTGACCTCGGCGGTCGTGAGCCCGAAGGTCTCATTACCGAACACGAGCGCCACGGGCTGCGTGCGCGCGATCCGGACCGCGCGCCGGGCGGCCTCGCGCGCCGTGACCCTCTCGACCGCGATCTCGCGCTCGCGCGCGCTGCACGCCACCGCAAACGCCGTACCCTCGAGCGCTTCGTCCAGGTCAGCACACACCCTTGCGCGCTGCAGGATGTCGGTTGCGCCGGAGGCAAGCCACTGCGCCTGGGGATCGGGAAAGCGCTTCGGCCGGACCAGGCGCAGCTCCGCGATCCCCATCGTCTTCAATGCGCGCGCCGCCGCCCCGATGTTGCCGGGATGCGCCGTTTCGCACAGCACGACGCGGATGTTTTTGAGAGGATCGGCGGCACTCACTCGAAAAACGCCATTCGATCATCGGAGCGGATCACACGATCCGGCACCTAACTTGCCGCCGATAAGCGGCGGCGTTCCCGTAAAATAGGGCGTTCCGGCTTCCCCACCATCAGCGCAACTACGAGATCCCGACGTCGCCGCTCATGCACCCCATGCTCAACATCGCGGTGAAGGCCGCGCGGCGCGCCGGCAGCATCATCAACCGCGCGACCCGCAATCTGGACGTCGTCGCCGTCAAGGAGAAGGCGGCGAACGACTTCGTTTCGGAGGTGGACCGCGAAGCGGAACAGGCCATCATCAAGACGCTGCGCGAAGCCTATCCCGACCACGCGATTCTAGCAGAAGAGAGCGGCGCCTCCGGGCATTCCGACTACCAGTGGATCATTGACCCGCTCGACGGCACGACCAATTTCATCCACGGCTTCCCGCAGTACGCGGTAGCGATCGCGCTCGCGCACAAGGAGGTGGTCACGCAGGCCGTCGTCTACGACCCGGGACGCAACGACCTCTACACCGCTTCGCGCGGACACGGCGCGTACCTCAACGACCATCGCATCCGCGTCAGCAAGCGCACGAGCCTCAAGTCGAGTCTCATCGGGACCGGCTTCCCGTTCCGGCATCTCGAGCACCTCGATGCCTACCTCGCGATGCTGCGCGACATGATGGAGCACTGCGCCGGGGTCCGGCGCGCCGGTTCGGCCGCGCTCGATCTTGCCTACGTCGCAGGGGGGAGGCTCGACGGATTCTGGGAAATCGGCCTGAGCAAGTGGGACATCGCCGCCGGCGCGTTGCTGATCTCCGAGGCAGGCGGTCTCGTCGGCGACCTTCAGGGCGAGCAGGCGCACATGCAAAGCGGCAACGTCGTCGCGGGCAGCCCCAAGATCTTCGTGCAGCTGCTCAAGGCCATCGAACCCCACCTGACTCCCGCGCTGAAGCGGGGCTGAGCGCGCGGTCACGACCGCCGTCAGCGAGCGGGCGGCGGCGCCCCGAGCTCCCTGGCAAGAACGGGATCGAGCTTCTCCAGCACTTGCCTCACCTTCCCGACCTCGTCGGCGCGTCCCAGGCGCGCATACGCCCGGCCCATCCCCAGCCAGGCATGTGCGAGCGTGCCTTGCAGCCGCACCGCCTCCTGGTAGGAGCCGACCGCTTCCACGTCGCGCCGCAGATCCCTGTAGCTCTCGCCGAGCAGGTAGAACGTCGTGGCCGAATCCCTTCTCACCAGCAGCGCGTTCTGCAGCGTGCGCACCGCGTCCGTGGGCTGCCCTGCGGAGCGGTAGGACTGCGCGAGCAGGTTCCAGCCGAGCGCCTGGTCGGGCGCGAGCCGGACCGTTTCCGCATAGGACTCGGCCGCGCGGTGGTGTTCGTTCAGCTGCGTGTAGGCGTAGCCGGCCACCATCCACCAATCCGCATTCCACGCGTCCTTGGCGAGGTTCGCCTCGGCGAATTTCGCGAGCCCGCGCCAGTCGCCCTTCTTCTCGAGCTCGATGATCTGGCGGCGGTTGCGGTCATCCAGCCGATCGAGATGGCTCAGCAGCACCGGCACGGTGCCGCCGGGCAGCAGGCTGCCCACGAGCGCCTGCTGCGGCGTGCACCCCGCGGCGAGGATTGCGCCGCACGCCGCCACAGCGAGCAGCAACCGGCCCGTTACGCCCATCTTCCTCCTCCTGCCTGCGGCTCCATATCGTGATCGGGTGACCGTCATGAAACGCTCCTCGAACCCGGCGCCCGCCCGATCGCGCCTCGCGCGCGTCGCGACGGAGCTGCATCGGGACAAGTATCGGTATTACGCGTCACCGGCGCAAGGCGCGGCTCCGCCGCGCTTCATTCATGTCAAAATACCGGACCAGCCCGCAAGCACGCCATGGCAACACCGATCCCGCAGCATACGCCGATGATGCAACGGCGCGTTTTCCCTACGAAAATTGCAAGGAAATTCGCACGACCTACACCGAGACCTATACTCCGAGCCCCCGTAGTAACCGGCCCACCCGGACTTTCCGCCTGATGCGCGATGGCGGCGCACAGTGCCCGAATTGACCATTGGCGTGACCATAGGCAGAATAGTGGTCATCTTCAGCGGAAATCAAGAAATCCCTTTTCTATGCAGACCATTCAAGCGTCCAAGTTCAAAGCCAAGTGCCTCGCTCTGATGGACCAGGTCGCGCGCACCGGCGAGACGATTGTGGTGACGAAGAACGGCAAGCCGGTGGCCGAGCTGCGGCCGCATCGCGGCCCGCGCGCCAAGTCGCTGATCGGCCTCCACAAGGGCCGCATCAAGATCCGAGGTGATATCGTTTCCCCAATAGGGACCGAACTCTGGGAAGCGCTCAAGTGATCGTCCTGGACACCCATGTGCTGGCCTGGGCCGACAACGACGAGCGTAAGCTCGGCCGCAAAACAAGGGCGCTCATCAACAGGCTGTGGGCTCGCGGCGAAGTCGCCGCATGCGCGATGTCCTTCTGGGAGATCGCGTTGCTACAGGCCCGCGGGCGGCTGGAACTGCCCCTCCCCGTGGAGGAGTGGCGCGGACAGCTGCTTGCGGCCGGGCTCCTCGAGCTTCCCGTGGACGGCAATGTGGGAATCCGCGCGGTCAGCCTGGGCGGGTTACCGAATGATCCCGCCGACCGCTTAATTGTCGCTACGGCGTTGCATCATGACGCCGCGCTCGTGAGTGCCGATGAGCGGCTGCTGGGCTGGAATCATCCGATGGCCCGGCACGACGCGCGTCTATAGCGAACGGCCGACCGCAGCGCCTCTCGCGTTCCGCCGAATACGTTCTTCTATCGTCCGGCACTCCTTGTATCGCAGACACCGCTCTGCCGTAATTGTCCTGGGAGGAATTTGGACACCTCCTGACGACCTACGCGGGCTGGGGCATGCGGGTCATCCTTGTACCGGAGGACGAGACGCACGTCACGCCCCCCATTGAAGTGCGCGAGCCCAAGGAGGACGAGCAATGAGCATGTCCGGCCGCGCCTCGTCGGCAACCGCGCGCCGCTGGTGCCCGTTCGATCTGCTGGCGGGCTGGGCGAGGTGATCGCCCCCGATGCCCTTCTCGCCGATTTACAGCAGCCACCGTCAGTCATCAGTAGCGACGCGACGTGATCACGTTGGCTGCTTTCAGATTCATCGCCTCCGTGGGTAGCTAAGCACCGAGGAGACGGCGCGACAGCAGCGACTGCATGTCCCGTCGGCCGTCCGCGATCAGGTAGATCAAGACCTGCTTTCCGATCACTCGATAGATGAGCCGATACGGCTTGAAGAACGTCTGGCGATATTCCCGGATGCCCAGGGCCTGTAGTTCTCTCGGGTGCGGGCCGCGATCGGGGAACGCGGCCAGGCGTTCGGCCACTTCGAGCAACCGGCTCAATACGTAATCCGCTTTCTCCGGCGAATCGAATTCGACGATGTGGTCGTAGATCTCTTCCAGATCGCGCTCCGCGCCCTGCGTGATCAGGACGCCGTAGCGCATTCACGAACCTTCGGCAAATGATTGGGAAGACATTTGCCGCCGCCCATTTCCCCTCTCCCCTCGGGAGAGGGGACGAGCGTCGTCGGCTATCTTCACGCCGCTCGTCAACCGCCGCTTTTATTCGCCCGCAGCCGGCGCACGACATCGGCAACCGGCTTGACCTTGCCTTCCTCGACCTCGCGGTTGCCGAGCGCCAGAATCTTGAGCAGGGCGAGCGTTTCCTGCGTGGCCTCGTACGAGGCGACATCCTGCATCACGGCCCTGGCTTCGCCGTTCTGCGTAATCAACAGGGGTTCCCGTTCTTCGGCCAGCCTGTCCAGGATTTCCGCGGCGTTCGCCTTCAGATAACTGATCGGTTTGACTTGAGATGACCGCATGGCTGAATTCCGCTTCTATGGGACAGGACTAAATATAGTCCTTTATCAGTCCACGGGCAAGTCAGTCATCGGCAGCGGAAAACTCACTGCCGGTCGGTCTGGCAGCCTGTTGGCCCGGACGCATCGACAGGCCATGAGCCCCCGGAGCTTGACGTATGTCACTCACACGGCTAGACTGACATACATGGAAAAGACCCAGGTTTACCTGCGCAAGGAAGAGCTCGATGCCCTGCGCAAGGCCGCGGCGCGGTCGGGGCGTAGCGTCGCGGCGCTGGTCCGTGATGCGGTTCGCAAGGTCGTGCTCAAGCCGCGAGCCGAGGGCCCCGTCGCTATCTGGGACGGGGAGCCCCGCCGCACGTCCGTCGAACACGACAGCGTTCACGACGAGCCCTGATGCGGCAGCGGGAGACGGTTTTCGTCGACACCGGGGCATGGATCGCCCTTGCGCTATCGCGAGATCCGCTGCATACGCAGGCGCGGGAACAATGGGACCTGCTGCACGGATCGGCCGCGAAGCTTCACACCTCAGTTCCCGTCGTGATCGAGACATTCACGTTTCTCGATCGCAACGCCAACCGGGACGTGGCGCTGGCGTGGAAAGAATCCATTTATAAGCCCGGCACCGTAAGAATCCTTCCCTGCGAGCTGCGCGATCTCGGGCAGTCATGGGAATACTTTCGGCGCGCCGACCTGCACAAGCTCTCGGCCGTGGACGCAACCAGCTTCACCATCATGAAACGCGCGCGCATCCGACTTGCGTTCGCATTCGACCATCACTTCGCCGTTGCCGGATTCAGATTGGTGGCATGACAGCCATGGACGCGGCGCTGCCAGCAAACCTTTCAGCCTGTCTGGCTGCTTCCGATCGTTAACGGCGCGCTGGTCCTGCTCGTTTGGTCGACCGGCGGCCTGGGCGAGTTGATCGCCCCCGATCCCCTCCTCCGCCGCTCCACCGCGTCCAGCCCGTTGAACTCAGCCCGTGGCCGCGAGTTAAGCCATTCCATCACCTCCCTGCGCAGCCAGCCGACGGAAAACTCGCTGCCGATCTGTCGCGGCCTCGGGAATGAGGGGTCGCGCCGCATCAGGTGGTAGATCGACTGAGACGCGCTTATTGGTATACTATGTGCAACGAATAGCTAGTTAACACGTAAATACGTAGCACATACTATACTATGCCGACGAGCATCGGAGGCCTCCGCAGGATCTCACGCGAGCGCTTGTCCAAGGTGCTGCGCCAAGCCAGGGGCGGCATCTCACCCGCCGATGCGTCGCGCGCGCTAAACGTCAAGCAGGCGAAAGCTGCACGCCTGCTTTCGCAATGGTCTTCGCGCGGCTGGCTGACGCGGGTGCGGCGCGGCCTCTACGTACCCGTGCCGCTCGAATCCACTACGGCTGATCTGCCGCTTGAGGACGCCTGGGCGGTAGCCGAACGTCTCTTTTCTCCGTGCTACATCGGAGGCTGGTCCGCGGCGGCGCATTGGGGTCTCACCGAGCAGCTCTTCCGCTGGACCCTCGTCGTAACCACTCGCCGCCCACGTGCGCGCCGAGTGGAAGCGCGGGGAACCGTCTTTGTCCTGCGCACGGTGGGGCAGGCAGCCATGTTCGGCCTGAAGCCCATTTGGCGCGGCAAGATCAGGGTGAACGTGTCTGATCCGACGCGCACAGTGCTGGAACTCCTCGATACGCCCGCGTTAGGCGGCGGCATCAGAACGGTGCTCGACATCCTGAAGTCCTATCTCGGCTCCGAATATCGTGACCCGAAACTCCTGATTCGATACGCCGATCAGCTTGGGAACAAGGCGGTCTTCAAGAGGCTCGGATTCCTTGCCGCCACATTTGCACCAAATGAAAAAGACCTGATCGCCGAGTGCCGCAAGCGATTATCGTCGGGGAACGCCGCGCTCGATCCGAAGCTCCGCGCCAACCGACTGGCCACGGCCTGGCGACTCTGGATTCCTGCGGGATTTGCCGAGGGCGTGAAGGAATGATCGACCGGCAGGAAATTCTCGAGTTCGCCGGCGAGGTCGGCCTCGATCCGAATGTGGTCGAGAAGGACTATGTGCTCGGCTGGATGCTCGCAGGAATTTCCCGGCATCCCCGCACTCGCGATAGTTGGCTGTTCAAGGGCGGCACCTGCCTCAAGAAGTGCTACTTCGAAACCTACCGATTCTCGGAGGATCTCGATTTCACGTTGCTCGCTGGGTCGCAGGTGGACGAGGCGTTCCTTCGCGCCACGTTCGCTGAGATCGCGCAGTGGGTTTATGACGAGTCGGGAATCGAGTTTCCCGACGCCGCACGAGTCGTGGAGATATACACGAACCCGCGCGGCAATACCTCGGCACAGGGCCGGATCGGATATCGGGGACCCATGCAACGCCAGGCCGATGTTCCTCGAATCCGCTTCGATCTGACGAACGATGAGCGAGTCGTGCGCGCTGGCGAGCGCAGGCGGGTCCACCATCCTTACTCCGACGAGCCGGCGGAGGGGATTCACGTTCTCGCATACTGTTTCGAGGAAGTATTCGCGGAGAAACTGCGCGCCCTCGCCGAACGAGAACGCCCCCGCGACCTCTACGACGTGATCCATTTGCACCGCCACGAAACCGGGGCCGACCGAGCCGCGATGGTTGAAATCCTCAGGGCGAAGTGCGAATTCAAGGGCATTGCGGTTCCCACGCTTGAATCCCTGCGCGCGAGCCCGCAGCACGGCGCCTTGCGCGCCGACTGGGAGCAGATGCTCGCGCACCAGTTGCCGCAGCTTCCGCCTTTCGACTCGTTCTGGAACGAGCTACCGGGCGTGTTCGCCTGGCTGCAGCGGCAACCGGCCAAGCCTCAGCCGCCCGTCATCGGTCCAGGACGCCACCAGATCGACCCGGTCTGGCGGGCACCCGCCATGGCCAGCTCCTGGCGGATGCAGGGCATCACGGCGCCACTCGAAATTATCCGATTTGCTGCCGCGAACCGCCTTTGCGTCGAATTCGACTACGAGGACGAAAGCGGCCATGCCAGCACCCGGACCATCGAGCCCTATTCCCTGCGGCGAACCAAAGCTGGCGACCTGCTGCTCTACGCGGTCCGGAGCCAGGATGGCCAGGATCGATCGTATCGCGTTGACCGGATTCGCGGTGCACGAGCGACGCAGCAGACATTCGTTCCCCGCTATGCAGTGGAACTGAGCGCAACCGGGCCGATTCACGCACCCGGCACCGCCCGCTCGGCGCCGACGCGTGGTTCATCCGTATTTTCGTCGCCGCGCCGCACCACTAGCCGCACCAGTTCCGGCTTTGGCCGGTCCCGGCCGCTCGGCCAGATGCGATACGTGTTCCAATGTACCTACTGCCAGAAGAAATTCGAACGCTCGCAGTAGAGGTCTTGTCAATAGGTGTGTAAAAAGATTCAGGCGGCTTTCCTTGTCGGCTCGATCCTCGTGCGCACGGCGATTCCGTCCTTGAACAGTTTTCCGTCGTAGACATCCCTCATCAGATGCGGCGCGTTGAGC
>VGID01000059.1 GCA_016868035.1 Betaproteobacteria bacterium | reverse complement strand
CCTGCGGGTTGCGGCCAGGACGGCCGGCTGCGTCGTTGCCCTCCTAGACCATATCGACATATGGCCTTCGTCGGGCGCCTTGCATCCGGTCCGTCCTGGCCGCAACGCATCACGCGCCTATATATGAAACAGGTTCTGGACTCGCGCTTGTAGAAGCCCTCGGTGTGGAACGTTTCCGGCAACTGGTAGAGCTCGTAGTCGAGGTGATGGCAGAACTCGTGCAGCAGCGTCCGCAAGAAGGTGCGGAAAGCCACCACCTGGTTGCGCCGCGCGGTGCGCATCCACACCGAAATCCGGATCGGCCGGCGCTTGCCCGCGGGCTCGTAGAGGCCGTAGAGATCGCCGTCGCGAAGCAGCGGCCGCGTGGAAAGTACCGCAACCGCGATGGGCGGCAGGCCAAAGCGCGCTGTGAGCGCATCGGTCAAAGCCTGGGACGCGTCCCGCGTGCCCGCCACGTCGTCGGAGGCGAGCGCCTCCGCGATGCGCGCCACCATCGGCGCCAGCGGCGGGCCCGGCGGCACGCGCACGACACTGATGGCGTCGCTCTTGCGGTACGCGAGCTGCTGGCGCGCGCTGAGCTGATTGTAGTACGAGAAGCGCAGTGTGCGGTGACTGAGTGATTCAGTGATTGAGCAACCCGCGAAACGACCCCTCAAAGCATCTCTTTGGCCCACTCAATCACTAAGTCACCTAATCACTCAATCACGGTCGTCAGGCGGCACCGGCATACTCGCCGGGTTCCTCCATCTCGGAAAATCGTACCGGCAGGATTTCGCGCGTCGTGAGGCTGCCGGTGGCGGACTTCTCGACGAGCGTCAGGGTCTGCTTGTCCGGGATGCCGGTGGGCACGACCATGCGCCCGCCGGGCCTGAGCTGCGTCAGCAGCGGGGGCGGTATGAGCTCGCTCGCCGCAGTCACCATGATCTTGTCGTAGGGCGCATTTTCCGGCCATCCGTAATAGCCGTTGCCGACGCGGACCTCGACGTTCTCGTAGCCGAGCCGCCGCAGCCTGCGTTCCGCCCCCTGCGCCAGCTCCTCGATGATGTCGATGCTGTAGACGCGCTTCGTGAGCTGCGCGAGGATGGCCGCCTGATAGCCGGCGCCCGCTCCGATCTCCAGCACCACGTCGTCGGCTCGCGGATCGAGGAGATCGGTCATGAGCGCGACGATGAACGGCTGCGAAACCGTCTTGTCATACCCGATGGGCAGCGGCCGGTTGAGGTAGGCGTAGGGCTGGAGCTCGATCGGCACGAACTCGTGGCGCGGCATTTCGCCGATGACGCGCAGCACGCGCTCGCCGAAGGCGGCCCGGCCGGTGTGCCCCGCGGTAAGCGCGGCCTCCGCGGCAATCTCGGCCATCAGCTGCTGACGCAGATCTCGAAACGGATCTTCGCTCATTTACGGGTTCAAAATAGCGGTTCAGGCTCGATAGTATCGGTTCGTGACCGTTCGTCGCAAGGTTGCGGCGCATTACGCCCGGGCGTTCGCGGGGAAAACCCGTGCAAGCGCCTCGACGCTCAGCCGCGGCGCTCGCGATCCTTCCGACGCCATTCTCCGGCAGAAGTTCAGCGCAGCCCCCGGGGCCGGAGCGCCCGCGATTGGACGCGATGGCGCAAATCGGGCACGCTAGCGCTACAGCGGGGCGCCGAAGCGGCGCCGCGCCACCCGGATTGAAACAACGGAGCCTTAGATGAGCGCCCAGCAGGGAACCAACAACATGGCCTTGTTCTGCGACTTCGAGAACATCGCGCTCGGTGTGCGAGACGCGAAATACGAGAAGTTCGACGTACGCAAGGTGCTCGAGCGTCTGCTGCTCAAGGGCAGCATCGTGGTCAAGAAGGCCTACTGCGACTGGGACCGCTACAAGGAGTTCAAGCCCCCGATGCACGAGGCGGCGTTCGAGCTCATCGAGATCCCGCACGTGCGCATGTCCGGGAAGAACTCCGCCGACATCCGCATGGTCGTGGACGCGCTCGACCTCTGCTACACGAAATCGCACGTGGACACGTTCGTGATCATCAGCGGCGATTCCGACTTCTCGCCCCTCGTGAGCAAGCTGCGCGAGAACAACAAGATGGTCATCGGCGTCGGGGTCAAGAACTCGTCGTCCGATCTCCTGATCGCCAACTGCGACGAGTTCATCTACTACGACGACCTCGTGCGCGAGAAGGCGAAGAAGCACGGCCGGAAGAAGGTGGCCGCCCCCGCGCAGGGCGCCGCGCCGAAGGCGCCGCCGGTCGGGGCGGACAAGAAGCAGGAGGGCCTAGACCTGGTCATGGAAACCGTCGAGGCGCTGTTCAAGGAGCGCGGCGCCGAAGAGAAGATCTGGGGCTCGATGGTCAAGCAGGCGCTGAAGCGGCGGCAGCCGGGATTCAACGAGTCCTACCATGGCTTCCGCTCGTTCAGCAAGCTGCTCGACGAGCTCGCGTCGCGCAAGCTGCTCGAGGTCGAGCCCGACGAGAAGTCGGGCGGGGTCATCATCAAAGGCTTCAGTCCGGACTACTGAACTTCCGCGGCGGCGCCGGTGTCCATTCCGGAACCGGAGCGGATCGAGCGAAGTTGGCGACCATACCGACAAGAGAAGCATCGTGGCTGGAACGGGCGGCCGCGTTCCTGCTGTTCCTGGGGGTGTTGATTCTCGCGTTCTTCTTCCTGGCAGCGGCGCTCGTCGCGGGCGCAATACTCGCGGGCGTGATCCTGCTGCGCTTCTGGTGGATCAAACGCAAGTTCCGAAAAGCCGCGGACGGGGAATACATCGCCGGCGAGTACACGGTAATCGAGCGCGAACGGCTGGTGGAGCCGCCGGACGCGGAAAAACGCAGTTAAGGCCGATCACGCATCACGAATCACCCGTCACGGCTTCCTGAGTTTCTTCTGCATCCTCTGGTCGAAGCGGCCGACGTTGATGATGATGCGCTCGTGCACGCCCTCGCCGATCGGCTCGTGCTCGTCCTCCGCGCGCAGCCGGAACGTGAGCGTGCGTCCTTCGACTTTCGCGAGCTCCGCGTAGGCCCTGACGCGCAACCCGACCGGGGTCGCGGCGAAGTGCCTGATGTCGAGGTGCGTGCCCACCGTCTGACAGCCCGCGGGCATGAATCGCTCCACGGCGTGCAGCGCCGCTGCTTCCATGAGATTCACCATGATCGGGGTCGCCAGCACGCCGATCTTGCCGCTGCCCACGTGCGGCGCGGTATCGCGGGTGCCCACGACGATCTCGGCGGTGCCGGTGAGCCCGGGCTTCAGCTGTTCGGGGAGGTCCATGACGGCTCGCTCGGCGCCCATTTTCTCACAGGCCACGAAAAAACGAGCCCGCCGCGCGGCCATTCGATCAGGTAGAATTTTTCTGCCCTGCGCGCGTTGAGCGCGTCCGTACAAAAAACTGCCAGGAGGAAACCATGAGGCTGCTACTACTGCGCACGGGTGCATTGATCGCCGCGGCGCTGTCCTTCGCGGGGCTGCCCGCACCCGCTCTGGCCCAGGCGTATCCCGCGAAGCCGATCCGCTTCCTGATCGGGTTCCCTCCCGGCGGCACCAACGACATCGTGGCGCGCGCGATCGCGCCCAGGCTCTCGGAGCTCCTCGGCCAGCAGGTGGTGGTCGAGAACCGCGGGGGCGCCAACACGGCGATCGCGTCCGAGCTGCTCGTGCGCTCGGCGCCGGACGGGTACACCATCATAATGAACGCGCCGGGGCACGCCACCAACCCGACGTTGATGAAGCTCACATTCGATCCGATCAGGGACTTCGCGTTCGTCTCGCCGATCGCCGAATCGGCGAACCTGCTGGCCGTGCACCCGTCGTTGCCCGCGAGGAGCGTCAAGGAGCTCATCGCGCTGTCCAAGAAGTACCCCGGTGAAATCAACTACGGCTCGTCCGGCACCGGAACCAGTGTGCATCTCTCCGCGGAGCTGTTCCAGTACATGACCGGCACGAAGTGGGTCCACATCCCGTACAAGGGCGGCGGTCCCGGGCTGGTTGCGCTGCTCGCGGGAGAGGTGTCGCTCTATTTCGGCAACATTCCGACGTTGATCCGCCAAGTGCAATCCGGCAAGCTGCGCGGCCTCGCCGTTTCCGGGGCGCGACGCTCGTCCGCCGCGCCCGGCCTGCCGACCGTGGCGGAGGCCGGCGTCCCCGGCTTCGAGGTCACGTCCTGGTACGGCATGTCCGCCCCGGCCAAGACTCCGCGGGCGATCCTCGAGCGGCTCAACGCGGAAGTCGTGCGCACCGTCAATACGCCCGAAGTGCGCGAGCGGCTCGTCGGACTGGGCGCCGACCCGGTGGGCAATACGATCGAGCAGTACGCGGCGTTCGTCGAGAACGAGATCGTCAAGTGAAACAAGGTGATCAAGGCGGCCGGGATCAAGGGCGAATAGCGCTGCAACGCAGGCGGTAACGGCTTGAGCGCGCTCTTCGATGAGTGAAGCGGCAGCGGCCGCAGCGGGCACATTGCGGCTGGGCGATCTTGCCGTCAACCGGCTTGGCTTCGGCGCGATGCGCGTCGCGGGCCTTCCGCACATCTGGGGCGAGCCCGGCGACCGCGCCGCCATGCGCGGGCTGCTCGTGCGTGCCTTCGAGCTCGGCCACACGTTCTTCGACACGGCGGACAGCTACGGGCCCGATGTTTCCGAGACGCTGATCGCCGAAGCACTCCATCCCTATCCGAACGTGCTCGTGATCGGCACCAAGGGCGGGCTTGTGCGGCCCAGCCGCCACCGCTGGGACACGAACGGGCGGCCCGAGCACCTGCGCCGGGCCGTGGACGGGAGCCTCGCGCGCCTGCGGCTCGAGCGCATAGACCTCTACCAGCTGCATGCTCCCGACCCCGAAGTGCCGTACGCCGAATCCGTCGGCGCGCTGGCCGAGCTGCAACGCGCCGGAAAGATCCGGCACCTCGGCGTGTCCAACGTCACGGTGCGCGAGCTCGAGCAGGCGCGCCGCATCGCTCCGATTGTCTCGGTGCAGAATCAGTACAACCTCGAGGATCGCTCGTCGGACGATGTCCTGTCTGCTTGCGAGAAGGCGGGTATCGTCTTTATCCCGTGGTATCCGCTCGGCGCGGGCCGCGCGTTGCGCTCAGCGCGGGTCAAGCGTGTGGCTGAGCGTGCCGGCGCGACACCGGCGCAGGTCGCGCTCGCCTGGCTGCTCGCGCGGTCGCCCGTGATGCTGCCGATCCCCGGCACGAGCTCGATCGCGCACCTCGAGGAAAATGCCGCCGCGGCCGCCCTCAGAATCTCGCGCGAGGACATCGCCACGCTCGAGTGAGCGGAGCTCGGGTGCGCGCCCTGGCGACACCCCAACGGATGAGCCGTTCCGCGCCGGGCAGGCCGCGGCGTTTTCCGGTCGGACGCCCCGCCAGTCGTGCAATACAGTATGCGGGCGAGCGGCGAGCGGGAACATTTCGCGTGCCGCGATGTGAATCGGGAAAAGAACGAACATGGGGGCGACAACCATGACGGAACAACTCAAGGAATCCGTAGACCGGCTGGGGCGCTTTCTCGTTCAATGGTTCCAGATCACCGCATTGTTCGTGATCGGCGCGACCATCGTCTGGGCCGCCGCGTACGAATACTGGAGAATGGTGGGGGTGGGACGCGCGAAGCTCGACGACATCCTGCTGCTCTTCATCTACCTCGAGTTGGGGGCGATGGTGGGGATCTACTTCAAGACCGATCGGCTGCCCGTGCTGTTCCTGCTCTATATCGCGATCACGGCGCTGACCCGCTTCCTCGTCATCGACATCAAGGACCTGCCGATCGAGACACTGTTCATCGTCACCGGGATGATCCTGATGTTGACCGTGGCGGTCCTGGTTTTGCAGTTCGCCACGGCGAGGTTCGGATCGGGCGAAGAGCCCCGCGTCACCAAGCACTAGCTAAGAGTCGGTAACAAAATCAAGAAATATTAACCGCAGATGAACGCCGATCAAAATCGAGTAAGGCGTAAGCGGTAAGCAGTGAGCGGAAGAAACCTGAAACTAACATTCTCCTCACCGCTTACCCCTTACCGCTTACCGCTTACCGGCCTTTTTATCTGCGTCCATCTGCGTTCATCGGCGGTTTCAATTGTTTTGGTGTTTTAGACATGGGCTCTAAGCGCGGCGCGCAGCCGCAGGAGCGATCGCCCATCCGTCCTCGACGATCCTGCGGTTGAGCAGCCCCGCGAAGGCGGCAGCGACCTCGAGCCTGGGCGTGGGCACGCCCGTCAACCGCCCGATGTCGATGACGCCATTGACGATCGCGTCGAGCTCGAGCGCGCGCCCGCCGCGCACGTCCTGCAGCGTCGAGGACGGTATTTGGACGCGTTTCTGGGTGCCGTCGAGCATCTCGTCCGGCGTCATGTCGATCGCGACACCGACCGAGACCGCCACCGCGATCACCTCTTCCATCATCGCCTTGGCCACCCGCCGGGCAGGTTCGTCGCCGCCGATCTGGCGCGCCGAGGACTGGGTGAGCGCACCGATCGGGTTGAAGACGGCATTCGAAAGCTGCTTGCGCCATTTGTAGGCGCGGATGTTATCGGTCACGAGCACGGGCCAGCCCGCCGGCTCGATCACCGACTTGATCGCCTCGAGCCGCTTCGTGATCCTGCCGTCGAGCTCCCCGATCACGAGCCGGTCGCCCGGCTGGTCGGCGAGGCGGATGCGTCCCGGCTCGGCGAGATCCGCAGGCTTGTTGATGACGCCGCCGATCACCGCGTCAATCGGGATCGTCCCGGCGAGCACGCCGTCCGGGTCGACCGACGCGAGCCGCGAGCCGCGCAGCGGCGAATCGAGCTTCTCGAAGTACCAGTACGGAATGCCGTTCTGCGGCAGAATCACCGATCCCTGCGGCGCGAGCAGCGCGGCGATGCGCCCCGCGTTCTCCACGAGCTGGTGCGATTTCAGCCCGACGAAAATGAGATCAAAGGGCGGCTGCTCCTCGCCCGGCCGCACGGCGCGCACCGGAATGGGTGCGGGACGTCCGCTCTTTGGTCCCTCCAGGATGAGGCCGCGCCGCGCAAGCGCGTCGTAGTGCGCGCCGCGCGCAACCAGCGTGACATCCGCGCCCGCGGCGGTGAGAATGCCGCCGAGATAACCGCCGACCGCGCCGGCGCCATAGATCAGGATCCGCATTTCAGTCGTTCAAAGGGTGACCCAAGATCGCGCCGCCCCGGCTCCGATCACATGGTGGAATCGCGATCACGCGGAGCGCGCTTCGGCGGGCGCCGACCCCGGATGCGCGCGCGCCTGCCGCCCGGAGCGCCATCCACGCGGCGCCGGCCCATCGCCGTCAGTCAATCTTGAATCCGGACGCCCTGATGACCGGCGTCCACCTCGCGATTTCGTCGCGGATGAACCGCGCAGCCTGTTCCGGATTGGTGTCGATAACCGGCTCGGCCCCGGCGTTTCTAAGGTCCTTCTGAAACGCCTCGTCCGCAAGCGCCTTGACCGTCGCCTGATGCAGCTGCTCGATGACCGCCCTGGGGGTTCCCGCCCCGGCAAGCACCGCGTTGAAGACCTGCACCACCATCCCCGACATTCCGGCTTCGATCGCCGTCGGGACCTCTGGCGCCGCCGGCACGCGCTTTTCGGCGCATATCGCAAGCATGCGCAACCGGCCCGCGCGATGGTAAGAGATCGGCGCCGCTGCGAGGATCGGCGTGTACATCGGGATGTGACCGGCGATCAGGTCCTGCAGGCCCGGCCCGGCGCCTTTGTACGGGATATGGACAATGTCGAGCCCGCCGCCCTGCCGCTTGAACAATTCTCCGGTCAGGTTGGTGATCGTGCCCGCGCCAGCCGAACCGTACGAGAGCTTGCCCGGATTCGCTCTCGCCAGCGCCACGAGCTCCTTCAGCGTCTTTACCGGCAGCGAAGGATGGACCGTAACCGCGGTCGGTACCAGAGTGACGATCGCGACCGGCGCGAAGTCCTTCAGCGCGTCGTAGGCGGGACTGGACATCGCCACCGGGTTGATGACGTGAGTGGTCGTGTTGCCGATGAGCAGAGTATAGCCGTCGGGCTTCGCACGCGCCGCCTCGACCGTTCCGATGGTGCCGCCGGCACCGCCCCGGTTCTCGACGACAATGGACTGGCCGAGCAGCGGGGCCACGCGCTGCGCCCACATCCTGCCGATGAGATCGTTCTGGCCGCCCGGCGCGAATGGCACGACGAGCCGCACCGGCCGCTCCGGGAACTTTGCTTGTGACAGCACCGGAGCCGGAGACAGCGTCCAGATCATCGCTGCCGCGCTCGCGACGGTGATACGTACTCCCCCTGTATTCATATGCCTCCCCTTCGTGCAGCCGCTCCGGTGTGAAATTGATCGTAAATCAACCCCACGCTCGTCGCAATCAAGCGGCGCGCTGACAGTGAAAACCCCGCCTTGCCGTTCCCGATCGACTACGCGCGGGTCCCGCGCTCCCGCGAGCGTTGCCTGCTCACCGCGCGGCACCGAGATCGAGCTGGATCGATACGCTCTCGCCATTCGGCTCCGTCGCCGCCCGCGCTTCGCCAAGCGAGCCGCGGGCGCGCTCCACACCGGCCACCGAAGTGAGCTCCTGCACGATCGCGGCCGCACGCCGGGCTGCAAGCTCGCGCAGGGCCGATTCGCCTACGGGCTGCTCTCTGACAAGCCGGTCGAGCAGGACGCGATGCAATCCGCCGGATGCCGGGTCCGCATCCCCGCCGGCCTGCGCCTCGCCATCGCCCGTATCCTCCGGCCGACGCTTCAATCGCTCGAGGAGCGTGCTCGAGTACCGCTGCGCGAAGATCGCTTCGATGGCACGTTGCGTACGCTCGTTGGCGATGTCCACGGGGCCCGGCTCCTCGCCCGGAGCGGGCTTGATTCCGATGCGCGCGAGGATCTCGTGCCGGACCGCGGCCGACTTGAGCGCCGCAAGATCCTCCTTCGGGGCAAACGCCGGTCCGACGAGTAGCCGCAGTTGCGGCCGGCTCTTCAGCGCCCGAGCCACCGCCTCGAGTTTTTCGCGCTCGGGCGGAGTCAGCACAGCGGTTCCCGGCTCGAATTCGATCGAGCCCAGATCCTCCGAGCCGCCGCCAAACACCACACCCAGCACGCGGAATGGCGCGGTGACGATGCTCCCGATCAGGTTTCCCATCGCCTTGCCGATGATCTCGCCGTAGTCGAACTGCGGATCCTGCAGGTTACCGGTCACCGGCAACTGGACGTCGATGACGCCGTTGGCGTCCTTGAGCAGTGCGACCGCGAGCTCGAGAGAAAAGTCGAGGGCATCCGGGCTCTCGACCTTTTCTCCGAGCTCTAGCTTGTTGAGCACGATGTGGTTCTCGCCGACCAGAAGGCCGTCCTTGATCCGGTATCGCAGATCGAGGGAAAGCTTGCCTCCGGCGATGCGGTAGCCCGCGAATTTCTCCACATACGGCGTGAGCGCCGTCATCTCCAGATTGCGGAACGTCATGCCGACGTCGGTGTAATCCTGGGGCGAAAGCGGGACGATCTCGCCTTCGATCCTGGCGAGCCCGTACTGGTCCACGCGCGCATCGAGCTGCAGCTTCGCCCGCCGGCCGGGGCTGGTCCCGAACCCCGTGACCACGCCCTTCAACTCGTGCATGCGCGTGCGGAACTGCGGGCGCAGGCTGTAGTCGGCGAACTCGAGGACGCCCCGCTCCACGCGGACGCGCGCCACGGAAACCGGAAACGGGTCGCCCCCACGGGCCGGCGCAGTCCGCTTCTCCGGCGAACCGGTTTTCGGCGTTTTCTCGAGGGATCGGGAGACGTTGGCGCTCTGGTCGTCGGCAATCACCAGCCTGCCTTCCGGCGCGTTGACGCGCAACTCGGAAATGTCCAGCCGATTGGGGCCCACCGTGAGCGTGAGCTCGGCTGCGGCAACCGAGTCCTGGGCCAGGAACGGACGGCGCGGCTTGGCCTCCTCGATCAGTAACTGGTCCACGGCGGCGCTGCCCTCATAGACGATGGTCGCGCCCGCGGCGGGGTCTCCATAGCGCATCCGGCCTTCGGTGGACAGCGTCCCCGAGGCGAACTGGAGTTCCGCCAACGCGGACAGGAAGGGCTGGGCGGGAGCGAGCGCAAGCGCGGCGATCTTGAGCTTGAGGTCCGATCTTCCGGTGCGCGGGTCGAGCTTGCCGCTGACGGCGATGTCGCCGCCCTGTCTGACCTTTGCGCGCAGATCCAGGTTTGCCGCACCCTTCGCGCCGGTATCGATGTCGTCCAGTGTCGCCTGGATGCCGTGCAGAGCGATGGCGGCCGGCGGGTCGTGGCGGGCGTCGGTGAACGCCACCCCGAAGTTCTTCAACTCGACCGCCTTCGCCGCAACCCGCCATGCGGGCGAGCGAGAGGCCGCGCTCCCGTCGTCCGCGCCTGAGCTTGCATCGGCGCCACGCGCGAGCCCCGCCCAATTGAGTCCGCCTCTCGCGTCGAGCGCAACCCGGGCGCCGCCATCCGCGAGGAGCACGCTGTTGGCGGAGATGATCCGCTCGTGCGAGCGCAGCGACCCCCCCGCCATCTGGGCGCGACCGACGCGCGCGAGTTCCTGCGCGTCGCGCGGATCACGCAGGACCACCCCGGAGAGTTCCGCCGACAACCCTTCGCCCACGATGGCCGTGCCATCCCCCGGAAACGAGAGCACCAGCGATTTCGCGTGGGAGCGTGCGTCCCCCACGCTCAAGAAATCGCTTCGTCCGTCCTTCGTCCGCACCGCGAATCCGGCTAGCGTGATCCGCACGCCGTCTCCGGCGATTCGCGGGGCGCCGCCCCCGTGCTCGATCGAGACCTGCGAGCCCTCGAACCCCGCTTTGCGCAGATCCACTCGCCCGCCATCCTGCTCGAGCACGGCATCGCGCGCCGTCACCTTCGGCGCATCCATCCCGATTTGCATTTTGTCCGGGGAACTGACGGCGGTGATGCGCTTGCCTTCGAACGAATAGCTTTCGGCCTCCATCCCGTACTCGCCCTGGCGGATGGATATTTTGTCGAACTGCCACCTTGGCCGTTCGATACGGATTTCCGAGCGCGTACCGGAGGCAACGAAGGACAGCGCGGCGCTCTCGAATTCCGCCGCTGGCAGCACGATGCCCTCGTCCTCCGAGGCCCACTTGCTGCGGGAAAGCGCCAGCTTCGTGCCCTTCAATGCGATGCGCGCGCCGCCCGCGCCGAGCGTCGCCTCGCCCGAAAGGCTCGCACGCGCGCTCTCGATCACCGCTGCGCGCCCGCTCGCGTGGCCCAGGACCGAAACCGCCACATCGGTCACCTGAACGCTTTGGAAGGCGACGTTCCACGGAGCCTCCCTCGCATCGCCTTTCGTGGCACTCGCGGGCGCGTGCGCGACTGCTCCCGCGCGATCCTCCGGTACCTCGCGCAAGCCCGGCGCGCCCTGCCCATCCAAGCGGACCACCACCGTGCCCTTGCCGAGGGCAAGGCGCGGCACCGCGATGGTCCGCTTGCCGAGATCCACGCGCGCGCCCGTCAGCGCAACGGCGTCGAGCGCGAGCTGCACCGATTGGGCGCCGGGCGCGGTGACCGAGAAGCCACTGGCGTTGACCTCCAGACGATCCACCGATCCTGACAGCGCACCCGTGTCGTAGGAAAGCCGGTGCTCGACCGAAAAATCAATGCGCCCCGCCGGTGCCCCGACCGCCAACTGCTTGCGCAGGACGCGGGCAAGCGTCGCGGTCTGCAATCCTTCTAATGCGAGCCGGCCGTCTGCGGCAAACGGGTTGAGCCGCAGCACGCCGCTCCAGCTCATCGACTCGCCGGCGGCGGTGCGCGCGGAGAGGCGGTACGGACTCGCGCTCGTTGGCAGCGTGGACAGATCGGTAAACTCGATTTCGACCGGCGTGGCCCGTGTGACCAGCGGCTCGGCGAGTTGCCGGTCCGTGAACTCGATGCGCCCGCCCCGCATGGTCAATCGCTGCACCAGCAGCCGCGGCAGCGGCCCTTCCTCCTGCTCCGTGCCCCGCAATGCTTCGATGAGTGGAAGGAAGTTGAGCCTTCCCTCCTTGTCCGACTCGATGTGAACTGCCGGTTGTTCGAGCGTGACGGCGGCAAACGTCCAAGCGCGATCAATGATGCTGCGGGCCTCGAAGTCGACGAACAGGCGACTGAAAGCGATCAGCGCGCCACCGGTAGCGCTGCGCAGCTCCACGTCGTTGGCCTCCGCCGTGAGCTTGAGCGGATTGATCCTGAGCTTGCCCGGCGTGATCGTGTGCCCGAGCTTCTCCCGGACCTGTTTTTCGACCTGCCACTTCACGACGACCGGAGCGAGGTAGAACCCGGACAGCAGATAGGCCACAACCACGCCCGCGATGACCAGCGCGGGCCAGCCGAAGAATACACGGCGAGAAAGTTTTCTCGTTCTCTAGAAAAAAGAATTCACGTGCTGTCCCGAACCTCCATTTTTCCTGCAGTTAGCGATAACCAGCGCGCCGAAGGAAACTCATCGCGCGAGCCACGGATAAACGGGGAAGGCGCTTGCCGAGGCGTACACTCCCCCTTGGCAATAACCGCCTGCTGATTCGACACCGGGCGACGCGCTCAGTTCCGGCCGAAGGGCGTGCGCGTGACCACGACCCATGCCGCATGCGCGGATCGCCCGCGCCACACGCGGATCGGACGCCGGACCGCAAGTCTCACAGCTCAGGCGCCGCGGGGAAAAGAGAAGAAGCCCGCTCGTCGCAGGCCTTCCGTCGTATCTGGCGCGCCCGGCGGGATGAAGCTGGGCACTGGCGGGAGGCAATTCGGTTGGACTGCTGCTTCAGGCCGGAGGCAGCTCTTTGAACGGATTGAACACCTTCAAGCCGGGCCGGCGGAAGTCCTTGTCGTTCCCCGTCACGATCGTCAGACCATGACGCCGGGCGGTGGCGGCAATGTAGCCGTCCTCCACGGGCATGCGCTGCCCGTGTTTCTGCAACAGGTGCTCCTGATCGGCCCAGACATGCGCGACCGAGACGTTGAAGCCGAGAATGCGCCCGCCGAGTGCGTCCACCAACCTCCTCATCCAGTCCTGCAACTCCCGGCGCTGCCGGCCTTCCTTCGACCGGACCCAGTACGCGAGCTGCGCGATGACGACAGCGCTGGTAAAGCACCTGTCCTTCTCCCGGTGGAGCCAGGCGATCACGCGGGCGTCGCCGTGCCGTTTGGCCGGCTGGCAGATCACGTCGGTATCGAGCAGCCAGTTCAAAGCCGGCGGCGCCTCGCGGGCTCCCTCCGGCGACGCGGCAGATCGTCCATGCTGACCGGGCATTCGCTCAGCACGGCAAGCCAGTCGCCGGCGCCCGCGATGCGGCGGAACACGATCTCGTTCTCTTCCGCATCGAACCGTGCTTCGAAGGCGTCCCCGGGCGACGCCGGGGCGAGGGCTGCCGGGACGGTAAGACGGCGCTTGGCATCAAGGGTCAGGATCATGGTGGGATTATCCCACCACGCGATCCGGACGTCAATCTGTCCTCCCCAGGCGCCCCGAAGGGGGATGAAGGTGGAGCGATAAACGAAGCGATAAGAAAATCAATCTGCCTCGGATTGCGTCGCGCCGAACCCGCACGCCGGGAGCCCGCGCAAAAGCCCTCGCCAGGTGCGCATAATAGGCCTTATGTTCATGCTGGCTTCCACCTCCCCAAGGAAAAACCGCGATCGGGGCGGATCGTGAGCGGGATCAGCGGTCGATTGCCGCGCAATCTATTCCCACCGCGAGGCTAAGGCAAGCGCTTCCCCGTACCTCGGCTCCCCGGGCGATGTCGGGCACCGGGGGATAGGTCAGTGCCAAGTTGGCATGCTGGGGCCAGTTCGCGCCAGCGGGTGGCGCACTCGCGCTCGGTGCCGAGCGGCGCCCATGATCCGAGGTGCTCGAGGATGCGCCGGATGACTCCCGGATCCTCGATCAGCGCAATCCTCCGCATCGGTCCGTTACACCTGGGACTCATGCGCCCGTTCGCCCTAACCGTGAATAACTGGCGCGCCGGGCGGGATGAATCTGGACACCATTGGCGCGAGGTTGTTTCCGTCTGACCGGAACGACCGGCCGGTCTGCGCGCAGGGGACGATCCCGGTTCCCTACCAGGCGGTTCGGTGCAGTCGATCCGGCATTTACACAGCGGCGTAACGCCGCACGTCCACCTCGACGCCCGCGCGCGCAGCATCCTCGGCCTGCGCGAGCAGCGCGCGCGTTACCTGCTCGGAATGGAAGGCTTCGCCGCAGTTATCGCAGACTTCGGCCGGCACGTCCTTGAACACCACGGTGCTATCGCCGCGAGCGAGCGTGACGGTCGCGCGCCCGGGCCTGGTTTCTCCGTGCCTGCAAACAGGGCATTTCATGGCTTCTTCCTTGTAGCCCAATCCGGCTCCCACAGGGCCGGGTCGGGTTCGTACATCGGTGATAATGATACGCTCGTCCACAGCCACGTTATCTGCGGCGACCACATCCAACTCATACGTGCCGATGCCTGCAGGTGCTCCTCGGCGGGCCCACGGGCTTTCTCGACCCTCCGCGGCACGACCGCGGCCCGCAGTTTGGCATGCGGGGCGAGCACGCCGTGAAAGCGGATCAGGTGCAGCCGCGCTCGCGGCACCAGCGCTGCCAGGCGCTGCATGAATTCCAGCGGCGACATCCTGATATGCGTAGTGCCGTCGCGCCAGGCGCTCTTCAGCCGCAGCACGACATCCCCCGATCCATCGCGCTTGAGTCGTTCGTTGGCGATCGCGGGGCGCGTGATGTAGCGGCACAGCCGTTCGAGTCGCGCTCGCTCACGCGCGCCGCAGCGCACCCCGGCATCGAGGCTCGCGCCGCGCGCCTCGGCGCACAGGCCCGAGGTGGCTTTCTCCTCCCGGCCGGGCACGGTGCGCAGGCTCAGCACCTGCTGCCCGGCGCGCGGCCCAAAGGCGATGCGATAGGTGCACGAGGCCGCTTGCAGCGATCGCAACGGGCTATCCGCGCCGATATCCGCCAGGCAGGTCATGCCCTACTCTTCGACCAGATGGCCCTGGCGGGTGAGCATGTTCATCAGCCGCGCGATGATCGTGTCGAGCAGGCCCCGCAGCTCATCGCGAGTGGGTGCGGCGTGCCCACGAACCCCCATCGCGATACGAGCCTGCCGCCATTTGGCCGTAGACGGCGTTGAGCCTCCGACGGCGTTTTTCAGCTTTACGCCGCTGCGGCCAGCGGCCTCGCACCGAGGCTCTTCGCCAGCGCCCTCAGCAGCCCCGCACCATCGCCCCGCCACGCGCTTCCGTGCATGCACGCGAGCACCTGCGGCTGCTCGCGCGCGAGGCGCTCCAGCGTCGCGGCCGTCTGCGGCGCGTGGGCGTAGTAGTCCATCTGCCGGCGGAAGGCCTCGCTCGGGCCGAGGATGTCGGCTTCGGTGAGGGGTACGGCGCCGGAGCCGCCTTGGGCGAAGAGGTCGCCGGCGAGGAGGGTGCGGGTCTTCGATTTTAGGGGCGGACCACGCCAACTCTTTCTGCACAACGGCCGGGAGATCAGCAGGGAAGGAGCCAGCCATTGCTCCTGCGCGGCTCGCGCTGCGCTTCCGCTGCGTCAGGGCGCGCCAAGCTCGCGGCGGCAGACGCCGGCGAGCGCCGCGATGCCGTGGTGGATCTCCTCGTGGGAGAGGCTCGCGAAGCAGAGCCGCACGCGGCTGCGGGCGCGCGCCTGGTTGACCGACCACTCGGGCCCCGGGTTGATCACGACGCCCGCGGCGAGCGCTGCCGGGTAGAGCTTCAGCGTATCCACGCCGTCGGGGAGCTTCACCCAGAGAAAGATGCCGCCCTTGGGATCGTCGAATTCCGCCGCGTCGCCGAAGTGCTCCTTGAGCGCTTCCATCAGCGTCACGAGCTTGGCGCGCAGGCCCTTCCGCAGCATCGGGACGTGCCGGGAGAAGCTCGCCGCGCAGTATTCCGCCAGCACCATCTGCTCCAGCGCGCCGCTGCCGGCGTCGGTCTTCAGCGGGAGCATGCGCGACATCACGTTCCACGGCGCCACGACGTAGCCCACGCGCAGCGCTGGCGCGATCGACTTCGAGAACGAGCCGATGTGGATGACGCCCCCGCGCTCGCTCATCGCGTAGATCGCGGGCGGGCGGCTCCCCGACCAGATGAGGTCGCAGTAGCAGTCGTCCTCGAAGATCGGCACCCCGTGCTCCGCCGAGAGCCGGAGCATCTCCCGGCGCCGGGCTACCGGCAGGATGGTGCCCGTCGGGTTCTGCACCGTCGGGATGGTGTAGATGTACTTGGGCCGCACGCCCCTGCGCCGGAGGTCGTCGAGCGCGGCGGCGAGCGCATCCACCCGCATGCCCTCGCGGTCGAGCGGGATGCCGACGGGCGTCACCCCGAGGCGCAGCAGCCGGTTGATCGAGCCCTGGTAGCAGTCCTCCTCGATCACCACGGTGTCGCCGCGCTCGAGGAGCGTCGCGTTGACGAGGTCCAAGCCCTGCAGCGAGCCCGAGGTGATCAGGATGTCGTCGGCGGTGCAGGCGATGCCCGCGTCGGCCTCGAGCTTGGCGGCGAGGAACTCGCGCAGCGCCCGGTAGCCCTGCGGCCCGCCGTTCAGGCCGTAGGCTGCGAGCGTGCGGCCCTCGCGCTTCATCACCGACTCGGCGGCGGCGATGAGGCCGTCGAGCGGCAGGCTGTCGGGGTCGTTGTTGCCGCCGGTGAAATCGTACTTGGCGCGCCCGGTCCAGCGCGCCGCCGCCGGCGGCAGCCCGGCGGGCAGAAGGGGAGCGAAGTCAAAGGGTGCGGAGGTCATGGCGCCGGGGCTCTTGGGCGGGCTACGCGCGCAACTCGACCTTCAGCGCGTCCGGGGTCAGGACCGGCACGCGCGATTTTCCCGCCAGCGCGAGCAGATCCTCGTCACCCGTCACCAGGGCGTCCGCCTTGGCCGCATAGGCCAGTTGCAGGAATTTGCGGTCGTCGGGATCGCGGCACTCGGGGACCCGCACCGTTGCGCCCGCCTCGGGCACGGCTTCCGCGTGCTCCATGTAGTGCGCGAGCACGCTCTTGGTTTCCTCCTCGGAAAGCTTGAGTTTCGGGTAGGCGAGGACGCGCACCAGCTCGGCGAGCGTTTCCGTGGAAACCAGCGGAACGACCCGTCCGGCCGCCCACGCTTCCCGCAGCCAGGCGAGGCGCCCCTCGCGGAACACGAGCGCCGACACCGCGACGTTGGTGTCGAGCACGACGCGCCGCGGTCGCGCTACTTCCGCTTTCTCGCCCACCGCACGGCGCCTTCGATGTCCTTCTCGGTGATGCCGAGCGATTCCATCTTGCGCCAGACGCCCTCGAGGCTCGTTACCTTCGCCGGCACCAGCACGATGCAGCCCTTCTCGGCCCGCACCTCGAAGTAGCGCGCGCCCGGGAATTGCCCGACCACCGCCTTGGGCAGGGTGAGCTGGTTCTTGGAGGTCAGTTTGGCCAGCATGTGGCAATCCTTTAAGTAAGGATTCCTTATTATACGCCAGTCTGGCGATCGGTGCCCGCCCTGCTGGAAAACGTGGTCTGTCCCAGAGGTTTCCTATCTCGGCACGGCCTGCTCGCCCTTCGCCTGGGACCAGTAGCAGTAGTACACCAACAAACTCAAGATAATCAGATGAACGACAGGGAGGATGAATTCCTTGAGACCGAAGAACGCATATGAACCAATACGTCCCTCCTCTCTAAACCCCTGGATCATCTTCAGTTTCCAACTGACGAATTCGCCGACTGAGGCGTGCGGCCCGGATGCGTAATCGAGCAAATAGAACGCCAAGAAGAGTACAGAGAGCGTCAACATGAGCCCTCGCCACACTCCGATCCCCTTGAACGACATGCCGCTACCTATAAGCCCCAACGCCAGAAGCGATAGGTTTACGAACCAGAGCAACCATCGTTCTCGCTTCACATCATCGATCTGTTGTTCCAGCGGCTTTGGACTTACACGCTTGGCGAGTGGGCCAAGCTCTTTTTCTGTCTGCCGCATTTCATGCTCTATTTGTGCAGCAGTCTGATGGGGCATGGGGTAAAGAGCGAGCACGAATGGCAGCCAAGCGACCAGACCAAGGAGCGCGATAACCTTTCGTATCCTCCTAGGCGTCATTTTCAATTTCCTCCCTGGGGCACGAGGCATGCTACCGTCTGAGGAGAACAAGAGGCCGGGAAGCCCGGCTGATTAACGATGTCCTTACAGACCCGAATGCATTTATTGACGATCGGACCTGCAAAGATCGAGTGCCGCGCGTTCACCTTCGAGGTGCAGAACGCGATGATGTCATCGTCAGAGCGAGGCCGCCGCCTTTGCTTGCAGAACTCGCCCACGCATGCTCCGCCGAGACGTGTGCCTTCGGCCTCGAAAGGAATCTTTTCGATAAATTTCCTTAACACCGATCCAGCGAAACCTGGATCCTCGACCGCGAGGCCTAATGGGTCGACGAAACCGAGCGGATTACTCGATACATAGGCGTAAAGCTGATTCAAGCCCGTCGTAGCTGTAGGCGAAGTCGTCGTAACGATACCGAGGGGGTCCGCCTGGACGTATCTACCGATCCCCGGGTCGTAATCCCTGAAGTAGTTGTAGTGAAGGTTGGTTTCCTTATCTAAGCAGGTATTCCAGATTGCGCCTTGGTCCGTCGCGTGATTGCCCACAGACAGATTAACAAGAATTGAAGAAGAGGCATGATTTCCCAATATGCTTGCTGGATTGCCTGAATCAGTTCTCGCTTTTGGAATAGGGAAGCGACCATACTGGAAACCTCAGGGTCTGTCCCCGATTTTTTGGGGCGGCCATTCCGCCGCTACGCGCCCAGGCCATCAACGCGTGTGCGAGAGCATAAAATGCGGGGAAACCTCAGGGTCTGTCCTCGATTTTTTGAACGTGCCCAACTCATACGTGCCGATGCCTGCAGGTGCTCCTCGGCGGGCCCACGGGCTTTCTCGACCCTCTGCGGCACGACCGCGGCCCGCAGTTTGGCATGCGGGGCGAGCACGCCGTGAAAGCGGATCAGATGCAGCCGCGGGCGCGGCACCAGCGCAGCCAGGCGCTGCATGAATTCCAGCGGCGACATCTTGATATGCGTGGTGCCGTCGCGCCACGCGCTTTTGAGTTGCAGCACGACATCCCCAGATCCATCGCGCTCGAGCCGCTCGTTGGCAATGGCAGGACGGGTAATGTAGCGGCACAGCCGTTCGAGTTCCTTGCGCTGCTGCGCGCCACAGCGCACCCCGGGCGCTCGAGCTTGAGCTGCTTGCAGAACTGCCCAATGCGCTCGGTTTGCAGGTTCATCGCGCCACCTCCGCGAGCAGCTCGCCGTAGACCGACAGCGGGTGCTGCAGACTTTAAACCGGCGGTGCCATCGCCGACTCGTACGGCAGCATCGCTTCCTGGTCGGCCTCCAGGCGGTCCACGGGCGAGCGCCCGTGCCCTTGTGATCGCGCACGTTGGCCACGTCCCGCAGCCACTTCAAGACTCACGTTGGCCGTCTCGACGCTCATCATGGCGGCAAAACTCCAGATCCTCGTATCACTCCGGTTGAATCGACGCCCCCTTGGCAATCGAGGTCCAGCGAGCGATGTCCCGATTGATGCGTGCTGCAAGTTCGTCCGCGCCAGCCCACTCAACGATTGCACCCTGGGCAAGATAGGCTTGCACAAGGTCCTTTTGTGCCAGCACAGCCTTAAGCGCGTCGCTGACGCGCTGCAGGGCTGCTGAGGGGATACCGGCTGGAGCAAGGAAGAACAGGTCGTTGGTTACGATGAAATCTGGGATAGCCTCCGCCATGGTGGCGACGGCCGGTGCGCTTAGCAGTCGCTCCCGGCTAGTTAGACCGATGGTACGGTCTGGATACATAGGTAACAGTTTAGTCGGGGGACATGGGTAACAGGTTGAACACACTAACGGGCATCGAAGGAGATGCCCATGCCGTGGAGTCAGACCTCGCCTATGGACCAGAGAACGCAATTTATAGCGGATTTCCTTCGGG
>VGID01000058.1 GCA_016868035.1 Betaproteobacteria bacterium | reverse complement strand
TGTGGTCTTCTCTTTCATGGGTGGCGTCTCCTTTCACCCCGGCGCTAACCGGGCGTTGGTTGAAGTCAAGCTTCCAACCGAAAGGCTACGCCGCCTTCCTCATTTACACACTTTTTGATCTTACCTCCGCCCGAGTACACGGCTGCGTACTCTTCACGCGCGATTTTTTCTGCCAAGCGTATCGCCAACCGCCAAACGATCAGTTGGCCAAGGGCTACCCCTTTTTCACCCTTTCCCCAGACGACCTCGCAAACCGTCTTCCAACTCATTTTTCAGACAAGTTAACCACACCTGACGAGACATTTGCCGAAGACTTTGCGCGCGGCTTCTATCGGCAGGACAGGAGTTTCATTCAGGCAATCGCCCAACAGCTTGAAGATCCTACCAGCTCGCCGCTGGTGTTGCTCGATGGGCAGCGACGAGCGCTAAACCTGTGCAGATCGAGTATAGAAGCATCAATCTTCGACACCGGTGGACCCAAAAACACTGTTGTAATCGTCGAAGGCCCGCCGGGATCCGGAAAGTCCGTCGTTGCCGCAAGGCTCTGGGCGAATCTAGTGTTGGATGAGCGACTCCCACCAGGGAACGTTACTTTTGTGACGACATCGATATCACAAACAAGTAACTGGCGTTCACTTTTCGAGCAAGCGGCACAGAATGTTGCCGGAAGGGGAGCGGTGCTAACCGCCAACGAATACATACCCTTCACGACACAGGACGTCGGCCGAGTACAACGCGAGCACCCTGGCGCGCTGGCCGCGGTTGAGAAATGGCGAGACAACTACAAACTTATGCGTCATTTGCTTCCCAGCAGGCATCGATCGCCGGACGACCATTACCTGATATCGATCGTTGATGAGGCGCATGCGTTGATCAACCCCGAGCATAGTGACGCACGGGGACAATTTGGGTTTGCCGTTCATTTCGGGCCGCAGGGATACCACATCATCAGGTCCTCCACAGTTACAGTTTTCTTTCTTGACCCTCAACAAAGCTTCAGAGAGCACGAAACTACGACCATCTCAGACATAGAACACTGGGCGCAACAACTAGATGCCAAGTTGATCGGTCCGTTAAGTCTCGCCGATGCGCAATTTCGTTGCGGTGGCTCGAAAGAGTACGTCGACTGGGTTGAAAGCGTTTGCTCAAACGAATCGAGGGCGGCTCGGGAGATCTACTGCCCTTACCTGAGCAAATTATTTGATGTCAAAGTGCTCGACACTCCATTCGAATTGGAAGCGGAGCTTGAAAAAGCGGTTGCGACGGGAAGATCTGCGCGCCTGGTTGCGAGCTACGCGAGGAAGTGGAAGACCAGGGACACTCTGAACCCTCATGACCTTCCCGACCAGCATAAGGATTTCTACGAGCCCGTCAACACCGGCGGAGCAGATCGCCGATGGGCGAAGATATGGAACTACATACCTCGCCGTGTCGATTACACGTCATTTGTTCGGGCGCACGCTCGATCGCGTATGAACGACAACCCCCTTGCGGAAGTTGGCTGTCCGTATGCAGTTCGAGGCTTCGATTTCGACTACATCGGTCTTCTCTGGCTGGGAGACCTTAAGTGGCGTGATGGGAAGTGGGCCGTAGATCTAAACAACGTGTTTGAGTCCGGGCTCGTCCGGCACGTTCAGCGAGCGCGGCGCGAAAAGCAATCGGACGGCCCGGAGCACAAGAAGTTGATCGAAAAGCTGCTTCAGGGCTATCGAATACTACTTACACGTGCGATACGAGGGATATATCTATGGTTCGAGGATGCCGAAACGCGACGATACGTTGAATCCAGCTATCGTGACGTTCTTGGTGGACCGAAGAGCAGGTATGGCGTCCCGTTACTGAGCGTTACACCCGTCAACAGATAACAGCCAGGGTCCCGATGCATACCTTTAATATCCCAGATGACGTAATTCAAGGGGCGGCGGCCGAAATTCACTCAAAAACTAATAAGGACTACCAAATCCCAGTAGTTGGCGTGCCCAACAATTTGGAAACCCCCCAAGTCTTCGAAATCATGCCGTTCGAGGAGATTGATGCACCGTAAATGGGGCCGGGTCCACATTTCACGCCCCATCCGCCGGCAGGTCCGCGTGCCTTGAAGGTCTTCCCCGCTTACGGAATCCCGGCGGAATCCCGGGGTCAGAGTAACTTTTCCGCGCGTTTCTGCGAACGGCGAGCTCTCACCAGACCGTTTCCACGCGCCGCGCCTGGCGAAGGCGGTCATCCGCGGTCACCAGCCTGGCGTTCAGCGTCAGCGCCGTGGCGATGATGATCCGGTCCGCGGGATCGCCGGGCACGGCTTCCTCGAACGCGCCGGCAACCTGCGCAATGTCGGCGCTCACGGGCTCGAACCGCAGCTCGGGCAGCAGGCGCAAGTCGGCAAGCCATTGCTCCAGGGGAAGCGCGAGCTGGAGCCTGCCGCGACGCACGGCGGTCGTGATTTCAAACACGCTGATCGCGGACGCCACCACCGGGGCCCGGCGGGCGGTCGATTGGATCGCCCGCCTGGCGCGCGCGGATAATTGGGCGGCGCCCGCGGCCCACCACACCAGCGCGTGCGTGTCGAGCACGATCACCGATTCACGTCCCACTCGCGAGGATCGATCACCGGCTCGGTCGGCCTCTCGTACTTGAGCACGCTGCCGCGCAGCCGCGCCCGGGCCGCGGCCACGTCCTTTCTCGAAGCGGACGGCGGCGCGATCTCGGCGATGACCTTGCCCCGGGAGGTCACCCGCACGCGCTCGCCACGCCGGATCTTCGCCAGGTATTCCGGCAGGTTCTGCCTCAATTCGGTGACCTTGACGTCCTTCATCGTGGTGCTTCGATGTGTACAGTCAAAGTGTACAGAACACGCGTCTCGGGATCAAAGGGACAATCCACGGGGCGAGGCCCCTGTGCATGCACGGGGTCGGATCGGAGTAAAAGGGAAGTCAATTCAACAGGTTAGCTTGCTAGCGTTGATCGCGTCATCCGAGCAACTCTAGGTCGGACCTCTACAACCCTCTGATCTGCCGCAAATAACGCCCTAAATCCGCCCCAAAAAAGGGCTTAGACGCCTCTTTTTAGGCTCAAAACACGCCCTTTAAGAAATTCTCAGTAGCAGCCGCCCTCCGCCCGGAGGCGCGCTGCGCCGTGATGACTGACGACTGACGGGACAAACGAGGGCAGAGCAACCTTTCCGCGCAGGAGTTATTCGCCGGTGCGGAAAACTTATACTGACCCCATTTCCCGTTAGTCAATACGTATCCCCGTCTCTTTCACGATATTGGCAAACTTCGCTAGCTCAGACTTGAGGTATGTCCGGAGCTGTTCGGCGTCGCCAGGTATAAGCTCCATGCCAAGCTTGTCAAACGCCTGCTTCACGGCAGGCAGCTTAAGGATGTCGAGGATCTCGCTGCCTAGCTTCGCGAGCACTTCTCTGGGCGTACCAGCGGGAGCCATCGCTGCATTCCAGATTACGATTTCTGCTCTTGGGTAGCCCGCCTCAATCACCGTCGGTAATTCGGGCGCCGTTCCAAATCGCTTACTGCTGGTGACTGCCAACGCACGCAGCTTGCCCGCTGTCACCAAGCCGATCGCCGACGGCATCGACGCGAACATGAGCTCGACCTGGCCACTCATGACGCTGGTGAGCGGATGAACACTGGTATGGGGAACATGCAGCATGTCGACTCCTGCCGCGCGCTTGAACATCTCCCCCGCGAAATGCAGCGTTGATCCATTGCCCGTTGATGCGAAACTCAGCTGGCCGGGACGTGCTTTTGCGAAAGCCGCCAGCTCCTTTATCGATTTCACGGGCAGGGAGGGATGGACTACGACCAGCAACGGGGTGTATGCGACCAGCACAAGCGGCTCGAAATCGCGGACGGTGTTGTAAGCGAGCCTCGTGTATAGATTCGGGTTGACAGCAAGCTCGGTAGACGACCCCATCAGGATCGTATAGCCATCCGGTTTTGCCTTCGCCGCAAGCTCGGTGCCAATAGTCCCACCGGCACCAACGCGGTTCTCCGTAATCACCTGTTGGCCCCACCTCGCACTCAGATTTTGACCAATGACGCGAGCTGCTGCATCAGACACGCCACCCGCTGGGAATGGGACAATAAAACGAATCGTACGATCTGGGTACGTCTGTGCCAGCAACGTCGTGGCACCAGATATCCCGAGCACAAATAAGAGCGACGGCATAATCAGTCGCGGCATAAGTCATCCTCGGTTATTTAATCTTGCAGCCCGTACCGTCCAGAGTTATGAAAACATGTGGATGCAGGGCTGCCACGAACCTAGTGTAACGCAAGCAAGTTGGAACGTGCATAAACCCAAGCGCAGGCGGCAAGACTCGTAAGCTGCTTTCCCTTCTCGCAGCAAAACCTGTTCAATAACGATCGGATAAAGGCCACCTTGATTCCGGCATGTGGCAGTCGGGAAATCTTGACCGTACCAGGAAGACGCACATAAAGTGACATTTCGGGATATCGAAATGACGCAGCGTGTGCACACATGACTGGTTTCGCGCTCGCCGGCCCCGACATGAAGTCGTGACCGGCAGCCCGGCCGAGAATCGCACGGTTACTCACGCCAAAAGGAGAGCAATTGACACACTGGTTCGAGTACTTTCCCGGCCACCACATGTGGTCGCAGGGGATGATGTTCGGCATCGAGATGCAGACCTGGGGCGCGGCGGCGATCGGAGAGATCGACCAGATCGGGCAGAGGCTCAAGGATCACGTCGGAGACAACGAGCGGTGGTGGCAGGAGTGGACCGCGATGGCGCGGCGCGTCGAAGGCTACGCCGAATCCGCGGAGCGCACGGGAAACGATCTCACCGCAGGCAGCTATTACCTGCGCGCAGCTATCTATTATTTCTGCGGCGAACGCTTCATCGCTCCCTCCGAGCGCAAGTGGGACACGTACCGCAGTTGTCTGCGCTGTTTCGCGAAAGGTGTCGCGCGGCGCTATCCGGGTATCCAGCGCGTCGAAGTACCTTATGTGCACAATGGGGAAGCGACAACGCTGCCGGCGTGGTTTTTCAGCGCCGACGTGCAAGGGCGTGCGCCGGCGGTGGTGATGTTCGACGGGTTGGACAACGCGAAGGAGATGAGCGTGCTGTTCGGTGGCGTGGAAATCGCGCGCCGGGGCATACATGTGCTGGCCATCGACGGCCCGGGACAGGGTGAGGCGCTGCGGCTGCAGGGCATTCCCAGCCGGCACGACTACGAGGTGCCGGCGCGTGCCGCACTGGATTACTTGTCGGCGCGCTCCGAAATCGATGCCGCGAGGATTGCGGTAATGGGCTTCAGCATGGGCGGCTATTACGCGCCGCGCGCGGCAGCACTGGAACCGCGGTTTGCCGGCTGTGTCGCATGGGGCGGACACTTCGATTATCACGAGGCATGGGTGCGGCGGCGCAGAATCATGGAGTCAGGCGGCACGAAAATTTCCGCGCCATCTTTCCAGTTGCCGTGGGTGCTGGGCGTTCCCGACATGGAAGCCTGCATGAAAAAGCTGGAGAACTACCGTCTCGCGGGCGTGGCGGAAAAAATCCGCTGCCCCTTCTTCTGCATCCACGGTGAGAACGACAACATCGTGCCGCTGGAATTCGCGCAGCGCCTTTACGAGGCGGTTGGTTCGCGGGACAAGACGCTGAAGATCCTGACCGCGGAGGATGGAGGCAGCGATCATTGCCAGGAAGACAACCGCCAGATCGGCGCCAACATGGTCGCGGACTGGCTCGCCGTGCGGCTGGGAGGCCGGCTGGCCTGAGCACGCTACTCAGTGGTGCCGCATGGGAACCTTTAGGCGACAGATTACTAAGAAACGCCACGGCCTGACTGGCTCGAAGCGTAAGTGGTCTGTTCCGTAAGGCCTGTACCTGAGACGCACGCCGTAAGGACGCGCTCGGGGTCTTGAATCTTGCATTCAAGACTCGAGACCTGACCCCTTCGAAGACCGAATGCGGAGCAGCGCGTTTGATTACGCCGCCAGGAAATCTCCGAGCACCGTATTGAAGAGACCCGGTTTTTCCATATGCGCGCCGTGCGCGCAATCCGGCAGCACGCAAAGCTGGGCGCCCGGTATGCCTTCCCACAGTACCAGCGAATCCGACACCTTGGTCGAGCGGTCCTTGTCCCCGACGATGACGAGCGTCGGCATCTTGATCTCGCCGAGCCTCTTCACGCTGGTCCAGCCCTGCATCGCCCGCATGACGGTGATGCAGGACGGCGCATGAGCGCCGCGGCACGCTTCACGGCAGGCGGGATAGTACGGATGGTCCTTGCCGTCGACGAACCAGGTTGCGACCGTTTTGTCCGCGGTAGGCTCGACGCCTTCACGCCCGATGCGGGCGATGGACGCCTCCCAGGACTCGAAGCGGTGGGGCAGATCGCCCACCGCCGCCGAGCCGTAGAGCACGAGCTTCTCGATGCGCTTCGGAAAATCGAACGCGGCCTGCTGGGCGATCATGCCGCCCATCGAGAACCCGAGCAGAGAGAAGCGCTTCACGCCAAGGCTGTCGAGCAGGTCCAGCACCGCCTTCGCATAACCGCCGAGAGACTCCGGCGCCGGCACCTTCGTGCTGCCCGCAAATCCCGGCAGGTCCACGGCGATGATGTCGTGCGCATGCTTCAACCCGGTCGTGAGCGGCGCCCAATATGCGGTGCCGCCGAGAAAGCCGTGCAGCAGCACGAGCGTTTTGCCGCGGCCGTGTCTGGTGTAGTTCAAGGTTTTGCGTTCTCCTTATCTGAGCCGCACGGAAAGCGGCCGCTATGAGCGCTTCGCGCGCGCGTTGGCGAGCGGTTCCTTGAGCAACACGGCCGCCGCGTCCGGGACGGTCTGGATGCGCTTCGCGTCGCGCAACGCCGTGGCCTGGCTGTTCATATACGCCGGCAATTCCGGGATGAAGTCGGGCGTGACCACCAGCCGGTCGATCACTCGCCGCACCAGCGCGTCGCCGATCTCGTAGCCGCCCTCCTTGTAGACCCCGAGCATGATCGACGCGGCCTCCTGCGGCTGCTTGGCGAAGAGCTCCACGGCGCGCAGCCATGCGCGCAGAAAAGCAACGCAGGTCTCGGGATGCTTCTCGACGAACGGGCGGTTGACCGTCAGCATGTTCGGAATGAGGTCGTACTTGAAGTAGTCGGTGAGCGGCACCGCGAGCTTGCGCTCTTCTGCGATCGAGCAGAACGGCTCGAGGTTGAGCATCGCATCGACCGAACCGGCTGCGAGCGCCGACACCTGATCGCTGAACTTGACGTTGATGATCTGGTAGTCCTTCTCGGTCAGGTTGGCTTCGGGTCCGATGCGCTTCTTGAAGACGTCGTCGAGCGTGGATCCGACCTGCGAGGCGATCCTCTTTCCGCGAAGATCGGAAATCGTCTTGACGCCGCTGCCCGAGCGAGCCATGACGAGCGCGGTCTTGCCCGCGTAGCACACGGTGGCGAGCGCAACGAGCTCCCCGCGCGACGCACCGACGATGAACGGCGTAATGCCGACCGTGCCGATGTCGATCGCGCCTCCCACCATGGCATTTCGCGTGTCGACGCCCGAGGCAAACTTCCTGTCGTCCACGGTCAAGCCTTCGGCGGCGAAAAAGCCTTTCTTCAGAGCCACCACCGCGGGGGCTCCCCACAGGTGGTACTGATAGCCCAACCGCACCGGTTGCAGCGCGGCGCCGTGCGCGGCGCGCGGCAATGTTGCAAGCCAGCTCGTGGCAAGGGTGCCGGCCGTGAGGGCGCCAAGCGCGTGAAGCGCATTGCGGCGCGAGCGGGAAAAGCGGTATGTCATGCGGTCCTCCTCTATGGATCGTTATGCGTCGAAATTAACGTCGAGCCAACTACGCCTATACGCGCGGCGGCGCCAACATCCCCCACCGGGTGACCGTGTAGCGCTCGAGCTTCTGGAACACCACGCGCTCGAACAGGAGACCCATCGCGCCGATCACGACCAGGGCCGCGAGCATCACCTCGGAATCGAGGAACTCCTTGGCGTCGAAAATCACGCGCCCGACGCCCCACGTGGGGCTCGCCAGCAGCTCTGCGCCGATCACCGCGATCCAGGCGCGGCCGAAAGCGAGCCGCAAGCCCGTGATGATATACGGCATGGACCCGGGGAAAACTACCTTCCGGAATATCGCGTGCTGGCCGGCGCCCATGGACACGGCCGCGCGAACCCAGATGGGGTTCACCGAACGCACACCGGTCCACGTATTGTAGATCATCGGGAACGTCGCCGCGTACGTGACGACGAGCGTCGTCGCCAGGTCGCCGATGCCGAACCACAGTATGAACAGCGGCACCCACGCCAGGGTCGGGATCGGCATCAGCACCGATACGAGCGGGAGCCAGAAGCGCTCCCACGCGCGATAGCGGGCCATCAGCATGCCAAGCGGCACGCCGATCACCGAGGCGACAAAGAGGCCCAGCAGCACGCGCCACAGCGTGAACGCCGCGTTTTTTACCATGCTGCCGTCGGCGATCAGCGAGTACAGCGTGACGGCGATCGCCTTGAGCTCGGGTGTCAACGCCCGCGAAAAAATCCCGCTGCGCGCAAAAGTTTCCCACAGGATCACGGCGGTGACGATCCCGGCCGCGCCGCGCCAGACGCTTCTCCACACGTAAGAGCGTGGCGCGTTCATGCCGTAAGCATCCCCCAGCGCACGACGGTATAGCGCTCGACCCTCTCGAAGACCTGTTTCTCGAGCAGGAGGCCGATGACGCCGATCGCCGCCACGCCCGCGAGCATGACGTCGGTGTTGAGAAACTCCTGTGCGCCGAAGATCATCCAGCCGAGCCCCTTCGGTACCGCGGTCAGCATCTCGACGGCGACGAGGATGCGCCACGCCTGCGCGAGACCCAGGCGCATGCCCGTGAGTATGTAGGGCAGCGCTCCCGGCAGGATCACCTTACGGAAGAGCTGGCGGTCGGTCGCGCCCATCACCTCCGCCGCCCGTATCCAGACCTGCTTGACGGCCCTCACCCCTTTCCAGGTGTTGATGATGACCGCGAAGGAGGACGCGACGCCGACCAGAAGTATGGTGGGCAGGTCTCCGAGTCCGAACCACAGCACGAAGAGCGGCGCGTACGCGAGCCCGGGTATCGGATAGCCGATGCTCACCAGAGGCAGGAACACGTCTTCGGCGAACCGGTATCGTCCCATCGCGATGCCAAGCAAGACCCCGACCACGGCGGCAAGCAAAAAGCCGAGCGCGAGCCTGACGAGCGTGCCCTCGGTATGCGCCCACAGCACGCCCGACACCGACAGCCTCACGAACGCGTCGAATATGGTGACCAGGCTCGGAAACAGCTTCGGCTGGAATATGCCGGCTCGCGCCACGATCTCCCATATCGTTCCCACGACGAGGAAGGGCACGATCAGCCATGCCGCATTGACGGCCAGCAATTTCATGCGCTGCATCGAAGGGGCCTGCAATGTCCGAGACATGGGAATCAATGCTGCAGGTGGCCCAGCAACTCGCGCTGCGCGGCAACGAATTCTGCGGATAGCGGGTCGCGCGGGCGCTGGAGGTCGAACCGCAGGCGCGCCTTCACCGTGCCGGGGTGCGCGGCCAGGACCAGGATCTGGTCCGCCAGGTAGACGGCCTCCGCGACGTTGTGCGTGATGTAGACCACCGTTTTTTTCGTCGCTTGCCAGATTTCGGTGAGCTGTTTTTGCATCTCGTCACGGGTCATCGCATCGAGCGCCGCGAACGGCTCATCCATCAGCAGCACGGCCGGGTTGTAGGCGAGTGCGCGGGCGATGGCCACCCGCTGCTGCATGCCGCCCGACAGCTCGTGAGGGTAGCTCTCGGCGAACTTTTCCAGCTTCACCAGCCGCAGGAATTTCAGCGCCGTTTCGCGCCGCTCGGCATCGGCAACCCCCCGCATCTCCAGCCCGAATTCGACATTACGGCGTGCCGTGCGCCACGGAAATAATTGGGCGAAGTCCTGGAACACGACACCGCGGTCCTGTCCGCGCCCCGCGACCGGCCGCCCGCCGATGAGGATCTCTCCGCGAGTCGGAGTGAGGAAGCCCGCCAGCATGTTGAGGATCGTCGTCTTGCCGCATCCGCTCGGTCCGAGTATGCACAGGAACTCGCCGTCGGCGACGTCGAAGCTCACGTTCTCGACGGCCAGCACGCGGCCTTTGTCGCTCTCGTATTCGAACGTGATGCTGCGCACTTGGATTGTCTGATCCATACTTGCTCTGCGTGACAGGCGCGCTTCAGCGCGCTTCGTATCAGTGGGAAATACCGGGACAGACTACCATATCTCAGGAGACCTCGAGGACAGACCCCGATGCGATCCCCGAAATCAGTAGCGCCTGGTATTAAAGTCCGATGTACTACTATGCAACGTTGGTGGGTTGAAAGAGCCGGGCTCGAACTTCAACACACCTGATCGCAGCGATGCGCGCCCACTTCGTACTATCCGCAACAGCTCAGACCCATTCAAACCCACGGCCTGCTGACGGCGCGAACCTAATCAATCCGCGCGCCCGCCTCTGCGATCACCTTTGCGAGCTTCTCGACATCCGCCCGGAAGAGCCGCGCGAACTCGTCCGGAGTGTTGCCCACGGGCTCGGCGCCCTGGCTGCGCAGTTTTTCCTGAACATCAAGAATGGCAAGGACCTTGCTGAATTCGCCGTAGATCGCCGCCGTGACCGGTTTTTGCACGCCCGCCGGAGCGAACACTCCGAACCACGAGATGAACTCGTACCCGGGAACGCCCGCCTCGATGATCGTGGGCACGTCGGGCAGCAGGCGCGAGCGGTTCTTTGAGCTCACGCCCAGGGCGCGAAGCTTCCCCGCCTTGATATGCCCCGGAACCGACAGCGAATTATCCAGCATCAGCGACACCTGCCCCGCCAGCAGGTCGATGACCGCCGGCGCCCCGCCCTTGTAGGGCACGTGGATCATGTTCGTGCCCGTCATCTTCCTGAACAGCTCCCCCGCCAGGTGGCTTGGGGTCCCGTTCCCTGCCGACGAGAACGCAAGCAGCCCGGGCCTGGCTTTCGCCAGCGCCAGCAGCTCTCTTACCGATTTTGCCGGCACGGAGGGGTGCACTACCAGGATCATCGGCACCGACGCGACCAGCGTAACCGGCGTGAAGTCCTTATCGACGTCGAACGGCAACTTTCTGTAAAGACCGGCGCTGATCGCAAGCGCGGTCGTTCCCATCATCAGCGTATAACCGTCGGGAGCCGACTTGGCCAGCGCCTCGGCCCCGATGTTGCCCCCCGCCCCGGGGCGGTTATCCACGATCACCGGCTGCCCCCAGCGTTCGGTCAACTTCTGGCCCGTGATCCGGGCAAGGGTATCGGCCGTGCCCCCGGCCGGGAACGGCACGATCATCCGGACTGCCTTGTTCGGGTAGCCGCCAGCCTGCTGAGCGTGCGCCGCGCCCTGGCTCAATCCGAGGCCGGCAACGCCAGCAAATACGAATACGCCAATCGAACTCGATGCCATCTATTTTCTCCTCTAGTTGCTTCCTTTCGCGCGGACTTCGGCGGACCGCTAGATTGATCGATCCTAACAAAATCGGAGACAGACCACCATTTCCGGTGGATGGAATCCGCGCGGGGGTTTCTCGCTTCGATAATCTCCGTGTTTCATTCTTCGGCCACCGCGGCGTGCCAGGCGCCACGCGCAATAAACCTGGTCTGACCGCATTTTATTTTGTGGCGCGGTTCCGCCTCCGTGGTTACCATATCGCCTCGCGTTGAAAAAGAAGCCCGAGCGGTGTTCCGGTGAAGCGAACCGAACGAGTGTGGACCCGGGCACACGAGGTGAGGAACGTTGCCATACATTAGCGTAAGGGGGTCGAACCTTCACTACCTGGAGGCTGGCAACGGGAAACCGATCGTCTGTTTTCATTCGACCCCGGCGAGCGCCCAGTTCTACCGGCCCCAGCTCGAGCACTTCGGGCACGGCTACCGTGTGATCGCGGTGGACCTTCGCGGCCATGGCGATTCCGAGAAGCCGCGCGGTCCTTACCGCATCTCCGAGTTTCTCGAGGATTACGTCGCGATCTTCGATGCATTCGCCCTGAAGGACTTTGTGCTGGTCGGTTGCTCCGTGGGCGGAATTGTTGCGCAACTCTACGCGCTGGAGCACGGCAGGAACTTGCGGGGTCTCGTGCTCATCGGCGCGCCTTGCTCCCGCCGCGGCAGGGATGTCGCGGGGTTTCATAAAGCCGTGAAGGAAAAAGGGTGGGAAGGCGTCGTTCGCGGGCTCGTCGATAAGCAGCTTCACCACGCCACCAGCCCCGAAGTGAAGGAATGGGCGGTGCGAGAATATCTGAAAACTCCCCTGTACGTCCGGGAGGCCGAGGAAGCGGCGCTCCTCGCGGAAGTGCATCATACGGATCGGGTGCAGGAGATTTCCGTCCCGACGCTTCTCGTGGCGGGCGAGGAGGAGGAAAAAGAGATTTTCGAGCAGATGGAGCTCATGTCGCGCCGCATCGCGAATGCCGAGTGGCACGTGATGAAGGGCGCGGCGCACGTTCCCAACTTCGAGAAGCCGCGCGAATTCAATGCCATACTCGAGCAGTTCCTTCGCAAGATCGATTTTTGAGGAGCCGATGGGCTCCGATCAACCTCTGGGGAGATACCAATGAAAATACGAGGTGCCTTGTTCATGTTCGCCGCTGCGTTTGCGCTCACCGCCGGGGCGCAGACGTATCCATCCAAGCCGGTGCGCCTGGTCGTGCCCTTCCCTCCGGGCGGCACCGTCGACATCTCGGCCCGCGCGATCGCACCGGCGCTGTCCGAAGTACTGGGCCAGAACGTGATCGTCGACAATCGCGCCGGCGCCGCGGGCATGACGGGATCCGCCGTCGTCGCGAAAGCCGCACCCGACGGCTACACGCTCCTGATGGGATCGAACAGCACGCTCAGCGTGGCGCCGAGCCTGTCCCCGGGCGTCATTCAATACAACCCGCAGCGTGATTTCGCGCCGATCACGATGGTGAACACGACACCGTTCGTGCTCGTGGTGCATCCGTCCGTTCCCGCAAAATCGGTAAAGCAATTCATCGCGCTTGCAAAGTCCAGGCCCGACCGCCTGACCATGGGATCGGGCGGCGTGGGGCACCTGGTGGGAGAGCTGTTCCAGTCGTTGACGGGCACCAAATTCACGAACGTCCCCTACCAGGGCGCCGGACCCGCGGGCACCGCGCTCATGGGGGGACATGTCGATCTCATGTTCGACCAGCTCTCGCAGTCGGTGGGGCCGGTGAAGGCCGGAAGAACCCGCGCGCTCGCCGTGAGCTCGAAAGCCCGCGTTGCGGCGGTGCCGGAGGTGCCGACGATGTCGGAGGCCGGCGTCGCCAATTTCGAGGTAACCAACATCACGGGCGTGCTGGCGCCCGCGGGCACCCCGCCCGACATCATCAACAGGCTGAACGCGGCGCTGCTGAAAGTGCTCGCGCTTCCTGCGACGAAAGAGCGCTTTGCGGCGGTCGTGCTGGAGCCCGCGCCGAGCACGCCGGAGCAGTTCTCCGCGTATATCAAGGCGGACCTTGCGCGGTGGACGAAGGTGGTGAAGGACGCCGGAATCCCGACCCAATAACAAATGGACCGAGTAGACGAGACCAATCAGGTGTCGGATCGCGGCAGCCCGTTGATCCTTTAAAGCAACCTCACCGCCTCGAACCAAAATACAATTTTACGAGCTCGGCGCATATCGTGCCACGCGAACATCATTGCGCCGCACGCTGCTTCGCCGAGTACGGCTACCGCGGCCACTTCTGCTGCCAGGGTGCGGTGCTCGATGACGCGTCTGAATCAAGGCCAGCCGGTCCGTTACTCGCGATTCCTTGCAAACATCAACCAGGTCACTGTCATTCGTCTTTATTGCTGCCGCGCCCAACCACGAATGAGTGAAACCGTGTCCTCGATCTCTTGCTCGATGTTGTAGAAATGAAATGAAAAACGAAGGCGCCCACGCCGCAGAGAAAGCTTCACGCGACTGCTCCGGAGGTGCTGATAGAGACGGTCCAGCCTGCGCGCACTATCGTACGCGCCCCCAGGGCCGCCAACAAGCACTACTTGCGACAAGTGCGGGCCAGTTTGTCCCGCCAACAGCGGCAGGCCCATAGCATGTAATTCGTCGGCAAAGCGATGCGATAACGCGAGCACGTGTCGTTCGATGGTGCGGGTACCGCAGGCAAGCAGCAGATCAAGTGACACTTCGACGGCACTCGCCGCAGCGTAGTTATAGCTTCCAATATCAAAACGCTTTGCCGCCGTCTTGAGTTGGTAGCGCTCGCCGCCGGATTCCCCTTCGTGTAACGATGCCAGGTCAATGCTGTACCGTGCCAGATAGGCAGGCTGCATTTGATCCGCCCATCGACGGCGCACATACAAGAATCCCAGGCCGTGCGGGCCGCATAGGTACTTGGAGCTCGCAACGGCCAATGCATCGATATTTTCAGCGTCCACATCCATGTCCAGCGCACCGACCGATTGGGCTCCGTCCACGAAGAACAGCACGCCACGATCACGGCAAGCCGCACCGATGGTCTTAACATCGGTTCTCAGCCCGGTGCTGAACGGCACGGACGGAGCAATCACAAGCCTGGTCCGCTCGTTTATCGCGGCGATAACCTCATCGACCGGGATGCGGTAGTTCCGTGCCGGAACAGAGCGGATCTCAACACCATAGCGATCACGCACGTTATAAAGCGCGTAGATGCAGTTGGGATGATCAACGTCCGCACAGATTATCGCGTTGTCTCCGACACGCCAGAAAAGCGAGGCAATTACGATGTTGACGGCTTCCGAGACATTCTTGACGATCGCGATCTCATCGGAACCAGCACGAATTAACGTGGCGAACTTGGCGCGTATGCTCTCGATCGTCGCGCCGGCCGCATCTTTCTCGAAATCGCCGTTCATTTGAAGCTCGACACAGTGATCGAGCGCGCGCCGCGCCGCCAGCGGGATGAGTCCCCAGGCGGAAGTTTCGAGGTAAATGTGATTCCGTACGCCCGGGAAATGATCGCGTATTAATGAAAGCGCAATGCGGGAATCAGCAGAATCGTTCATTGCAACGGATAGTTATTGGGTCTGGATTCCCGCGACCTTGACGACATTAATCCACTTAGCGACGTCGCGCCGGATCCGTTGCGCGGTTTCCTCAGACGAACCACCGACCTTTTCGAATCCGAGCTCGGTGAGCCGTTGCTTGACTTCCGGCAAGTCCAGGATACGTACGATCTCGGCATTCAGCCGCTGAACGATGGCTTTAGGCGTGCCTGCGGGAACCAAAAACATCTGCGGGGTGTCTGCCTCGAATCCGGGGAATCCGGACTCGGCGATGGTCGGCACGCCCGGCAATTCGGAGAAGCGACGCGGGCTGGTAATTGCGAGAGGGCGCAAGGAACCGGCCTTTATATGCGGGTGTGCGGGTGGCAAACCGAGGAAAGCGACAGGCACCTGGTTCCCGACAATCGCAAGGACCGCTGGTCCCGCCCCGTTATACGGAATATGCGTGATATCGATGCCACCTTGTATCTTCAACAGTTCGGCACCCAGATGCGACGTGGTACCTGGTCCAGGAGAGGCGAAGCCGAACTTGCCCGGATTCGCCTTCGCCAGCGTCATGAAGTCCTTGAACGTCGTGGGCGCAAACGATTGATGCACGACGAGCACATTCGGTGAAGTCGCTCCATAGGTGATGGGCGTGAAATCCTTCATGGGATCGTATGGATTATTCCGAATGAGCGCAGGGTTAGCCACGAAATTGCTGCTGCCCAGGACGAGGGTGTATCCGTCCGGGGCCGCCCTCGCCACAATGGCGTGTCCAATATTGCCGCTCGCGCCGGGTCGATTATCGACTATGACCTGTTGTCCCAAGCTTACACTCAGCCTCTGGGATACGAGACGCGCGACAGTGTCGCTTCCGCCACCGGGAGGGAACGGCACAACCAGCCTCACGGGTCGCAGCGGATAAGCGGCGGTCTTGGCGGCCACGTCTTGCGCCATGAGATCTGTGGTTGTGGAAAGTGTTGCGGCCCATATTGCAAACGACGCAAGTCTGGCCGTGCTATTCATGGAGCCTCCTCAACGTTAGCCGAGAATAAATGTCATGGATGACTGCCTTCGGAGAAGCGCTCAACTCCCTGGGGATGTCCATCCAGAGCGAGTCCAATCGCCTTTTCCAGAATCGACACGCCCTCGTCGAGCTCGGCCTCGGTGATGATGAGCGCCGGAAAGATCTTCAAGACGTTACCGGAACCGCCGACCAGCAGTCCATTATCGATCGCGTTATAGCGGATGCGCTGCATCAGGGGCGCATTCCTCGCCTTGGTGGATTTATCGGAGACGATCTCCACGCCAACGTACATACCACGCCCCCGTACGTCGCCGACCACTTCGTAACGCTCCTTCAGTTCACCGAGCCTCTTTATGAAATAGTTCCCTAGCTGCGCGGCTTTCTGAGCGTAGCCATCGCGAACAAGGATTTCAAGTTGGCGCTTTGCGACCGCGGCATCGAGCGCCTCCCCGACGAAAGTACTGCCCCACGGAATTCCGCAGCCCGTTGCCTTCGCCTGATCGGAAATTTCGACGCTAGTGATGGCGGCACCGATGGACATGCCTCCGCCTACGGCTTTGCCAAGCGTCAAGATGTCCGGCTGTGCGCCAAACTGTTGAAAGCACCAAAGCGAGCCGGTTTTTGCCGGTGAAACCTGAACCTCATCCAGGACCAGCAACGCTCCCCACTTTTCGGCCAGCCGCTTGAGTTTCGACAGCCATCCCTCCGGTGGCACAACCATGCCACCGGAGCCCATGATCGTTTCGGCAAAGATCGCGGCCACTTCGCCAGTGGTCGTGCGTTCGATCATTTCGTCGCTTACATCCAGGCAGGCAATGTTGCAGGAAGGAAAACGGAGGTTGATTGGACAACGATAACAATACGGTGCCAGGACCGCATTCGCGCGGGCGGGCATTAACATCGGACCGAGACCGCGCTTACGCGGTCCGCCAATGCTCGTGAGGCCCTCCACGGCAAATGTCCCGCCATGAAGCCCCTGAATTACCGATACGAAATCGAAGCGCCCCGTTGCACCCCGCGCTAGTCGCATTGCGACTTCGTTCGCCTCGGAGCCGGTCGTCGTGAAATTGAGAACATCCAACCCCTGCGGTAGACTCTCTGCAAGAAGCTCGGAAAATTCGATAGTTGTGTCAGTCGTGTAGTACTTGTAATGCGTCCATAGCTTCGAAGCCTGCTCCGTGAGCGCCTGCACCAGTTCAGGATGGTTATGCCCAAGAAGCAGATTGATATGCCCTGAAACGAAGTCCAGGTACTCTCGACCATCGACATCCCATAACCGAACACCACGAGCCTTCTTGAATATGATTCGCGGTTGATGATGCCAAGCAAGCAACTGCTTGTCCTCACGCTCGCGATACCGTCGGGTGAGCGCGTCCTTTACTCTTGCCAGTGGGATTTCCGTCACACGCACTTTGAGACCTCCTGAAATTCGAGTCTCGGCACGAAGCTCGAGCAGGCGTCCTGACTGCCAAACCCGCCGGTTTTCCGACAGCGTGCTTCAGTGCGGGAAGTGTGCAGTTTATGCGGTAAATTTACAATCGCTAATTTGCGAAGCTGGCTTTCGCGAGGCGCGAAGGGGAACGATGGCCAAACAACACTGGAGCTTGGACTTTACTACGATCGAGACGATCGTGGCGGCGGCTGAGGAGGGCAGCATAAGCCGCGCCGCAAAGCGAACTCATCTGGCGCTCGCCGCCGCAAGCCGCCGCATCAGCGAATTCGAGCAACGCATTGGCATGAAGATTTTCGACCGCCAGGCGCGGGGGGTTCGAGTAACGAAAGCCGCCGAGCCCCTGCTTAACCATATTCAGGCCTTGCTTGCCGGTCTTGGAAGGCTTTCCGGAGCGGTGGAGGACATCCGGCAAGGGGTCACCGAGCACTTACGGTTGTTGGCAAACAGCTCCGTGATTGCGGAGCTTCTGCCAGAGCTTCTAAGTGAGTTTGTGGCTGCACATCCGCACGTGCGTGTCGAGGTAGAGGAACTTTCCTCGTCTGACATCGTGCGCTCCGTGGTGGAGCGGAGAGCCAGTATCGGAGTCTTGTGGGCCGACGTCGGCACGCGCGGACTTGTGGCCACGCCCGTTGGTGAGGACGAATTGCTAATAGTGGCGCCGCGGGAGCACCCATTGGCTGGGCGGCGGTCCGTCCGTTTTGTCGAAACGCTCGCGTTCGACTATGTCATGTTTGAAACCGGCAGCCCGATGTACCTCTGGCTTACGCGTGAAGCAGGCAAGCTCAGTGCCGTATTACGGGGCCGGATACAGGTGCGGGGCCTTGATGCCGTCTGCCGCATGGTAGAAGCAGGGTTGGGTATTGGAGTAATTCCACGCAGGGCTGCCGAAGTGTTTTCTAAGTCTATGCGCATAAGGCTCATCAGTTTGCGAGAGCCATGGGCACGCCGTCAGTTTTGTATCGTATATCGCGGCCAAGCGCAACTCGCACCAGTTGAGCGCCAATTCTTATTTCTCGCAGAACGACGGTGGTCGCATTGCGCACACCCCAAACGATAGTTGGCGCACCGGGGAGGCGCGTGACTACCGCTTACTCGAGAGAATCGTTCGTAATGCACTTACAAAGCTTCCAATCTGCGCCTCGCCAATGGCATGGTGAGTCACTACGCGAAACAGTCGGTCTCCGCGGGATCCAATTCTTATCTTCCGTTCCGCCAATGCGTTTACCAGCGTCTCGGTGGTCCAGCTGGCATCGGTCACCTCAAATAAGACGGTGTTTGTTTGCACTTGCTCAAGGTCGACCTTCACGCCTGGAATTTCACCGAGTTGTTCGGCAAGGAGGCGCGCATTTTCATGATCAATACGCAGCCGCTCGGGCATCTTCTTCAGCGCAATGATCCCTGCCGCACTAAGCCAAGCCGGTCGATGCATGGAACCGCCAAGCATTTGTCGCAATGTTCGTGCGCGCTCGACCACTTCACGCGAGCCACAAAACAGCGAGCCAACGGGTGCGGCTAGCCCTTTGGCTAATCCCAGAGCAATTCCGTCGGCTGGACTTGCCAATTCACTCGCGGGCACGTTCAATGCGACCGCCGAATTGAGCAACCGCGCGCCGTCAATGAACACGGCCGCACCCACGGAATGAGCTAATTTGCAAATGGCGCGGGTTTGCTCCACATTCCAGACCATGTTGCCGACACCATTGTGCGGATTCTCAATACAAACAAGAGACGTCCGGGAGATGAGGATCGACCACTGCCACTTTGGATTAACCACCCGAGCTTGAGGCTCATGGCGAATATAGGGCTGTATGTCCTCGGGCGTCAGAACCCCCCGGCGCCCGCGTACTGGCCGAGGCACTAATTGTGCTATTGCAGAAATACCTCCGCGTTCACGGTTGTAGATATGTGCATCAGCTTCGACAATTACTTCGCTTCCAGGGCGACCAAGCGTAAGTAATCCCAAGAGATTCGAAAGAGTGCCGCTTGGGCAGAGAATGGAAGCCTCCATGCCGACCATCTCAGCCCCCAGCGCCTCCAACTCATCCGTGAGCGGGCACTCGCGCGCCAGATCCGAGTAGACATATCCCATCGATCGAACCAGATCGATCATCTCATCGGTGGGCTGTGTAAACGCGTCGGTGCGTAGCTCGATGAACGGGGCTTCCGGCGTCATCGGTGTATTCTCGGGAATAGATACCTACAAAAGGATGGGAAAGTTTGCGGTTCGTTTGACGGATTTACAATTACTATTTGGCGTATGTATCCTTCGCGTTCGACGAAGGGTGTAAATGTGTAAATTGAATGTAAATGGGGTCTGTGTCTGAGGTCTCCCCACGAACAGGGGTTGTACCTCGTTGATGTAGTTGATAGAGTCTGTTCAAAACGGCGCATGCATGGCGCGCTTCACGTCTCTTTCGAGGCTCACAACCGTCGAAGGAGACCGCACCATGCATGCGTTGAGTATCGTACGGCAGTTGATCCGATCGTGCCGCCCCGGCGTGCACGCCGCGCGAGTGGCAGTGATTCTGGCGGCGGTGGCGGCCGCGGTGCGCGGCCGGCGGCTCACGTTGACCGAACTGGGCCGGGCGGTCGTGGGCCCGTCTCACGTCAAGCACAGCATCAAGCGCATCGATCGTCTGCTCGGCAACCGGCATCTCGCCGCCGAGCGCGCGAGCCTGTATCGGACCTTGGCCCACCGGGTGGCAACTGCTGCGCGCAGCGATCCCCATGGGCGGGCGCGAGGTAAGATCAAAAAGTGTGTAAATGAGGAAGGCGGCGTAGCCTTTCGGTTGGAAGCTTGACTTCAACCAACGCCCGGTTAGCGCCGGGGTGAAAGGAGACGCCACCCATGAAAGAGAAGACCACA
>VGID01000057.1 GCA_016868035.1 Betaproteobacteria bacterium | reverse complement strand
TGCTGGAGGTTGCCAACCTGTATGGTCGATACGGCTACAGAACCGTATTCGATCTCATGGTCGCCGCTGGCTGGCAGACGACGGAATCGGTGGTGCGTCGTATCTGGGGTGAGGAAGGCTTGAAGGTTCCGGCCAAGCAACCGCCGCGGGGTCGTCTGTGGCTGCATGATGGATCCTGCGTGCGCTTGCGCCCTGAGTCGCCGAACCATGTCTGGAGCTACGACTTTGTTCAGGGGCATACCTACTGTCCCTTGCAGAGGCGCTGGCGCAAGTTCCGCATCTTGGTGGTCATTGATGAATACACCCGGGAATGTCTGGCGCTGTATGTGGCCCGGCATATCAAAGCACTGGAGGTGATTGACGTGCTCTCGGACGTGATGCTCAAGCGTGGCATCCCACGCTTCATTCGTAGCGACAACGGGCCTGAGTTCGTGGCGAAGATACTGCGCGACTGGCTAAACAGCATCGGCACCCAGACTGCGTATATAGAGCCAGGCAGCCCTTGGCAGAACGGTTACTGTGAAAGTTTCAACGGAAAATTTAGAGACCAGTTCTTGAATGGCGAATTGTTCTACAGCCTGAATGAGGCAAGGATTCTGATCGAGCAGTGGCGCATTCATTACAACACCGTTCGGCCACACCGATCGATCGGGAGACGACCACCGGCACCTGCATCTTGGACTATCGATTCAACAACACATCATGCGTTGCATCAGAGCCTATTCCCACCAATCCCAACGCCCCAGGAGGTGAACCAGCGATTGAACCTGCATTAGCTCTACGCTAGACTTAAAACTCTCACTGCAACTGGATCAGGATTCAACGCAGGTCAGGCGGACCATGGTGTTCTTGCCCCACGAGCCGATGGGGAAACCGTTGTGGGTCGTGGACGCATGGCCGTAGTACCAGCGGTTCAGGCATCCGACTACGCCTGCGTACTTTGTTTGAGCGTCCTGCTGCTGCGGGACGGTCAGCCCCAGGTTGCGATGGAACTGCTCGAACCGCTGCCAGACGGCAACCCACTTCATGGGCGATACCGAGGGAGCGCCAAAGAGGCCTAGTGCGGCAAGACCGCCAGGTGTGAGGGCAATTCCAGCCATGCAGTTCCTTGTTCGTCTCTCCCTACTAGATATCGCGGTCTCGATAGAGTTCCCTACTAGATATTGCGGCCGGGTTTGTTGCTTTCAAGGGGCGGGCTCTCGGGGCGGCCAGCGAACTGTGCGACGTGTCGTCAATGAGCCCGTTCAGCGGTGGCAGCGGGCTGCGCTCGCGGACCGGGCCTACATCGCGCACACTTCGCCCGGCGGTGAAACGTCGAAGCTGGCGGCATCGATGGCGAAATGGGGCATATCCGGAGCAGAAATGGTCGGATAAACAAAGGATTGCCCGATTGCTCAGGACACTGAGTAATTCGTAGTCGTCGGCTCGGCGCCGACGCTGGTCGAGCGCGGGCTGACGGAAAGCCTCGCGGGGCGGTTCGAGGTGCTGCGGCTGCCGCACTGGTCGTTCGCGGAGATGCGCGAGGCGTTCGGGTTCTCGCTCGAACAGTATCTCTTTTACGGCGGCTATCCGGGCGCGGCGGGACTCATCCGGGAGCCGGAGCGCTGGGCGCGCTACGTGGCGGATTCGCTGATCGAGACCACGATCTCGCGCGACGTGCTGCTGCTCACGCGCGTGGACAAGCCGGCGCTGCTGCGGCGCCTGTTCGACCTCGGCTACCGCTACTCGGGGCAGATCCTGTCGTACACAAAAATGCTCGGGCAGCTACAGGAGGCGGGGAACTCGACCACGCTCGCGCATTACCTGGACCTGCTCGCGGGCGCGGGGATGCTGGTGGGCCTGCAGAAGTACGCGGGCGCGACGGCGCGCAGCCGCGGCTCGATCCCGAAGCTCCAGGTGCTGAACACGGCACTGATGACGGCGCAGTCGAAGCTCGCGCTGGAGGAGGCGAAGGCCGACCGGGAGTTCTGGGGGCGGCTCGTCGAGTCGGCGGCGGGGGCGCACCTCGCCAACGCGGCCGCGGCGGGGGAGTGCGAGCTTTTCTACTGGCGCGAGCGCAACCGCGAGGTGGATTTCGTCGTGCGCGCCGGGCGCACGGTGACGGCGATCGAGGTGAAGAGCGGCCGGCGGCGTGAGACGCTTGCCGGCATGGATGCCTTCGCGGGCTCGTTCAAGGGGGTGCGCCGGCTGCTGGTGGGCGGAGACGGCATCGCGCTGGAGGAGTTCCTCGCAAAGCCGGTCCGTCATTGGCTGGCGGCGTGACGGCCGCCACAGCGCGCGCCGCGTCTAGCGCCGCTTCGGTGCCCTGAAGAGCTGGCGATGCGTGCCGGTGCGGTGAAACACGACGCGATCCCTCGAGGGTTTCGTAGTCGAGCGCTGGCCGAGGGAGCGTCTTCTTCAGGCGGCGGAAGTCTCTTTCGAAGCGCCGCGTGAAGACGATTTCCTTCACAGGCGTTTCAGGTGCGCGACGGCATCCCTTGCGGTACTGAAGTGGCGGACTCTGCCCTCCTGCTCGTCGCGCACGGATCGTTCGAGCGCGCGGCGGGCGGCGGCGTTCAGCTCGTAGTCGTGCGTTGCGATCTCCAGCGCGCGGCGCACCGCGGCGTCGGCGTTACGCCGCCCGGTGGCGGACTGGGCGCGTTTCAGCAGCGCCTGGGGAATGCGGACGGTGACGGTGGCCATGGCGGATCTCCTTATTGGAACGCCATTTATCCCCAATCGAACCCGGGCTACACTGACTTCATGGCGGCCAAGGGGGGATATACCGAGGAGCGCATCGTCGAACAGCCGGCGATCGCGCTGTTCGCCGAACTCGGCTGGGAAACCGTGTCGGCGATGGCGTCCGCCGTCTCGACTTCGAAGATGTGCTGCTTAACCCCGTAGTACGCGCTCGCGTCGGGGTCATGGCCGCGCTGGGTGGTCTTCCAGACAATCCGGGTCGGTTTCTCGTAGTCCGGGAGATCGACCTTGATGTCCGAGTAGAGATGATTCGCGACGAGCCGGTTGCGCAGTTTTTCGACCAGCCGGTCGTGCTCTGACTTCGCGAACACCTGTTCCAGCGCCCCGCGCACGCGCGGCGGGGTAGGGATGCCCGGCAAGGCGCCCAAGCCGTTGTTCAGCCCCAAGAGGCCTTGAGAGAGCGCCGACAAGGTGCGTGGGCGCGCGGGCGAGGGCGTGTCAGCCGGGCGCGCCAGCAGCGCGTTGATTAATCCAAGTCGCTTCCATTCATCCATGTTCGGACTCGGGTTGCCTTATACAGGGGTGGAGTTTACAATACGTATGGGTTTTGTCAAGTGTAAACCGAGGCGGGGGAGCCAAGGATGATCGCGGACCGACTGAGACTGGCCCGGCGGAAGGCCGGGTATTCGCTGCGCGGGTTGTCGGATGCCATACACGGCAAGGTCACCGCGCAGGCGATCGGCAAGTACGAGCGCGGCGAGAGCACGCCCAGTTCGGGGGTGCTGAGCGCGCTCGCCAAGGCGTTAGGGGTCTCGCTCGCCTATCTGATGGATGTGCAGGGCATCGAGCTGCGCGGGGTGGAGTTCCGCACCAAGGCGAGCACGAGCGCGCGCGAACGCGCGCAGGTCGAGACGGAAGTGCTTGAATGGATTGAGAGATACCTGCAAGTCGAGCGGGCCTTGGAGTTGGACAGCGCGCACTGGCAGTCCCCGGTCGCACGGCTCCGGAAGCTCGCCGATCCCGGCAACGCGGAGAAGCTTGCCGCTGAAGTTCGGGAGACCTGGAAGCTCGGGCTCGACCCGATTCCGAACATGACCGAACTCCTGGAGGAGAAGGGGTTGAAGGTCCTCACGGTGCCGCTGGCAGAGCGGGTTTCCGGCTTTACCTGTCTCGTGAAGCGGCCGGACGAACAGGCGGATCTGCCGGTCATCGTTGTGAACAACCAGTTTTCGCTGGAGCGGCGGCGGTTGACGCTTGGCCACGAGCTATTGCACCGCCTGATCGAGCCCGAGTGCCTCTCCGAGCGCGACGAGGAAAAGGCGGCCAACGTGTTCGCGGGGGCGTTTCTCATGCCCAGGGAGCACTTGGAGCGCGAGGTCGGCAAGCGCCGCAACGCACTCGGCTACAAGGAGTTGCTCGACCTCAAGCGCCTCTACCGCGTGAGTGGAGCGGCGCTGCTCGTGCGGCTGCGCCAGCTGGAGATCATCAGCGAAGCGACGTTGGTCTACGCCTTCCAGTCGGTCGCGCGCGGCTGGCGCACCCGGGAGCTGAACGAGCTCGAACCGGCGGAAGAACGCGGCAAGCGCGAGCCAGCCTTGCGTTTCGAACGGCTGTGCTACCGCGCGCTTGCGGAAAAGCTGATCTCGCTCGGCAAGGCCGCAGAGCTCCTCCGGCGGCCGGTTCCGGACGTCGAGGCAGAACTGAAGGGACCGAAGAGTGCCCCTGCGGATCGTCGTCAGTGACGCAAGCTGCCTCATCGACCTGCGCAAGGTGTCGCTGCTGGAGGCGTTTCTCCGGCTGCCGTACGAGTGCCTCATCCCGGACACGCTGTTCGACGAAGAGCTTCTCAAGTTCACCGAAGCGCAGAAGAAGTCCCTGCTGCGCGGCGGGCTCAAAGTCGTAGAGCTGCCTGGCCCAGGCGTCCTGCGCGCCCGCGAGATCGTGCGGGATTTTCCTCACCTGTCGATCCATGACGGTTTCGCCTTTGCGCTCGCCGAAAGCCGGCCCGGCTGCATTCTCCTGACGGGCGACGGACCGCTGCGCGCGTTCGCGCGCCGGCGCAAAATCGAGGTCCACGGCGTGCTCTGGGTGATTGATGAGCTTCACGACCACAGAGTCAGCCCGATGGGCTCGCTCCATGCCGCGCTGCGGACGATGGCGAGCGACCCGACGGTCAGGCTGCCAGTAAACGAGTTGGCGGCGTATCTGAAACGGTACTCGGGCGGGCAAGCGACATGACCAGGAACCGGATTGTGCGGCCGGAGGCGCTCAGCATTCGGCGCGGCGCGGCTCACTACCCGGAAATTCTCAGGTCACGCCTGGGGACGGATGCGCCGGACGTCCTGGTGTTGGTTGGCAATAAGGATCTGTTGGGAAGGAGCAAGACGGCGCTTTTCTGCTCGGCCCGCACGCCCGGCGACGCGATCCTGCGCGCGCACGACGCGGCCGCTCGAATGCGAGACGAGGGCATCACGGTGATCAGCAGCTTTCACTCGCCGATCGAACGGGAATGCCTGCGGATCCTCCTGCGCGGCAAGCAGCCGATCATCGTATGCCCGGCGCGTGCGATCAAAGCATTGCGCGTGCCGGCCGAGCTCCGATCGGCGTTCGATGCCGGCCGTTTACTCTTCCTGTCCCCGTTTGTCGCCCACCCGGTGCGGGTCACCAGGGAAGCCGCGATCCGTCGAAACCAAGTCGTCGCGGCGCTCGCAGACCGGGTCTACATCGCACACCTTTCCCCCGGTGGCGAAACGTCGAAGCTGGCGGCATCGATGGCGAAATGGGGCATATCCGGAGCAGAAATGGTCGGATAAACAAAGGATTGCCCGATTGCTCAGGACACTGAGTAATTCGTAGTCGTCGGCTCGGCGCCGCTGCTGGTCGAGCGCGGGCTGACGGAGAGCCTCGCGGGGCGGTTCGAGGTGCTGCGGCTGCCGCACTGGTCGTTCGCGGAGATGCGCGAGGCGTTCGGGCTGACGCTCGACGGCGGGGGAAGGGGTCGGGGAAGGGGTCAGGCTTGGCTAATTGCATAAAGGTGGCTATGCCGACGCAGGGCTTTGACGACAGCGGGCGCGCGGACACGATGCGCTGCGAAAACCCGGACTGCAACAAGCGTTTCGTTTACCTGGCAGCCTGTCGGACTTGGTCCCATGAACGGTAGGTGTAAACGCATCGGTAGTCGATCCTGGTTACCGCGTGTAAACGGGGTTTGAAATCCGCCTGATTTTGGGGATTGGAATCAGATACCGTGGTCTGAACCGTATTTGCCGTGCGGGCGAAGCCCCCTGCCGAGTCACGAGTCACCGTCACCAGTCACGAGCCACACCTTTTCGACGTGGGTAACGGGTGTAAGGTTTGTGGGGTCCCCAGAGAGCCGCCGAGCAGCGCAGACCGGTCCGGGGTTTCGGTCGAGCACTGTCGAGCTGTGACGCACTCGTTCTGCGTGAGGAAATTCCGGTTCGACAGCGTGTGAAAGTGCCACGATGGTTCGTGAGTTGCGCAGACCGCCGGGCTGGTCGAGCAGCGCAGGGGACCGCTACAAGTTCACGAGGTGGCGGCGGCGAACCGGGGATCTGTACAGCTAAGTCGAAAGTCGAAAGTCGAAAGGCAGAGCGGCCGGAACCCCGTGACAAATTCACGCAGTGACGGGATGACGGAGTGAAGTGGTGGCGGGGTGAGGCGGTCGGGGGTGACCGGTGTGCCGGGACGGCACAGTACAAAAAAAGCGGACCGGCCACAAGGGCATCGGCCCGCCTCCGGGGGAAGACGGTTGATCTAGATCTGGCTCGCGAGCGCGTAGACGCGGTCGAGGAAGGCGTCGACGTCGACGGTGGCCAAGTCCTCTGGCAATTCGGGGCTCAATTCCTGGGCGGTCTGATAGCAAGACATGGCAATCACTCCTATCGCTGGATTCCAGTTCACGCACATCAATTCTTCGTCGTAGCGGCGACGGGCCGGCAGCTTCAGTGCCTTGGCTTTCCGGTAGTCGTCCATGTAGATAATCACAGCAGTCTCCAAGTCAGCATTCGATCCACGCCCCCTTATCTGCAGAATCCGTGCCAGCCCTGGAAGACGTAATGCACACCGTGCGTAACTCGATGTTTCACATTGACTTTCGAGCAGCCACCGGACATCGGTCACTTGGCCGTAGTGCACATCGGGGGGCCTGGGAACGGTCAGCGTACGGCAACCGCGACATCGGGCTAACGACATTTCGACAGCACTTCGGCAGCGGCCGTGGATTCCGTCACACCCGGCCCCGCCGGGTCGCCTCGCCGCAGGGGGCGCGCCGGGCCGACGCGGGCCAGCCCGGCGCTGCCCGCCCGGGACCGAAGGCGTGATTTTTTGCCTGCCGGCGCGACCGGATCACGTACACGCCGATCCGGGACAACGGGTTCACCTATCACCTATTGCATGCACTCCGAGGGCTGGGCTGCGCGCCTACCATCGCGGGCACGGTCCGCGGTGAAGGCACGGCGCCGGATGCGGGCACGTGCACGCAGCGCGCCGCCAGGACTGCGCCCTGAGTGATGAACGTGGAGTGATGAGTTAAAATCGCGCGGGCCATAAACTCAACACTGCATTCATGCTGCTCCACGCCGGCACGATCTTCCTGAGCGCGTTCCTGCTGTTCCTGGTCCAGCCCGTCATCGCGAAGCAGATCCTGCCGTGGTTCGGCGGGGCCGCGGCGGTGTGGGCGACGTGCCTCGTCTTCTTCCAGTCGGTGCTGCTCTTCGGCTATGCCTACGCCGACTGGACGACGCGCTATCTCGCCCCGCGCCGGCAGGCATGGCTGCATCTCGCGCTGCTCGCGGCGAGCCTGCTGGTGCTTCCCATCATTCCCGATGCCCAGTGGAAGCCCGGCGCGGAAGGTGGAGAGCCCACGCTGCTCATACTCGCGCTGCTCGGCGTCACCATCGGCATGCCTTATTTCCTGCTCTCGACCACGAGCCCGCTGGTGCAGGCGTGGTTCTGGCAGTACTTCCGCCACCCGGCGCCCTATCGCCTGTTCGCGCTGTCGAACTTCGCTTCGCTGCTGGCGCTGCTTTCGTACCCGGTGCTGATCGAGCCGATCCTGCCGCTCGCGGTGCAGTCGTGGTCGTGGTCCGTCGCCTACGCCGTATTCGCGGTCCTCTGCGGGGCCACGGCGCTCGTGAGCACGCGCGGCACCCGGGCGGGGATCGCACCGGCCGCGGCCGACCATTCCGCGGAGCCGCCCCCCACGATGGGCGAGCGGCTGGTGTGGATCGCGCTCTCCGCGATGGGCTCCTGCCTGCTGCTCGCGGTGACGAACCATCTAACCCAGAACATCGCATCGATTCCGTTTCTCTGGGTGGTGCCGCTCTCGCTCTACCTCGTCACGTTCATCCTGTGCTTCGACCATCCGCGCTGGTACCGGCGCGACGTGTTCATGCCGCTCGCCGCGATCCTGCTGCCCGCGATGGCGTGGTACAGCGACTCGCTCAACCTGTGGGCCGCGACGCCGCTGTACACGGCGGGCCTGTTCGTCTGCTGCATGTTCTGTCACGGCGAGCTCACGCGGCTCAAGCCGCGACCCCAGCATCTGACCACCTTCTACCTGATGATCTCCGTGGGCGGCGCCATCGGCGCGGTGCTCGTTGCCATCGTGGCCCCCAACGTGTTCTCCGGCTACTACGAGCTCGGAATCGCGCTCACGGCGTGCGCGGTGCTGCTCTTCTACCGCACGTTCAGCGGGTGGCGGTGGATCGCGGCGGGCAGCGGCGTGGTCGTCGCGCTGACGGCGGCCTTCACCGTGGTGAACATCCGCGAGTACCTGTCCGACACCCGCGTGATCACGCGCAACTTCTACGGCGTGGTGCGCACGCGCGACTTTTCCTATCCGGTCCCGTTCCGCGTGATGTACCACGGCGCGATCAATCACGGCGGGCAGCTTCTCGACGCGGAGTACCGCAACCGTCCGAGCAGCTATTTCGGGCCGACCAGCGGCTACGGGCGCGTCTTCGCCAGCCTGCCCGACGCGCCGCGGCGCGTCGGGGTGATCGGGCTCGGCGCGGGGGCGATCGCCGCGTACGCGCGGCCGGGGGACGTGTTCCGCTTCTACGAAATCGATCCGCAGGTGGCGGCGGTCGCGGTCCAGGAGTTCAGCTTCCTTACCGACAGCCGCGCCCAGATGGAAATCATACTGGGCGACGGGCGGCTGAGCCTCGAGCGCGAGCCCGAGCAGAAGTACGACGTGCTCGCGATCGACGCTTTCTCCGGCGATTCGATCCCGATGCACCTCGTCACGCGGGAGGCGATGGCGGCCTACGTGCGCCATCTCAAGCCCGACGGCGTGATCGTGTTCCAGGCGACCAACCGCTTCGTGGACATCTCCCCGGTGGTCGAGCGCCTGGCCTCGGAGCTCGGCATGACCGCGGTGCTGGTGTCCGACGTGCCGCCGGACAGCGGCAACGCGGGCTACTGGCTCTCCAGCACGGACCAGATCATCGTCACCCGCAATCTCGAGCTGCTCGCGGCCGAGCCGATCCGGTCGGTGGCGGAGCGGCTCCCGGCGCGCCACGACTTCCGTGTCTTCACCGACGACTTCTACAATCTGCTGCGGATCCTGAAGCGCTAGAAGCGGCCTCGAAAAAAGCCGCTCGTAACCGCTGATAAACGCAGATAAGAAAACCGGTAAGCGGTAAGCGGTAAGCGGTAAGCGGTAAGCGGTAAGCGGTAAGCGGTAAGCGGTAAGCGGTACGATTGGACTTGGTTTTTTCCCGAAGTTCCCCGCTCACTGCTCACTGCTCACTGCTCACTGCTCACTGCTCACTGCTCACTGCTCGCTGCTCACTGCTTACCGCTCACGACTCACAATATTTTGCTCGGCGTTCATCGGCGTTCATCGGCGGTTCCCCCCGCCTTCGCGCCGGCAAGCGGCGTGAGCAGGCCGTGGGCTTCGCCGACGGTGCGCATGCGGGCGCACTGCGCGGGATCGAGCCTGGTGTTCTCCGGGGCGGTATCCTGCCGCATCAGATTGCCCGGCTCGGCGACGTGCTCGCCGCTGTCCATCAGCACGTGCGCAAGCTCGTGGGCGAGCACCAGCGGGAGATGGCGCGCACCGCGCGTGATCCAGACGGTGTCCGCCAGCTCGGGCCGCGTGCCGCTGTTTGCGCGCCCGATCGCCTCGGCTTCGAAGGCCGGCTGCTGCAGCGTGTCCGCGACGAAGTAGACCGCCGGCCGCGGCAACGGAGCGGCTTTCACGAGCTCCCGGGCGCGGGGTGTCGCGAAGTACTGCAGCCGGCGCGGCGCGCGCAGCTCCGCGACCTCGACCGCCGATACCACGACACCGCATTGAGCGAGCACGCCCGCCGCCGAGGCCGCGGCTTCGTGCAGCTGCTCTCGCGTCCAACCGCCGTCCGTGAAAAAAGCGAACGTGAGCGCCAGCCCGTGCGTGGGCGCGCGCGGGGCGGGCGCCCCGCGGTAGAGCGTGTCGCTGCTCCATCTCGTGCTGCCCACGCGCTCGACCGCGCCGGCGCCGGTGTCCGCCCGCGAAGACGGCACGGCCGCGAGCGCGGCGAACGCGAGCAGTGTCACCAACCATTTGATCGCAAAAGGCATAGCCGCGAGCATTCACGCGAAAGCAGGCGAGCGCTATTGTGTCGAACGCGCGCCGCAGGCTCAACCCGGCTGCGCCCGACCTGCCCCGGCTCACGCACCGCGCGCGCGCGTCGGGCCGGCAAGAGCCAGCGACAAAGGTCCGGACCCCGCCACCCCGCATCGCGATGCTCAAATTTTGGGCAAATTAAGGGCGACCACGTTTTTTCGCCCCATCCGCGTTGGGACGACCGGGTTACCCACACCGTTATCCACAGAAACTGTGAATGGTTTGCGCGCGGCTGGAGCCGGATGCCGGCGAGGTTCTTGACACCCGGTGCGGGCCCCAGAGCGCGGGCCGCTACGCGCTGGACCGGAGCGCGTCGTAGCGTGCGCCGCACGCAGCCGGAGGCACCGTGCTTTCAACGAGTTGCGCGACTCGTCGGCGCGGGTCCGCTGGCAAGAAAGGCAGTGCGGCTGGTGTCGGGCGCACGGGCTCTGCATCGGGTCCGGCGAGAGCGTAGAAAAACAAAGGCTTGGGGCACGCGCGCCCCGGGCATTTCACTCTTTCGCGTAACGATATCAACACGCTGTGGGCGCTGCGGGTACCCGCTCCGGCCGACGCGTCCGGGCGCGCTAGAATTTAATAGATGAAAACCTGGCCCGTATGGGTGGCCGCCGTGCTCTGGGCCACAGCCGCCGCGCAGGAGCCCGCGCGCGTGGCCGCCGTATTCGGGGAGCACGTCACCCGGGCCGAGATCGAGCATCCCGCCGATGACGAGCCGCCCGCGGTCCGCCTGCTCGGGTGGATCTGGCAGCGCATCGTGCCGAGCTACGTGGCCGAGCACGGGCTTGCCGCAACCGCCGCGGAAGTGGCCGAGCTCGAGGCGTACGAACGCGAATTCCGGAAAAAGGACCGGGCCCAGCGCGCGCGCAAGCTCGAAGAGCTCAATGGCCGGCTCGCTTCGGGCAGCGTGCCTGCGGACCAGCGGGCGCGGGTGGAAGAGTTCCGCGCGATCCTGCTGCGCATGGCGAAGAACGATCTCGAGCTGGATCGGGCGCCGCCGGGGCCGCCCGGCGAACGGAATGCCTTCTACGCGCGCGTGATCGAGCGCTGGAAAATGGACGAGTCGCTCCACCGGCGCTACGGCGGGGTCGTTTCGCTCACGCAAAGCGGCCACTCTCCGCACGGCGCGCGCGCCGCCCTCATCATCGAGTATGAAGAGCGCGGCTGGATCGTGTTCCACGATCCCGCGTTGCGGCAAAGCGCCTACGAGCGCCTGCTGGCCCGGCCCTCGATGATCGTTCCGCCGCACCAGGTGGATTTCACCCCGAACTGGAGGCGGCCGATCCCGCCGTCGTATTTTCCCGACTGACTGGCGTAAGTCGGGCGTGAATCGTGAACCGTGAATCGTGAACGGGGGATACTGCGTGCAGGCGCGCCTCTCTCGTCCCTCATCCCTCATCCCTCGGAGGCGGCTAGAGGCCGCGGACAAACGTCTCGATCCCGCGCAAGAGCATTTCCACGGCGATCGCCGTGAGGATGAGGCCCATCAGGCGCTCGAGCGCGATCAGCCCGCGCTCCCAGGCAAGCTTGCTGATGCGCTCGCCGAAGACGAGCAGCGCGAGCGTGGCGAGCGTGGCGACGGTGACGGCCGCGATCCATTCGAGCATCCGTTGCGGCGCGCTGGAGGCGAGCAGGATCACCGTCGCAATCGCTGCCGGACCCGCGATGGCGGGGATGGCAAGCGGCACGATGAAGGGCTCGCCCTCGATCGTGTCGCCGAACACGCCTTCGGGCCTGCGGAAGATCATGCGCAATGCGATCAGGAACAAGATGACCCCGCCGGCGATGTTGAGCGAAGACCCCGACAGGCCCAGCAACTCGAGGATCAGGTTTCCGAAGAAGAGAAAAGCGAGCAGCACGCCGAACGCGATCGCGCATTCGCGCATGATGATCGCCGCCCGCCGCCCGGGCTCCACCTGCCGCAGGAGCGATGTGAACAGCGGGATGTTGCCGGCCGGATCCATGACCAGCAGCAGGATCACCACAGCGGAGGGAAAGGAAATGTCCATGCGGGAGACGGCGGTAAGCGGTCAGGGGTAAGCAGTGAGCGGTGAGCTGTCAGTAGATGGGGTAATTTCCGCTTACGGCTTACCGCTCATCATTGCACTAGAATCCGAACAGATTGCGCCGCGCGTGCTGGAGGTGGGCGACGATGCTCGCGCGCGCGCGCTCGGCGTCGCGCTCCTTCAGCGCGCCGACGATGTCGCGGTGCTCTTCCTGGTAGCGGATGCGGCGTTCCGGGGTCACGATGCGGTCCTTGAGCTTCCCCCACTCGGCCTGCCTGCGCACCGCGGTGACCATGTCGAGTATCCGGATCACGAAACGGTTGTGGGTGGCCTCGGCGAGGACCTGGTGCAGAGCGGCGTCCCACAACTCGAACTCATCGAGGGTCGCCGCCTTCTCCGCCTTCTCGAGGCAGGCCTCCATGCGCTCGAAGTCGGCGGCCGTTGCGTTGGTCACGATCAGCTCGGCGAGCGCCGGCTCGATCCTCAGCCGCGCGTCCATCAGTTCGGCCGGGCTGGTATGGCTGACGTTGTCCCCGGGGATCTCGCCGATGCCCCCCGGCGCGCGCCCGGCAAGAAAGGTGCCGCGGCCGACATGGCGGGTGATCGAGCCCTCGGCCTCGAGCTCGGCGAGGGTCTTGCGCACCGCGTTGCGCGGCACGTTGAACCGTTTGACGAGCTCGCGTTCGGTGGGCAGCTTCGTGCCCGGGGCGGGCGTGCCCTCGACGGCGGCCGCGACGATGAACTCGCGGATGCGCTTCGCACCCTCGCGGGCGCGGGAACGTGACGTGTCGGCTGCCAAGCGTGCTCCTCCGTCCCGAGCGTTTTCCGGGACCGCCGTGGCTCCCAGTTTCGCACGACATCCAATATAAACCAATGTTTCATATTGGTCCAGACCAGGCGGCAAGGACGCGATCCGCGGTCACGCTTCAATTTCGCGTACCGCCGTGCGGAACGCGCGATCAATGCCGGCGTGGAAAATCAATCTGAACCAATATCGAACCAATAAGCGGAATCGTTGACACTTGGTCTAGTCGGGCCTAGTATGGCACGGCGCATTTCGGTCTCGCGCCGCGCCGCGACCTGGCTATTCAAAAGGAGGAAACCATGAGCACGTCAAATGTGCTGCGCCTCACGTTCCTGATGTTGGCCGTGGCAGGCGCAAGCGCGATGGTGCAGGGCGCGCAAGCTGCGGAGCCGTATCCTACGAGGCCGATCCGCATGATCGCGCCGCTGCCGCCAGGGACGGCGACCGACTACCTGGCGCGCGTCATCGGGCAGCACCTGGCGGAGAAATACAAGCATCAGGTCGTGGTGGACAATCGCCCGGGCGCGGGCGGCCTGATCGGCAGCACCCTGTTGACCAAGGCCAACCCCGACGGCTACACGTTCGCGATCGTCGCGCCGCCGCACCTGATGGGCCCATTGCTGCGCAAGGAACCCCCGTACCATCCGCTGAAGGACGTCTCCGCGGTCGCCGAAGTCGCGGTGATCGCGAACGTCCTCATGGTCTCGCCGCACATCCCGGCGAAGAGCGCGAAGGAGCTGGTCGCGCTGGCGAAATCGAAGCCGGGACAGCTCAATTTCGCCTCCGTCGGAGTGGGGACGATCGCTCACATCGGGGCCGCGATTTTCAACCACGCGGCGGGAATCGATACGGTGCACGTGCCGTTCAAGACGCTGGGGGACGTGTTCGCCGAGACCCTCGCGGGCAACGTGCACTACTTCATATTCACGGTGCCGTCGACGCTGCCCATGATCAAGGACGGGAGGCTGCGCGCGCTCGCGGTGACCACGTCGAAGCGCAGCATCGCGTTGCCCGACATTCCCACGATGGCGGAGGCGGGGTTCCCCGCCGGGCAATCCGACGGCTGGTTCGGCATCGTCGCCCCGGCCGGAACCCCGCGCCAGATCGTCTCCAAGGTGAGCCGGGATATTGCGGAGCTCCTGCGCGACCCGCAGATCAAGGAACGCCTCGCCCGGCAGGGTGCCGAACCGGCTGTCGATCCCACGCCTGAAAAGTTCACGAAGCGGATGCAGGACGAGTACGGCGGATTCCAGAAGCTCATCAAGGCGGTCCGCCTCGAAGCGCAGTGATGACGGATTCGACCGCAACCGTCGCGGGGCAATCCTGAAGATAGCTGCAGAAAACGGGAGAGGTACGATGAAGAGGTTTTTCACGGCGTTCCTGATCGCGCTCATTCCGGTGGCGTCCGAGGCGGCCGATCCGGCCGCGCAATTCCCCAACAAGCCGATCCGCATCATGGGCCAGGGAGTCGGCAGCACCGCCGACTGGCTCTCGCGCTTCGTCGGTCAGAAGCTCACCGAGAAATGGGGGCAGGCGGTGGTCGTGGACAACCGCGCCGGGGCCAGCGGCACGGTGCCCACGGACATCGTGGCGAAATCGGCGCCCGACGGCTACACGCTGGTGATGGGCCACGCCGGCACGCACGTGAGCGCGGTCTCGCTCTACAAAAATCTGCCCTACGACCCGCTCAAGGACTTCGCGCCGATCTCGCTGGTCGCGAAGCTGGTCACGGTGCTCGTCACGCACCCGTCGGTCCCGGTATCGAACGTGCAGGAGCTCATCGCCTACGCGAAGCAGAAGGGCGGCCTCAACTACGCCTCGGCCGGCCCCGGCACGATCAGCCACCTCACGGGAGAGCTGTTCAACCAGGTGACCGGGCTCAAGCTCGTGCACGTGCCGTACAAGGGCGCGGGCGCGGCGCTGACGGGGCTGGTCGGCGGCGAGACACCGGTATCGTTCCTGTCGCCGATCACCGCGCACGCGCAGCTCAAGGCGGGCAGGGTGAAGGCGCTTGCCGTTTCGAGCAAGAGCCGCTTCGTTGCGGTTCCGGACATTCCCAGCGCGACGGAAGCGGGGATCCCGGGCATGGAGGCAGTGCTCTGGTTCGGGCTCTTCGCTCCGGCGAAGACGCCCCCGGCCATCGTGAAGAAACTCAACACGGAAGTGACCGAGACGCTGCGGCGACCCGACGTGAAGGAAGCGATCCTGAAACAGGGCGGGGAGACTACGCCCTCGACGCCCGAGGAACTCGGCGCCTGGGTGCGGAGCGAACTGAAGAAGTGGACGCCGATCATTCACGCTGCGGGCATCAAGGCGGACTGACGCGGCGCGCAGCGGAGGGGTGCGGTGCTGGCAGCCTGGTACGAGAAGAACGGCGCGGCGCGCGAGGTGCTGCGCTATGGCGAGCAGCCCGATCCCGTTCCGGGAAAAGGCGAAGTGCGGGTGCGCCTGCGCGCGTCCGGCTTGAATCCCTCCGATGTGAAGGCACGCGCTGGCAGCCGCCCGGTGATCCCGCCGCGGGTGATACCGAACAGCGACGGAGCGGGCACCGTGGACCGCGTCGGCGCGGGCGTCCCCCGCAAGTGGCTCGGCGAGCGGGTGTGGGTGTTCAACGGGCAGTGGCAGCGGCCGTTCGGGACCTCAGCGCAGTACGTCGTGCTGCGCGCGGCGCAGGCGGTGCCCCTTCCGCGCAAGCTTTCCTACGTCCAGGGCGCGTGCCTCGGCATACCGGTGATGACTGCGCACCGCTGCGTCTTCGCCGACGGGCCGGTGCGCGGGCGCACCGTGCTGGTGACGGGCGGGGCCGGAGTCGTCGGGCACTACGCCGTGCAGCTCGCGCGCTGGGGCGGCGCCCGGGTCATCGCGACCGTGAGCAACGAGGCCAAGGCCGGGCATGCGAAGAAAGCGGGCGCGCACGCGGTGGTCAATTACCGCGCCGAGGACGCCGTTTCCCGCCTGGGGGCGCTCGCGGGCGGCGAGGGCATCGACCGCGTCGTGGACGTGGACTTCGGCGCGAATCTGGCGAGCTACGCGAAGGCATTGCGCCCCGGCGCAGTGGTCGCGACGTATGCTTCGGTGAAGGTGCGCGAGCCGGCGCTGCCCTTCTACGACTTGATGCGGCTCAACTTCACGCTGCGGATGGTGTTCGTCTACAACATGGCGGCGGGCGCGAAGGCGCGCGCGCTTGCCGACATCGCGCGCTGGGTCGCGCGGGGACACCCGAAGTTCGCGATCGCGGCTCGCTTCGCGCTGGCCGACGTCGCCGCCGCCCACGAGCTGGTGGAGTCGGGAGACAAGATCGGCCACGTCATACTCGATCTACCCTGACCGCAGCCGCAACGGATCATTTCCCGGAGACAGCAATGCCGCGCAAAAGGAGCAAGACCGAACCCCGCCGCGTCACGCGGGAGAGCATCGACCCCAGGCGCAGGCCGAAGGAGGCGCCGGACGCGCTCTATGATCCGGCGAACCCCGGGCACCGCTGGGAGCGCCCGCTGCAGGCGCCCGGCCGCATGCAGGTGGACTTCGAGGAGCGCGTGGATTTCCGCCGCCTGCACGAGTACCGGCTCGCGCGCACGCGCCAGGCGCTCAAGAAATCGAAGCTCGGCGCGCTGCTCGTCTTCGACCAGTACAACATCCGCTACATCTCGAGCACGGTGATCGGGGAGTGGGCGCGCGACAAGCTGACGCGGTGGTGCCTGCTTACCGGCAACGGCGAGCCGTGGGTGTGGGATTTCGGCTCGGCCGCTCGCCACCACAAGCTCTACGCGCCGTGGCTGCCGAAGAACCACTGCCTCGCGGGGCTCGCGGGCCTGCGCGGCGCGGTCTCGCCCAAGGTCGGGCTGTTCGAGGCCGCGGCGAAGGAAGTGAAGGACATCCTCGTGCGCGAAGGGGTGGCCGACATGCCGCTCGGGGTGGACGTGGTGGAGCCGCCGTTTCTCTTCGCGCTGCAGAAGCTCGGCATCGAGGTGCGCGACGGGCAGCAGGTGATGCTCGATGCGCGCGAGATCAAGAGCCACGACGAGATCACGCTGCTCAACATGGCGGCGGCGATGGGCGACGGGGTCTACCAGGACATCTATGAGCGGTTGAAGCCCGGCGTGCGCGAGAACGAGATCGTCGCGATGGCGACCATGCGGCTCTACGAGATGGGCTCCGACTGCGTCGAGGCGATCAACGCCATCGCGGGCGAGCGCTGCAGCCCGCATCCGCACAATTTCACCGACCGCATCATCCGCCCGGGCGACCAGGCCTACTTCGACATCATCCAGACCTACATGGGCTACAAGACCTGCTACTACCGGACCTTCACGGTCGGCTCCGCGACCCCGGCGCAGCACGACGCGTACAAGAAGGCGCGCGAGTGGATGGACCGCGCGATCGATCTCCTCAAGCCGGGCGTGTCCACCGACGTCGTGGCAAAAGCGTTCCCGAAGTCCACCGAGATCGGCTTCGAGACCGAGATGGCGGCGTTCGGGCTGAACTTCTGCCACGGGCTCGGGCTGGGGCTGCACGAGCGCCCTCTGATCTCGCGGGTGAACTCGTTCAAGGACCCCTACGAGCTGAAGGCCGGGATGGTCTTCGCGGTGGAGACGTTCTGCCCCGCGACCGACGGGGTGTCGGCGGCGCGCATCGAGGAGGAGGTGGTGCTCACGCCCGGGGGCGCGAAGGTGATCACGCTCTTCCCGGCGCAGGAGCTTCCGATCGCCAACAAGTACTGATCGTGAGAGCGTGAGGGCGGGAGCGCGGGAGAGCGAGAAAACCTGAGTTTCCATCTCCCGATCTCACGACCTCCCGATCTCCCGAACAACAGGCGGTAATTGGCATCGACTTTCCATGGATGCGAAGGCGAAAGGCAAGAAAGCGGGCGCTGCTGATGACATCGGGCGCGAGACGCGGCTCGAGCTCTACCGCCTGCAGGTCGAGTTGAGACACTGCGAGAAGCGCGCGCACGATCTCTTTCTGCAGAACCTCGTCAAGGGCACGAGCCACCTCTCGCTCGGCCAGGAGGCGATCGCCGCCGCGTTCGGGGTGGCGATGCGCCCCGACGACTGGACCTTCTGCACCTACCGCGGGCACGCTCACACGCTCGCGCGCGGCGCGTCCATGTCCGGGGTGCTGGGCGAGCTCATGGGCCGCGAGTGCGGACTGCTCGGCGGCAAGGGCGGCTCGATGCACCTCACCGACGTCTCGAAGGGCGCGATGGGCTCGTACGCGATCATCGGCGCGCACCTGCCGGTGGCGGCGGGCGCGGCGTGGAGCGCGCAGTACCGCGGCACCGAGCAGGTCGCGGTGTGCTTCTTCGGCGACGGCACGACCAACATCGGCGCGTTCCACGAGGCGCTCAATTTCGCCGCGGTGTGGAAGCTGCCGGTGGTCTACGTCTGCGAGAACAACCTCTACATGGAATACACGCCGATCGCCTCGGTCACCGCGGTGGAAAAGCCGGCGGCCGATCGCGCGGCGGCCTACGGGCTCGAATCGGTCGTCGTGGACGGCAACGACGCCGACGAGGTCTATCGCACGGCAGTCAAGTACATGGAACGCGCGCGCAAGGGCGGCGGGCCGGCGCTGATCGAGGCCGTGACCTACCGCCACAGCGGGCATTCGCGCGCCGACCCGGCGAAGTACCGCCCGGAAGGCGAGCTCGAGAAGTGGCTCGAGCGCGATCCGCTCAAGATCTACCGAGCGCGGTTGCTGAAGCTCGGCGTGGCGGAGGCGACGCTGAAGGACATCGAGGACGAGTCCATGCGCAAGGTGGACGAAGCGACGGCGATCGCGAAAGCCTCGCCGCCGCCCGCGCTCGAGGCGATCGAGAAGAACGTGTGGGCCGACGGAGGTGCCGCATGGCGGAACTGACCTATCGCGAGGCGGTCGCCGCCGGCATCGCGCAGGAGATGGAGCGCGACGAGCTCGTCGTGTTCCTCGGCGAGGACGTCGCCGCCGCGGGCGGGGTGTTCAAGTCCACCGTCGGGCTGCTCGAGCGCTTCGGGCCGAAGCGCGTGCGCGACTGCCCGATCTCGGAGCAGGCGATCATCGGCGCGGCGATGGGCGCGGCAATGACGGGCCTGAAGCCGATAGCCGAGATCATGTTCTCGGACTTCCTCGCGGTGTGCTGGGACATGGTCGCGAACGAGATCGCGAAGACCCGCTACATGACGAACGGCCAGATCCAGCTGCCGCTCGTGATCCGCACCGCGAACGGCGCCGGCTCGCGCTTCGGCGCGCAGCACTCGCAGGCGGTGGAGAACTGGGCGATGGCGGTGCCGGGATTGAAGGTCGTGGCGCCGTCCACGCCCGCCGACGTGAAGGGGCTGGTCGCCGCCGCCGTGCGCGACCCGGACCCGGTCATCGTGTTCGAACAGAAATCGCTCTACGCGGTGAAGGGCGAGGTCCCCGACGGCGAGCACGTGGACGTTCTCGGCAAGGCGAAGGTGCTGCGGGAGGGCAAGGACTGCACCGTGGTCGCGCTCGCGCTCATGGTGCCGCGCGCGCTCGAGGCGGCGGCGATCCTGGAGAAGGAGCACGGCATCTCGTGCACGGTGGTGGATGTCCGCTCGCTCGTGCCGCTCGATACGCAGACGATCCTTGCGGAAGTGGCGAAGACCGGGCGGCTCGTCACGGTCGAGGAGAACCCGCGGCTGTGCGGCTGGGGCGCGGAGATCGCCTCGATCGTCGCGGACGAGTGCTTCTGGAGCCTCGACGGCCCGATCGTGCGCATCACCACGCCGCACGTGCCGCTGCCCTCGGCCGACCAGCTCGAGGACGCGACGATTCCGTCGGTCGCGCGCATCGTGCGCGAGATCCGGGAGAAGATGGATTGAACCGCCAAGGCGCCAAGAACGCCAAGGAGATACAACCGTTCCGGAGCGAGCGCGATGCGTGAAACGTCAACGAAAGATCACTTTACCTTTGCCCGCGGAATTTTCGTGCCATGGGTCTGATCCCGTTCTTTCCCGGTTCTCTTGGCGTCATGGCGGTTGATGGGTCTTAGGAGAATTGGATGGACGTAGTGATGCCCCAGCTCGGGGAGACGGTCACCGAGGGCACGGTCACGCGCTGGCACAAGAAGGTCGGCGACGCGGTGAACGCCGACGACGTGCTCTTCGAGATCGAGACCGACAAGGTGAGCATGGAGATCCCGGCGCAGGCGAGCGGGGTGCTCTCCGAGATCCTGGTCGGGGAAGGAACAACGGCGAAAGTCGGCGCGCGGCTTGCCGTCATCCGCGAGAGCGGGGGGCAGCCGCGACAGGCCGCGCCGGCACCGGCGGCGGCGGCGACGGGTCCCGCACCCGCCGCG
>VGID01000056.1 GCA_016868035.1 Betaproteobacteria bacterium | reverse complement strand
TCCTTCTCCTTTTTCTCGGCGGCGGCCTCCTTCCTCTCGCCCTCGACGGCCTCGGCGGCTTCCTCGCCCTCGGCCGGAACCTCGCCGATGATCTCGGTGACCGGCGCGGCGACTTCTTCCTCGATCACGATTTCCTTCGGTATCTGCACCGACACGATCGCCGGGTCCTCCAGCCTGAGCTTGGCCACCGGCTCCACGCCTTTGGGAATGGCCATTTCGGACAGATGCAGCGCCTGTCCGACTTCCATGTTGACGAGGTCGACCTCGATGAATTCCGGCAGGTCGTCCGGCAGACACTGGATGTTGATTTCGTTCATCAGCTGCTGCACCACTCCCCCGCCGGTCTTCACTCCCGGGCAGATCTCGCCGTTCACGAAGTGCAGCGGCACCTTCATGTGGATCTTGCGGTTCTTGTCGATGCGCTGGAAATCCACGTGCAGCACGCGCTTGCGCCACGGGTGCATCTGGTAGTCGCGCAGCAGCACCTGCTCCCGGTTTCCGTCCAGCGTCAGGTCCAGGATCGAGGCGTGAAACGCCTCAAGGCCGAGTTGCCTCAGCAGCGCTTTCTCGTCGAGCTCGATGTTCTGCGTGGGCTTGCTCGCCCCGTAGAGCACTCCCGGCACGCGACCCACGACGCGCAGGCGGCGGCTCGCACCCGATCCCTGTTGCGCGCGCGGGAATGCAGTCACTTCGATCTTCATTGCGCTCTCCTAAAATGAGGGGCGTCCGCGACCAGACTGCCCCAACCAAAAAAAAGTTCCAAGTTCAACGTTCAAGGTTCAAGGTTCAAGGTTCAAGGTTCAAGGATGACCGGTTGGCGCGATCCACGAGTTTGAACCTTGAACTTTGAACCTTGAACCCGCAACCTCCTATTCGACGAATAGGGAGCTGACGGAGTCCTCGTTGCTGATGCGACGCATCGTTTCCGCGAGCAAGCTCGCCACCGTGAGAACGCGGATCTTCTTGCACCGCTTCGCATCCTCGCGCAGCGGGATGGTATCGGTGACCACGATCTCGTCGAGCACCGATGTTCCGATGCGCTCGGCCGCCCGTCCCGAGAGCACCGCGTGCGCGCAGTAGGCGAGCACGCGCGCCGCGCCGCGTTCCTTCAGCGCCGACGCCGCTTCGCACAGCGTGTTCGCCGTGTCCACCAGGTCGTCGACGATGACGCAGGTGCGCTTCTCGACTTCGCCGATGATGTTCATGACGGTGGCGACATTGGGGCGCGGCCGGCGCTTGTCGATAATGGCAAGGTCCGCCTCCATGCGCTTCGCCAGAGCCCGCGCCCGAACCACGCCGCCCACGTCCGGGGACACCACCACGAGATCGGAGTAGCCGTGCTTCCACACGTCGCCGAGCATGATCGGTCCCGAGTAGATGTTGTCCACGGGAATGTCGAAGAACCCCTGAATCTGCTCTGAGTGCAGGTCCATCGTAAGCATTCGGTCCACGCCGACGCTGCTCATCATGTTCGCAACCACCTTGGCCGTGATCGGCACCCGCGCCGAGCTCGGCCGGCGGTCCTGCCGCGCGTAGCCCATGTACGGAATCGCCGCGGTGACCCGGCCCGCGGAGGCGCGCTTGAGCGCGTCCACCATTACCAGCAGCTCCATCAAATTGTCGTTGGTGGGCGAGCAGATGGACTGCAGCACGAATACGTCCCGGCCGCGCACGTTCTCGAGGATCTCCACCATCACCTCGCCGTCGCTGAAGCGGCCGACCTTGGCGCGCCCGAGGTGAATGTTCAGGTGCCGGACGACGTCCTCGGCAAGCTTGGGATTGGCGTTGCCGGTAAACACCATCAATTGATCGAAGCTCACGCCCTCACCTTTGCGTGCCTGCATCATCTGGCGCCGACCTCTGTCTAAGCGGGGGCGGCCACGCGCCGCCCCTCAAGCAATTGGGCTGGGGAGGTAGGATTCGAACCCACGCATGCCGGAATCAAAATCCGGTGCCTTAACCAGCTTGGCGACTCCCCAACAGCGCTCCATCGCGCCGACGGGCGGCTCAAATCCGCCCGTCCGTAACCCCGAGTCTGCCTCAGCGTGCCAAGTCGCGCAGCGGGTGCCGCGCCAGACCCCGCGCGATGAATCCCTGCATGCCCGCCGGCGCTCGTGCCCACACCTGGCGCGCCGCATCCTCGGTCGGAAAGGCCGCAAACACACACGCGCCGGAACCCGTGACCCACGCCGGTGCCGACTGCCGCAACCACGCGAGGTGGCGTGCCACCTCCGGGTACTCCTGGCAGACGACCGGCTCAAGATCGTTGCCCGCCTGTTCGACCGAAAAGCCTTGTATTCTAATTGCTTTTGAGTCGCGTTTCAATTGAGGGTGGGCGAAAATTCGCGCCGTGGGCACCGCCACCGGCGGCGTCAGCACGAGGTACCATTCCGGGGGCACGGCGATCGGCGAAAGACGCTCCCCGATGCCCTCCGCCAGGGCGTTGTCGCCGAATACGAAAGCGGGCACGTCTGCCCCGAGCTCGAGAGCCAGCGCGAGGAGCTGCCCGCGCGTGAGGCCCGTCGTCCACAGCTGGTTCAGCGCCAGCAAGGTCGTGGCCGCATCCGAGCTCCCGCCGCCCAGCCCGCCTCCCACCGGCAGGCGCTTCTCGAGCGTGATCTCGGCGCCGAGCCGCGTACCGGAGGCCTGCTTCAGCAGTTGTGCGGCGCGCACCGAGAGATCCTGCTCTGCAGGAACGCCGGCGACTTCGCCCGCACGCGCGACCACGCCGTCCTCGCGCACCCGGAAACGCAACGTGTCACCGTAATCGATGAAGCGCAGCACCGTCTGCAGCAGGTGATAGCCGTCCGCGCGCCGGCCGAGCACCCGCAGCATCAAGTTGAGCTTGGCCGGTGCGGGAAACGGCTGGTCCGGCCCGTTCACCGGGTGCCCTCGTCGCGGCGCCAGCGGTCAATCACCATCCGGATTTCGTGGTTGCCCCGCGCGAGCTCCAGCCGCCGCGGCCGCCCCAGGTCCTCGCCGGCGGTCGGGTGGCTGAAGGCGATGCGCCATCCGTCCTGGGTGAGCGCGGTAATCCGCGCCTGCGCGTCGCGCTCGACGCCCTCGGGCGCAGCCCCGGGCGCGATCTCCCCCTGCACCCAGTAGGCGAGGCGCGCGACCGGCAGCTCCCAGCCCAGTGCCTGGCGTGTCAGGCTCTCCACGCTCGCGGCGCTGTATTTCCGCTGGTCGGCACCGGTCAGTGTCGCGCCCCCGGCATCCCCGACGATGTGAGCGAGCGTCTGCCCCACCGGAGTCAGCAGCCAGATTTCATCGCGCGGGCCCGAGTGCTCCCACCGCACATGCGATGAGAATATCCGGCCGTCGTAGGACACCGCCACGCGCCCGACGAGATCGAAGGCGGCCGCCGGACGGGCAGTTGGCGCGTCCGGGGCGACGAGCGCAGCGCACGCCGCGAGCAGGGCGCACACCGCGGCCGTGGCGCAGGTTCTCAAGACGGTCATGTGCAGCGCTCAGGGCAGAAAGCGCTTGACGGTGGCCTGCAATGCCTCGTTCTTGGGGTGCTCCTTGATCGCCTCGGCCCAGATCTTCTTCGCCTCGTCGCGCTGGCCGAGCACCCACAGCACTTCGCCAAGATGCGCGGCGATCTCCGGGTCGGGCCGCAGCTCGAAGGCGCGACGCAGGTAGGCGAGCCCGTCCTGGGTGCGGCCCATGCGGTACAGCACCCAGCCCATGCTGTCCATGATGAACGGATCTTCCGGGGCGAGCTTGAGAGCGGTGTCGATGAGGTTGTAGGCTTCCTCGATGCGCACGTTGCGGTCCGCGAACGTGTAGCCGAGCGCGTTGTAGGCATGGGCGTGGTCGGGGCGGATCTTGATCAGCCGCCGCAGGTTCGACTCGAGCACATCGATCCGGTCCACTTTCTCCGCCGCCAGCGCGTGGTCGTAGAGCAACTCCGGATTCTGCGGCAGCTTGTCGAGCGCCTGCCCGAGCAGATCGAAGGCTTCCCGGTACGCGCTTGCCTCGCGCAGCAGATGGGCCTCGGCCTGGGTGAGCTGCACCCGCTGCTGGTTGTTCTGTGCGCTCGCCTCCTGCAGGTGCTTGCGCGCGTCGGCGAGGCGTCCCTGCTTGGCGAGCACCCCGGCGTAGCGCGTCTGGGCATTGATGTACTGCTCGCCCTGCCCGATGCTCGAATACCACTTGAGCGCCTCGTCGAAGCGCTTGCGCTCCTCGTTGACCTGCCCGAGATAATAGCGGGCGACGTCCGGATCCTTGTAGTTGAGCTCGAGCACGCGCTTCAGCTGCTTCTCGGCCGCCTCGTAGTCGCTGGTCTGCATCGCGAGCAGCGCCACCGCCATCCCGACGTCCGCGTTCTGCGGGAAGTCGCCAACCAGCGACTCGAATTGCTTGCGCGCTTCGCCGTATTGCTTCGCGGTGACCAGCATCCGTGCGTAGCTCAGCCGCACCTCACGCGCCGCGGGATTTCCCGCGACGTACTCGGCGAGGTAGCGCAGGGCTTCCTCGACGCTGCGGCGGGCGAGCACCTGCACCTGGAACAGCACCGCGTTTTCCCATTCGGGCCTGAGCTTGAGCGTGGCGCGCACTTCGGAGAGGGCAAGTTCCTGCGCGTCGGCGTTCCACGCGGCCTGCGCCACGGCGAACCGCGCCTCGGGCACGTTCGCGTAGGGCCGGGCGAGCGCCTGGATCAGCTTGAGCACCGCGGACTTGTCCTGGTGGCGGGCGAGCAGCACATGGAGCTGCAGGAAGCTCTGGCCGACATTGTCGCCGTCGGCCTGCAGCCACCTCTCGAGATGCGGCTGCGCCTCGGCAAGCTGCGCCTGATTCACCAGCAGCGCTGCGATGACCTGGCGCGCCTGCGCCGAGCCGGGGTCAGCCTGCAGCCAGATGCCGGCCGCCTCGATCGCCGCCGATATCAGGCGCGCGCCCCACGCGATTTCGGTGGCCCGCTGCGCGATGCGCGGGTCCAGGGTCTGTCGTGCGAGCTCGAGATAGGCCGTGACCCCGATGTGCGCCTGGCCGCGCTGGATCGCGATCTCGGCCAGCATCATCTTGAACATGAGCTCGCTGCTGAGCTCGACGCGGGGAAGCGGCGCGGTACGGGACTCGGGTCTGGCGACGATCACTCGCGGCGCGGGCTTGGCTTCGCCGCGGGCCGGCGGTTCGCCCGGCAGTTGCGCGCAGGCGGCGAGCGCGGCGGCCGCAGAAAGAACAAGAACTCGGTGAGCGATCATCGGGCGAGCGGAATGCGAGTCGGCATGCCGCGTAGCGCGGGAGCCGGCTTCTTCATAAACCACGTCATATTAGGTATATTTTGTCCTCACTACAAGGGACTTTCGCACCCGGAGACGATCGTCACGGACATGTCGGAACCGATTGCCGCCACCACGATTTCCGCGCGCGCCCTGGCCCGCAGCTTCGGCACTCACGTCGCCGTCAACAACATCGCCCTGGAGCTCAAGCGCGGGGAGGTGCTCGGCTTCCTCGGACCGAACGGCGCCGGCAAAACCACCACGATGCAAATGCTCACCGGCAATCTCGCGCCCACGCGCGGCGCGATCAGCATCTGCGGCATCGACCTGCTGGAGCAGCCGGCCGCGGCGAAGGCCCGCATCGGCTATCTGCCCGAGGTGCCGCCGCTCTACCGCGATCTGACGGTGGACGAGTACCTCACGCTCGCGGCAAAGCTCCACCGCGTACCCCGCGCGCGGCGCGCGGAAGCCACCGCCAACGCCAAGCAGCGCTGCGGGCTCGCCGATGTGGGAGCGAAGCTGATCGGAAATCTATCCAAGGGTTACAAGCAACGCGTCGGCCTCGCACAGGCGATCGTGCACGGGCCCGACGTGGTGATCCTGGACGAGCCCACGGTGGGCCTGGACCCGAACCAGATCCGGGAAATCCGCGGACTGATCCGCGAGCTTGGGGGCTTGCACAGCGTGATCCTGTCCACCCACATCCTGCCGGAAGTGGAGGCGGCCTGCGACCGGGTGCAGATCATGCACCACGGCAATATCGTCTACAGCGACACGATTGCCGCGCTCAAGCAGTTCCACAGCGGGGCAACCGTGCTGCTCGGCTTGCGCCGGCCGCCGCCGCTCGACGAGCTCGCGGCGGTGCCAGGGGTGGCGGCGGTCGAGGCCGTGGAGCCGACGATGTTCCGCGTCCAGTTCACGCCCGGCTCGGACCCGAGCGAGGTCCTGGTGGCGCGCTCGGTTGCTTCGCGCTGGGACCTCTACCAGCTCAAGCCGGCGCAGACGAGCCTCGAGGACGTGTTCGTCAACCTCACCCAGACCGAGCAAACTGAAACCAGTTGAACCGCCAAACCGGACGCGGAAACGGAACAACTGACATGCCGCGACTCACGACTCACGACTCACGATTCACGGAATCCGGATGATTTTCACGATCGCAGGGAAAGAGCTCAAAGCGTTGTTCGCCTCGCCGCTGGCGTGGGTGGTGCTCACCGTCGTGCAGGTGATCGTCGGCTACGCATTTCTGCGCCGGCTCGATGATTTCCTGCGGCTGCAAAGCCAGCTCATGCAGATGGCAAGCCCGCCCGGCGCGACCGAGCTGGTGGCAGCGCCCACGTTCGCCGCGGCGGCGGTGGTCCTGCTGTTCGCCGTGCCGATACTCGCGATGCGGCTCATCGCCGAGGAGCGCCGCAACCAGACCATGGTGCTGCTCATGTCCGCGCCGGTGTCCATGAGCGAGATCGTGGTCGGGAAGTTTCTCGGCGTGACGGCATTCCTGCTCGTGGTGGTGCTGCTCACGGCCCTGATGCCGCTGTCGCTCGCCGCCGGCACCCGCCTGGATTACGGCCTGCTCGCCGGCCTTGCGGCCGGGCTGGCGCTGCTCGCGGCGAGCTTCGCGGCTGTGAGCCTGTTCGTGTCCTGCCTCACGGTGCATCCGGTGGCGGCCGCGATCGGGGCGTTTGCGGCGCTGCTCGGCATGATGCTCACCGGGGAAGCGACGAGCGAGGGGCTGCGAGCGCGCGGCTGGCACCTCGCAGCGGAACTCGCGCAAGTGTTCTCTCCGGTCAAGAATTTCGAGCCTTTCGGCAAGGGCATGCTCGACAGTTACGCCATCGCCTGCGCGGTTCTGCTGATCGTCGCGTTCCTTGCGCTGGCGATCCGCCAGCTCGAGGCGGCGCGACTGCGGGGCTGAGCGATGGAAGTCACCCGCAAGCTGCGATTGCAACTGCTGGCCAACCACGGCCTGTTCGTGGTCCTCCTGCTCGCGCTGGTGGCGTTACTCGCCTATGTTGCGCGCGAGTACCGGCTCGAGCACGACCTCACGCGCACGCACCGCAATACGCTCTCCGCCGCGACGCTCGATGTGCTGAAGCAGATCGACGGGCCGGTGAGCGTCACCGCGTACGCGGCGGAAAAGGGAGCGCGCGGAGAAGACCTGCACCGCAGCATCCGGGAATTCGTGCGACCGTACCAGCGCGCCAAGCCCGATATCGCGCTCACCCTGGTGGATCCACGCGAGCAACCCAGGGCTGCGGCTGCCGCGGGCGTGCGCACACCCATTGCCCTGGTCGCGGAATACAAGGAGCGGACCGAGCACCTCACCGAGTTCAACGAGCAGTCCTTCGCCAACGCGCTGATGCGGCTCACCCGTGGCGCCGAGCGCCTGGTGTTGTGGCTGGACGGGCACGGCGAGCGCAAATTGACCGGCGGAGCCAACCACGATCTGGGCGAGTTCGGCCGCCAGCTGCAGCACAAGGGTTTCCGCGTGCACGGCGTCAACCTCGCGCTTGCCCAGGAGGTGCCTGCCAACGCGGCGCTGCTGGTGATCGCGAGCCCGCAAGTCGATCTGCTCGCCGGCGAGGTCGAGAAGATCCGGCGCCATCTCGCGCAAGGCGGCAACCTGTTCTGGTTGCTCGATCCCGAGCCGCTGCGCGGGCTCCAGCCCGTGGCCGAGATGCTCGGCCTGGTGCTCACTCCCGGCGTTGTGGTCGATCCGCGCGCGGGCCAGCTCAATGCCTCGCCCGCTTTCGCCGTCGGGGTAGCGGCCGGCTACAGCCGGCACCCGGTCACCGCCCAGCTGAGCCTGAACACTCTCTTTCCGTTCGCGCGCCAGATCGGATTCATCGAGAGCGAGGAGTGGCGCACGACGCCGTTGATCGAGGTCGCACCGCGCGGCTGGGTCACCGCCGCGAAGATCACCGACAGCCTCTCGTTCAACAAGAACCGCGACGTTCCCGGACCCGTCACCATCGCCGCGGCTTTCGAGCGCAGCGTCGGCGACAAGCAGCAGCGCGTGGTGGTAGTGGGCAACGGCGGGTTTCTTTCCAATACGTTCCTCGGCAACGGCGGAAACCTCGACCTCGGCATCAACATCGTGAACTGGCTCTCGGGTGACGACAGGCTGATCACGATACAGCCGCGGCCGGCGGCCGACAGCATGCTGGACATCGACCAGGTCACCCTTTACCTCATCGCCTTGAGCTTCCTGCTCGTGCTGCCGTGCGCCTTCGCTGTGACCGGCGCGCTCATCTGGTGGCGCCGGCGCAGGACATGAAATCCGGTATCGCTGCCAACCTCGCGCTGTTGGCGGCAGTGGTGGCACTGGGGTCTTTCGTCTATTTCAAGCCACGCGGCGACGAGCCGCGCGAGCATGCGCTCTCGGCGCTGAAGCCGGAATCGGTCACGACGATCCGCATCGAGCGAAACGGGAACGAGGCGATCGTGCTCAACAGAAAGGAAGACGCGTGGTTCATCACCGCGCCGTTGAGCGTGCGCGCGGACCCCTTTCTGGTGCAACGCGTGCTTGCCTTTCTCCGTGCGACGGCCACACACCGGCTTGCCGCCACCGAGCTGCAGCGCTTCGACCTCGAGCGGCCGCGGCTGCGCGTCGCGATCGACGGCGAGAGCTTCGGTTTCGGCATCGTGAACGAGGTCTCGCGCGAGCAGTACGTGCTCGCCGGCGGGGCAGTCTACACTATCGATCCGCGCTACGGCACCGCCCTGCCCGCCAGCCCCGAAGAGCTGATCAGCCGCCAGTTGTTCGCCCCCGGCGAATCTCCCGTGCGCATCGAGATCGGGAATTTCACGGTGGCACAGGGAGGCGGCAAATGGACGGCTACGCCCGCGCCGGTCGACGTCAGCCAGGATGATCTCGCCCGTTGGGTTGATGAATGGCGGCGCGCGGTGGCGCTCCGCGTCTCGCCTTACGGCAAGGACAAGCCGCAGGGCGAGATCCGCGTGGAGCTCGGGAACGGCACGCGACTGACGCTCGGCATTATCGGCCGCGCGCCCGAATTCGTGCTGGTGCGCCCCGACCAGCAACTGCAGTACCACTTCCTCGCCGAGAGCGCGAAGCGCCTGCTCTCTCCACCCGCCGCCGCCCGTGACGAGCCGACGGGCAAGAAATGAGTCGTGATTCGTGAGTCGTAACCCCGTCGCCGCGTCGCTTCGCCACCGGCCCTGGCATGCCTGAATTACCCGAAGTCGAGACGACACGCCGCGGGCTCGAGCCCGTGCTCGTCGGCCAGCGCATCCGGGCGGCGATCGTCCGCAACCGGAGCCTGCGCCGGCCCGTGCCCCGGCAGCTCGCGCGCTGTCTCAACGGCAGCACCGTGCGCTCGCTCGCGCGGCGCGGCAAGTATTTGCTGATCGATTGCGGGACGGGAACGCTGATCGTGCACCTTGGCATGTCCGGGCGGCTATCGGTGGTCAACGGCGCCACGCCCGCCACCGAGCACGACCATTTCGATCTGGTGCTGGAGAGCGGCACGGTGGTGCGGCTGCGCGATCCGCGCCGCTTCGGGCTGGTGCTGTGGCAGGCGGGCGATCCCCTCGCGCACGAGTTGCTCGCGGAGATCGGGCCGGAGCCGCTGTCGCGCGAGTTCGACGGCGCATGGCTGCACCGCGTCACGCGTAACCGCAGTACGGCCATCAAACACGTGCTCATGGACGGCCACGTCGTCGCCGGCGTGGGCAATATCTACGCCAACGAGGCTCTGTTCCGCGCCGGGATCCACCCGCGCACGGCAGCGCGCCGGCTCGGGCGCAGCCGTTGCGGCCTGCTCGCGCACGCGATACGCGAGACGCTCGAGGACGCGATCCGCGCCGGCGGCAGCACGCTGCGCGACTATGTCGCGGCCGACGGGCGCGTGGGACTGTTCCAGGACCAGTTCATGGTCTACGACCGGGCGGGCAACGCGTGCCCGCGGTGCGCCACCTCGATCCGGGAGATCCGCCAGGGGCAGCGTTCGACGTTCTTTTGTCCTAAATGCCAGCGGTAAGCGGTAAGCGGTAAGCGGTAAGATTGGACCGGGTTTCTCTACCAAGTTTTCTGCTCACTGCTTACCGGTGTTTTTGAAGTTCCCCCCTCACTGCTTACTGCTCACTGCTCACGCTTTTTCCTTCTGGCCGGTGAGCTTCAGATACTTCGCGTAGAGCTCTTCTTTCGTTTCCCTGAAGTCGGGATCGAGCGGGATGCAGTCCACCGGGCACACTTTCTGGCACTGCGGCTCGTCGTAATGGCCTACGCACTCGGTGCATTTGTGCGGGTCGATGACGTAGATCTCCTCGCCCTGCGAGATCGCCTCGTTCGGGCACTCGGGCTCGCACACGTCGCAGTTGATGCACTCGTCGGTGATCACCAATGCCATTGTCGTTCAAGGTTCAAGGTTCAAGGTTCAAGGTTCAAGGTTCAAGGTCGGAGCGTATCGGGATTTCGCGGTTGCAACTTTGAACGTTGAACTTGAAACTCGCGCTACCGGCCGCCGAGCTGCCTGATCTTCGCCTGGAGCCGCTCCGCCACGTGCGGCGGCACGAAATGGCGGACGTCGCCGCCGAGTATGGAAATCTCGCGCACGATCGTGGCGGAAATGAACATGTACTGCTCGCCGGGCGTCAGGAATACCGTTTCGACATCCGGATACATCCTCCGGTTCATGCCAGCCAGCTGAAATTCGTACTCGAAGTCCGACACCGCACGCAGGCCCCGTATCACCACCCGCGCCCCATGCTGCTGCGCGAAACTCATCAGCAGGCCGGAGAAGCCCATGACCTCCACGTTCTTGAGGTCTTTCAGCGCCTCACGCGCCATGTCGACGCGCTCGTCGCGGTTGAAGAACGGCTGCTTCCCGGTGCTATCCGCCACTGCCACGATGAGCTTGTCGAACAGTCTGCACGCACGCCGCACCAGGTCCTGGTGGCCGAGCGTGATCGGGTCGAATGTTCCCGGGTACACCGCTTTATTGGTCATGTCGGAGTCCAGTTCAGCAAATGATATCGCACCTGTCCGGCCCGGCCTTCCTTGACCGCGGTCCAGCCGGAGGACAGCCGGGGCGGCGCCGCGCACTCATAGTATACGAGCGCCCCGGGCGCAAGGCGGCGCGCCAGCAGCGGCGCGATCCGCGCCCAGCAGTCGGCCTTGAACGGCGGGTCGACAAATACGACGTCATAAACACCGGTGTCGGCGCGCAGGAATTCTAGCGCATCGGCTTTTTTCAGCTCCACCGCGCCGGCGGCGAGCCGCTCGCGGCTCGCTTGCAACGCACGAAAGATCTCGCGGTCGCGCTCCACGATGACCACGCGCGCGGCGCCGCGCGAAGCGGCCTCGAAGCCGAGCACGCCGCTTCCGGCGAAGAGATCGAGGCACGCTTTGCCGGTGAGATCCTGGCCGAGCCAGTTGAACAGCGTTTCGCGCACGCGGTTCGGCGTCGGGCGCAGTTCCTTGCTCGGGGGAAACGAAACGAGCCTGCTGCGCCAGGCCCCCCCGATGATCCGGACGCTGTTCCTGCTCACGCCAAAATCAAACCGATATCAGCCACAGAGAGCACAGAGGTAACAGAGCAAAACCGAATCGCGACAGCCACAAAAAATCCCGGCGTTCTCCGTGTTCTCGGTGTTCTCCGTGGCTAAGGCCTTGCCGTGTCGGCGCCGACCACCACGGTCACCAGCCGGTCGGTGCGGACGCGGCGCTGGAAGGCGTCCTTCACGTCGGCAACGCTCACGCGCTCGACGTTCTTCACGAACTCCTCCAGGTAGGTGACGGAAAGGCGGTAGAAACCGATCATCGCGAGCTGCCCGTGGATCTTGCGGTTGCTGTCTATGCGCAGCGGAAACCCGCCGATGATGTGCTGCTTGGCGGCGGCGAGCTCCTCGGCGGTCGGTCCGCTGGCGATGAATTCGCTCAACGTCGCGCGCACCACCTTGAGCGCCTCCTCGGCCTGGTCGCGGCGCGTCTGCATGCCCAGCAAGAATGGGCCCTCGCGGGTCAATGGGGAAAAGTAGCTGTAGGCGGAATAGGCAAGTCCCCGCTTCTGCCGGACCTCCTCGTTGATGCGCGACACGAATCCGCCGCCCCCGAGCACGTAGTTGCCGACGAACAACGGGTAGTAATCCGGGTCGCCGCGCCGCATGCCCGGCGCGCCCACCATGATGTGCGCCTGCGTCGCCGGATGCTCGATCAGCCGCGTGGTGCCTTCCGGCAGCGGCGCAACCGGCGCAAGCTGCGGCGCCGCTGCGGCCGCCTGCGGCAGTCCCCGCGTCACCTCCTCCGCTATCGCCTCCGCTTCGGCGCGTGTTACATCGCCGATCATCGCGACCGCCGCGTCGCGCGCGGTGTAATGGCGGCGGTAGAAATCGAGCAGGTCATCGCGCGCGAGCTTTTGCACGGTCTCGACTTCGCCCGAGGAGCGCAGCGCATAGGGATGATCGCGGTAGACCATGCGGTAGAACGTGCGCGTCGCGATCGTATTGGGCCGGATGTCCGCCTCCTTGAGTGCTCCGACGAGCCGCACCTTTTCGCGCTCGAGCGCCTCCGCCGGGAACTCGGGCTTGCGCAGGATGCGGCCGAACAGGTCGAGCGCCTCGCTGCGCTCCTTGCGGCTGGTGAGCGTGCGCAGCGACAGGCCCGCGCGGTCGGTGTCAAAGCTCCCTCCGAGCTGCGCGCCGACGTCGGCGAGGCGGCGCGCGATCTCATCCTCGCCCATGCCATCCGCGCCGCGCCGGAGCAGCGCGTTGGTCATGCCCGCCGTGCCCGATTTTTCGGGCCGGTCGTACGCGGAGCCCGCCGGAAACTCGACGCTCAGGTCGAGCATCGGGAGATCGCGATTTTCGACGAAGTAGACGCGCGCGCCGCTCGCGGTTTGCCAATGCTGGATCGGCAGTATCGCCTGCGCCGGCAGCGCCACCGCCAGAAGCACAGCAACCGCAGATAAACGCAGATACACGCTGATAAAAAATGAAAATCTTCGACGCAAAGCCGCAAAGCGCCAAAGAAAGGATTCAAACTCGAAATTCTCGCGCCTTTCCTTCATCTCCGCGCGCCTTGCACCGGGTATTTCGGTGTTGATCCTAATGGGTGCGTTCATCTGCGTTTATCTGCGGTTCCGATCGGCTGTTCCATGAACTTCCTTACTGCGCATGGCGCAGTCCCTCCGGCGGGGCGGCCCGCGGCTTGCCGGAAAGAGGCTGCGGGTCGAGATGAACGATGGTCAGCACATCGTCGTTGAAGTACTTGCGCGCAACCTCGCGCACCTGCTCGGGCGTCACTTCGCGCAGCCTCTGCAGCTGAAGGTCCAGAGTCTGGTGCGAGATGCCGGCGATTTCCAGGACCCCGATCTGGCGCGCCTGGAAGAACATCGAATCGCGCTGAAAGACATGGGCAGCGATTGCCTGTGCCTTCACCCGGCTCAACTCCTCCTCGGCGACGCCCTCCTCGATGATCCTCGCCATCTCGCGCCGCAGGGCGCGCTCGAGCTCGGCCGCGCTTTTGCCGGGGGTTGACGTGCCCATCAGGTAGAAAAACGCCGGCCCGCGTGCCACGCCGTCGTAGCCCGCGGCCGCGGAACTCGCGATGCGCTCGGTGCGCACGAGATTGCGGTTGAGCCTCGCCGCATCGCTGCCGCTCAGCACGGATGCGAGCATCTCCAGCGCGTAGGGCTCCCGGTCCGCACCCGGATCGCGCAGGCCCGGCACGCGGAAGGTCATCATCACCTGGGGCAGCTCGGCGGGCGCCTTGACGATGGCGCGCCTCTCGCCGCGCTGCGCCGGCTCTTCCTGCGGCTTGCGCTGCGGCAGCGGGCGCGAAGCGATCTTGCCGAAATGCTTTTGCGCCAGCGCCAGCACGTCCTTGGTTTCGACGTCCCCCACCACCACCAGCACGGCGTTGTTTGGAACGTACCAGCGCCGGTAGAACTCGCGCGCGTCCTCTACCCGCATGTTCTCGAGGTCGTTCATCCAGCCGATCACCGGATTGCGGTACGGATGCGCCGTAAGCGCGGTAGCCATCAGCTGCTCGTAGGCGAGCGAGCGCGGCCGATCGTCGGTGCGCCAGCGTCGCTCCTCCATCACCACCCTGATCTCCTTGGCGAAATCATCGGCCGAGAGCGTGAGGTTCGTCATGCGGTCGGCCTCCAGCCGCAGCACGAGCTCGAGCTGCGACTTGTGCAGCATGGCGAAATAGGCGGTGTAGTCCTTGCTTGCGAACGCGTTATCGCGCCCGCCTGCCGCCGCGATCACGCGCGAATACTCGCCGGCTGGGACCGCCTGCGTGCCCTTGAACATCATGTGCTCGAGCGCGTGGGACACTCCCGTCACGCCGTTCACTTCATCCATGCTGCCGACGCGGTACCACACCATCGCCACCGCGACCGGCGCGCGACGATCGGGCTTGACGATGACGTGCATCCCGTTGTCGAGGCGGTGCTCCACGCTGCTCGCAAGTCCCGCCGGCACGGCAAGCGCGAGGACGGCAGCCAGGCACGCGCATGCAGGCCACCGCAGAGGCTTCAGGACTCGGCTCATCTAATGGCTCGGGGTTTGGGCTAGAATTGTAACCAATTTGGCAGGCCGACTACCTGGACTGCACCCCCGCAAGGGATCCCGGTGGCGGCCTTCTTTTGATTCAGGGCGTGTACTCACCGGGTCTTCGACTGCGCGGCCAGTGCTAAGTTTCCTCAAATCCTCCTCCGGAAACGGCGAGCGCGGGCGCTGGTTCGCCCGCCTGAAGCAGGGCCTGACCAGGACGCGCGAGAAGCTCGGCGACCAGCTCACCGGTCTGTTCCGCGTTTCGCGCGCGCTCGACGATGCCTTTTACGAGGAGCTGGAAACGGCCCTGATTTCCGCGGACGTGGGCGTCGCGGCAAGCTCCCACCTGCTCAAGGAGCTGCGCGCGCGCGCGCGGCGTGAGCGCATCGTGGACGTCGGCGGGCTCAAGCTGGCACTGCAGAAGACCTTGCTCGAGCTGCTGCAGCCGCTTGCCGTCCCGCTCGCGGTCGGGGCGCACCGTCCGTACGTGATCATGCTCGCGGGCGTGAACGGCAGCGGCAAGACCACCTCGATCGGCAAGCTTGCCCATTACCTGCAGGGCCGCGGCAAATCGGTGCTGTTGGCGGCCGGCGACACCTTCCGCGCCGCCGCGCGCGAGCAGTTGATCGCCTGGGGCGAGCGCAACAACGTCACGGTGATCACGCAGACCTCGGGAGACGCGGCCGCGGTGATTTACGATGCGGTAAATGCCGCGCTCGCGCGCGGCGTGGACGTGGTGCTCGCCGACACCGCCGGGCGGCTGCCCACCCAGCTGCATCTCATGGAGGAACTCAAGAAAGTGAAGCGCGTGATCGCCAAGGCGCTGCCGGGAGCGCCGCACGAGGTGCTGCTCGTGCTCGACGCCAATACGGGGCAGAACGCGCTCGCGCAGGTGCGCGCATTCGATGCGGCGCTCGGGGTCACCGGGCTCGTGCTCACCAAGCTCGACGGCACCGCCAGGGGCGGGGTCATCGCCGCCATCGCGCGCGAGCAGCCGGTCCCGCTGCGCTTCGTCGGTGTGGGCGAGGGCCTCGACGATCTGCGGCCCTTCGACGCCGAAGAGTTCGTCACCGCGCTGTTCGATTGAGGCAGCGTTGCGCAGCGACGCTTCTGCCTTCAATCCCCAATCCTCAATCCTCAGTCCTCATTCCTCAGTCCGATGATCAGCTTCAGCCATGTCTGCAAACGCTACCCCGGCGGGCTGGAGGCGCTCAAGAACATCACGTTCACGATCGCGGCGGGAGAAATGGTGTTCGTCACCGGGCATTCCGGAGCCGGCAAGAGTACGCTGCTCAAGCTCGCCGCGGCGATCGAGCCGCCCTCCAGCGGGAGCGTGATCGTCAACGGGCAGAACGTCGGGGCGTTGCGCGCCCGCGCGATCCCGTATTTGCGCCGCAACTTCGGTCTGATTTTCCAGGACCAGAAGCTGCTCTTCGATCGCACCGCGTTCGAGAACGTGATGCTGCCGCTCCATATCAACGGGTTCGAGCGGCGCGAGGCGGCGCGGCGGGTGCGCGCAGCGCTCGACAAAGTCGGGCTGCTCGACCGGGAAAAGGCCTTTCCGGTAACGCTCTCCGGTGGCGAGCAGCAGCGGCTTGCGATCGCGCGCGCCATCGTGCACCGCCCCGCGATCCTGCTGGCGGACGAGCCCACCGGCAACCTCGACGCCGACCTCGCGGCGGGCATCGGCGAGCTGTTCCGGTCATTCAACCGGGTGGGCGTGACGGTGGTGATTGCAACCCACGATGCGGCTTTCGCGGCGCGGCTCGAAGCGCGCGTGATCGCCCTGAGGGAGGGAGCGCTCGCATCGTGAGGGCATGGTTCGGCCATCATCTGCACAGTTTTCTCGGCACGCTGCGCCGGTTCGCGCGCACGCCGGTCGCGACCTTGTTCAACGTGGGCGTGATCGGAATCGCGCTCGCGCTTCCCGCCGGGCTCTGCGTCGCGCTCGCCAACCTGCAGGGCTTCGCGCAGGCGCTTGCATCCGATCCGCAGATCTCCGTTTTCCTCGCGCTCGATACCGCGCGCGGCGACGCAGAGAAGCTCCACGCCAGGCTCAAGGAGCACCCGGGCGTCCGGGCCGCGCGTTTCGTGCCGCGCGAGCAGGCGCTCGCCGAGCTCAAGGCAAACGCCGGCCTTGCCGACGTCGTGGAGAGCCTCGCCCATAACCCGTTGCCCGATGCGTTCGTGGTCGAGGCGCGGGATGCTTCCCCGCAAGCGCTCGAGCGGCTGCGCGATGAGCTCGGACGCTGGCCAAAAGTCGCGCACGCGCAACTCGATGCGGCGTGGGCGCGGCGGTTGCAGGCAGGCATCAAGCTCGCGGGACTTGCGGTCGCGGTGCTTGCCACGCTGTTCGCGCTCGCGCTGGTGGCGGTCACTTTCAACACCATCCGCCTGCAGATTCTCACCCGGCGCGAGGAGATCGAGGTGGCGAAGCTGATCGGCGCCACCGACCCGTTCATCCGCCGCTCCTTCCTCTATTTCGGGGCGATCCAGGGGCTGGCCGGGGGTGCGGCCGCGTGGATCATCATCTGGGCCGCGCTGCTGCTGCTCAACAGCGGCCTTGCCGAGCTGTCCCAGCTCTACGCGACCCGCATCCAGCTGCGCCATCTCGACGCCGCGGACAGCGCGAGCCTGCTTGCGTTTTCCGCAGGACTCGGCTGGTTCGGAGCCTGGCTCTCGGTCCATCAGCACCTGGCGCAGATCGCTCCGCGCTAGCTCGCCGGAGGTGCACGGCAAGTGGTTGGCAAGTGGTTGATTTGACTCGCGCTTTCGAGCTCGGGTTCACCCAATAACTGACTGAATCCAAGGAACTTTCCCGGTTTCTGGCACTCCCATATGGAGAGTGCTAAACTACACGACTCAGAGGTAAACAGATGAGCAACTACGCACTATCCATTCCGTCGGCCGCGGGCAGCCTGGAGAGCTACGTCCAGGCGGTAAGCCGCTTCCCGATCCTGACGCAGGAGCGGGAGAGGGCTTTGGCACGGCGCTTCCGTGACGAGGGCGACCTCGAGGCGGCGCGCGAGCTGGTGCTCTCCCACCTGCGCGTCGTGGTCGCGATCGCCCGCGGCTACCTCGGCTACGGGCTGCCGCACGCGGATCTCATCCAGGAAGGCAACATCGGGCTGATGAAAGCGGTGAAGCGCTTCGACCCGGAGCGCGGGGTGCGGCTGGTGTCGTTCGCCGTGCACTGGATCCGCGCCGAGATCCACGAGTTCGTGCTGCGTAACTGGCGCATCGTGAAAGTCGCCACCACCAAGGCGCAGAGGAAGCTGTTCTTCAATCTGAGGAGCCTCAAGCAGAGCCTGGCGAGCCTCGGGACCCGGGATGCGAAGCGCATCGCCAAGCAGCTCGGGGTGAAGCCCGCCGAAGTGCTCGAGATGGAAACCCGCATGTCGGGCCATGACGTGGCGCTCGAGCCCGCGGGCGAGGACGAGGAAGACCGCTTCGGCCCGATCAACCACCTCGCGGCGGAAGACGCCGAGCCCGGCCGCGTCATCGAGGACGAGGAAACGGCGCGGGCGCACATGACGGGCCTCGCGGCGGCGCTCGAGAAGCTCGACGAGCGCAGCCGCCGCATCGTCGAGGCGCGCTGGCTGAACGAGAACGAGTCGGCCACGCTGCACGAGCTTGCCGCCGAGTACGGCGTTTCCGCCGAGCGCATCCGGCAGATCGAAGCAAAGGCTCTCGCCAGGATGAAAGGCGTGATCGCGCGGCAGGCGGTCTAGGGCGATTTGAACGGTACGATCCGAAGCCCCGGCTGCCGCCGGGGCTTTTGCTTTCCCGCCCCGTTCGCGCAGCTCCGCCGGCAAGGCGCAGACCCCGCGCGGCGAGGACCGGGCAGAACCGGGATCCGCGCCCGCGCCTACCGTTGCGCGAGCAGGATGCGGATGTCGTGCACGAGCGCCGCTCCGCCCTGGCCGTACCCGGCGAACAGGCGTAGCCGCCCCTGCGTGTCGTAGATGTAGGTGGCCGCGGTGTGATCCACACTGTAGCCGCCCCCGGAAACCGGCTGTTTCTGATGGAACACCTTGAACTCCTTCGCGGTGCGCGCGATGGCCTCGGCATCCCCGTGCAGGCCGAGAAAATCGGGATGGAACGAGGGCACGTAGCGCTTGAGCACATCCGGGGTGTCGCGCTCCGGGTCCACGGTGACGAACAGCACCTGCACTCTTCCGGCGTCGGACCCCAGTTCGCGCACCACCTGCGCCATCTCCGCGAGGGCGGTGGGGCACACGTCCGGGCAGTGCGTGAAACCGAAGAACACGGTAACGACCTTGCCCTTGAAGTCGGAGAGCGTGCGCGGCTGCCCGTTGTGGTCGGTCAGGCTGAACTCCGCCCCGAAGGGCGCCCCGCTGATGTCGGTGAGCCTGAACTTGTGCGCCTGCGTTCTCTCGCCGCAACCCGCGGCGGCGATCAGAAGGACAAAACCGGCTGCGGCGAGGAATCTCAAGTCCGGCGCGGCGCTGCGAAGGTTACAGCGGAATGCGGATGTAATGGTCGGCGAGCAGCGCTGCGAACAGCGCGGTGAGATACACGATCGAGTAGCGGAATGCGCGCCGCGCGAGATGATCCGTATAGGCGACGTAGATCCGGACCGCATACCACAGGAACACCGCGTTGAGTACCAGCACGGACGCAAGGTAGATCGCGCCGCTCATGCGGATCACGAACGGCAGGAGCGTCACGGCGGAAAGGATCACGGTGTAGAGCAGGACATGCAGCCGGGTGAACTTGTCGCCATGCGTCACCGGCAGCATCGGCACGCCCGCTTGCGCGTATTCGTGCTTGCGGTAGAGCGCGAGCGCCCAGAAGTGCGGCGGCGTCCACGCGAAGATGATAAGGAACAGCAGCAGCGCCTCCGGGGCGATCTCCCCGGTCACCGCGGCCCACCCCAGCACCGGGGGCATGGCGCCGGAGGCGCCGCCGATCACGATGTTCTGCGGGGTCATCGGCTTGAGGATCACGGTATAGACGATCGCGTAGCCCACGAACGTGGCGAGCGTGAGCCACATGGTGAGCGCGTTCACCCACTGGTAGAGCACGGTGAGCCCGGCGCCGCCGACCACGCCGGCAAACAAGAGCGTCTGCAGCGAGGTCACCTGCCCGCGCGGCAGGGGCCGCCCGCGGGTGCGCGCCATCCGCGCATCGAGCTTCTGCTCGACGAGGCAATTGACCGCAGCCGCGGCGCCCGCGGTGAGCGCGATGCCCAGCGTGCCGGCCAGGAGCACCTGCAGCGGCACCATTCCGGGCGTGGCGAGAAACATGCCGATCACCGCAGTGAACACGATGAGCGAGACCACGCGCGGCTTGGTGAGCTGGTAGAACTGGCTCGCGCGTGTGACAAGCGGGTGCGCGGTGAGGCTGGACAGCATTTAGTTCCTGGCCTGAGCGAAAAAGATGAAGTTTAGCACCACCACGCTCACCGGCAAAAGCGCGGCGCCGGCATTGTGCGCGAGCACGAGCACGAATCTTCGGTGCCTATCGGCCGACGCGCGAGACCTTGAAAAGGCACGTGAGGTCCTTGATCATGCGCCGCGGAACGGGTTGCGCGGGTGCGCGTTCGATGGACAATTAGTTGCTGTCGCGCCCATTCGGCAGGTTCGTTCTTTATGATGGCGCTGCAGCAATTTTATTTTCAAGCGTGCATAGCCCAGTCAAATGAAGCAAGACCGTATCAATTCCGGCCGCCGTTCTTTCCTCAAGGCGGGTTCGCTTACGGTGGTGTCAGCCGCGATCACAGGCAGCGCTGCCGCGCAGGGCGCCAGGGTGGACGAGAAGGACGCGAGGTAAGATCAAAAAGTGTGTAAATGAGGAAGGCGGCGTAGCCTTTCGGTTGGAAGCTTGACTTCAACCAACGCCCGGTTAGCGCCGGGGTGAAAGGAGACGCCACCCATGAAAGAGAAGACCACA